>NZ_JACVBK010000008.1:0-397102 GCF_014852325.1 Pseudomonas sp. PDM01
CCCGAACTCAGCAGTGAAACGATGCATCGCCGATGGTAGTGTGGGGTTTCCCCATGTGAGAGTAGGTCATCGTCAAGATTAAATTCCGAAACCCCAATTGCGAAAGCAGTTGGGGTTTTGTTTTGCCCGCAGGAAAGTGGCGAAAAAAGGGCAGCCACATTGGCGGCCCTTGAAGGCACTGCATTGTCAGTGGAACTTTGGCAGAACGTATTCAGCAATCTCTTCAATAACCTCGGCAACCGGGCGTTCGCTACGACGCACATGCAGGCCAACATGTTGTACCCCGGCTTCACGTAATGCTTGAAGCTCATCAATCAGCGCCAACCGCCCGCAAATGCCGCCGAAACGCACACGTCGCATCGGGGCGTGAGGATTGGCTGCCAGATCAAGGTGGACAAAGCTGATGTAAGGTTTATCCCCACCCACCTCGCGCCACAACCCGACCCGGCGCCGATGTTCATCTGGCGTACCCGGGTAGGCGAGCCAGCCATCCATGTGCTCACCAATCCATGCGGGTGATTGCTGACCAAGACCTGCCACCAATAATGGAGCCGCTTCATCTCGTTGCGGAAGCAAGTGCGCACCTTCAGGCAGGCGGCCTTCACCCTGGTCGCGCAATAACTCCACCGTGTCGCGAAAAATCTCTCCCCTCTGATCGTAATCGACCCCAAACAATGGATATTCCATAGGCCGGTCACCACTGGCCACGCCAAGCAGTAAACGCCCATCGCTCAACTCATCAACACTGTTTGCTGACTTCAAGGTGAGCCAAGGCTGACGCAATGGAAGTACAACCGCCGCCGTACCCAACATGATGTTGTCGGTGATTCCGGCCAGGTACCCAAGGTAGGAAAAGGTTTCGAAAACCTGTGCGGCATCGCCGAAATTCGGGTCGTAAACCGGTACATCGCGGACCCACAGAGCACGGAACCCAGCCTTGTCCGCCAGCCTCGCCATCGCTGCATGTTGCTTCAGATCCGGAACACCGAAAGGGCGGTCTTCGGCAATTCGTCGGCGCTGGCCGTCGCTGGACCAATCGTTATCCAGTGGCAGCTCCAGCCCAATGGAAAAACCGTTCGAACCGAGTAATCGCGTAAATCGTGGATGCATGAAATGACTCCAAAAAAGGGAATGACATGCACCCAGTATCCACAGGCCTATCTGCAAGAAAAATGCATGAATCGGAATATCAATTTTGAACAAATCGCACGAGTCAGAAAAAACCAACCGTCGTTTTGGCCCTCAAGGACAACCGTTAGAGGAAATCGCACTAAAGTGACCGCACGGTTTTTGGTATGGTGCAGCTCGTTTTTTAACGGACTGATTTCAAGCCTACGGATCGGCGCCCCTTTTTAGTTAAAGAGCAGCTGCAGAAATGCCCCAACCGATACCGATCAAGGACCACGAAAAAGAGACGCGCCTGGTCAACAAAAGACTGATGGCTTGCGCCTTGTTCGTTGTCGCTATCACCTGCGCACTGGTGGTGCGCATGTACGTGCTGCAAGTCGTCGAGTTTGACTATCACTCGACCATCTCCGAAAACAATCGCGTCCACGTATTGCCGATCACCCCCACGCGCGGATTGATCTACGACCGCAACGGCGTGGTCCTCGCCGACAACCGCCCCAGCTTCAACCTGACCATCACCCGCGAACGCGCCGCTGACGTCAAAGAAGAGCTGGACGAGGTGGTCAATCTCCTGCACCTGCCCGCTGAAGACCGGACGCTGTTCGACAAGGCGATGAAGCAGGCGCGCCACCCCTTTGTGCCCGTCACGCTGTTCTACGAACTCAGTGAAGAGCAAATCGCTGTACTCGCCGTCAACGAATTCCGCCTGCCAGGAATCGACGTAGAGCCGCAGTTCGTCCGCCATTACCCGATGGGCGCGCACTTCGCCCATTCCATCGGCTATGTCGGTCGAATCAACGAGAAAGAATCCAAGGCCCTGGACACTGTCGAATACCGCGGAACCCAATCCATCGGCAAAACCGGGATTGAAAAGTTTTATGAATCAGAATTGCACGGCCACGTCGGTTACGAAGAAGTCGAAACCAACGCCCAGGGTCGCGTGCTGCGAGTGCTCAAACACACCGATCCAGTACCCGGTAAAAACATCGTCCTGAGCCTCGACGTCAAACTTCAGGAAGCCGCCGAAGAAGCCTTGGGGGATCGTCGCGGTTCAGTGGTCGCGCTCGATCCATCGACCGGTGAAGTGCTGGCCATGGTCAGCAAGCCAAGCTTTGACCCGAACCTGTTCGTGACCGGGATCAGCTTCAAGGAGTACGCGGCACTGCATGACTCCATCGATCGGCCGCTGTTCAATCGCGTACTGCGCGGTCTTTATGCGCCCGGTTCGACCATCAAGCCTGAAGTGGCGATTGCCGGCCTGGATGCGGGTGTCGTGACCCCGCAGACCCGCGTCTTCGACCCGGGTTATTACCAGCTCCCGGACTTCGATCACAAGTACCGTAACTGGAACCACAGCGGCGACGGTTGGGTGGACATGGACGCGGCGATCATGCGCTCCAACGACACCTACTTCTACGACCTGGCGCACAAGCTGGGCATCGATCGCCTGCACGACTACATGGCGATGTTCGGGCTCGGCGAGAAGGTCTCGCTGGATATGTTCGAAGAGTCTGCCGGCTTGATGCCGTCTCAGGCCTGGAAGCGCGCCACGCGCCGTCAGGCGTGGTTCCCCGGCGAAACGGTGATCCTCGGCATCGGCCAGGGTTACATGCAGGTCACGCCGCTGCAGCTGGCTCAAGCCACTGCGCTGATCGCCAACAAAGGTGTCTGGAACCGTCCGCACCTGGCCAAGACCGTGGACGGTGTGACGCCAGTGGATGAGCATCCGATGCCAAACATCCTGTTGAAAGACCCGCGTGACTGGGAGCAGGTCAACCACGGCATGCAAATGGTCATGCACGACGCTCGCGGGATCGCCCGAGCGGCGGCCCAAGGTGCCCAATATCGCATCGCCGGGAAAAGTGGTACCGCGCAAGTGGTCGCGATCAAACAGGGCGAGCGCTACAACCGGGCGAAAACCCTGGAGCGGAACCGCGACAACGCCTTGTTTGTCGGCTTCGCGCCAGCCGAGCACCCGAAGATTGTCATCTCGGTGATGATCGAAAACGGCGAGGCCGGCGGTCGCGTCGCCGGGCCTGTGGTGCGACAGATCATGGACGCCTGGTTACTCGATCAGGACGGCCACCTGAAGCCGCAATACGCCACGCCGAGCAAACCGCCTGGCGATCCTCACGTTTAACCGATCAAGGCTTCACAGCACAGGCTCACGAATGCTGAGCATGTGCTGGAAGCTTTCGAGGAACACGGTTTCCGCCTGACTCATCTTCTGCTCACGATTCCACAGCAGCTGAATATCAAAATCCACCACCCCATCCTCCGGCGGCAACCGCCACAGCAACCCTTGCTCGACATCCCTTTTCACCAAATGCGTCGGCAGGCAGCCAATCCCGTAACCTGCGCAAATCAATCGGTAAATCTCTTCGAAGCTCGTCGATGAAGCAACGATCTTGCCGGTAAAACCCTGCTGGTCGCGAAACAGCGTCAGAGGTGAAAGATTACCGCCGAGCTGGTCGCTGGTGAAACTGACGAAGTTTTCTGCGGCGAGCTGTTCCAGCGTCAGATTCTCTTGTCCGAACAGCCGATGACGCTGCCCGCAAAAATACGCATAACGCTCGCGGAACAGCACCCGCTGTTCCAGCCGCGGCTGCGGTAAACGACACAGGCCGACGCCAATGGTCGCGGTCTTCTGCAGCAACGAACTGATGATGTTCGAGCTGCCCATCACTTCGACTTCCAGCTCGATTTTCGGGTGGGTTTCATGGAAATCGGCGAGGAACTCGTCGTAATGCCGCGCCTGCACACCGCTGACGGTGAGAATGCGGATCTTGCCCACCACGTCATCGTGACGACTCTCCACCACGGTGCCCAATCGCGAAATATCGCCGTAGATATCCGTCGCAATGCGCAGGACTTCTTCCCCGGTTTCCGTCAGGTCAAACCGTCTCCCGCTACGGGCAATCAACACACATTCCAGTTGTTCTTCCAGCCGTTTCAACGCTTGGCTGACGGCTGACTGCGTGATGTGCAACCGCGCTGCGGCACGGCTCATGCTGCCTTCCTGGCCGATCACAAGGTAGGTGCGCAGCAGGTTCCAGTCGAGGCGATCATTCAGAAAACGTCGGCCCACCCAGGGGTTAGTGGAAGTCATGACAATCCCATGTAGTAGCAGTGCTAATAGTAAAGATAAGAATATGAAAATTGACTAATCCTGGCATGGAAGCGATAAAGCCCACAAGCGCCACAGAGCGCAACCGTAAACAGCCTTCAGTACCTGCCCAAAACTATAAATACACAGGGTCCTTGCATGCACACCACCGCACAGCCGCGTCGAGCGGCGGCCGCTGCCTTCATTGGCACGACCATCGAGTTCTACGACTTTTACATTTACGCCACAGCGGCAGCGTTGGTGCTTGGGCAAGTGTTCTTTCCCAGCAGCGACCCGGTGATGAGTACCCTGGCGGCTTTTGGCAGTTTCGCCGTCGGCTTCATCGCCCGTCCCATGGCCGGCATGGTTTTCGGACATCTGGGCGACCGTCTGGGCCGCAAGAAAATGTTGCTGGTGACGATGGCGCTGATGGGCGTGGCAACTGCCGGCATCGGTCTGTTACCGAGTTACGCCAGCGCCGGTATCTGGGCACCGATCGGCCTGATCGTGCTGCGTTTGATCCAGGGCATTTCCGTCGGAGGCGAGTGGGGCGGGGCCGTGTTGATGGCCAGCGAACACGCGCCAGCCAAGCGCAAAACCTTCTACGCATCATTCGCCCAACTCGGCAGCCCGGCCGGTTTGTTACTGGCGTTGATTGCTTTTCGCTTGGTGACATCACTCGAACCCGAAGACTTCCTGGCTTGGGGCTGGCGTCTGCCGTTCCTCGCCAGTGGTGTGCTGATGATGGTCGGCCTGATGATCCGCTCCGGCGTTCATGAGTCGCCGGAATTCGCCAAGGCGCGGGACAACAACGAGACCGCCAAATACCCGGTGAAAGACGTGATTCGCACGTGCTGGCGGCAGATCCTGTTCGCTGCCGCCGCAGTGACCATCGGCTCGGCCGGGTTCTTCTTCACCAACACTTTCATGATCACCTACGTCACCCAGTATCAGGGCATCGCACGCTCGACGATTCTCGATTGCCTGTTCCTGGTGACCGTCATTCAGTTGCTCTCGCAACCGCTTAGCGCACTGCTCGCCGAGCGCATCGGCGAAGGTCGTTTTCTCAAGCTCGTTGCGCTGCTGTGCATGGTCACGCCGTACCCGATGTTCTTGCTGGTGGGCACGCAAAACATTCTGTTGATGACCCTCGGCATCGCCCTCGCGGTAGTGATCCTTTCGGCGCTGTACGCGGTGATCGCCGGTTACATGACCCAGGCGTTCCCGGTGCACCTGCGCTACTCGGGCATTTCCATCGCTTACCAGTTGAGTTGTGCATTGGCTGGCGGCACCACGCCGCTGATCGGCACGCTGCTGGCGAGCAAGTTTTCCGGACAATGGCTGCCGTTGGCGGTGTTCTTCACCTTGCTTTCGGCCCTGTCCCTGATCGGTGTTTGCGGGCTGGCCCGCCTGCGCGCCAACCCGGTCGTCACCCACGCTGCTAAAGAGGTGTATTCGTGAGTAAACCTGAACACATCGGCCCGGTTGAATGGAAGGCCCGTTGCGAACTGGCTGCGCTGTATCGGCTGGTCGCGCACTTTCGCATGACCGATTTGATCGACACCCACATCACCCTGCGGATTCCAGGGCCTGAGCATCACTTTCTGATCAACCGCTATGGGGTGATTTTCGACCGCATGCGCGCCTCGGATCTGGTGCGCATCGATCAGGAAGGGCGAGTCGTCGACCCGCATTACGAAGGTCATCGGGTCAACGCCGCAGGGTTCGTCATTCATTCGGCGATCCACATGGCCCGTCCGGACCTGAATTGCGTGATCCATACCCACACCGCCGCCGGCATGGCCGTTGCGGCGCAGAAGCAGGGCCTGTTGCCGATCAGTCAGCACGCGCTGAAGTTCTACGGCAAATTGGCGTATCACACCTATGAAGGCATTGCGTTGTCGCTGGATGAGCGCGAGCGGTTGATTGCTGATCTGGGGCCGCACCGGGCAATGATCCTGCGCAATCACGGTTTGCTGGTCGGTGGCTCCGGCGTGGCTCAGGCGTTCCAGGAGATCCACTTTCTGGAGCGGGCCTGCCAGGCGCAGGTGGCGGCGCTGGCTGGCGGTTCCGCGTTGCATTACCCGTCGCCGGAAGTGTGTGCACACACCGCCGAGCAGTTTGACCGCGATGAGCAGGACAACATCATCGACCTGGCCTGGGAGGCCGCTTTAACTCTGATCGAATCCCAGCGCGAGTCCTATCTGTCATGAACACCGTGGTTTTGCTGTCCCGCGACACCTTGCTGCTCAAGCAACTGCAAGCCGCGTTCGCCCGCAGCGCGCCGCAGCTCACCACCGTGCTGGCGGATGATCCGCTGGCCAAAAATGCGCAGATTGCCGCGTGCTGGTTCCCTTTGCCGGGCAGCCTCGCCGCGTTACCGAACCTTCAGGTGATTCACTCGGTGGCGGCCGGCATTGATCACCTCGATCACGACCCGTCGTGCCCGGATCTGCCGGTGTGCCGGGTGGTCGATCCCGGCCACCGTCAGGGCATGACCGAATACGTACGCTGGGCGGTGATTCACTATCACCGTGGTTTCGATCATGTGCTGTTGCAGCAACAGGAGCAGCGCTGGGAGCGGCCGCTGCAACGGGCGGCGGGGCAATTCAAGGTGGGAGTGATGGGGCTGGGATCGCTGGGCAGCGCCATCGCTCAGGATCTGGCCGCTTCCGGTTACGACGTTCGTGGCTGGGCGCGCAGTGGCAAGTCGATAAACGGCGTCCAGACCTTCGCCGGTGCGGCAAACCTGAAACCATTTCTCGAGGGTGTGGAGTTGCTGATCAACTTGTTGCCGCTGACCAGCGAAACCCGCGGCATTCTTGGTCATTCAACTTTCGAACAATTGGCCAATGGCGCTGCGCTGGTGAATTGCGGCCGGGGCGGTCATCTCAATATCGACGACCTCGAACACGCCCTGAAACGAGGAAAACTGCGCGGCGCGCTGCTGGATGTTTTCGAGCAAGAACCACTGCCGGTTGATCACCGTCTCTGGACAATGCCCGGTGTGACGATTACGCCGCACATGGCTTCGGCAGCCTCCCACGACTGCATTGCCGAACAAGTTGCGGAGAACTTTCGCCGTTTAAATGCCGGCGAACCTTTATTGAATAACGCGGACCGATTACTGGGTTACTGAATATAAAAACTCGCCCACTCAGTTGGGCGATACATAACAACAATCCCTCACTCTCAAACGATTTACTGCCAGTCAAAACAATTAAATAAACGAGTTCTGAAGAATTCCTGGAGTCAGTGATGAGCGATCTATCGTCCGCAGAAAAGTCCGGTGCCCCGCCGGAAGTTGCAATCAGCATGAAAAAAGTTGCCGTGGCCAGTGTCATCGGCACCACGGTGGAATGGTACGACCTGTTTGTTTTCGCCACCGCGTCGGCGCTGGTCTTCAACAAGGTGTTCTTCCCGGACTTCGTGCCGCTGATCGGCACATTGCTGGCATTTGGCACCTTCGCTTCGGCGTATCTGGCGCGGATTGTCGGTGCGGCGTTGTTCGGGCACTTCGGTGATCGCTTGGGTCGCAAGTCAATGTTGTTGATTTCGCTGTTGACCATGGGCGCCGCCACGTTCGCGATCGGCTTGTTACCCAATTACGCGGCCATCGGGATATGGGCGCCGATCCTGTTGTTATTGCTGAGGGTGATTCAAGGCCTGGCGCTGGGTGGTGAGTGGGGCGGGGCGGTGTTGATGGCGGTGGAACATGCGCCGGCCAACAAGCGCGGCCTGTACGGTTCCTGGGTGCAGATCGGCGTCCCGGCCGGGACCATGATTGCCAACCTGGCGTTCCTGGTGATCGCCGCGTGGCTGTCGCCTGAGGACCTGTTGGCCTGGGGCTGGCGCATTCCGTTTCTGGCCAGCGTCTTGCTGATTGCCGTCGGTTTGTACATCCGCCTGAACATCGCCGAAACCCCGGCCTTCAACAAGGTCAAGGAAGCGGAAGTGCAGGTGAAAATGCCGCTGGCCGAAGTCTTTCGCAAGTACTGGAAGCAAGTGGTGCTCGGCGGTATTGCGACGATGTCGACCGGCGCGTCGTTCAACATCATCGTCGCGTTCGGCCTGACGTACGGCACGCAGAATCTCGGTTTCAGTCGCAGCGTGATGCTGGGCGTGGTGCTGCTGTCCTGTGCCTGGTGCATCGTCATGCTGCCGGTGTTCGGCGCGTTGTCGGACCGTTTCGGTCGCAAGCCGATCATTGTCGCCGGCATCGTTGCCGAGGCGTTGGTCGCGTTCCCGATGTTCTGGCTGATGGACACCAAGGAGCTGTCGCTGGTGATCTTCGGCTACTTGCTGTTGATGACCGCATTTGCCGCCAACTACGGGCCTATCGCGACTTTCCTGGCGGAGTTGTTCGGCACCCGCGTGCGTTATTCGGGACTGTCGATCAGCTACATGCTGTCCGGCCTGCTCGGCAGCGCCGCAACGCCCATCGTCACCACTGCGTTGCTCGCAGCGACCGGCAAAGGCTCGTCGGTGGCCTGGTACATGATCGGCGCGGCGCTGATTTCCTTGCTGGCGCTGTTGCTGCTGACCGAGACGTTCAAGCGCGACATCAGCGAAATCCCGGCGGCGGGTCCGGCTGCCGATCAACCCGTTCGCAAACCTTTCAAATCGGCTGCGGCCTGATTCATGGAGCTCAACAACATGCGCAGAATTCAATCCGCTCCGGGCTTCATCGGCCCGGTCGGGCCTTACTCTCAAGCGGTGGTCAGCGGCCATCTGGTGTTCACCGCCGGGCAGATTCCGGCCCAAAGCACACTCGATGAGCAGCCCGCGGACTTCACCGAACAGGTGCGGCAAACCTTGCGCAATCTCGAGGCGATCCTGATTGAAGCCGGTTCGGGTTTCAGCCACGTGATCAAGGTCAACGCGTACCTCACCGATCCGGCGCAACTGGAGCCGTTCAATGCGGTGTATCGCGAGTTTCTCGGCCATGCGCCGCCGGCGCGAACCACGGTGTGCGTGGCGCTTTGGGGCGTGTCGCTGGAAATCGACTGTGTGGCCGAGGTGATTGCCAGGGAGCCGCAGAATGGATGAGTCACAGTTGATCGAGCAGTTCAAAGCGGTGAGCTTTCCGACCCTTGGCCATTTTCTGGAGGCGGGTTTTGCCGACTCGCAACTGCGGGCGATGGTGCCCAACGTGAAACTGGTGGGCCGTGCGCTAACCCTGAAATTGGTGGGCGCCGATGCCATTGCCGTCAACCAGGCGTTGGCGCTGATAAAGCCGGGCGACGTGTTGGTTATCGACACCGATGGCGACTGGCAACACGCACCGGTCGGCGCGGTGACCAGTTGTGCCGCGAGTTGTGCCGGGGCGGCGGGCATCGTGGTCGACGGCGCCGTGACTGATTTGCTGGAGCTGCGTGAGGGCGGATTGCCGGTCTTCGCTCGCGGCACCAGCCTGCTGACCACCAAGCTGCACGGTCGCGGCGACAGCCAGATCAACCAGCCGATTCACTGCGCAGGCGTCACCGTGCAGCCGGGTGATCTGGTGCTGGCGGACGACAACGGCGTGCTGTTTCTCGATTGGCACACTGCGGCCGGTGTCATCGAGCAGGCGCTGGCGTCTGATCATGCCGAACCGCGCTTGCTCGAACGTTTGCGCGCCGGTGAACCGGTCGCGCAGGTGTTGCGGGTCTAAGCCGTCAGGCAGCGTTGCAGGCTCTCGATGAATATCGTCTCGGCCCGGCTCATGCGCTGCTCGCGGTTCCACAGCAAATGAATGTCCACGTCGGCAATCCCTTCGTGGGGCGGCAGGCGCCAGAGCAATCCGGCGTCGATGTCCGCCGCCACCACGTGCTCGGGCAAACAACCGATACCGAACCCGGCGATCACCAGTCGCCGCACTTCTTCCAGGCTCGGTGACGACGCCACGATGCGTCCACTGAAGCCCTGCTGATCGCGAAAAATCGTCAGCGGCGAGAGCATGCCGCCGATCTGGTCGCTGGTAAAACTGACGAAATTCTCCCGCTGCAAATCCCCTTGATCGACGTTCTGCTGGCCGAACATTGCATGATGCTTGCCGCAGAAAAACGCATAGCGCTGACGCAGGAACAACCGTTGTTCCAGGCGCGGTTGCGGGCGGCGATTGAGGCTCAGCCCCAGCGTCGCGGTTTTTTCCTGAAGCGCACTGACGATGTCGGAGCTGCGCATCACGTCCACCTCCAGATCGACCCGCGGGTGCTGCCGATGGAAGTCCGCGAGGAAGTCATCGAAGCGTTCCGAGTAGATCCGGCTGATGATCAGCAGGCGCACCTTGCCGATCACTTCGTCGGCCGGTTGCTCCAGCACGCTGCTGACCTGGGACATCTGCCCATAGATTTCCCCGGCCAGTGCGAAGATCTGCTCGCCGACTTCGGTCAGGGCAAAACGTGGACCGCGACGGGCGATCAGTTGGCGGCCGAGTTGTTCTTCCAGACGCTTCAATGCCTGGCTCACGGCGGGTTGTGTCAGGTGCAGGCGGGCGGCGGCGCGGCTGATGCTCAGCTCCTGGCCGATCACCCGAAAGGTGCGCAGCAGGTTCCAGTCCAGTCGGTCATTGAGCAGGCGTTGCACATCGCGTTCGACCATGTGGCTCTCGATTATAAGCTGTCGTAATACTGCGCATAATAAATAGAAAATTGACTAATCATAGCCTCGGGACGATAAATCACTCCCAGACAGGCGCCGTCAGAGTGCCTTGGATTTACTGCTTTTCTCCTGCCAAAAAAACAATCAATGGAGTCCGAACCATGAAGCCCCCAGCTTCTTCCCAGCCACGCCGTGCGGCAGCCGCAGCCTTCATCGGCACCATGATCGAGTGGTACGACTTTTACATTTACGCCACCGCCGCCGCGCTGGTGTTCGGTGCGCTGTTCTTCCCCTCCGACGACAAACTGTTCAGCACCATGGCCGCGTTCGGCACTTTCGCCGTGGGCTTCTTTGCGCGGCCGTTGGGCGGGATCATCTTCGGCCACATCGGTGACCGCATCGGGCGCAAGAAATCGCTGATCATCACCTTGCTGATGATGGGCGTGGTCACGGTCTGCATCGGTTTGCTGCCGACTTATGCACAGATCGGCGCCGCAGCGCCGGTACTGCTGATTCTGCTGCGCATCGTCCAGGGCATTGCCGTGGGTGGCGAGTGGGGCGGGGCGGTCTTGATGGCCGGCGAGCATGCGCCGAAAGGTCGCCGCAATTTCTTCGCGTCCTTTGCGCAACTTGGCAGCCCGGCCGGTTTGATCCTGTCGCTGCTGGCATTCAGCGCAGTCACCCGTTTGCCGGAAGAAGACCTGATGAGCTGGGGCTGGCGCTTGCCGTTCCTCGCCAGTTCGTTGCTGCTGCTGGTGGGGCTGGCGATTCGCCTGGGCGTGAACGAGTCACCGGAGTTCCTCGCCAGTCGCGAACTCGCCGCCAAGAGCACGCGTAAAGAGCAGGCGCCGGTCATGGAAGTCCTGCGCACCGCGTGGCGTCCGCTGTTGTTGTGCATCGGCGCCAACACCCTGGGGATTGCCGGGGTGTATTTCACCAATACCTTCATGATCGCCTACACCACCCAGCAACTGCAGTTGCCGCGCTCGCTGATCCTCGAGTGCCTGTTTGTGGTGGCGATCATTCAGTTCTGCATCCAGCCGCTGGCGGCGTGGCTCGCGGAAAAAATCGGCGCCACGCGTTTCCTGTGCCTGGTGTCGTTGTTGGCGATGGCTTCGCCGTACCCGATGTTCGTGCTGGTCAGCTCGGGCCAGGCACCGCTGATCATCCTTGGCATCGCGCTGGCAGTGGCGTGCATGGCGTCGTTCTACGCGGTGATCGCCGGGTACGTCAGCGGCATGTTCGAGACCCGCGTGCGCTACACGGCGATTTCGCTGGCGTATCAGATCTGTGGCGCCGTGGCCGGTGGTTTGACGCCGCTGATCGGCACGCTGCTGGCGCATAAATTCGCCGGTCAATGGTGGCCGATGGCGCTGTTCTACAGCCTGATTGCCGCGACTTCGCTGGTCTGCGTGCTGTCCCTTGCCCGTCGCCATGCCAACGCTGAACGCGTTGAGCTGGCCAACGCCTGACACCGATCAATTACGCACAACCGAACCTGTAGGAGCCGGCTTGCCGGCGATGGCGTCCGAAAGATTAGTGCATGTCTTGAAGGACCCATCGCCGGCAAGCCGGCTCCTACAGGGATTTGAATTGTCTTGGAGGATCTTATGTTGAAGATTAATGGCGAACGCCTGTGGGCGAGTCTGATGGCGATGGCCGAAATCGGCGCCACCGCCCGTGGCGGCAGTTGCCGACTGGCCTTGAGCGATGAAGACAAGGCCGGTCGTGAACTGTTTGCCCACTGGTGCCGCGAAGCCGGCATGACCCTGAGCGTGGACGCCATCGGCAACCTGTTCGCCCGCCGCGCCGGCACTGACCCGGACGCTGCGCCGGTGATGATGGGCAGCCATCTCGACACTCAGCCTGAAGGCGGACGCTTCGACGGCGTGTACGGTGTGCTCGCCGGCCTCGAAGTGGTGCGCTGCCTCAACGATCTCGGCATCCAGACCCGCAAGCCGCTGGAAGTGGCGGTGTGGACCAACGAAGAAGGCGCGCGCTTCACCCCGGCGATGTTCGGCTCGGCGGTGTTCACCGGCATCATGCAATTGGACGCGGCGCTGGCGGTGCGGGATGCCGACGGCATCAGCGTCGGTGATGAACTGAAGCGTACCGGCTATGCCGGCGAGCGTCCGTTGGGCGGCGCGGTGGATGCGTATTTTGAAGCTCACATCGAACAAGGCCCGATCCTTGAAGACAACGCCAAGAGCATCGGCGTGGTCAGCGGCGGCCAGGCGATTCGCTGGCTCGACGTGCGGGTCGAAGGCATGGCCGCTCACGCCGGCACCACGCCGATGCCCCTGCGCAAGGATGCACTGTACGGCGTGGCGCGGATGATTCAGGCGATTGAAAGTCTGGCCACCGATTTCGCCCCGGAGGGCCTGACCACCGTTGGTGAGTTGAGCATCAACAAGTCGTCGCGCAACACCATTCCCGGGTTGGTGAATTTTACCGTCGACCTGCGTCATCACCACGACGACGCCATCGATGCGATGGAGCAGCAAGTGCGCGCGCGGCTGCAGGCGATTGCCGACGGTCGCGGCCTCAACCTGACGATCACCCCGCACTGGATCAGCCCGGCGACACCGTTCGACGCAGACTGCGTGGCGGCGGTGCAGCACGCTGTGGATGCCCTGGGCTACGCTCAGCAATCGATTGTCAGCGGTGCCGGGCATGACGCGATTCACCTGGCGCGGTTCTGCCCGACGGCGATGGTGTTCATCCCGTGTGTCGGCGGCTTGAGTCATAACGAAGCCGAAGACGTTCTGCCGGAAGACGTGCGGCAAGGCACCGACGTGCTGCTCAACGCCGTGCTGTCCCGCGCCGGCAGAACTGAATAAACCCGATCCCTGTAGGAGCGAGGCTTGCCCGCGAAGGCGTCAGCACAACATCGACGTTTGACTGACACACCGCCTTCGCGGGCAAGCCTCGCTCCTACAGGAGGGTGCACTCGGATTCGAGAATTACGTTAACTGACAGGAATCAGGCCCATGCGCAGTTTTTTCCATCCCGAACAATTGCTTCACCATCCACGCAGCTATTACTCCCGCGGACAGATGCGCACGCCGCAGGAAGTGCCGGAGCGTGCGCAGCGACTGGTGCAGGCGTCTCGCTCGCTGGGTTTCAAAGTCGAGCAGCCGGTGGATGCCGGACTTGATCCGCTGCTGGCGGTGCACGGTGCGCCGTACCTGGCGTTTCTCCAGGAAGCGCATCAGCGCTGGAAGGAAATCCCGGAAGATTGGGGCGACGAAGTGATGTCGAATATCTTCGTCCGTGAGCCAAACGCTCTGCGCGGAATCCTGGCTCAGGCCGCACGTTATCTGGCGGATGGCAGTTGCCCGGTGGGCGAACAGACCTGGCGTTCGGCCTATTGGTCGGCGCAAAGCGCAGTGGCCGGCGCGCAGGCGTTGCTTGATGGCGAGCCGGCGGCTTATGCGTTGTGCCGTCCACCGGGGCATCACGCCCGGGCCGAAGCGGCCGGTGGTTTCTGCTATGTGAACAACGCGGCGGTGGCGGCTCAGGTGTTGCGCGGCGGGTTTGAACGCGTTGCGGTGCTCGACACCGACATGCACCACGGTCAGGGGATTCAGGAGATTTTCTACGACCGCGATGATGTGCTGTATGTCTCGGTGCATGGCGATCCGACCAACTTCTATCCGGGGGTTGCCGGGTTTGCGGATGAGCGCGGTGTCGGCGCGGGCGAGGGGTACAACCTGAATTTGCCGATGGCCCATGGTTCGAGTGAGGCGGACTTTCTTGGGCAACTGGAGGTGGCGCTGGCGGCGGTGAAGGATTTCGCTGCCGAGGTGTTGGTGCTGTCCCTGGGGTTCGACATTTTCGAGCTGGACCCGCAGAGCAAAGTGGCGGTGACGCGGGAAGGGTTTGCGCGGCTGGGTGAGCGGATTCGCAGCCTTGGGTTGCCGTGCCTGATTGTGCAGGAGGGTGGGTATCACCTGGAGAGTCTTGAGGACAATGCACGGGCGTTTTTTGTCGGGCCCGAGGTGTGGCGGATCTGAGTTGTGGGGTGCCTGGATGATCGCCTTCGCGGGCAAGTCGGGTCGCCGCACCGCTCGCTCCTACAGTGCCTGAGTTGACTCGCCTGTTTGTGGGCGACGCTGAACCTGTAGGAGCGAGCGGTGCGGCGACCCGACTTGCCCGCGAAGAACGATAACGCGGTACAACGGATGAAACACACTTGCCATCGCCCTGACGTTAACGTAAAGATTGCGGCAGGGCGCTGAACTTAAAAGAGCGCAGGGCGGACCGATCCGGAGCGCTTGATGACGCTAATAAAAACAACTTCCCCCAAGCTGCACCGTGAAGCCCGGCTGGCCCGGGAAAAACTCCATCTTGAGGGTGAAGTCCCCGATGGCGTGTTGCGGGCGGAAATCGATGCATCGTGGCGACGCAGCCTCAGCCATGGCGTGCATTTCAACAGCAAGCATGAACTGGCGCTGGAATCGAGCGCGAGCCTCGACGTGCTGCTGGCGAACAATCGCCTGCTGATCGACGCGGCATTGCCGGCGATCGATTACCTGGCCGACCGCCAGGGCAAGGAAGGCCTGATCATCCTCGCCAACTCCGACGCCACCATCCTCGCGGTCGAAGGCCGTGCCGATCGCCTCAAGGGCAGCGGCCTGCAAGACATCACCCTTGGCGCCTGCTGGAGCGAAGCCGCTCGCGGCACCAACGCGCTGGGCACCGCGCTGGTGGAAGCCCGGCCGACGATGATCGATTGCGGCGAGCATTACCTCGATCGCCTGACCGATTTCTCCTGCACCTCAGTGCCGATTTATTGCCCGCAAGGCGACATCCTCGGCGTCCTCGACCTGACCCGCGAAGGCCCGCTCGGCCGCGTTCACGACAGCACCGCGCTGTTGGCCATGGCGGTCAGCCAGATTGAAAGCCGGGTGTTCAACGCCAGTTTCCCCGACCAGATCGTGCTGGCGTTCCACAGCCGCCGGCAGTACCTCGAATCCCCTTGGCAGGGCTTGCTGGCGGTGAGCCTTGGCGGGCAGATTCTTGCGGTCAGCGCCCAGGCGTGTCAGTTGCTCCATGCCGAACGCTCGGCGCTGGTCGGTCGCCGTTGCGAAGAGTTTCTCGGCGTCGATGGCTTACAACTGTTGTCGCGTTTGCATCAGGGCGGCGTCGGCAGTTTGCAGACCGCCAAAGGTGAGTTCTTCTACAAAACCCTGCGTGCGCCGCAGCGCTCGATCAACGTCAGCACGCCGCCGCGCAGCCCGGCGAAAACCGCCAAACCTCAACCGGATCTCGACGCCCTGGCCGGCAGCAACGACCGTTATGCCCGCGCCTTGCGCATGGCCCGTCAGGGGCTGGCCAACGAGTTGCCGGTGTTGCTGCTCGGCGAAACCGGCACAGGCAAGGAAATGATCGCGCGCGCCTTGCACATGGCTGGCAGCCGCTGCGACAAGCCCTTTGTCGCGGTGAACTGCGCGGCGATCCCCGAAGGCCTGATCGAGTCGGAACTGTTCGGCTACCGCGAAGGTGCGTTCACCGGTTCCCGTCGCGGCGGCATGGTCGGGCGTCTGCAACAGGCCCATGGCGGCACGTTGTTTCTCGACGAAATCGGCGACATGCCACTGGCGTTGCAGGCGCGTCTGCTGCGCGTATTGCAGGACCGCAAGGTCGCGCCTTTGGGCGCCGGTGAAGAACAGGACATCGACGTCGCCCTGATCTGCGCGACCCACCGCGACCTCAAACGCCTGGTCGAAGAAAAACACTTCCGTGAAGACCTGTTCTATCGGGTCAACGGTATCAGCGTGATGCTGCCGGCCCTGCGCGAACGCGACGATTTCAACGCGCTGGTCGGTCGTCTGCTGGCCAGGCTAGATGCACCGGCCATGCTCCTGCATGACGACTTGAACCGCTTGCTCGCGGGTTACCACTGGCCGGGCAACATCCGCCAACTGGAAATGGTCTTGCGCACGGCGCTGGCCATGCGCGAACCGGGGGACACCGTCCTCACCCTCGATCACTTGCCCGACAGCATGCTCGACGAACTGAACGCCAGCGAGCGGCCGGCGTCCGGGAGCATTCGCGAAAACGAACTGGAGCTGATTCGCCAGTCCCTGGACAGCCATCAGGGCAACGTCTCGGCCGCCGCCGACGCCTTGGGCATCAGCCGCGCAACCTTGTACCGCAAGCTCAAACAGTTGCGTTCGTGATGCAGCGCCTGATCGTTCGGCTGATCGACAGCCAGAATCCCGAAGCCCTGCAAGCGGCGTTGCGCTGGCTCTACAGTTTTGTGCGCCCGCATCGTCTGGCGATTGCCGGACTGCTCGGTTTATCGGTCTGCGCCTCGTCGCTGGTGCTGGTGCAACCCTGGCTGACCAAGCTGTTGATCGACGATGGCTTGCTGGCGCGCAACTTCCCCATGCTGGTGCTGATCGCCGGGTTGATGATCGTCGCCGGGCTGCTCGGCACGGCGCTCTCGGGGATCAATCGTTACCTGCACACGCGGCTGTCCGGGCGGATTCTGTTCTCGCTGCGCGACGACCTTTATCGGCATTTGCAAACCCTGTCGCCGAGCTTCTACGGGCAACGGCGGATTGGCGACCTGATGTCGCGCCTCGATGGCGATGTTGCGGAGATCCAGCGCTTCGCCGTGGATTCGCTGTTCTCGGCAGTGTCGAGCGTGATCGGCCTGGTGGTCGCCGTGGCGATGTTGCTGACGTTGTCGTGGAAGTTGTCGCTGCTGGCGCTGGTGCTGATTCCTCTCGATGTGCTCTGGCTGCGCTGGATGCGGCGCAAGGTCGAGCGCGATGTGCGCCAGTTGCGCGAGCGTTCGGCGGACATGTCGTCGTTCATGGTCGAGACCCTGCCGGTGATGAAATTCATTCAGTCGGCCGGTCAGCAGCAACGTGAGTCGCGGCGTCTGGAGGCGTTGGGGCAGGGCTACATGAGTCAATTGCTGCGTCTTCAAGTCACCGAATTTTTCACCCAGGCGGTGCCGGGCACGCTGACCTCGCTGTCCCGTGCCTGTGCGTTTTTGATTGGCGGTTATTGGGTGGTGCAAGGGACGTGGCAACTCGGCGCGCTGATCGCATTTTCCACCTACCTGGGGATGGCGGTCGGACCGGTTCAAAGTCTGCTTGGTCTCTACGTGGCGATTCAGCGGATGACGGTCAGTCTGGGGCGCGTCATGGAATTGCGCGGTGAAGAACCGACCGTGCTGAGCCCCGTTGCACCCCAGCCAATGCCGACCTCCGGCGAATTGCGTTTCGACGACGTGCACTTCGGCCATCCCGGTCGGCCGAGCACCTTGCGCGGCATCGAAGCGCGGATTCCCTACGGATTGAAAGTCGCCCTGAGCGGCGGCTCCGGCGTCGGCAAATCAACGCTGATCGATTTGCTGCAACGGCATCACGATCCACAGTCCGGGCGGGTGCTGCTCGGCGAAGTCGACCTGCGGGAACTGGACCTGTTCCAGTTGCGCCGGCGGATTGCCGTGGTCAGTCAGGACATCGTGCTGTTTCGCGGCAGCCTCGCCGATAACCTGGCCTACGCGGTGCCCGACGCCAGCCGCGAAGCAATCGCCGACGTGGCGCGGCTGGCGCAACTCGACAGCCTGATCGCCTCTTTGCCCGAAGGCCTCGACAGTCCGTTGGGCGAACGCGGTCAGCAGTTGTCCGGCGGGCAGAAACAGCGCATCGCAATTGCCCGGGCACTGTTGCAGGACCCGCTGATTCTGGTGCTCGACGAAGCCACTTCGGCGGTGGATGAAGCCACCGAGCGCGAAGTGATCGAGGCCATCGACCGACTGTTTGCCGGACGCACGCGCATCCTCATCAGTCATCGCCCCTCGACCCTGGCCGATGCCGACCTGCGCTTTGAATTGCTCGACGGCGTGCTCACGTCGAAAACGGTGCAGCATGAAGTCTGAACTGCGAATCGGTGTAGTGGACAGCGGCCATTCGGCGGCGCAGCGGGTGCAGGTGATCGCCGGACGACGGTTCTCGTTGCTGGCGGACAGTCTGGCCGAAAGTGACTTGCGCGACGACCCGCTCGGCCACGGCAGTGCGGTGATCGAAGCCATCAGTCATCGGGCTCCTTCTGCGGTGTTCTGCGTGGCTCAGGTGTTCGACCAGCGTGGCGTCACCAGCGCTTTGCAGATCGCCACGGCGATTGACTGGCTGGTGGCGCAGGACGTACGGCTGATCAATCTGAGCCTCGGTTTGCGCCAGGACCGCAGTCTGTTGCGCGAAGCCTGCGCGGCAGCGGTAGCGCAAGGCATTCTGCTGTGTGCGTCGAGCCCGGCGCAGGGCGATGGCGTGTTCCCGGCGAATTATCCACAGGTGCTGCGGGTGACCGGCGATGCACGTTGCGCCGAACAGGAATGGTCATGGCTCAACAGCGCTCAGGCGGATTTCGCGGCGTGCGTGCACGGGACGTATCCGGGGCAGTCCGGTGCCAGTCTGGGCTGCGCGGCGTTGAGCGGGCACATTGCCGGGTTCCTCGTTTCACAGCCCGAGGCGAGCAACGAACAGATCATCGACTGGCTGCGCAAGAATGCCCGTTATCGCGGTCCTGAACGGCGCTTCGGAGCATGATCCTGATTCTGGGCGCGGGGCCAGCGGGGGCGGCGGTTGCCTTGGGCTTGCGGCGGCTCGGTTACCCCGTGACGCTGGTCAGCGAGTGGCGCCGGTTCGCTGCGCTGGAAGGCGTTTCGCTGCGGGTGCTGGAGGCCTTGCGCGGTGCCGGTCTGCATCAGGCGCTGGCGGATGCGGCGTTGCCGTCGCAGCGGCAGGTGTCGTGGAACGGTCAGCAGCATGCGCAAAACATCGAATTCCTGCTGGACCGCCCGAGCTTTGATCGAGGACTGCGCGAGGACCTGCGCCTGGCGGGCGTTGAGCTGATTGAAGGTCGGGTGCTGAGCGTTCAGACCTCGGCGGAGGGACATCGGGTCGAGATTGAAGGGCACGAAGCGCTGGTTGCCGATTTTCTGGTGGAGGCGCGCGGACGCCAGGCACCCGCACTCGGCAAGGGGCTGCGCGGGCCGGAGACGGTCAGCCTGCTCAATCGCTGGCAAGGCGCGCCGGGCAACACCGCCAGTGCCGTGGAAAGTCTTGCGGACGGCTGGGCGTGGATGGCGCGGCGGGCGGACGGTCAGTGTTATTGGCAATGGACGGTGGACGTCGCCAGCGCCGAGCTGCCGGGCAAGGCGCAGTTGCTCGATTACTGTCGCGGGCAGCGCCAGGGTTCCTCGTTGGCGCGTGAGTTTTTTGGTGTCGAACATGAGGTCGATCTACAGCTGCACGCCCGCAGCAGCACCGCGATTCTGAGCCCGCAGGTGTGCGGCGAAAACTGGATTCGGGTCGGCGATGCGGCGATGGCGGTCGACCCGCTGTCGGGCAATGGCATCTTTCAGTCCTTGTCCTCGGCGTTGCAGGCGCCGACGGTGATCAACACGTTGTTGCGAAAACCTGAGCGGTCGGCGTTGGCCCAGCGCTTTCATCAGCAGCGGGTAGAGCAGTTGTTTTTGCGTTTTGCGCGGATCGGGCGGGACTTTTATGCCGATGAGCAGCGTTGGCTGGATCAACCATTCTGGCAGGCGCGGCGGCAGTGGCCGGATGCCGAGGTGGCGCATGCCGAGGCGGATTTTGCCGCGCTGCGGATCGAGCGGGCGCCGGTGTTGAAGGATGGGTTTGTGGATGAGGCCGAGGTGGTGATTACAGCGGATCAGCCGTTGGGGATCTGGCATGTGCAGGGGGTTGAGTTGGCGCCGTTGGTGCGGCGGTTGCGCACTGAACCGGCGGAACAAGCTTTGGC
The DNA here is from genome assembly GCF_014852325.1 of Pseudomonas sp. PDM01. Lineage (NCBI taxonomy): Bacteria > Pseudomonadati > Pseudomonadota > Gammaproteobacteria > Pseudomonadales > Pseudomonadaceae > Pseudomonas > Pseudomonas sp. PDM01. The sequence continues at coordinate 20,606 of NZ_JACVBK010000008.1, forward strand.
CGGGTTGACGATGGAGCAAGGCAGGATGGTTCGCAGTTGGTTGTTGGGGCAGGGGTTCAAGCCCTGATATTTGTAGCGATTGGTCTGGCCTCTTCGCGGGCAAGCCTCGCTCCTACAGGTTTTCGTGCCCTTGTAGGAGCGAGGCTTGCCCGCGAAGACGGCCTAAAGGACGATAAAGATCAAAGCTTGATCAACACCGACTTCAACTCGGTGTAATGCTCAATCGCCGCATACCCCATCTCCCGCCCGACCCCCGACATCTTGTACCCGCCAAACGGCAGCGCCGGGTCCAGGGCGCTGTGGCAATTGACCCACACCGAACCGGATTTGATCCGCGGAATCATCCGGTGCACCGCCGCCAGATCATTCGACCAGATGCTCGCGCCAAGCCCGTAGGGACTGTCGTTGGCCATGCGCAACGCGTCGGCTTCATCATCAAATGGAATCGCCACCAGCACCGGCCCGAAGATCTCTTCCTGCACCAGCGAGTGCTTCTGGTCGACATCCACGATCACTGTCGGTTTGACGAAGAATCCCGGCCCGAATTGCTCACCGCCGCAGGCAATCGTCGCACCGCTTTCCCGACCTTTTTCGATGTACCCGTAAACCCGTTCCTGCTGGCGCGCCGAGATCAGCGGCCCCATCTCGACACTCGGGTCCAGCCCGTTGCCGAGCTTCATGGCGTTGGCAATGTCGGCGATGTCCGCCACCACATTGTCGAAATGCTTGCGCTGCACATACAGCCTCGAACCGGCACAGCAGACCTGGCCCTGGTTGAAGAAAATCGCGCTGGCAGCGCCTGCGGCGGCGGTCTTCAGGTCAGCGTCGGCCATGACGATGGTCGGCGATTTGCCGCCCAGTTCCAGGGTGACGCGGGTCATGGAATCCATGGCGATCTTGCCGATCTGCTTGCCGACGGCGGTGGAGCCGGTGAAGGTCAGCTTGTCCACCAGCGGGTTGTGGGTCAGCGCCGAACCGGCGGTGATGCCGGTGCCGGTGACCACGTTGAACACGCCTTCGGGGTAACCGGCTTCCAGCACCAGCTCAGCGAGTTTCAAGGCAGTCAGCGGGGTTTCGTCGGCGGGTTTGAGCACCACGGTGCAACCGGTGGCCAGGGCCGGGCCGAGTTTCCAGCAGGCCAGCAGCAGCGGGAAGTTCCAGGCGACGATGGCGCCGACCACGCCCACCGCTTCGCGACGAATGAAACTGTGGAACTGATCGTTTGGCATCAGCGGCAACGACACTTCCACGCTGGAGCCTTCGATCTTGGTCGCCCAACCGGCCATGTAGCGCAGGAAGTCGATGGACAGTTGCACGTCCATCACCTGGGCCACCGCCGCGCTCTTGCCGTTGTTCAGGCATTCCAGCTGCGCCAGCAGTTCGGCGTCGCGTTCCATCAGGTCGGCGAGTTTCCACAGCAAATTCTGCCGCTCGCGGGGGCGGGTGCGGGTCCAGGCGGAATCATCGAACGCCTGACGCGCCGCGAGCACCGCACGGTCAACGTCTTCGGGCGTGGCCCGCGGCACCACGCACAGCACTTCGCCGGTGGCCGGGTTGTGCAGTGGCATGGTCTGGCCGTCGGCAGCCTCGACCCAGTCGCCGCCGATAAGCATGCGCGGGGCGCGCTGGATGAACGCCGAGGTGGCGGGAAGCAGGTAGGGGAGCGTCATGGCGAGGCCTCTTGTTGTTCGTGAGAACGAGGCTTTCGCAATGGCTGTGCCAACTGTCCGGAAGGGCCGGATAGCCCTTTGGCGGCGGGCGTGGGATGTAATTCGGGGCCGTCGGGTTCCGCCGTGTTGTCGCAAATCGCGACGGCAGCTGAGATTCAAGAGACGGTTTTTTCAGCTCAGGCCAACGATGTGGCCTGAGCTGATTCGGGCACTCCGCGCCTGTTGTCGGAATCAGGCCGTCACGTCGATCTTATTGCGCTCGGCCAGCATCACCGTTTCCGTCTCCCGCGTCATCCGCTCGCCTTTACTCCACAACTGGGAAGAGAAGAAGCCGTTCAGGGTTTCAGCGTTTGGCACCGAGCCTTTCTTCAAGAACAGGGCACCCAGATCGATGGTGTTGGCGAAGTTTTCCTTGTTCAGGTTGTACCCGCCCACGTAGCTGCCGCCCCATACGGAGTCGGCGGCCACCAGGTCGATGGAGGCGTCGCGGTAACTGCTCGCTGCCGATTTCAGCGAACTGGAAGCATTCAGCAGATTGTTCAGCCGGTTCATATCGGAAGAACTGAGCTGGCCTGAACTGTTGAGGGCTTTGAGGCTTCCATCCGCTTGAATGGTGAAGCCGAATTTTTTGTCGGCGAGATCCGGATAGGCGTGGGCCAACGCTGACTGGAATTCTTCGAAGGAATATTTCAGCGATTGATGGGCATTTTTGTGCCGCTCGGCAACCTGCGGGAAGTCAGGTGACTGGGATCGGCCGACCCAGGTCTCGATCGATTCCATTGTCGGACTGGGTGCCGGGGCTTCGTCGCCTGGATGGTAAATCGCTGCCGGATTGATGTTGACCGCTGTTTTCTGCAGGTCTTCAGTCAGCGTTTTCGCGGTCAATGGTTGGCTGGACTGGCTGAGCTGAGCGGCCGATGGCTGGATCAAGGCTGCATTTAAAGAAATTGCCATGTCGTCATTCCCTTAACGTTTGGTGTAGCAGGTTATCGGCGCAAAGCGCGATAACTTGAGCGCCGATGACCACCCGTCGAGACGACGAGCAACCGGGTTGCGCCCTTGAGCCCCCTACTTTTGGGGAATAGAATTTTCAGGCTCGGTGGTGAAATGACGGAGCATTTCCCCTGCTATACATCTGGCGTAAGGGAGGTTGCGATGTTCCTTTCAACCCTGGAAATTCAAAGCATCATCGAACACAGTTTTCTACCCGCCGTCTGCACCTGCAACATGGAAGCGGACCAGTCCATGACGATCCGGGTCTGTGACTGCATGACGGGCAAAGTGGACCTGATCGCCACCCACGTTCCGGTGTGGACACTGGACAGTCCCCATGCCATCGCCACGCTGGTGGCGGACATGCGCCAGGAAATCGAGGCGCACAAGAGCATTCATCCCACCTATTCCATCTGAACCGGCGACAAGCCGCACCGTTGAAGGCCGGTGCGGCTCGCGTCAGGCAATCAGGCTGCTATTTTCCGGGAAATCTCGTCGAACGTGTTGCTATCAACGGCGGCCAGCAGCTTTTTGTCGTCTTTCAGCGTTGCCAGAAAGGTCACTTCGGTTTCTTTTCCGGCCAGCATGAAACCGGCAATCGCGCCGATGGGCCCCAGCAGCATGGCGCCGGCGACGCCAAAGCCGATGGCGTCCTTGATGTTGTTGATCGACTCTTCGTTGGCGACTTCCACGCTTTTGAACGAGGAGAGTGGCAGGGTGATGCCGGGCCACGGGTGAAGCGACGTTCTCAAGGTGAAAACGCCGTCTCTGTACTCTCCGTCACCCTGCAGAAAGTCCCCCGCCAGGACAGTGATGTTTGCCATTTCGTTATCCCCTGAACGGCAATTGGTGAACAACCATTTCGCCCCCGCACGGGACTGTCGTCAATCGCCGGGCGATGAGCTGTCCCGGTTAAGGCATCTATGCTTGTCTCAGACTGCAACAACTGTCGCGATATTAGACGCACGCGCTCTCGATCAAGCATGGCCAATCGCATTCAACTTCACGCAAACGCTTGATAAAAAAGGTAATCGGCAAGCTGGCACGCTCCGTGTATTGCTCATCGCAGACGTTTCTCTTGCCTCCGTCTGCGGTGCGCCGCCGGCGGCAGAAACCATAAAAACGATAAGCCACAAAAATAAGAAAGCACCGTGCGAGGTTCGACGTTGATGAAGAGAAAACTCCGATCAGGCCTGAGCGTCAGTCTGCTGGCCGTGGCCGCGTGTGTGGCGCTGCATTCGCCTGACAGCCTGGCAGCCCGCGACGCCCAGACCATCCTCAAGGAAACCTGTCAGGGCTGTCACACCCCTGAAGCCGAAAACACCCTGAGCCGCATCAGCCACCAGCGCAAAACCCCGGAAGGCTGGCTGATGAGCATCGCCCGGATGCAGACCATGCATGGTTTGCAGATCAGCGATGACGACCGCCGTACCCTGGTCAAATACCTGGCCGACACCCAGGGCCTGGCGCCGAGCGAGACGGACGGCGTGCGTTACGCGCTGGAGCGTCGACTCAATACCGTCGAGAAGTTCGACGACCAGACCAGCCAGATGTGCGGTCGTTGCCACTCCGGTGCGCGGGTCGCCTTGCAACGGCGTCCGGCCCAGGAATGGGAACGCCTGGTGAATTTCCACCTCGGTCAATGGCCGTCCCTCGAATACCAGGCATTGGCCCGCGACCGCGACTGGTTCGACATTGCCCGCAAAGACATGGTGCCGCTGTTGGCCAAGCGGTATCCGCTGGACAACCCGGCCTGGAAAAAATGGCTGAGCGCAGCACCCAAAGCCGAAGCGTTTGCCGGTGACTGGAGCTTCAGCGGCCACTTGCCGGGCAAAGGTGAACTGGCCGGTGTAATGAGCGTGACCGCCGCTGGCGACGACACCTTCAAGGTCAGCGTCAAAGGCCAATACGCCGACGGCACGCCGTTCAATGGCGACGGCAGCGCGATTCTCTACACCGGCTACGAATGGCGCGGCAACGTGACCATCGACGGCGTGACCATGCGCCAGGTGTTCGCCGCCCAAGGCAATGCGATGCAAGGCCGGATGTTCGAGGCCGAGCACGATGAACGGGGTCTGGACTTCGTCGCGGCCAAGCAAGGCAGCAGTCGTTTGCTCGCGGTGCAGCCGGGTTACCTCAAGGCCGGCAGCGTGTCAGAAGTGACCCTGATCGGCAGCGGTCTCAGCGGTAAGCCGAGCTTCGGCAAAGGTGTGGAAGTGGTCGAAGTGCTGGAGCAAAGTCCGCAGCGTATGCGCGTCAAGCTCAAGGCAGCCGCCAATGCCCAGCCGGGGCTGCGCAACGTCACCGTCGGCACGCTGAAAGGCCCGACCCTGTCGGTCTACAGCAAAATCGCCGAAGTCAAAGTCGTGCCCGAGTTCTCGGTGGCGCGGATCGGCGAGGGCGGTGGTTCGACGCCGAAAGTCCAGGGCCGTTTTGACGCCGAAGCCTGGGGCAAGGGCGCTGACGGCAAACCGTATCGCATCGGCGTGTTCCCGGCGCAATGGAAAGTCGAAGCCTTCGACGACCGCGCCAAGGAAGACGAAGACGTCAAGTTCGCCGGCACCATGCAGGCTGACAGCGGCGTGTTCACACCGGGCGATGCCGGGCCGAACCCGCAACGCAAAATGTCCACCAACAATGCCGGCAACCTCAAGGTGATCGCCGCCGTCGACGACGCAGGGAAATCCCTGACCGGCGAGGGCCACATGATCGTCACCGTGCAACGCTGGAACAATCCACCCATTCCATGAGTTGGCTGACCGTTAACCGTTTCAGACACTTTTTGGAATGACCGCAGGCCTCGTGAAGGAGGTCTGCACAGGAGGTTGCAATGGGCGCTATTTTGAATCTGGTCGAGCGGAATCTGCACGAAGTGCACGTCGACGCCGACCGCATGCTGTTCCACATTCCCAGCAGTTCGCTGTTCGCCAGCGATGAGCTGACGGGCACCATCATCGACACCTTGCGCGGTCCAGGCTGTTCGTCGGACGACCTGATCCAGCGCCTGGCCGCACGTTTCAACGGCGAAGAAATCACCGAGACCCTGCGCGAACTGATCTCGCTGGAACTGGTCAGCGACGGCTCGCCGCTGACCCCGGACATCGGCACCAAACGGGTCGAGCGCACCGCGATCAATACCGTGGTGCTCAACGTCAACACCGGCTGCAACCTGAGCTGCACCTACTGCTACAAGGAAGACCTCGACAAGCCGTCGGCGGGCAAGAAAATGGACGTTGAAACGGCCATCGCTTCAGTGGAAATGCTGCTGCGCGAATCCCCGGATGAAGAGCGTTTCACCGTGGTGTTCTTCGGCGGCGAACCGTTGAGCAATCGCAAGCTGATCGAGTACATGGTCGATTACTGTGAGAAGCGTTTTCGCGAAGCCGGCAAGTTTGTCGAGTTCGTGATGACCACCAACGCCACGCTGCTCACCGAAGAAACCGTGGACTACCTCAACGCCCACCGTTTCGGGCTCTCCGTCAGTATCGACGGGCCGAAAACCGTGCACGACCGCAACCGCATCACCGTGGGCGGGCAGGGCACGTACGACGTGGTGCGGCGCAAGGCCGAGATGCTGCTGTCGCGGTACAACAGCCGTCCGGTTGGCGCGCGAGTGACGTTGACCACCGGCGTCACCGACGTCGAAACCATCTGGGATCACTTGTTCAACGAGCTGGGGTTTGCCGAAGTCGGCTTTGCTCCGGTGACTTCCGGCGACATCAGCAGCTTCAACCTCACCAGCGATGAACTGGTGCAGGTGTTCGCCAACATGAAGGCGCTCGGTCGGCGTTATCTGGAAGCGGCGCTGGAGCACCGCAACATCGGCTTCTCCAACCTTCACCAGTTGATCACCGACATCCACGAAGGCCACAAAAAAGCCCTGCCGTGTGGCGCGGGCCTGAAGATGCTGGCGGTGGATCACAAGGGCGAACTGAACCTGTGCCACCGCTTCACCGGCTCGTCCTTGCCGACCTTCGGCAACGTGCACAGCGGGGTGAAACAGGTGGAGTTGAATGACTTCCTGTCCCAGCGTCTCGACCGTACCAACACCGGCTGCGAAGACTGCCAGATCCGCAACCTCTGCTCCGGTGGCTGCTACCACGAGAGTTACGCCCGTTACGGCGACCCGACCCACCCGACCTATCACTACTGCGAACTGATGCGTGACTGGGTGGACTTCGGCATCGAGGTCTACACCCGGATCATGGCCAACAACCCTGCGTTTATCAGCAGCTACATCACTCCGCGCAAGGCTCACTGATATGAAACATCTCAAGGCAATCAATAACAAAGCGTTGAAACTCGATGAAGCCGCGGCCGAAAACCGTATCGAAGAAGTGGTGGCGATGAGCTCTGTCGCGGGCTGCGCCTCGACCACCGACCCGGGCTGGGAAATCGATGCGTTTGGCGGTGTGTCGTCGCTGTGCCAGCCGATGGAAGCCGACCTTTACGGCTGCTCCGACCCTTGCTGGTGGCCGGCCCAGGTGCCGGACATGATGAGCACCTACCCGGACTGGAACAAGGATGCCCAGGCGTCCAACGACAACTGGCGCAACCTTGGCACTGTCTTCCCTAAAGACAAGTGATCGGACAGACAAGAAGGATTCCAGCATGCCTAGCATCAAAGCCTGCGGCCTGGCCGCGTTTGCCGTCCTGAGCACCTGTTCGCTCACTGTTCTGGCCGATGAAAACACTGCTCTGCAAGACGGTCACGAGTACATGTTGACCACCAATTACCCGAACAACCTGCACGTGATCGACCTGGCCACGGACACGCTGTTCAAGACCTGCAAGATGCCCGACGCCTTTGGTCCGGGCACCGTCCAGTTGTCGCCGGACCGCAAGACCGCCTACGTGCTGAACAATCACTACGCGGATGTCTACGGCGTCGAACTGGACAGCTGCAAACAGGTGTTCCACGCCAGCATCACCCAAAAGCCGGGGGAGAAAGCGAAGTCGATGTTCGCCTTCACCCTCAGTCATGACGGCAAGGAGCTGTTCACCGTTGCCAACCCGACGTTGATGCTCAATGACCGCTACGAAGTTCAGCAGCCACGACTGGATGTCTACGCCACCGACGCCGGCATGGATGCCAAACCCGTGCGCAGCTTCCCGGCGCCACGGCAGCTGACCATCATGCAGAGTGGCGATGACGGCACGCTGTATGTCGCCGGGGCGGACGTCTACAAGGTCGATGTGAAAACCGGAAAATTCGATGTGCTGATCCCCAGTCGTCACTGGAAACGGGCGAACTACAGCGCACCGGACGTGCTCTACGTGTGGAACCAGCAGACCTATCGCCATGACTTCTCGCTGCTCTACACCGCGGCAAAGTTCAAGGACAAGAAGCAGGATCCGTTGACCGCCGAGTACCTGTACGGGCTGTTCAGCATCGACCTGAAAACCGGCAAGACCGAAACCACCGACTTCGGCCCGCTGACGGAAATCTACTTCAGCGGCATGCGCTCGCCGAAGGACCCGAACCTGATGTTCGGCGTGCTCAATCGCCTGGCGAAGTACGACATCAAGGAAAAGAAAATGCTCCAGGCGGCGACGCTGGATCATTCCTACTACTGCATTTCCTTCAACAAGGACGGCAGCAAGATTTACCTGGCGGGGACGTTCAACGATGTGGCGATTTTTGATGCCGACAGCCTGAAACAGGTGGGCAGCATCAAGTTGCCGGGTGGGGATATGGCGATTACCACGGCGCAGATATTTGTCCGGTAATCGCGGCGTTTGAAAGGACGCCTTCGCGGGCAAGCCTCGCTCCTACGGGTTTCGGTGATTCCTTGTAGGAGCGAGGCTTGCCCGCGAAGAGGCCATGGAAAACGCTAGAGAACTTACTGCCCCGGCACCGGGCAACTCAAATCCCCCTCCTGGCACTTCAAGTAAGTTTTGAAAGCCTCCACCCGAGCCTTGGTCAGGTCCGTGATGCAATTGCTGTAAATCAACGGATAAACACTCCCGCCCTCAACCCCGGACGCCGAAAACCTGCACTCGGCATCCCGGAACCCGATCCATGCCCGTTGCGCGCCAATCAACTGCTTCTTGCTCTCGGGGCTGTCCTTCAAGCGCGCGTTGATCTGCTGGTAAAGCGCATTCAACTCCTTGTCCGCCGCCTTGTTCTGCTGCGCCGCGCATTGATTCATCGTGGCCTGGTCGGTGGCGTTGTCGCAATCGACGGCATGGGCAACGGTGGTGAACAGCAACGGCGTCAGCGCCAGGAGCACGCGTGGGTTCATGGGAAACTCGCTGTGACAGGAAAAGAAGAGGTGCAGTGTAGCGAAGCCTCATTCACTTGCGGTGTCAGCGCCGGAAGCCTTGAGCAATTGATCCGCGCAAGCCTCGATGTCTTCGCGCAGGTATAACTTCGCCAGCCAACGTTCGGGAATGGCCTGGACACCGTAGAAAGCCCCGGCCAACTGACCGACGATGGCGGCGGTGGTATCGGCGTCATCGCCCAGGTTGGCGGCCGTCAGGATGGCGGCTTCGAAGCTGTCGGTGTGATGAAAACACCACAGCGCGGCTTCCAGCGAGGCGACGCAGTAACCGCTGCCACGGATAGCGCTTTCAGGTTTGTCGAAATAATCGCCGCGTGCGATGGCGGCGACTTTTGGCTCCAGGAAGGTCGTGGCCGGCAAGCGGAGTAAATCCGCTTTGGCCGCGCCCTGTAACGCGTGACCTATCAGCTCGGCGAGCAATTGGCAGCACTCAACGGCTTCAGGCGCGGCGTGGGTCGTGCGGGAACTGTTTGCGGAAAACGCCCTGATCCGGTCGCGGTCGGGGAAGAAATACAAAACCACCGGCACCAGCCGCATCAACGAGCCATTTCCCGCCGTGTAGGGATCGGTTGAGCCCGCGAAGGGTTCGCCGGTTTGCTGATACCGGGCCAAAGCCTCGCTCACCGTCATGCCGATGTCGAAGCATTCCCCGGTCGAACTCATGTAACCCCGTTGCCACCAATTGAGGTAGCGGCCCATCTGGTCGGCGGCATCGAAGCCGTTTTTGCTCAGCAGGCTTTCGGCCAGGCACAACGCCATTGAGGTGTCATCGGTCCATTGCCCGGGTTTCAGGTTGAATGGGCCGCCGCCCACCATGTCGGTCAGGGGCCTGAACGAGCCGCGTGGCTGAAACTCGACCGTGGTGCCGACGGCATCACCGCAGGCCAGGCCCAGCAGGGCGCCGCGATAACGTTCCATGAGTGAGGGCTGCATGAATCTTCCTTGTCCGGTCAATGTCGTCCCTGCAAACGGTAGCAGCTCCCGCCTGATGACTCTTGTTCGCAGCGCCGAACTTTGGCCCGGATGTGCGGCCGAATATTTCAGGCAGGTTGATTGAGAGGCCCGATTGGTACAACTTTAGGGTTGGACTTGTGGTCACACAGGCCTACTGTTCAGTACAGGAGGTGACTTATGAACCCAGCATCAGATCGCATCGAAAGGAAGATCCTGCTTAAAGCCCCGCGCTCGCAGGTCTGGCGTGTGCTGGCCCATGCCGAAGCGTTCGGGCAATGGTTTGGCGTGGCATTGGAAGGCAAGCGTTTTGTCGCCGGTGAGTGGACTCAGGGGCAGGTCACGTACCCCGGTTATGAGCACGTTTTGTGGAATGTGCTGGTGGAGCGGGTCGAGCCGGAGCGAGTGTTTTCGTTTCGCTGGCACCCCTACGCGGTGCGCGCGGATGTCGACTATTCCCAGGAACCCACCACGCTGGTGAAGTTCGAGCTGGAGGACCACCCTGAAGGTACGTTGCTCAAGGTGTCCGAGTCCGGTTTCGATCACATCCCCCAGACACGCCGCGAAAAGGCTTTCCGCATGGACAGCCGGGGCTGGGAGGAACAGATGAACAACATTGAACAGTTTTTGGCTGAAACCGCCAAAGCCCGGGTGAGACAGGAAGAATGATCACCATGGCGCAGACCCTACCCGTCGTAGCTCCGCTGCAGGCCGCGAAACTCGCGGCTTGAGCGCTCGATACCTGAGGCGTCTAAGGGTTTTCGGAAGGGCTGGTATAGCGAATGTCTTACACGCGATGGTAGCTATGTCTTCTATTGCACATTGGATCCGATGCGTAATCTAGCCACATCAACTGAAGCACAGGAAGCGCTTCAGGATCACGGATGATCGACCATCAGCAAGGATTCGCTACCGACAGGGAGTCGACAATGGTCTTGGGAAAAACCCGCCTCTGGCGGGTTTTTTTTCGCCCGTAGAAAAGTGATTCGGCCATCACACACATCAACTGTAGGAGCCGGCTTGCTGGCGATGGCGTGTGTTCAGGCGATAAATCTGTTGACTGACCCACCGCTATCGCCAGCAAGCCGGCTCCTACAATTCATCCCCGTCGTACACAGAGTGTGAGCGAACCTGAGCCCGCATTGATTACCTACAAGCCGAGATTTGCTGCGGCCCGTTCAGTGATCAGCGTCCGCTGCTGCAACGATGGCGCCGTACGCCGATGAGCCTCTGCCAAAACACTCTGAGGCGCTGATTCCGGGCTGCCAGATTCAAACGGCGGCGCCGGCGCGTACTCCAGCTGCAACTGCACCAATTGCGCCGTGTCCTTATCGAACAATTCAGCCGCCAGGGTCAGGGCAAAGTCGATCCCGGCGGTGATCCCGCCACCGGTCAGCAGATTGCCATCGCGCACCACCCGATCCTTCACCGGGATTGCACCCAAGGGTCCAAGCAACTCGTGATACGCCCAGTGAGTCGTGGCGCGCTTACCCTTGAGCAAACCTGCCGCGCCGAGTACCAGCGCGCCGGTGCACACCGAGGTGACATACCGCGCATTGACCGCCTGCGTCTTGATGAACGCCAACGTCTGCTCATCCTCCATCAACGGCCCGACACCGCTGCCGCCGGGAACGCAGATCACATCCAGCGCCGGGCAATCATCGAAAGTGGTGGTGGGCTTGAGCACCAGGCCGGTGCTCGCGGTGACCGGCATCAGGTCTTTCCAGATCAAATGCACCTTCACGTCCGGCAGCGAGGCGAGCACGTCGTAAGGGCCGGTCAGGTCCAGTTGCTGAACCTGCGGGAACAACAGAAAACCGATCTGCAACGTCATGGTGTTTTTCTCGTGAAGTGGGTGGACGGCTTCACTGTAGGCTCGTAGGATTTGGCGTATACGCCAATTACCCCACGAATTACGCCAAGCATGCCCAAGACTATCCATGTGCTCGCCTTCACCAACGTGCAACTGCTCGACGTCACCGGGCCGCTGCAGGTATTCGCCTCGGCCAATGACATTGCCCGCCAGAAAGGCTTGCCGCCGCCTTACGCGCCGACGGTGATTGCCAGCGGCGGCGGGGCGGTGACGTCGTCGGCGGGCTTGGCGCTGGTGACGGAACCGTTGCCCGGGCAGGGCAGCGACACCCTGATCATTGCCGGCGGCTGGGGCGTTTATGCGGCGGCTGAGGATGAGGCGCTGGTGGCTTGGGTGCGTGAGCATGCGGCGGGGTGTCGGCGGGTGTCATCGGTGTGCACCGGGGCATTTTTGCTGGCGGCCAGCGGTTGGCTCGATGGCCGGCGGGTGGTCACTCACTGGACCCGTTGCGAGCAGTTGGCGCAAAAACACCCGCGCTTGCGTGTCGAACCCAATCCAATCTTTATCAATGACGGCCCGGTCTGGACCTCGGCCGGCGTCACTGCCGGCATCGACCTCGCGCTGGCCATGGTCGAAGAGGACCTCGGTCGCACCATGGCGCTGGAAGTGGCGCAGCAGTTGGTGGTGTTTTTGAAGCGTCCGGGCGGTCAATCACAGTTCAGCGTGACCCTGTCGTTGCAAAAGGAAGGCAACCGCTTCGACGATCTTCACGCCTGGATCAGCGAAAACCTCACCATGGACCTGGGCGTTCCGACCCTCGCCTTGCAGGCTGGCATGAGCGAACGCAGCTTCGTCCGTCACTACCGCGCCGACACCGGCCAGACGCCCGCGCGGGCCATCGAACTGATTCGGGTCGAAACGGCGCGGCGGTTACTCAGCGATACCGGCGTGCCGATCAAACGGGTCGCGGTGCAGTGCGGGTTTGGCAGCGAAGAGACGTTGCGGCGCAGCTTCCTGCGGGCGATGGGCGTGACGCCGCAAGCCTATCGGGAGCGGTTTTCAGTGAGTTCCGAGGCAGATCAGACTTCCGTTTCCATGACCTGATTGAAGTACTTCGCCCGATCCGGCGTAAACGTCACCACCATTCCGGTTCGCGAGCAGGTCAATGCCCGCTCTTCAGCCAGGTCAACGTCCAGGTCTTCCCCGCGCAAACCTTGCCACTGGGCGAGGTATTTGAGGGATCCGTACTTTTCGAGTTTCTTCAGGCTGCGGCTGACGCCCCCTTTCCAGCCCAGCACCGGCAGTTCACCGGCCAGGCATTGTTGGGCCATTTCGGGAAAACGGGCGGCGCGTTGGCGGCCGATTTCCCAGCATTTGATCAGGCCTTTGTCGGGGCCTTCCCACAGTTCATCGCGGTTCAGGCCGGATCGGAGTGGGGTGTCGATGCTGCGATAGATGCGCTGGCTCATTCTGTTTCCTTGAATTCGGGTTTTGTTGGACAGCTCCGCTGTACCCGTTGAGGAGGGATGTTAGGTGGGGATGTAATGAGTGGCAACAAACGATTTTCCGGGGGCGGTGCGGTTTTGTTTAGTGCTTGTAGGTGTGTGGGCCACAGAGCCTTAGTGTTTTAGCAGGCGGACCGAGTTAACGTTCATCGCCAGCAAGCCGGCTCCTACAATTGATCGCGTTTCACTGTAGGAGCCGGCTTGCCGGCGATGGGGCCTTCACATTCAACCAACAATTACCCGCTTTCCCCTCAACCAGCCTTATGGCAACTTGCAGGCCCTTGTCGAGAGCCGAGCCATGGCCAACCCCTACCGCGAACTGTTCAAAGCCCCGGGCAGCCGAGCCTTTGTGCTGGCCGGGATGATCGCGCGCATGCCGATTTCCATGACCGGCATCGGCCTGATCACCATGCTCTCGCAGCTGCAAGGCGGCTACGGATTGGCCGGTGCTGTGGCGGCGACGTTTGCCTTGGCCACGGCGTTTTGCGCGCCGCAGGTTTCGCGGCTGGTGGACCGTTTCGGGCAGCGTCGGATTTTGCCGGTGTCGGCACTGATCGGTGGCGGCGCGTTGTTGCTGGTGTTGTTGTGCACGCGTTTGCAGGCACCGCAATGGACACTGTTTGTGTTTGCCGCGCTGGCCGGTTGCATGCCGAGCATGTCGGCGATGGTGCGGGCGCGCTGGACCGAGGTCTATCGCGGCCAGCCGCAACTGCAAACCGCGTACGCTCTGGAGTCGGTGCTCGACGAAGTCTGTTTTATTGTCGGGCCGCCGCTGTCGGTAGGCTTGTGCGTGGTGGTGTTCCCCGAAGCGGGGCCATTGGCGGCCCTGCTGATGCTGGCGATTGGCGTCACGGCGTTCGTTCTGCAACGGGACACCGAACCGGCGATACATCCCCATGAAGAACACCATCAGGGCTCGATCATTCGTTCCAGCGAGATTCAGTTGCTGATGTTGTTGATGGTCGCCATGGGCACCATTGTCGGCGTGGTGGATGTGGTCAGCGTGGCCTTCGCCCAGCATCAAGGGCAACCGGCGGCGGCGAGCATTGTGTTGTCGGTGTATGCCATCGGTTCATGCCTGGCCGGTTTGGCGTTCGGCGCGTTGCGCTCGAAAGTGCCGCTGCCGCGACTGTTTCTGTACGGCGGGGTGGCGACGGCGGTGACTACGTTGCCGTTGCTGCTGGCGACCAATATTGTCGGATTGGCGCTGGCCGTGTTCGTCGCGGGTCTGTCTTTTGCGCCGACGCTGATTGTCGCCATGGCATTGGTGGAACGCATCGTGCCGCCGGCCAAACTCACCGAAGGCCTGACCTGGCTGGTGACGGGGATGAGCATCGGCGTGGCGATTGGCGCGGCCAGCTCGGGTTGGCTGGTGGATGCGTTTGGCGCGCGCAGCGGGTTTTGGGTGGCGATTGCGGCGGGGGCGGTGGTGCTTGGTTCCGCGGTCCCAACCTATCGCCACCTTAGGTAAGTATTCATTCAGTGACTTCTCGCTGTCTTCTTCGCGGGCAAGTCGGATCGCCGCCCGCTCGCTCCCACAGGCTTCAGTGCGTCCTGTAGGAGCGAGGCTTGCCCGCGAAGGCGTCATCACCGTCGACTAATTCCCTGCGGCGCTCGTCCGTTCTCTTAGCAGACAACTTTTCGAGGTAAGCCCGGTGACCCAGCTGACATTGCTGTGCCTGCCCTATTCAGGCGCGAGCGCCATGGTTTACAGCCGCTGGCGGCGCAAGCTGCCGGAGTGGCTCAAGCTGCAGCCGGTGGAACTGCCGGGCCGTGGCGCTCGGTTCGGCGAACCGTTGCACACCGACATGCGGCGCCTGGCGCTGCAACTCGCCCAGGAACAGAAAGCCACGCTCAAGGCGCCGTACGCGCTGTTCGGCCACAGTCTCGGCGCGTTGCTGGCCTGTGAAATGGCCCATGCCTTGCGCTCGCTGGGTTGCCCGGAACCAGTGGCGCTGTTCGCCTCGGGCACCGCTGCGCCGACGATGCGGGCTGATTACGATCAGGGTTTCGCCGATCCGAAAACCGATGCCGAGCTGATCGAGCAACTGCGCACCCTCAATGGCACCAGCGAAGAAGTGCTGGCCAATGAAGAACTGATGAGTCTGACACTGCCGATCCTGCGCGCGGACTTCCTGCTGTGCGGCCGTTTCGAGCCGATCCAGCGTCCGCTGCTGAAATGCCCGGTGCACGTGCTCGGCGGCAAAGAGGATCGCGCAACCACCGAACAGCTGATCGGCTGGAGCAAGGAAACCCACGGCAGTTTTTCCGTGGACATGCTGGCCGGCGGTCACTTCTTCATCCATGAGCACGAAGCCAAGGTGCTGCGCGTGATCAAGGACCAGCTCGACGTTCACCATCGTCGGCACGCCATGGCAGCCACTGCTTAATACAATCTCAAAATCACCTATCCCCCTGTGGGAGCGAGCCTGCTCGCGATTGCGGTGGTTCAGTCAACATCAATGTTGAATGATCGACCGCAATCGCGAGCAGGCTCGCTCCCACAATGATTTTTGGCGGTCCACAGACCTCGATCCATCTCCCCGCTGACACTTATTCTCATTCGCTAATTTTTCCGGTCTGCATTCGTTTTATAGGGACGACGTGCCTTTGTGCTTCCCGCCACTGATCCGGATGCTTAGAAATGAATGCTGATGACTCCTTGAAACTTGCTCGCCGGTTTATCGGGTTGCCCCTGGAAAAGCGCCAGATGTTCCTTGCGGCCTTGCAAAAGGAAGGCATTGATTTCGCCCGGTTCCCCATTCCTGCCGGCGTCGAGGCCGAGGATCGCCAGGCGCTGTCGTATGCCCAGCAACGCATGTGGTTTCTCTGGCAACTGGACGCGCAAAGTGGCGCCTACAACCTGCCGGGCGCGGTGCGTTTGACTGGTGCGTTGAACCTGTCGGCGCTGGAACAAGCCTTCGTCAGCCTCGTGGAGCGTCACGAAACCCTGCGCACGGTGTTCCAGCGCCAGGCCGACGACACCTTGCTGCAAGTGCCGGCCAGCGCGCCGCTGATCATCAAGCACGTGGACTTCAGCGCCTTGCCGGAAACGGAGCGCGAACGTGCCGTCGCCCAAGCGGCCGAACAGCAATCCGTACTGCCTTTCGATCTGTCCATCGGCCCGCTGCTGCGGGTGACCTTGCTCAAACTCGCCGAGCAGGAACACGTCCTGCTGCTGACCCTGCACCACATCGTCTCCGATGGCTGGTCGATGAACGTGCTGATCGACGAGTTCATCCGCTGCTACGACGCCTTCGAGGCCGGTGCACAACCGCAACTCGCGCCGCTGCCGATCCAGTACAGCGACTACGCCTTGTGGCAACGCCGCTGGCTGGAGGCGGGCGAGCAAGCGCGCCAACTCGATTACTGGCAAGCGCAACTCGGCGATGAGCACCCGGTGCTGGAGTTGCCCACCGACCACTCGCGCCCGGCGATGCCGAGCTATCGCGGCACGCGCTACGAATTCGCCGTCGACACGCAACTGGCCGAGCAACTGCGCGCCACCGCGCAGAAACACAACATCACCCTGTTCATGCTGTTGCTCGGGGCGTTCAACGCATTGTTGCATCGCTACACCGGACAGACCGACATCCGTGTCGGGGTGCCGATTGCCAACCGCAACCGAGCGGAAATCGAAGGCCTGATCGGCTTCTTCGTCAACACCCAAGTGCTGCGCACCCGGCTCGATGGCCACACCCGCGTTGACGATCTGCTGCGTGCCATCAAGGAGACTGCGCTCGGTGCCCAGGCCCATCAGGATTTGCCGTTCGAGCGTCTGGTCGAAGCGCTGAAACTGGAGCGCAGCCTCAGCCACACGCCGCTGTTCCAGGTGATGTACAACCACCAGACGCAGGTCGCGGACATGTCCAGCATCAGCACCGCCTCCGGCCTGGTGCTGGGCACGATCGAGTGGGAAGGGCGCACCACGCAGTTCGACCTGACCCTCGACACCTATGAAAAGAGCGGCAAGCTGCACGCCGCGCTGACCTACGCCAGCGACCTGTTCGACGCACCGACCATCGCGCGTATGGCGCAGCACTGGACGCGGCTGTTGCAGGCGATGGTGATCGACACACATCAACGGGTCGGCGAGCTGCCGATGCTGGCGGCGGATGAACAACAGGTGCTGGTGCATGACTGGAACCGCACCGCCGAAACTTATCCCGTCGAGCAATGCATTCATGAACTGATCCACGCCCAGGCCTTGCGCACACCCGAGGCGCCGGCGCTGGTGTTTGGCGACCGTCAGCTGACTTATGCACAGCTCGATGCGCGCACCAGTCAATTGGCGCATTACCTGCGCGAGCAGGGTGTCGGTCCCGATGTGCTGGTGGGGATCGCCGTCGAGCGTTCGCTGGAAATGGTCATTGGCCTGTTGGCGATTCTCAAGGCCGGCGGTGCTTACGTGCCGCTCGATCCGGAATACCCGGCGGAACGCCTGGCCTACATGATCGAAGACAGTGCGATTGGCGTGTTGCTGACCCAGAGCGCCCTGGCTGGCACGCTGCCGACCGAAGGCATCAAGGTCATCGCACTGGATCAGGACGAGGACTGGCTGGCCGGTTACAGCGAAAATTGCCCGCCGGTGTCGGTAAATCCGCTGAACCTGGCCTATGTGATTTACACCTCCGGTTCCACCGGCAAACCCAAGGGCGCCGGCAACAGCCATGCGGCGCTGGTCAACCGTTTGTGCTGGATGCAACAGGCGTACGGGCTGGACGGCAGCGACTCGGTGTTGCAGAAAACCCCGTTCAGCTTCGACGTCTCGGTCTGGGAGTTCTTCTGGCCGTTGATGACCGGTGCCCGTCTGGTGGTGGCACCGCCGGGCGCGCATCGCGAGCCGGCGCGGTTGATCGGCCTCATCGGCGAGTTCGGCATCAGCACCTTGCACTTCGTGCCGTCGATGCTTCAGGCGTTTATCCACGAACCGGGCGTAGAAGCCTGCACCAGCCTCAAACGCATCGCGTGCAGCGGTGAAGCCCTGCCGCTGGATGCCCAGCTTCAAGTGTTCGCCAAGCTGCCGGGCGCCGGGTTGTTCAACTTGTACGGGCCGACCGAAGCGGCCATCGACGTGACCCACTGGACGTGCGTTGACGAGGGCGCCGACAGCGTGCCCATCGGCCGGCCGATTGCCAACCTGCGCACCCACGTTCTGGACGCGCAGTTGCTGCCGGTGCCGGCAGGCGTGGCGGGGGAGTTGTACCTGGGCGGCGCCGGCCTGGCGCGCAGTTATCACCGGCGTCCGGGGCTGACGGCCGAGCGGTTTGTGCCGTGCCCGTTCCATGACGGCGCACGCCTGTACCGCACCGGCGACCGCGTGCGCCAGCGTGCCGACGGGGTGATCGAGTACCTCGGTCGCCTCGACCATCAAGTGAAACTGCGCGGCCTGCGTATCGAGCTCGGGGAAATCGAAACCCGATTGATGCAGCATCCGCTGGTGCGCGAGGGGGTGGTCCTGGTGCAGGGCGGCAAACATCTGGTGGCGTACCTGGTGCTGGAAAACGCCGAGGCGCAGTGGCCGGAAACCCTCAAGGGCTGGCTGCTCAATAGCCTGCCGGAATACATGGTGCCCACTTACCTGATGCCGCTGGATGCATTGCCAGTTACCGCCAACGGCAAACTGGACCGCAAGGCCCTGCCGCAACCGGACGCGGCGCCACAACAGGCGTTCGTCGCGCCGCAAGATGCGATGCAGATGGCATTGGCGCAGATCTGGCAGGACGTACTGGGCCTGGAGCGTGTGGGCCTCGAAGACAACTTCTTCGAACTGGGCGGTGATTCGATCATCTCCATTCAAGTGGTCAGCCGCGCCCGTCAGGCCGGTATCCGTCTCAGCCCGCGCGACCTGTTTCAGTACCAGACCGTGCGCAGCCTGGCGCTGGTGGCGACGTTCGACAACCGCAGTGCCATCGACCAAGGACCGGTCAGCGGCGAAGTGCAGCTGACCCCGGCGCAACACTACTTCTTCGAACAGGCCATCGCGCAACCGCAACACTGGAACCAGTCCTTGCTGTTGACGCCGCGCGAGGCGCTGAACCCGCAAGCACTGGAAGCCGCGCTGGTTGCGCTGATTAACCATCACGATGCCTTGCGCCTGCGGTTTGCCGCGAGTGTCGATGGCTGGCAGCAGTCTCATGGACCACAGGTCGAAACGGCCGGATTGTGGCAGCGTCACGCGGCGTCGACCGAGGCGTTGACGGACTTGTGCGATGAAGCACAACGCAGCCTCAATCTGGCCGATGGGCCGTTGCTGCGCGCGCTGCTGGTCAGCCTCGACGATGGCTCGCAACGCCTGCTGCTGGCGGTCCACCATCTGGCGGTGGACGGCGTGTCCTGGCGGGTGCTGCTCGAAGACCTGCAGCAGGCCTACGCGCAATTGGCGGGTGGCAGCGCCGCGACGTTGCCGGACAAAACCAGCGCTTATCAACACTGGGCCAAACACCTGCAAGCGCATGCTCGCACGCTGGATCAGCAACTGCCGTACTGGCAGGCACAACACGCCGATGCCCGCGACCTGCCGTGTGAAAATCCGCTGGGCAGCTTGCAGCATCGCCACGGCCACAAAATCGAATCGAAGCTCGACGCCGGGTTGACGCGGCAGTTGTTGCAAACGGCGCCGGCGGCCTATCGCACTCAGGTCAACGACCTGCTGTTGACCGCACTGGCGCGGGTGATCTGCCGCTGGACCGGGCACAACTCGACGCTGATCCAGCTCGAAGGCCATGGCCGTGAAGACCTGTTCGACGAGCTCGACCTGACGCGCACCGTGGGCTGGTTCACCAGCCTGTTCCCGGTGCGCCTGCAACCTCACGCGCAAACGGCGAACACGATCAAGGCGATCAAGGAACAACTGCGCGCCATCCCCGACAAAGGCCTGGGATACGGCCTGCTGCGTTACCTCGGCGAACCGGCCCAGCGTGAAGCGTTGCAAGGGTTGCCGGCGCCATGCATCACCTTCAACTACCTTGGCCAGTTCGACCGCCAGTTCGATGAAGACGCGCTGTTTGTACCCGCAGCGGAAAGCGGCGGTCAGGCCCAGGGTGACGATGCGCCTCTGGCCAACTGGCTGACGCTGGAAAGCCAGGTCTATGGCGGTCAACTCTCGCTGCAATGGGGTTTCAGTCGCGACATGTTCGCCGACAGCACCGTTCAAAAACTGGCCGACGCCTACACCGAAGAACTCACCGCACTGATCGAACACTGCTGCGTCACGCCGGCGGGCCAGGTCACGCCGTCGGACTTCCCGCTGGCACGGATCAATCAGGCGCAGCTGGACGCCTTGCCCGTCGCAGCCCCGGCCATCGAAGACATTTATCCGTTGACGCCGATGCAGCAGGGCATGCTGTTCCACACCTTGTATGAGCCGCAGGCCGAGGCCTATATCAACCAACTGCGCCTGGATATTCAGGGGCTGGAACTGGCGGCCTTCGGTCGGGCGTGGCAGGCGGCGATCAACCGTCACGACATTCTGCGCAGCAGCTTCCACTGGTTGGGCCTGGAAGCTGCGCATCAGGTGATTCATCGCCAGATCGACCTGCAATTGCAGGTGATCGAAGCGGCCGATATCGACCTCGATGCACTGGCCGCCGAGGAGCGCAGCCGTGGTTTCGAACTCAGTGCCGCGCCGCTGTTCCGCCTGATGCTGGTGCGCCAGAGCAGCGACGCCTGGCATCTGATCTACACCAGTCATCACATCCTCATGGACGGTTGGAGCAACGCGCAGTTGCTCGGCGAGGTGATTCAGCATTACGCCGGGCAAACACTGGCCAAACCTTTGGGGCAATACCGCGACTACCTCGGCTGGATTCAGCAGCAGCCACCGGCGGCGGGCGAACAGTTCTGGAAACAGGCGCTGGCCGCACTCGAAACGCCGACTTTATTGGCGCAAGCCTTGCCGACGCCGGTCGAAGGGCGCGGCATGGGCGAGCATCACCTGACGCTTGAAAGCGCCGCGATGCAGCGTCTGGCTGAGTTTGCCCGGCAGCAGAAAATCACCCTCAACACCTTGTTGCAGGGCGCGTGGGGCCTGCTGTTGCAGCGCTACACCGGCCAATCGTGCGTGGCCTTCGGCGCGACGATTGCCGGGCGATCCGCACCGTTGCCGGGCATCGAGCAACAGTTGGGTCTGTTCATCAACACCTTGCCGATCATCGACGCGCCGTCGTCCGCGCATCCGGTCAGCCAATGGCTTAATGAGTTGCAAGCGCTGAACCTGAGCCTGCGTGAGTTCGAGCATGTGCCGCTCTACGACATTCAGGGCTGGGCCGGGCAGCAGGGCAACGCGCTGTTCGACAGCTTGCTGGTGTTCGAAAACTTCCCGGTGGCCGAAGCGCTGAAGCAAGGTGCACCGGCGGGACTGACCTTCGGCGCATTGCGCAATCACGAAATCACCAGCTACCCGCTGACCCTCGGCATCGAAGTCGGCGCCAGCCTGCGTCTGGAATTCAGTTTCGACCGGGCCTTGTTCAGCGCTGCGCAGATCGAGCGTTTGAGTGCGAACCTGCTGCATGTGCTGGAGCAGTTTGTTGCGCAGCCGCAGCAAGTGCTGGGCGCCGTCAGTCTGTTGGATGCGAAGCAAAAAGCACAGGTACTGCTGGGATCGCGTCCCGCCGCGCCGCTGCTGGACAGTCCGCTGTTGGCGCATCAGCGTTTCGAGCAGCAAGCGGCCCGCACGCCCGATGCATGGGCCGTAATTGCCGGCGACGAGCGACTGACTTATGCACAGCTCAACGCCCAGGCCAACCAGCTCGCCCATCGCCTGCGCGAACACGGTGTGGCGCCGGGACAACGGGTCGGCCTGTCGGTGCGGCGCAATGCGCAGATGATCGTCAGCCTCATGGCCATCCTCAAGTCCGGTGCCGGTTACGTGCCGCTGGACCCGGACTACCCGGCCGAACGCCTGGCCTACATGATCGAAGACAGCGGCATGGACCTGCTGCTGGCGCAACCGGAGTTGCTGAACGATGTCGCGCTGCCCGAAGGCTTGCCGCGCCTGGCGCTGACGACGGCGTCGCTGGCCGGCTATTCCACGGCCAACCCGGTCAACCTCGCCTGTGCCGAAGACCTCGCGTACCTGATTTACACCTCCGGTTCCACCGGGCGGCCGAAAGGCGTGTGCCTGGCCCATGCCGCGCTGCGCGAGTTTTGCGTGATTGCGGCGGACTATTCGCAACTCAGCGCCGACGACCGCGTGCTGCAATTCGCCACGTTCAGCTTCGACGGCTTTGTCGAGCAGTGCTACCCGCCACTTTGCGTGGGTGCGGCGCTGGTGTTGCGCGGCGATGAGCTGTGGGACACCGACACCTTGTACCGACAGATCATCGAACAGGGCGTGACCCTGGCGGACTTGCCAGCGGCCTATTGGTATTTGCTGGCCCAGGAATGGGCCGCGCAGCCTCAGCGCGACAAAGGTCGGTTGCGGCAGGTTCATGTCGGTGGCGAAGCCATGTCGCTGGAGGGCCTGAAGCTCTGGCATGCCGCCGGTCTCGGCGACGTACGCCTGCTCAACACCTATGGGCCGACCGAAGCCACGGTGGTTTCCAGCACCCACCTGTGCACCCTGGCCGACACGCAAAACCTGATCGGCGTGCCGATTGGCCGCGCCTTGCCCGGCCGGGCGTTGTACGTGCTGGACACCGAAGGCCATCTGCTGCCAACCGGTTGCGTGGGCGAGTTGTGCATCGGCGGTGACGCCGGCATTGCCCAGCACTATCACCAGCGTCCGGGGCTGAGCGCCGAACGCTTTATTGCCGATCCGTTTTCCACCACGCCCGGCGCACGCTTGTACCGCAGCGGCGACCTGGCGCGGTATCGCGAGGACGGCGCGCTGGAGTACCTGGGTCGCATCGACCATCAGGTGAAAATTCGCGGTTTCCGCGTTGAACTCGGTGAACTGGAAGCGCACCTGCAAGGCTTGCCGATGATCAGCGAAGCCGCAGTGCTGGTGCACGAAGGCGTCGGTGGCAAGCAACTGATCGGTTATGTGGTGCCGGTGTTGCCGAACGCCGATTCCCGTCAACTCACCGAAACCGTGCGCCAGGTTTTGGGTGAGCGTCTGCCGGACTACATGCTCCCGGCGCAACTGGTGGTGATGAGCGCATTGCCGCTCAACCGCAACGGCAAACTCGACCGCGCGGCGCTGCCCGCACCCGAAGTCTGGGAAGCCGTGGCCGGCACCGCACCGCAAGGTGAGCTGGAAATCGAGCTGGCGCAGATCTGGCAGCAGGTATTGCAAGTTGCCCGTGTCGATCGCGAAAACAGCTTCTTCGAATTGGGCGGCCATTCGTTGCTGGCCACGCAGATCGTCTCGCAGATTCGTCAGCGCCTGGGCCTGTCGGTGAGTTTGCGCAGCCTGTTCGAGCACCCGCGCCTGCAGGATTTCGCGGCGCAGGTGCAAGGCCTGCGGCACGCCGCCAATGTCTGCGAACGCCCGGCGCTGGTGGCGGACCACTCCGGCGAACGCCAGCCGTTGTCCTTTGCCCAGCAGCGGTTGTGGTTCCTGTGGAACCTCGAACCCGACAGCTCGATGTACAACATGCCCGGCGCCTTGCGGTTGCGCGGCGCGTTGAACCTGTCGGCGTTGCAGCAAACCTTCGAAACCCTGGTGCAACGCCACGCCGTGTTGCGCACCACGTTCTATGAGGAAGACAGCCAGGCCTGGCAGCGGGTACACGCCGAACTGCCGCTGGATTTCGCCATCAGCGACCTGCGGCATTTGCCGGCCCCGGACGTCGAAGCCGCGCAGTTGGCCCGTGAAGAAGTCGCCCGGTCGTTCGATCTGCGCAACGGGCCTTTGCTGCGGGTGCGGGTGTTGCAGGTTGCGGATCAGGAGCATGTGCTGCTGCTGACGGTGCACCACATCGCGGCGGATGACTGGTCGTTCCGGATTCTGATCAATGAATTCGTCACGCTGTACCCGACTCTCAACCGGGGTGGTGTCGCGCAGTTGCCGGAGCACAGCGTGCAATACGCAGACTTCGCCAAATGGCAGCGTCAGTGGCTGGAGCAGGGCGGCGAGCTGCAACGTCAGCTCGATTACTGGCAGGCGCGCCTCGGCCAGCCGCAAGCCGTGCTGGAGCTGCCGGGCGACGGCGATCAGCGTCAGGCGCAGGAAGGCGCCAGCCAACATTTCACCTTGAATTCGACCTTGAGTCAGCAGTTGCGCGACTTCGCCCAACAGCGTGGATTGTCGCTGTTCATGGTGCTATTGGCCGGCTTTACCCTGGTGTTGCGTCAGCGCACCGAGGTCAGCCGCGTGCGCATCGGCACCGATATCGCCAACCGAAATCAAGTTGAGCTTGAACAAATGGTCGGCTTCTTCGTTAACCAATTAGTGCTGCAAGTGGAGGTCGATGCCGACCAGGCTGCCGGGCAACTTTTGCAAGCCTGTCGCCGTGCGGTTCTGGAGGCTTCGGACCATCAGGACCTGCCGTTCGAGCGATTGGTGGAAGCGTTGCGCTTGCCTCGTCGGGCCGGGCGTTCGCCGTTGTTCGACATCAAGTTGATCTATCAGGAAGGCGTCGGTCGCTTGCCCTCCATGGACGGCTTGTTGGTCGAGGACTTCCCGTCGGGTCGGCAAGCTGCCGAGATCGGCATGGTCGCTGCGTTCTACAACGAGGCCGAACACATTCACCTGAGTTTCGAAACACCCGCCGGGCAGTACTTGCCGAGCACGCTGCAAAGCCTGTTCGAACAAATCGAGGCGGTACTGCAAGCGTTGTTGCGCGCCGACGAGCTGACGGTCAGCGATCTGCTGGAACTGGCCACCGAGGTGCAGCGCCGTGCCGATGCGCGATTGAACGAGCAGCGCAAGGCGTTGCTGGGCGGGCCCATGGCGATCAAGCGTCGTCGCGGCACGCCGGCAACGCAAGGCGCGGCGGACTGATTCATTGCGGCGGTGCCAACCGGGCGCCGCCGTCATCATTTTCTGGAGGGGTTTATGACTGTTTCAACCACCAAGTCCATTCCCAAAATCGGCCGCGGTGCGCGCAAGAGCCTGT
The DNA here is from genome assembly GCF_014852325.1 of Pseudomonas sp. PDM01. Taxonomy (NCBI): domain Bacteria; kingdom Pseudomonadati; phylum Pseudomonadota; class Gammaproteobacteria; order Pseudomonadales; family Pseudomonadaceae; genus Pseudomonas; species Pseudomonas sp. PDM01. Next base: position 45,824 of record NZ_JACVBK010000008.1, read on the forward strand.
CCACCGACCCGACCCGGCTGGTGAGTTTTGCGCCGATGTTCGACGGCGCCAGCATGCCGCTGGTGTGCCGCCCGGCAGTGCCTGGTGTGAGCCTGGTGGAATGGGCGACGGAGAATCGCGCCCTGATCGAAAGCAAGCTGCTTGATCACGCGGTGATTCTGTTCCGTGGCTTCCAGGTGGCCGACATCGCCGAATTCAATCGCTGTGTGGCGGCGATTTCCGACGGCGCCCTGGAGTACCTGTTCCGCGCCTCGCCACGGACCCAGATCACCGGTCAGTTCAAGATCTACAGCTCCACCGATTACCCGGCGGCGGAGAAAATCTTCCCGCACAACGAGCATTCCTATTCGCCGGTGTTCCCGCGTCACCTGTACTTCTACTGCGACACGCCCTCGACCACCGGCGGCGAAACCCCGTTCGGCGACACCCGCGAAATCCTCGCGCGAATCGACCCGGCCGTGCGCGAGGAGTTTCAGCGTAAACGCATCATGTACGTGCGCAACTACGGCGACGGCATGGGGCTGCCATGGCAAACCGTGTTCCAGAGCGAAGATCGCGGCGAAGTCGAAGCCTACTGCGCCAAGATCGGCATTCAGGCCGAGTGGAAGTCCGGCAATCGCCTGCGCACCCGGCAAAACGGCCCGGCCATCGTGCGCCATCCGCTGACGGGCGAGCGCATCTGGTTCAACCACGGCACCTTCTTCAACGCGCTGACCCTGCCGGACAGCATCCGCGACAACCTGCTGCGTGAATTCGGCCCGCTGGACCTGCCGCAAAACACCTTCTTCGGCGACGGCTCGGCCATCCCCGACGACGTGATCCGCCACCTGCAAGGCATCTACCGCGACGTGATGGTCGAGTTCGCCTGGGAGAAGGGCGACGTGGTCCTGCTGGACAACATCCTCAGCGTGCATGCGCGCAACGAATTCACTGGCTACAGAAAAATCCTCACGGCCATGGCCATCGCGCAGAAAAGCGCCGACCTGGATCAGGAATAAGGACCCTCGACATGAACACCACCGCCCTCGAACCTTCGGTAGACGTTTTCCAGACTTCGGCTCAGCAGGCCTTTTATTTGCGCGCTCAGGAGCTGGGCGGACAGCCGCTGTTCGCCGCCCTGACCGTGCCGGTCGCCCAGGCTGTGGAGGCGCAGGCATTGCGTGCGGCACTGGATGAACTGGGCCTGCGCCATGAAACCCTGCGCACGGTCTATCGCCGTTTGCCGGGGATGAAATGGCCGGTACAGAGCCTGTGCGACGAGTTGCCGGTCGCGTTGTTGGGGCGCGTGTCTTCGCTGGATGAAGCGCTGAGTCGCAGCCGCGAAACCCTGGCTGAGGCGTCGGATCGGGTGCTGGTGGTGGCACCAGTGGAAACCGCAGACGGGCTGCATTTCGTCACGTTGCTGGCGCTGGCCAGCAGCCTCGATGCAGCATCGCTGCGGGTGCTGTCAGTGGAACTGGCGAGCCTGTTGCGCGGCGAAACACTGGCCGACAATCAGGAAGACTTGCAGTACCTGGACTACACCGCGTGGCAGGAAGAACTGCGCGAAGAAGACATCGGCCATCAAGGCGCCGCGTTCTGGCGCAACCTGCAACAGCAGTTCGCGCAGGCCCATCATCTGCCTTTTGAAAAGGCTGTTGAAGTGACGCTGGCTCGCCATCAGGCGACGCTTGATGACGCGGCATGGCTGGCTGATGTGCAACGGCTGGCCGCCGCTCAGGGCGTCGAAGCGCAGCGCGTGGCGTTGCTGTTGTGGAGCGCGTTCGTGGCGCGCATCGGCAATCAGGAAAAGTTGCTGATGGGCTGGGAAGTGGCCGGGCGCAACGAGCAGACCGAAGCGACCTTGGGGCGTTTCGCCCGTCGTTTGCCAGTGGCGTTCGATCACCGCAGCCACGAAACCCTGGCGCAAGCGCTGGCCTCGTTTGCTGGCAACGTCGAGCAATCGCTGTCCTGGCTCGACTGTCTCAACGAGTTTGAACTGAGCGCCGAAGTCGCGACGCCGCTGCGTTATGGCCTGGTGTATCAGGCCGATGCCGACGCGAACATTGAAGTGGACGATGCCAACCCGGAAGTCCTGCGCCTGCGGGTTCAAGGCGAACAGTTGCAGCTGTCGTGCCTGGCCGGCGCGGTGCCCGAGTCGATGCTGGCGGCGTGGCTGGAACAGTTTGTCGAATTCAGCCGCCAGTTGCTGACCTCGCCCGAGCTGACCCTGGGCCAGGCCACTCAGGTCAACGCGGTGCAACTGACCCGCTTGATCGAAGACTTCAACCCGCTGGCCGCCGAGCAGGCACTGCCGCATCGCTACCTGCAAGACCTGTTCACCGAACAGGCACGCCTGCATCCGCAGCGCATCGCCGTCAGCGTTAATGGCCAACGCCTGAACTACGCCGAACTGGATGCACGCTCCAACCAAGTCGCCAATACCCTGCGCGCCCAAGGCTTGGCGCCGGATGAAATCGTCGCGGTCTACGGACAGCGTTCGCTGGAAATCGTTATTGCGCTGCTGGGCACACTCAAGGCCGGCGCCGCTTACCTGCCGCTCGATCCGAACTACCCGATCGAGCGTCTGGCGTTCATGTTGCAAGACGCCGCTGCGCGTCAGGTGCTGGCCTGTCAGCCGCTGCCGGAAGCGTTGCACGGCGCGCGGGTGATTTCGCTGATGCCGGAAGCCGAAGTCTGGTCCGCCTCACAAGAGCAGCCTTCGCCGCTGGGCGACAGTGCCAATCTCGCGTACGTGATTTACACCTCCGGCTCCACGGGCCAGCCCAAGGGTGTGATGATCAGTCACGCCAACGCAGTGGCCTCGACCCTCGCACGCAGCGCGTTCTATCGTCAGCCGTTACGCGCGTTCCTGATGCTCTCGTCGTTCTCCTTCGACAGCTCGGTGGCCGGGGTTTTCTGGGCGTTGGGGCAGGGCGCGACCCTGTGCCTGCCGGACGAAGACAGCTACAAGGACCCGGCGCTGCTGGCGGCGCTGATCCAGCGTGAAGAGGTTTCCCACTACCTGACCTTGCCGTCTTACCACGCACAGATTCTGGAGCACCTCGACAGCCATGCCCTGGCGTGCGTGATCGTGGCCGGCGAAGCGTGCAGCAACGCCCTGGTCGCACGCCATCGCGAGGCCTTGCCGCACGTGGCACTGGTCAACGAATACGGCCCGACCGAAGGCACGGTCTGGTGCTCGGCGTGGGAACTGCCGCTCGGTCAGGATGACGACACCATCCCGATTGGCCAGCCGATTCCGGGGATGCGCATTCATGTGCTGGGCCCGGACTTGATGCCGGTGGCCGTGGGTGTCGAAGGTGAGCTGTATGTCGGCGGCGCCGGCATTGCCCGTGGCTATCTCAAGCGCGCCCCGCTGACCGCCGAACGTTTTGTTCCCGATCTGTTTGCGAAGCAGGCCGGTCAACGCCTGTACCGCACCGGCGACCTCGCACGCTACCGCGCCGATGGTGTGCTGGAGTACCTCGGCCGGGTCGATCATCAAGTGAAAATCCGTGGTTTCCGCATCGAACTGGGCGAGATCGAATCCGCCATGCGCAGCGCCCCCGGTATTGAAGACGCCGCCGTCATCGCCCGTGAAACGCCGACCGGTCCGCAACTGCTGGGCTTCGTGATTTCCCCGGCCGACACCGCCGACATCCGCCTCAACGAATTGCGCAGCCACCTCAGCGAAGCGCTGCCGGAGCACATGCAACCTGCACGCTTGCAGGTGCTGGAACGCTTCCCGCTGATGCCCAACGGCAAGCTCAATCGCCAGGCCTTGCTCGACCTCGACGTGCGCCGCAGTGCCTTCGTCGCCCCGCGCACCGACCTGGAAAAAGTCCTGGCGGCGATCTGGGCCGAAGCGCTGCACGTGGAGCGGGTCGGCGTGCACGACAGCTTCTTCGAGCTCGGCGGTCACTCGCTGTTGGCAACGCGGATTCGTGCGCGGATTCAGGAAGAACTGAACCTGGCGATCCCGCTGAAGCTGTTCTTCGAGGGCGACACCCTGGAACGCCTGGCGGCGGAAATCGAGCAGTTCCGTCAGCACAGTGAACACAAAGAAAACGATGTAGACGCGCTGGAAGCGTTGTTCGACGAAGTGGATGAGGAACACACGCGATGAGTGCTGCACCGGACAGAATGATGACCCTGGCCCAGCGTTTCTGCGGCTTGAGCCTGGACGCGCGGCGTGCCTTGCAAGAAAAGATGCACGCGCAAGGCCTGACCCTTGAGCTGCTGCCGATCCCGCCAAGGGACCCGGCGGTCGACACGCTGCCGGCGTCGTACGCGCAGCAGCGCTTGTGGTTTTTGTGGCAGATGCAGCCGCAGGCGACCGCGTACAACCTGACCGGTGCCTTTCGCCTGAGCGGTGAGCTGAACCGCGCCGCGCTGGGGCAAACCCTCGCTGCGCTGGTGCAGCGTCATGAAGTGCTGCGCACCACCTTCGTGTTCGATGAGCAGCAGGTGCTGCAAAAAATCCACCCGCAGATGGACGCGCCGCTGGTCGAGGCAAACGCCGCCGACGACACCGAACTGCATCGCCAGGTCGGCCTCAACGCCGAGCAGCCGTTCGACTTGCAGCACGGTCCGCTGATGCGCTGCCGGTTGATCCGCCTCGACGCGCAGCAGCATGTGCTGGTGCTGACGTTCCATCACATCGTCACCGACGGCGGCTCGTTGCCGATTCTGTTGCAGGAATTCACCCGGCTCTACGCGCAACTCAGCGCCGGGCAAGCGCCGCAACTGCCGGCGCTGGGCATTCAGTACGCCGATTTTGCGCGCTGGCAGCGCTTGTGGCTGGAGGCCGGCGAGGCCGAGCGTCAGCTTGCTTACTGGCGTGAACAATTGGGGCGCGAGCATCCACCGCTGAACCTGCCGACCGACCGTCGTCGCCCGGCGATCCCGAGCCAGCAGGGCGCCAGCGTCGAGCTGAATGTGCCGGCGGCCCTGGCGTCTGCTCTGAAAGATCTCGCCCGTCGCGAAGGCTGCACGCTGTTCATGGTGCTGATGGCCTCGTTGCAAACCCTGTTGCATCGCTACAGCGGCGAACGGGACATTCGCGTCGGCGTGCCGATTGCCAACCGTACCCGTCAGGACGTGGAAAACCTGCTGGGCTTTTTCGTCAACACCCAGGTGTTGCGTACCCAACCCCATGCCGACCAGCCATTTTTGCAGTTGCTGGCCGAGGTCAAGGCGGCGGCACTGGGCGCGCAGGCGCATCAGGATTTGCCTTTTGAACAGTTGGTCGATGGCCTGGATGTTGAGCGCAGCCTGAGCCACACGCCGTTGTTCCAGGTGATGTTCAACCACCAGCGCGATGCCGGCGGCGAACAGCGCTGGGACTTGCCGGGCCTGAGCGTCGAGCCGCTGATCTGGGACGAAAAGACCACCAAATTCGAGCTGATGCTCGACACCGTGGAGAGCGACGACGGCATCCACGCCTCGTTCGTGTATGCCACCGAATTGTTCGACGCTTCGACCATCGAGCGTCTCGGTCAGCATTGGCTGAACTTGTTGCAGGCGATCTGTGCCGACGGCTCGGTCGCCTTGGCCGACCTGAACATGCTCGCCGCAACCGAGCAGCACGCCACGTTGCTGGACTGGAACCGCAGCGCCGCTGCGCAGGCCACGAACACGCTGTGCGCGCATCAACTGATCGAAGCTCAGGCCGCCGCGCACCCGCACAACATCGCGGTGACCTGCGACGGCGCGACCCTCAGCTACGCGCAACTGAACCAACAGGCCAACCGCATCGCCCAGCGTCTGCGCGAACGCGGCGTCGGGCCGGATGTGTTGGTGGGGATCGCGCTGGAGCGGTCGCTGGAAATGATCGTCAGCGTGCTGGCGATCCTCAAGGCCGGCGGCGCGTACGTGCCGCTGGACCCGGAATACCCGCAGGATCGTCTGGCCTACATGCTGGCCGACAGCGGCACGCGCTTGCTGCTGACCGATTCCGCGCTGCTGCCGCGTTTGCCATTGTCCGAAGGCATCGAAGTGATTTGCCTCGACCACGCCAGTGACTGGCTGAATGAGGCGTCCGTCGAGAACCTGCCGAACCTGACCTGCCCGGAAAACCTCGCGTACGTCATCTACACCTCCGGTTCCACCGGTAAACCCAAAGGCACCTTGTTGCCGCACAGCAACCTGACCCGCCTGTTCAGCGCCACCGAACACTGGTTCGGTTTCAACGCGGACGATGTCTGGAGCCTGTTCCATTCCTACGCCTTCGACTTCTCGGTGTGGGAAATCTTTGGCGCGTTGTTCTACGGCGGCAAGTTGGTGGTGGTGCCGCACGCCATCAGCCGTTCCCCGGAAGAGTTCGCCCGCCTGCTGTGTGATGAGCAGGTCACGGTGCTCAACCAGACCCCGTCTGCGTTCCGTCAGCTGATGCCGTTTGCCTGCGCCAATGCCCAGGGCATGGCCCTGCGTTATGTGGTGTTCGGCGGCGAGGCGCTGGACGTCGCGAGCCTGCGTCCGTGGTACGACGCGTTCGACGACCAACAGCCGTTGCTGATCAACATGTACGGCATCACCGAAACCACGGTGCACGTGACCTACCGGCCGTTGTCCCGCGCCGACCTCGACGGTGCCAACAACTCGCCGCTGGGCGAGCCGATTGCCGACCTGCGCTGGTACGTGCTCGATCCGCGCCTGAACCCGGTGACCAAGGGTTGCGTCGGCGAGCTGTACGTCGGCGGTGCCGGTCTGGCGCGGGGTTATCACCAACGCGCCGATCTGACCGCCACGCGGTTTGTCCCGGACCTGTTCGCCGCCGAGGCGGGTGCGCGCCTGTATCGCACCGGCGATCTGGCGCGCTATTGCGCCGATGGCAGCATCGAGTACGCCGGACGCATTGACCATCAAGTGAAGATTCGTGGCTTCCGCATTGAGCTGGGGGAAATCCAGGACCGTCTGCAAAGTCACCCGGCCATTGAACAGGCGCTGGTGCTGGCGCCCGAGATCAATGGCAGTCAGCAACTGGTCGCCTGGTTCACCGTCACCCAGGACGTCGCCGATTTGCGTCAGGCGCTGCGTGAACATTTGCAGGCCGGTCTGCCGGATTACATGGTGCCGGCGCATTTGCTCAAGCTTGATCAGTGGCCGCTGACCAGCAACGGCAAGCTCGACCGCAACGCGTTGCCCAAGCCTGATGCTGCCCTGGCGCAACAGGTTTACACGGCACCGGTGGACGACCTGCAAGCCGAGTTGGCGGCGATCTGGCAAGACGTGCTCAAGCTTGAGCGTGTGGGGATCGACGACAACTTCTTCGAACTGGGCGGCGATTCGATCATCTCGATTCAGGTGGTCAGCCGTGCGCGTCAGGCCGGGATTCGTATTACCCCGCGTGACCTGTTTCAACACCAGACCGTGCAGAGTCTGGCGAAGGTCGCGCAGCGCAGCGCCGGTCTGCTCAGCGATCAGGGCCCGGTGCGCGGTGATGTGCTGCTGACACCGATCCAGCACTGGTTTTTCGAGCAGGCCATCGAGGCCCGGGACCACTGGAACCAATCGGTGCTGCTGGAACTTCGCGAGCCGCTCGACAGCGCGTGCCTGCAACAGGCATTGGCCGCGTTGCTGGAACATCACGACGCATTGCGCCTGCGATTGAGTCAAGTGAATGGCGTGTGGCAACAGGCTCAGGCCGAGCACTGGAACAACGCCGAACTGATGTGGCAGCGTCAGGCCGCGAACGCCGACGAGCTGCTTGAGCACTGCAACGCCGCACAGGCCAGCCTGAATTTGCGCGATGGCCCATTGTTGCGCGCCTTGCTGGTGGACATGGGCGCGGCCGGTCAGCGCTTGCTGCTGGTGGTGCATCATTTGGCGGTGGACGGTGTGTCCTGGCGTCTGTTGCTCGAAGATTTGCAAACGGCCTACGACCAGGCGCGTCAGGCTCAACCTGTGCGCCTGCCGGCCAAGTCCAGCGCCTATCAAGCCTGGGCGGCGCGTTTGCAAACCCATGCGCAAAGTCCCGAACTGGCGAGTCAGGCCGCTTACTGGCAGCGCCAATACCACGACGTGGTGGTGGACCTGCCCGCCGATAATCCCCAAGGCAGCCTCGCCAGCCAACACGCCGTGAGCGTGGAAACCGTGCTCGACAGCACCTTCACCCGCCAACTGCTGCAAGACGCGCCAGCGGCGTACCGCACGCAGGTCAACGACCTGTTGCTGACGGCGTTGGCGCGGGTGTTGGGCAACTGGACCGGCCAGCCTTCGACCCTGGTCAAACTGGAAGGTCATGGTCGTGAAGACCTGTTCGACGACATCGACCTGACCCGCACCGTGGGCTGGTTCACCTCGATTTTCCCGGTCAAGTTGACCCCGGCCAGTGATCTGGCCGGGAGCATCAAGGCGGTCAAGGAACAGCTGCGCGCCGTGCCGGACAAAGGCATCGGTTTCGGCATCCTGCGGTATCTGGCGCAGGCCGGTCTTGAGGATTTGCCGCAACCGCAAGTCACGTTCAACTACATGGGCCAGTTCGATGCCAGTTTCGATGAGCAGGCACCGTGGCGCCCGGCCCGTGAAAGCGGGGGCGCCGAGCAGGGCGCTTCGGCCGCGCTGGACCGTGGCCTGAGCATTAACGGTCAGGTGTACGCCGGGCAATTGCGCCTGAGCTGGACCTTCAGCCGCGACGTGTTTGCCGAGCACACCGTGCAGCGCCTGGCCGACGCCTATGCCGCTGAGCTGCAACGACTGATCGAACACTGCCTCAGCGGTGCCGGTGGCCTGACGCCGAGTGACGTGCCGCTGGTCCGCGTCGATCAGGCGCAACTCGATGCACTGCCGCTGGCGGCGCGTGAGATCGAAAACATCTTCCCGCTGTCGCCGATGCAGGAAGGCATGTTGTTCCACAGCCTGTTCGCCCCGGACGCCGGCGCCTACATCCCGCAAATGCGCGTGGACGTGCAGGGCATCGACGTCGAGGCGTTCCGCAGCGCCTGGCAACAGACGCTGGAAAACCATGAAGTGTTGCGCGCCGCGTTCTTCAGCGAGAGCCTTGGCTCGCAGCCGCTGCAAGTGATTCTGGCCAACGCCACGTTGCCGGTGACCGTGCTCGATTGGCGCAATGAAGCGGATCAGGCACACGCCCTGGAACGTCTGGCCGAAGACGATCGCTTGCGCGGTTTCGACCTGACAGCTGCGCCGTTGCTGCGCCTGACCCTGGTACAGACTGCAAACGACACCCATCACCTGATCTTCACCAACCACCACATTCTGCTGGACGGCTGGAGCACCTCGCAGCTGTTCGGCGAAGTGTTGCAGCGTTACTCCGGTGTGATGCCGGTGGCGAGCGGCGGTCGTTATCGTGATTACATGACGTGGCTGGGCGGGCGTGATCGCGCTGCGTGCGAAGCGTTCTGGCTGGAGCAGTTGCAGGCGTTCAACGAGCCGACCCGTTTGGCCGGCGCGATGCCGGGACCGGTCGCAGGGCAGGGCGATGGTCATCGCACCGTTCACCTGAGCCTGGACCGGGCGGCCAGCGAACGCCTGAGCGGCTTTGCCCGGCAGGCCCGCGTGACGCCGAACACCTTGCTGCAAGCGGCGTGGCTGTTGCTGTTGCAGCGCTACACCGGCCAGCGCACCGTCGCGTTCGGCGCCACGGTGTCGGGGCGTCCGAGCGAGTTGCAGGGGATCGAGCAGCAAGTCGGCCTGTTCATCAACACCTTGCCGGTGATCGCCACGCCGCATCCTGAGCGCACGGTCAGCCAATGGGTGGACGAGGTGCAGGCGCTCAATCTCAAACTGCGCGATGTCGAATACACGCCGCTGGCCGATGTGCAGCGTTGGGCCGGGCACTCCGGCGAGTCGCTGTTCGACACGCTGCTGGTGTTCGAAAACTACCCGGTCGCCGAGGCGCTGGAGGGCGGTAATCCGAGCGCGCTGAAGTTTTCCGGTATCAGCAATCACGATCAAACCAGTTTCCCGCTGGCCATCGCCGCCGAGCTGGGCGAGTGCCTGGATCTGCGTTTCAATTACGACACCGCGCTGTTTACCGCCGAGGCCATCGACGGCCTGAGCAAGCGTCTGGTGGCGTTGCTCGATGCCATGGTGCGCGAACCGCAGCAAGCCTTGGGCCGCCTGAGCCTGCTCGACGCTGCGCAGACCGCACAGCAAGTGCAAGGCTTCAACGACACCGCCGTGACCTGGCCCGACGTGCGCCCGGTCCACCTGTGCTTCGAAGCCCAGGTGCTGAAAACTCCGGACGCCCAGGCGTTGGTGTTTGCCGGTCGGAGCCTGACGTATCGTCAACTCAACCAGCAGGCCAACCGCCTGGCGCACTACCTGCGCGCCCAAGGTGTCGGCGCCGAAGTGCTGGTGGGGATTGCCGCCGAGCGTTCGCTGGAACTGGTGATCGGTTTGCTCGCGATCATGAAGGCCGGTGGCGCCTATGTGCCGCTGGACCCGGATTACCCGCGCGAGCGCCTGGAGCACATGTTCGAGGACAGCGGCGTGCACGTGCTGTTGACCCAGCGTCATCTGCTGGCGCAATTGCCGATTCCCGCCGGGACCACGGCGATCTGCCTGGACGACAGCGCTCAGTTAGTCGAAGGCTTGAGCAACGAAAACCTGCCGTGCGTGGTCGAGCTGCAATCGCTGGCGTACATGATTTACACCTCCGGCTCCACCGGTAAACCGAAGGGCGCGGCCAACCGTCACGATGCGTTGTTCAACCGCATTGAGTGGATGCAGGGCGCGTACCCGCTGGACGGTCGCGACACCGTACTGCAAAAGACACCGTTCAGTTTTGACGTGTCGGTGTGGGAGTTCTTCTGGCCGCTGATGGTCGGTGCGCGCCTTGCGGTGGCCGAACCGGGCGCCCATCGCGACCCGGCGCAGCTGGTGCGTTTGATCGAGCAATATCAGGTGAGCACCCTGCATTTCGTGCCGTCGATGTTGCAGGCATTTGTTCAGGGCGAAGGCTTTGAGCGTTGCGCCAGCCTGCGGCAGATCATGTGCAGCGGCGAAGCGTTGTCGGCGGATTTGCAGAACAGCCTGTTCCGCGTGCTGCCCGGCGTTGCTTTGTACAACCTGTACGGGCCGACCGAAGCCGCCATCGACGTGACCCACTGGACGTGCGTCGATGACGGCTCGATCAGCGTGCCGATCGGTTACCCGATCGCCAACCTGGTGACCTACATTCTCGATGACAGCCTGCAACCGCAAGTGGCGGGCTGCGTCGGTGAGCTGTACTTGGGCGGCATCGGTCTGGCGCGGGGTTACCATCGCCGTCCGGACCTGACGGCCGAGCGTTTTGTTGCCAGCCCGTTCGGCGCACAGGGCGAGCGGCTGTATCGCACCGGCGACCTGGCGCGTTATCGCGATGACGGCGTGATCGAATACGTCGGCCGCATCGACCATCAAGTGAAGATCCGTGGCTTGCGCATCGAACTGGGTGAAATCGAAGCCTGCCTGCTGGAACATCCGAAGGTGCGCGAGGCGGTGGTGATCGCGCTGGATGTCGGCAAGTCCAAGCAATTGGTGGCTTACGTGGTCGGCCAGTCGTTGGGGCTCGATGGGCTGAAGCAGCACCTGCGCAACGCGTTGCCCGAGCACATGCAACCGAGCCATGTGATGTTGCTGGAGCAACTGCCGGTGACGCCGAACGGCAAGCTCGATCGCCGCGCGTTGCCGCAACCCGATCAGCAGGTTGGTGAATACGTCGCGCCGCGCAATGCCGTGGAGGCGACGCTGCAAGAAGTCTGGCAGGCGCTGTTCGAAGTGCCGGTCGGGATTCAGGACAACTTCTTCGAGCTGGGCGGCGACTCCATCGTGTCGATCCAGGCGGTCAGCCGTGCGCGCAAGGCCGGCCTGAACATTTCGCCGAAGCACGTGTTCAGTCACCCGACCATCGCCGAACTGGCGACCGTCGCCCAGGCTGTGGAAGCCGAGGAAGCCGCGCCGGTAGTGGCTGCGCCGGCGCTGAAGATCGAACTGAGCGCCGCGCAATATCAGGCGCTCGCATTGACCGCAGACGAGGTGGACGACGTTTATCCGCTGTCGCCGATGCAGCAGGGCATGCTGTTCCACTCGGTGCAGGACGGCGACTCGGGGCTGTACGTCAACCAGATCGAAGTGGGCGTGCGTGGCGTTGACGGTCCGCGTTTCCGCGAGGCCTGGGCCGATGCCGCGCAGCGTCACGCGATCCTGCGCACCGCGTTCCTGTGGGAGGGCGACAAAGAGCCGCTGCAAGTGGTGTTGCGCAACGCTCCGGCGCTGCTGACCGAGCTGGACTGGCGCGGTCTGGATAACCAGGTCGAGCGTGTGCGCCAATTGGCCGCCGATGAACGTGAACGTGGCTTCTTGCTGAACCGTGCGCCGTTGCTGCGCCTGCTGCTGGTGCGTCTGGAAGACGACCGTTATCGCCTGATCTGGACCTATCACCACATCCTCATGGACGGCTGGAGTGTGTCGCGCCTGATCGGTGAAGTGCTGCGTCATTACAGTGGCGACGCACAGGAACCGGTGGCCGCCTATCGCGACTACATCGACTGGCTCGGCCAGCAAGTCGCCGAGGCCAGCGAAGCGTTCTGGAAAGACAAACTCAATGCCCTCGAAGGCGCCACGCACCTGGCCCGCGCATTACCGGTGAAGGCGCCGCAAGCGGGTTATCACGCGATTTACACGCACCTGAATGCGCAGCAGACCGCACGTTTGCAGGCGTTTGCCCAGCAACAGCAAGTCACGCTCAACACCCTGGTGCAAGCCGCGTGGCTGCTGCTGTTGCAGCGTTATACCGGCCAGCGCACGGTGACGTTCGGCGCCACGGTGTCGGGCCGACCGGAAACCCTCAACGGTTCGGAGAACATGCTCGGGCTGTTCATCAACACCTTGCCGGTGGTCAACAGCGTGCCGACCGAGGTGAGCGTCGGTGACTGGCTGCGCGAGATCCAGGCCTACAACCTCGACATCCGCGACTTCCAGCAAACCCCGCTCAGCGACATTCAACGCTGGGCCGGGCAGGGCGGGCAGTCGCTGTTCGACAGCATCATCGTTTTCGAAAACCAGCCGGTGGACCGCACGTTGCGCGAGTGGAACGGCGATTCCCTGCGCTTCGAAGACGTCTCCGACTTCGGCCTGACCAGCTTTGCGATGGACTTGATGGTCAGCCTCGATGAAGGGTTGCGCATCGAGTACATGCACCAGCGCGATCAGTTCGACCTCGCCACCGTTGAAGTGCTGCGCAGCCACATGGAAAGCCTGATGCAGCGTCTGTGCGACAACGCCGGGCGCGCCGTGGGCGAGATCGGTTTGCTGACGCTGGACCAAGGCCGGCAACTGGACGGCGAGCTGCCGACGCTGGCCGACGACCACGAACGGCCGGTGCACGAGCTGATCCGTGAGCGAGCGCGGCTGCAACCGGAACACACCGCGTTGGTGCTCAGCTACGCTGACCGCGACGCTGAACACCTGAGTTATGCCGAGCTGGATCGTCGTTCCGATGCACTTGCGGTGCACCTGATGGAGCAGGGCGTGCAGGCCGAAGACGTGATCGGCGTGTTCATGGAGCGCTCGCTGGAACTGGTGGTTTCGCTGCTGGCGGTGATGAAGTGCGGTGCCGCGTATGTGCCGCTGGACCCGCAATACCCGCAGGAACGTCTGCGCTACATGATGGCCGACAGCGACATGCGTTTGCTGCTGACCCAGGAGCGTTTGCGTGACACGGCGCAACTCAATCCGGGCACGCCGATGGTCGCCGTGGATCGCTTGAACCTCGACGTCGAGGTGTCGGCGCCACAAAGCAACGTACACGCCGAGCAACTGGCTTACCTGATTTACACCTCGGGCTCGACCGGCAAACCGAAAAGCGTGGCGGTGGCCCACGGGCCGTTGAGCATGCACGTGCAGGCGATTGCCGAGCTGTACGAAATGGACCCCGCCAACCGTGAACTGCATTTCATGTCGTTTGCTTTCGACGGTGCCCATGAACGCTGGATCACCGCGCTGATCAGCGGCTCGACCCTGGTGGTGCGTGACAACACCTTGTGGACCGCCGAGCAGACCCTGGCGGTGTTGCACCGCCAGCGCATCACCGTCGCCTGTTTCCCGCCGGCGTACTTGCTGCAACTGGCCGAACACGCCGAGTTGCAGGGCGGCCATCCACCAACCGTGCGCATCTATTGCTTCGGTGGCGATGCGGTGCCGGACGCCACGTTCGAACGGGTCAAGCACACGCTCAAACCGCAATACCTGGTGAACGGTTACGGCCCGACGGAAACCGTGGTCACGCCGCTGCTGTGGAAAATCGCTGCCGATGGTCACTGCGAGGCGATGTATGCGCCGATTGGCCGCCGCGTCGGCACCCGCAGCCTGCATGTGCTGGACATGGACCTCAATCCGTTGCCGGTGGGCATGGTCGGCGAACTGTACATCGGCGGTCGTGGCGTTGCGCGTGGCTACCACCGTCACCCGTGGCAAACCGCCGAGCGTTTTGTCGCCGACCCGTTCAGCCGCGACGGCGGCCGTTTGTACCGCACCGGTGACCTGGTGCGCCGCCGCGAGGATGGCGTGTTCGATTACGTGGGGCGCATCGACCATCAGGTCAAAGTGCGCGGCTTCCGCATCGAACTGGGGGAAATCGAAGCTCGTCTGCGTGAGCAAGTCGGGGTCAATGACGCGCTGGTGGTGGTGCGTGACGGCGGGCAGGGGCCGCAACTGATCGGCTATGTGGTCGCGGTTGAAGACGACGGCCTGGGCCTGCGTTGCCAGGCGGCCCTGCGTGAAAGCCTGCCGGATTACATGGTGCCGACACAGGTCGTGGTGTTGCCGCGTTTCCCGCTGACACCGAACGGCAAGCTCGACCGCAAGGCCTTGCCCGACCCGACTTTCGAAGGCCGCGACTACGTGGCCCCGCGTACGCCGCTGGAATGGGCGCTGGCCGAGATCTGGCAGCAAGTGCTGGGCGTCGACAAAGTCGGCATCACCGACAATTTCTTCGAGTTGGGCGGCGACTCGTTGCGCACCCTCAAAGTGATCTCGAAGGTGCGGGCGCTGAATCAGCCGGACTTCCAGCTGAAACTGCGCGACATGATGGCCAAACCGACCATCGCCGGGTTGTCCGGTGTCGATGAGCAACCGCTGAAACAGAGCCCGGAACCGCTGCTGCTGTTGAACCAGCCGGTGGACGATCAACCGGCGCTGTTCTGCCTGCACGCCGGGTTCGGCACGGTGTTCGACTACGAACCGCTGGCCCGTCGACTGGAAGGTCAGCGCACCGTGTACGGCGTGCAATGCCGCATGCTGCTCGACCGCCAGTGGCACGACACTTCGCTGCAGCAAATGGCTGCGGACTACGTCGAAGCGATCCGCCGCAAACAACCGCAAGGTCCGTATCACTTGCTGGGCTGGTCATTGGGCGGGGCGTTGGCGTTGATGGTCGGCGACCTGCTTGAACAGCAGGGCCAGCGTGTGGCATTCGTCGGCCTGGTGGACAGCTTTGTGCCGACCCAGGCCAACGCCGTCGCCAGTGTTGATGAGTGGCGGGCGGACCTGCGCGAGTTCCTCGGTGCAACCTTGAGCATGGACAGCGATGTCATTGCCCAGGCATTGAGTGTCGAAACCACGGGTGATCAGGACGCTGTCGCGCGGATCATTCGCACGGTGATCGACACCGAAGGCGAGCAGGCCAGCGGTTACGCATTGCTGGGTGCCGATGAGTTGGCGCAGACGTTCATGGTCAGCACGCGCTTGAAGGCGCTGTCGCGGCAGGTCGAGACCTTGCCACTGCCGCACGCCGAACTGTGCTGCTGGTGGGCCGATGGCAACCCGACGGCCGAACGCGCGACGCTGGAGCGTCAGCAACCACGGCTGCGCAAAGTACAAACCGTCACCGCCAGCCACTTCGATATCCTGCAACGGGATGAATGCCTGAGCGCCGTGGTGACGGCACTTGGTCGCGAGGTGGTGGTGCAGGACTAAGGTTTTACCGCGCCAAAACAAGCTCGCCCTAATGAACGGCCCTCACGGTTCGTTTATAGGGCGAGCTTTTTATTTTTTGGAGACCACCGCCCATGGCACTGCACCCGGACATCGAAGGTTTTCTAGAGCTGGCCGAGTTCGGCCGCCTCACCGGCAAAAGCCTGCCCATGCACGAGCTGGACCCGACCGAAGCGCGCCAGCAATTCGAACAAACCTCGCAGCTGCTCGACGCCGCACCGATGGGCGCGCTGACCGTGACTGCGGTCAGCATTCCGGCCCGCGACGGCCATCTGCTCAATGCGCGCCTCTACGCTCGCCCATCACTGGGCACGCAGGAGCGCCCGGTGCTGCTGTATTTCCATGGCGGCGGTTACGTGGTCGGCAGCCTCGATTCCCACGACACCCTGTGTCGCCGACTGGCGCTGGCGGGTGGTTTTGCGGTGCTGTCGGCGGATTATCGACTGGCCCCGGAACACCGTTTTCCTGTCGCCTACGAGGATGCCGAAGACGTGACGCACTGGCTCGCCACCACCGGCGCCGGTGCGCTCGGGCTGGACCCGGCACGTATCGCATTGGCGGGAGACAGCGTCGGTGGCAGCCTGGTGGCTTCCTTGTCGATTGCTATCGCCCAGGACCCACAGGCCTGGCTGCTCACGCCACGGCTGCAAGTGCTGTTGTACCCGGTGATCGACGCCGTGGAAAAACGCCCGTCGCTTGCACGTTTCGCCGAAGGCTACCTGCTGGAAGCGACCACGCTGGAATGGTTCTATCAGCAGTATCAACGCAGCATTGATGATCGCCGCGACTGGCGCTTTTCCCCGTTGTTCGCCGAGACCCTGCAAGGGCTGACACCGACCGTACTGTGGCTGGCCGAATACGATCCGTTGCTGGATGAAGGCCTGGCCTGGGCCGAAAAATTGCGTGCCGCCGGACAACCCGTAGTGCTGGACGTGAAAGCCGGAATGACCCACGACTTCGCACGGATGGGGGAGATGGTCCAGGAAGTACCGGCGATGCTGGAGCAACTGGCGGCGCAGATCACTGAAAGCCTGGGTTAATCGTGATCTGTAGGAGCCGGCTTGCCGGCGATGGCCCCCGCGGTGAACCAGACAAACCGTGTCGCCCGGATCGCCTGTAGGAGCCGGCTTGCTGGCGATAAACGATAACGCGGTCTGACTGACCGCCTACCGCGCCATTCACCGGCTTCCTACACCCGAGGTAAAACGCGAAAATTCCGGGGAAATTTCCGACATCTTTTTAGGGTTGGCGCTCGGACGTTCGCCGTATAGCGTTGTGGCTCCCTGCAGTTGGCAATGGAGTGATGTACCGGTATGAACATCCAGGAAATCAAAAGACGCTTGGCCAGACCCGCTACAAAATTCGTCGCCGGCGGATTTCGTCCCACCCATACGGATGACGAAAGCTGGCTTGGAAACGTATTCCTGTTTCGCCCGGATGAATGCGTCCCGAGAAACGACGCCGGAGCTGAACTGCATCCCTTTGCACAATTCCACCTCCCCAGCCTGCCGTTTAACAGTCCGGCGCTGGACGGCGTTCGCGTCCTTACCTTGTTTGTTTCCAGTCCCTTGCCGGAAGCGCTGGACCCGATGGGGAACAACTGGCTGATCAGGGAGTATGGATTTGACGATGTACTTGTCCGCAAAGAGCTGCCGGTAGCAGGTTCATACCTCAAGCCCTTTCCGTTGCTGGCCGAACGGGTCGCAGAGGACTTTCCACTGTGGGATGGCGGTGGTGCACCGGCGGACCTTGAAGAGGAAATTTGCAGCCTTCAGCGGACGGGCGAGATAGAAAGCTACTCAGACCTCGTGACTCACACCTACGAACACAAGATTGGCGGCTACCCCTCGTTCTGCCAGTCCGGCGTGGACCTCGGTGATGATTTTGAATTCGTGTTCCAGATTTCCTCCGACACGAAAATCAACCTGAACGTGGTGGATTGCGGGAGCCTGATGTTCTGGAAGAGCAAAAGTACGGGGGAGTGGGTGCTTTACTACGACTTCTACTAGGTCGGGTACTGAAGCGAATGGCCTGCATCCAGTTTGGTAGGGGGGCGGACAGCCAGCCGCATACCCATTAGGCTGATGAATAATGAGCACTGGAGCTGACTATGAGTGCCGAACTTTCCCCCACTGTTTCAGAGTTCGAAACCGAAGAGCAGGCTGCCAGTTACGACCTTTGGTTTCGTGCAAAAGTGCAAGCTTCGCTCGATGATCCACGACCGAATGTCCCGCATGATCAGGTGATGGCTGATATGCGAGCCCTCATCGAATCAAAGCGCAACACGCACGATGCTGGTTGAATGTCGGTTCAACCTGCGGTCGAACAAGTTGTCGTTCAGCAAAGGTAACGACAGACTGGGCCAACAAGCCGCCTCCCTTTACGATCAGCCAACCACACGGAAAGAAGCACTCAAATGGACTGCCTGATCCGAATTGCCACAAGCGAAGACGCAATCGCCATTAGCCGAGTCGTCTGCGACGCGCTACGTGAAACCAACGCGAAGGACTACACACCAACCGTCATCGATCTAGTGGAGCAAAGCTTCTCCCCAGAGGCGATCCTTCATTTTCTGACTCAACGTCAGGTCTACGTAGCAACAATTGGTCACCAAGTTGTTGCAACTGCCAGTCTCGATCAGGACGTCGTTCGAAGTGTGTTCGTCAACCCCTCCCATCAAGGGAAGGGCATTGGAAAACAGCTAATGGTAAAGATCCAGTCAGCCGCCGTAGGCGTGGGCATCAAGCTGTTGCGCGTCCCTTCTTCAATTACCGCAGTAGGCTTTTACGCATCGCTTGGATTCAAAAAAGTCCGAGACGAATTTCACGGTGCCGAGCGCACGATCATCATGGAGCAAAGGTTAGAGTTGTAGCTGGTATCTGCGAATTCCCAAAGCAACTATCAGCCAGTAGCGGTCCATCTGCCGAGGCGCGCGTCGATGGTCGCTGCACGTCGCATCAACCGATGTACTCGAAAATCTCAATTTGCGTCAGCCCTGCCCACTCAGCCGTTTCTAAAATCTCCGCCAGTGTCGTGTCCGCAGTGGGATTGATCTGAGTGCCCATCTAACCACGCGAGGTGCGCAGGGCGGACGCTTATGTTCAATAAGCTTTCAACCCAACAAATCTCAGGCGAGTGTCTATTCTAAGGATCAGATTCTGACCAATTTCGGAGGCTTGCACATGGACGTCACACTGGCGGACCTTGAAAAGGCAGCAGAGCGTTACAAAGAGTTTGTTGAGGCACAAGCTGAAGCTCCAACGCCTATTGTCGCTGTTGAGCGACTAAGACTTGGCTTGCGCAATGCCAATCTATTTACATCAACAACTGATCGCCTCAGCGTAATCGCTAATGTTCTAAAGGAGAATCTGCCAAAGCTTGAGCCTGGCATAGATATTCCACCAGAACTGCCACAGTTCTTGGACGTCGCCGATGCACGCAACGAGGCCTCTTTTGCCGACAACGACCTGCGCCCGATTCGATTCCTTCATGTAGCGCTCCTGGCTGCCCGAGCCGTTGGAAAAATTACGG
Source organism: Pseudomonas sp. PDM01 (assembly GCF_014852325.1). Taxonomy (NCBI): domain Bacteria; kingdom Pseudomonadati; phylum Pseudomonadota; class Gammaproteobacteria; order Pseudomonadales; family Pseudomonadaceae; genus Pseudomonas; species Pseudomonas sp. PDM01. Next base: position 65,276 of record NZ_JACVBK010000008.1, read on the forward strand.
TGCGCGGATATGTGGATACGGAGGGAGACGCGACAGGGTTTCTTGTAGCTCCGGGCCTGTTACTTACGAATCATCATGTTCTACCCTCAGAGGATTTTGCAGCTACTTCCTTTGTAGCCTTTGACATGGAGGACGGACTTGATGGAAAGCCTAAGTCTCCGAAACTGTTTGACCTTCAGCCATCAGAGCTTTATATCGCGGACAGTGAGTTGGATTACTGCTTTGTTGCTGTCAGCCCAACGACTTCGCAAGGTGATGAGCTTTCGCAGTTTGGCTTCCTTCGGATGTTTGAACAGACAGGAAAGCTCGATCCGAATCGCAGACAGGCGGCAAATATAATTCAACACCCTCTTGGCCAAGGAAAGAAAATTGTCCTTCGTGACAACTATTTCATGGAACCGCCAAAAGATGTGCTGGATAACTCGGGTAAGCTCAATTCACTGTTCTATGGCTCTGACACACTGAAGGGCTCATCCGGGGCACCGGTATGCACTGATGAGTGGTTCGTTGTGGCGTTGCATAGAGGTGGCGTTCCTTTGATGAAAGCTGTAAACGGCGAGCTCAGGGTTATGCGCCTGGACGATACGCTGGCCCGTGATGGCGATGCGAAAAGCAGCATTGCTTATGTGGCCAATGAAGGCACAAGAGTGAGCCGCATTTATGCATCTCTAAGGCAGAAAGCACTACTCGATAATGAAGCCTCCATTCATGCGCAAGCTGCTCTGAATCACATATTGGCTGTATCTCAAGATCCCAAGCTCGGACCTGTGGACAGGTCTACCGCCCCCCTGATTACTCCTGGACCATTAGCTTTAGATCTGAGTGATACTCAAGAGAAACTTATTCGTCGTAAACCAAGCCTGTTCAATGGTGCCGCAGGCTATCAATCGAGTTTTCTCGGCGAAGGATTTGAGGTGGGTCTACCCGAACTATCACATGAAGTGATCAAAGAGGTAGCAAAACTGCGGGATCTAGACGAGTACGTGCTGAAGTACCTGAATTACTCGGTTGTCATGCACGCACGACGGCGCACGGCAATCTATGCAGCAGGAAATGTGAATGGCTCTTTACTGTGGAAAAAGATAATGCAAGGAGCAATGCCCAAGAGACCTAGCTGGACACTTGACCCCAGACTTGACGATCAGCATCAACCTGACGACTCGATATTTAGTACCGCCATACAGAGGGGGCATCTGTTCAAGCGCGAGGACGCGGTGCAAGGGGCTAATGATGAAACGTTATCCCTTGCCGACCAACACTCGTTTGTCATCACAAACGCAACCCCGATGATTGCCAATTTCAACAACGTCGAATGGGGGGATCTCGAAGACCTTATCACCCGGCACCTTGAAGAAGGGAATCGTGTGAGTTATTTCGCTGGGCCTATTTTCGATGTGGAGGACAAATTTTTTTACGAATTGAAGGCTTCAGTACCGGAGTCAAATCGGTTCAAGGGAATGCGCGTTCCTTCCAGGTTTTGGAAGATCGTGGCTTGGGTTGAGCAAGATCGACTTCAAACCGCAGGCTTTGTACTCGACCAGTCAGACGAAATACGAAAGCAAGGGCCAATTACCGATGAAATCTACTTTGGCGCATATTCGCAGACCTCCATCAAAGAAATTGAAGCTCGTACAGGTCTCCTTTTTAATCAACTGCGAGTAGCTGACACGTACAAGTGACTGCTTGCTACCGTAGCTACGAATGCGGGTTAGTCTTAGGCGTGAACTTTGCTAGCCCGATAATGATGTAGGTGGTCGCTTGCGGATTAATATCGACGTTAAGGTGCAGAGAGTTGACGATAATGAATAATAAAAGCCGGCTAGCTAATCGAAGGTAGAAAGCCCGCTTCGCGGGCTAGTATCTAAGTTTGTGTAGTTTTTACCGAGAGATCTTATGGTAAAACATATTCAAATCTTTGAATTGCTGCGGTGTTTTTGCCTTTTTTGTCAACTCTTCTTCGTATTTGTTTTCGATGCCCATGCGCATTTGAAGCGAGTAATCGGTGGAGACGAACTCTTTCATGAGCGGAGGAGTCCATTCAATTGGCTGGCCCACTGGGTTGCTGACTTCGCTAAGTTGAGCGTCCGTAAAAACAAAAGGCTCACCTGATTTGATATTCCTGAACCACAGCATTCTAATTTCTTCAGGGGCATTAGCGCCATTTTTTATCGCTGGCGTTATTGGTTGCCAAATGCTTTTTTTGGCATGAACCTGAGCAGTTCCGTGGCAAGACAGGCATGAAGACTCTGGGTTGTCAATGGGGCCATTTACGCGATCATTCGCACCAAAATATGTTCTTTTATTAGGGTCGAACAGAACCCCAGTACTTCTAAGCGATTTTATCTCATCACTCAAAAAACCTTCAGAAAAAGATGCACTATCTGTTTTTCCTGGATCGTTACCCCAGGCTAAACCTACGGGGACGAGGTTATCCCTCCAGTTTGCAGGCTCTTCCCCGGTTTGATTGTTGTACATAAAGGTTCCGAAGATCCAGCCAGTAGTTGATGAGAAACGTTGATCCTTAACACCAAAGTCAATCTGAATTAACTTCATGGGCTTAGTTTTGCGTTTGCCTTCACGATCTATAACTGTTGACTCCTTCTCATCTAGATAGACGTGCGCTTTCCACTCTGGCGATCCAATCAGATGGGTGTATTCCTTATCATTCTTATCAATATCCACAAACAGAAATTTAATTACAAATGAGCCATTCTGAAAATTTAATTTAGTCAGATCTGGATTGTTTTTGTCTTTCCATACTTGACCAAACTGGTATCCACCTGTGTTGTTATATAATCCGACAGCCCATGCTTGACGTTTTGTTGTTAGGGAGGGGTAGACATAGCCTGCTCTTGTACTGCGCTCTTTTGTTAAACCACATAATGGTTCTCTACCGCTAGGACCACGTGTCATCCACGGTGCATGAAACCAATCCGCTGAAGCTTGTGGGCACCCATTGGTCATATCACCGTCCAGTGCTTGCAAACCATAATCGAGGACCGCCTTGTAGTAGTCCGCTCGCTCGCTCAATATCTTTGGATTCTTCACCATCCAAGGCTGATTCGATTGGTCTGCCACTGTCATCGGAAAATTGTAATTAGCTTTGAATTTCTCTTTCGGCCATTCAGCGACCTCTCCCTTACGAGGTGGCGTTGAGTTTTCAAAGCCAGGAGTGTAAGAGAGAGCGTTTACGCTGCAGGCGTAGGAAATAAGTATTGAAAACGCGAACGTCGGGATTGGCATGAATCTGCTGTTTGTTTTTTTCGTGACGCTCCTGAATTTATTCATTACTCAAGCTCTCCATATATTTGAGACCACAGAGTTGTTGCTTCACCGGAAACGGAAAAAAGCCACCAGCTGGAGACTAGCAGGAAACGGCTTAATTTCGAGTCAACCTAGTAGGTAGATCTGCTAGCACTCACCAGAGGTCGGGGTTCACGTGGAAAGCAGGTTGGGTTGGGAAATTGAGAGCACTGCCTTCGATGAATTCTTAACCCTTTGGAACCAAGGAGCATTCGAGCGGCAACGATTTGGCCACGCCTTTTATAACTACAGGGAGCAGAGATTACAAAAGTAGCGCGCTACTGCGTCTACTCCATCGCAGAATTTGAGTGGGTCGAATGCAGCACAGCGGCATCCGACTGGCCACAAATATAAACGGTGGTTCAAGCCACCTTTGGCAATCATCTGGACGATACAGCCTGAGCTGGATCTCTTATTGCGTCTCTCGTCCCGTTGAGTGCCCCACCTCACCCTGAAATGGACAAAGACGATTATGAATCCACTGATTATCCTATGAGAAATAATCGGTTCAGGTGTTTGTTTTAAACAAGCACTGCTGCAAAAGTCAGGTTGTATGTATCTATATGTGCGGCATTGGGAGTACCTCGTAATTCAATGTTAGTAATGCATCTAAGTTTCCACCCATTCGATGCCAGTCTTTCTTTGAGGTCAAGTCTACTTGCAGTCCAAATTTTTGTCCCACGTGATTGTTTTTTAACTCCAGCTCGCACACGTATCCATTAGCTACCGGCTCACCCTTGATGCGCCAAGTAATAGTGTATTCGTCAGGGGAGTAGCTCGAATCAACTTCGACTTCGAATCTTACTGTGTCGCCTAAGAATAAAGGTTTTGTAGTGAGGGAAAAATGATTTTGTATTTCGTTTAGATATTTGACGTTTCCAAGTGAGTCCGAATATCTGGTGAATGTAGGGGCAGGGAATTTGTCTTGAGCGCTCATCTTGGAGTAGTGTGCCTTGATGGATTCAATTATGTCATTTCCATAACATAGTATTTGTTCGACGGCATGAAGCGATAAGGTCGGTGAGTTTGCATGATATAAAGCATTTCTATGTCCTGCCAGAATGCTAACTATGTGTTTTACATGCTTTGAGCTAAAAATAAATTCAGATTCCAGAGATGCCCTGAAAAACTTATTGTAGTTGTCATCTCTTCCTATAATACTTCCAAGATGTTCAAATGTTAACGTGTCGACAGGCCTAGGGTACTGCGATGGATTTTCGTTTTGATAAGATTGTATCCGCTCTTTGATTTTTGATTGGAAAACGCTGAGGTCGCCAATTTTTGCAGTGTCAGTGTAATTCTCGCCAAACTCTCGTAGCAGCGTGTCATGAATCAAGGCGCGAAGCCAAAGCTCACATGATTCTAATCGTTGTCGACATGCTGAGCGTAAATCTTCGGAATTTAGAAGGTGGAGAGCCATGTTTTCCTGCATTTAATATTCAGGGGGCTGATGCGATGAAGGAGTGTAAGTGCCCCTTCGGTTATTGATTGATGTTTTTTTGGGGGGGGCTGATTTGCCAGTTCTAATAGAGGCGGTGTTTTGCGTTTCACACGTCTCGGTGTCCGTAAAAATCAGGACTGGCTTAAATCAGTAAAAATCCGGATCAAACATAAATACATCAACTATTATGCGGCGTGACAGCGTTTGGTGGTGTTACAACCTCTTGTTCTTCTTGGAGGGTTGGGGCGAGAGAAGCTTGTTTGTCAGATGGGAGAGCAGTGTGAGAATCAGACGAATTGGCCGTCGGTGGAGGCGTTATACGTAATCTGTTCGCCATTTGAGCTTGAGCTACTGCCCGTAATATCACCACTAAAATGAACGTCAGCAACACCATGAAATACGCAGCGATGAGTCTTTGTTCAACCATGTTTTTTTTGATTTTTTCTGCGTTATCTGTATCAAGTGTTTTACAGATAACTTTAATGTCGTCGCTAGTTAAACCTGGATTGGATAGTTTGTTGCAGTTTTGAAGGGTGACTGAAAATTCAGGGACGCTTCGTTCAAGAATGAAATCTGTTGCTGTAGAGCCATTTGTCCAAAAGCTTACTTTTGATGACTTGATGGTCAATAATACGCTGTCGTTGGCAAGAAAGTAGGCTGAGCCAGCCAATAGAATAAATAGTGGGATGAGTGCAGTGCCTGCGAAAAATGTTATTGTTTTCATCCATGGAGTTCCGAATATCCATGGGCGCTCACGCATCCAGCCACGTGAGAAAGATAAGTCTCCTATATTGATGTTATGTTTTTTTGCCCATTCTAGTGTGGTGAGTAGTACCTCCATTGATGGGAAGTTGATACCGGTGCGAAATCTAAAACCTTCAACGTCACGAATATCTGACCAGTCTTGTTTTAGCGTAGAGTGGTTTATGTTTCCACCGCCGATAAGTCGCCAAATACGGTCAAATAGGAAGTGCGCTGAGCGAGCTCGAAATATAGCCCATATAATAAGAGTTAATGTTATTCCGGCGGTGACCCAAGGGTTGATGTCCTTGAGACTGCCTACAACGCTATCGAATAATTGTGCACTGTTGTTTGGAGCATCCATTGCAGTAATATCCTTATGTTTTCCAAGTGGGCTTCGATACGTCGTGATGACCAGTCAAACGGCCCCTGTACGACGGTGGGCAGACTTTAAAGATGGCGTAAATCAATTGCAATACTTAGGGTTTTTCTGATCACCGTTAATTGATATTGGGGTCTTGGAAAAAACGCGCCATCACCCAGAGATGGCAGGTTAGATCAATGCGTCGGCGTTGCTACAATCCCCCGACGACTCAATCTCGGCCATATCAACCAATCTTCAAAACCAAAACCGGGCCGCAAGCGGCCCGGTGGTGTGTAGCTTTTTGACTATCCCGAAACTCAGTACTGAGCCCGCAACGTCAACGTCAGATTACGCGGATCACCATAGAAGTTAGTCCCCCACGAAGCATCCACGCGATCGTAGTACTTTTTATCAAACAGGTTGTTGCCAGTCAGTGTCGCCGACAGGTTCTCGTTGAACTTGTAGCCAACCTGCGCGGTGGCGATGCCGTAGCCGCTTTGTTCGAAGCGTACTTCACGCTGGTACCAGGTCTTGCTGACTACGCGCACGCCGCCGCCGACACTGAAGTCTTTGAGCGGGCCGTCAGCGAATTCGTATTTGGTCCACAGGTTGAAGTTGTGCTTCGGCGTGATGGTGCTGAAGGTGCTGCCTTCGGTCGCGTCGTCAGATTTCAACAATTTGGTGGTGGTGAAGGCGTAACCGGTGACGATGCTCCAGTTGTCGGTCAGGTTACCGCTCAACTCGGTTTCCCAGCCCTGGCTGCGCGCCTTGCCTTGTGCTTCGTTTCCACCGGTGTCGGCGTTGAATTGAGCACGGTTTTCATCGTAGATGCGGAACATCGCGATGCTGGCGTTCAGGCGGCCGTCGTAGAACTCGCGCTTGAGGCCGACTTCATATTGCTTGCCTTTACGCGGTCCAATGGGCGAGTTGTCGCTGTCGAGCTCGCTTTGTGGCTTGAACACGCCGGTGTAGCTGGCGTAGGCCGACAGTTCCGGGGTCAGCTTGGCGATGATGGCGCCGTAAGGCACGACCTTGCGGTTGATGCTGGTGTGGGCTTCGCCGAAGCTGTTGAAGAAGGCGTTGGCGTTCTTCGCGTCACTTTCGTACCAGGTCACGCGGCTGCCGCCGATCACGTCGAGCCAGTCGGTGACGTTGAACTTGGCGCGGGTATAGAGGCCGTACTGGTCGGATTTTGACCAGTTACCGTTGTTGCGCTCGTAGTCGTTCTTGGGAATATCGATACTGCCCGGGTTGTAGACGTTGATCGGGAAGTACTCGCCGCCACCGTATTCAAAGTCTTTGTCGAGGTGCTGGTACTCGGCACCCACGGTGAACTCGTGTCTGCGATCCGCGAATTCGAACGGCGTGGTGACGAAGCTGTCGACGCCGATGGTTTTGATGTGGGTGTAGTAGTCGTACGCCACGGCCGAGCTGTCGCCGGTAGCCGGATCGACGGCACCGTCGGCCCAGGTGAAGTTACGCTGTGGGGTTTCCGCGTCGCGGTAGGTGACGGTGGTCTTGAACTGACCGCCGTTGTCCAGCGCGTGATCGACCTCGGCAAAGGACTCCCAGACTTTCTCGTTCAGGGTGTTCCACTTGGCATCGACGAACGTCGAGCGCGGCACGTCCAGCAACTTGCCGTCGGCAAAGGCCGGCAAGCCGAACGCCGGGGTGGAGTGGTTTTGCTGGTAGGCGCCGCCCACCGACAGGGTGGTAGATGGGGCGAGGTCGAACTCCAGGCGACCGTACACCATCGGGCGTTCGTTCTGGGCAGAGTCGACGTAGGATTTGTTGTTTTCGTAAGCGGTGATGAAGCGACCGCGCACGGTGCCTTGATCGTTCAGCGGGCCGGTGACGTCCACCATCGAGCGGTAGTGGTCATAGGAACCTGCGCCCAGCTCGCCGCCGAGGGCGAATTTGTTCAGGGCACGCTTGCGCACCACGTTGATGGTGCCGCCGGGTTCGCCAGCGCCTTGATACAGGCCGGATGGGCCGCGCAGCACTTCGACACGATCGTACATCGCGAGGTCGAAGCTGGTGCCCAAGTCGCCCTGGCCGGTCGGTTGCGATACGCCGTCAACCTGTACCTGGTCGACGAGGAAGCCGCGCATGTAGACGTCGTTCAGGCTGGAGCCGGAGTTGTACGTCTTGATGGTGACGCCGGTGACCTGGCGCATTGCGTCTTGCAGGCTGTTCATGTTCTGGTCGTCCATGCGCTGGCGCGTGACGACGGACACTGACTGCGGGATGTCCTTGAGCTTGATGTTGCCCTTGCCGATGCTCACTTGATCGGTGGTGTAGGAATGCGTGCCTTCAGTGGTAGGCCCCGGCGCCACGCCGGAAATGGCGGTCGCGCCCAGTTGCAGCGCGCTGGAGTTACCCGCGACCGGAATCAGCGAAACGGTGTTGCCAGTCAGTTGAAACGTAATGCCGCTCCCCAGCAGCAACGTATTCAATGCCTGTTCCGGCTCCAGATTGCCGGAAACCGCCGTGGACTTGAGGCCGTTGACCATGTCCTGGCTGTACAGAATCTGCAGGTCGGTCTGTTGACCCAGTTGCTGCAGCGCGCTGGCCAGCGATTGCGCAGGCACGTTGACGTTCACCGGCGCGGCCTGGACCTGAGAGGTGCCCAGCAGCAACAGGGTCAGCAACGCACCCGGTACGACTGTTCGGAATTTCTTTTGCGGCGCGATGGCCAGTGCCAACGGCGCGCGGGACAGGGTAGGGCTTTGCATTGCTCAAATCGCTCCTAAGGTGTGCAGATTTTTTAGTTAATGATAATTATTATTAGACGCATCACCCCGACGAAACCGGAAAACAAACTCCGAAAATAGTCGAGGTATATGGATTCAACGCTGCTCAGGCGGTCGCCCGCTCCGTCACCACACGTCCTGATTCCATGCGAACCAACTGATCGGCCATGTCGAAATAGCGGTCGTCGTGGGAGATGACGATGATGGTTTTGCCCAGGCGCTTCAGGTCCGGAAGCAGCTCGGTGTAGAAGATCCGGCGGAAGGTCGGGTCCTGGTCGGCCGCCCATTCGTCAAACACCAGCACCGGGCGTTCTTCCAGCCAGGCATTGACCAGTGCCAGGCGTTTACGCTGGCCGGTGGACAGGTCGGTGGTGGTGAAACTGCCGTCCTTGACGCTGACCTTGTGCGCGATTTCCAGGCGTTGCAGGTATTTGTTGGCGTCTTCGGGAATGTGCTGATCGCCTTGCACCACGTCATCGAACAGGTAGTAGTCGGCAAAAATCGTGGTGAACAGTTGGCGATAGTCGTCACGGTTCTGCGCATCGACACCTTCGCCGTTGAGCAGGATTGCGCCTTGTTGCGGCGCATAAAGCCCCAGCAACAACTTGATCAGCGTGGTCTTGCCGCAGCCGTTTTCGCCGACGATGAAAATGATGTCGCCCTGTTCGATGGTCAGGTTCACCGGCCCCAGGCGGAATGCTTCGCTGCCCGGTGCAGCCGGGAAGGCATAGCTGACGTTGTCCAGTTGCAGGCTGTTGACCACGGCCGGTTTTTTGCCGGTGTCGTTGAGCAGCAGGTGCGGCTCGGGCGAGGAAAACCGGCTCGACAGTTCAGCGATGCGGCGGAAGGCAATCCGCGCCCGGCTGACCACCGGCAAGGTGCCGACCAGATGCTCGATAGGGCCTTTCATGTACAGCAGCACCAGGACGAAGCCGCTCATCACCGACTTGTCGGCGCTGGGCCAGAACGATTGCAGGGCCAGCGCGAGGCCGATGACCACGAAGAACAGCATCGACCCCAGCGTCTTGGCGATCACGAAGGTATTGATCGAACGCACCTGGGTGTTGCAGATGAAATCCGCCGTGCCCTGAATGCCCGAGGTGAACATGCGCTGGCGGCGCGGACGGTGAATGCGCAGTTCCTTGGCGCCGCCGGCGATGGCGTTGTAATGCTTTTGCAATTCGTCTTCGGCGTCACGGGCGGCCATGAAGCCCTTGATGCCCTTGCCCTGTGCGTAGAACTGGATGCCGGTGCCGATGGCAATCGCCAGCACCATCATCAGGAACATCGGCCACGACAACAGGGCCAGGTAGCCCATGCAGCCGAGGGTCACGGTCAGGGAAATGGCCAGCGGCGCGAAGGCAAACGCGAAGTCGCTGATGGTGTCGACGTCATGGGTCAGCACCGGGATCAATCGGTGGCTGCGATAGCGTTCGATCTGTTCGATGGGCGCCGACAGCACCTTTTCCCCCAGCTCTTTGCGCAGCTTGGCGATGATGTGCTGGCCGACGTAGTTGGTGCCGATGTCCGAGCAGATCGAACTCGCCAGCGCCAACAGGCAAAGCCCGCCGAACAGTGCGACCACGCCCTGGGTCAGGCCGCTTTCCGAATGCAGGGCATTGTTGATCGTGGCCAGCAGCACCGTCACGCTCAGACCGCCCACCATGCCCAGAATGATCGACAGGCTGACCACCAGCCGGAACGGTTTCAGGAGGGTGAACAATTCATGAATTGCACCGCGCGTAGGCTGGGTCATGAGGAAAGGGTTCCTTGGGTCTTGAGGCAGATACCCAGAAGAACGTGTGGCCAGGCGTTTAATTTAGACGGCCGCCGACTGGCGGCGGCCGAGGGGAAGGGGTGTCAGCCTTTGGACGGCAGATCACGCACGACGCGGAAACCGATCCAGTCGCCACGGGTTTGCGGGTAGATGTTGTTGCGGTTGCCGGAACGCGAGAACACCGGCGCTTCGCCCCAGTCATTGCCGCGAATCTGCAAGGCTTCGCAGTTGGGTTCGACCCACGCGCTGCCGTCGGTGGGGGCGCCGACGTAATCGCTGTGTTCGCAGTCGGCGATCCACTCGTAGACGTTGCCGTGCATGTCGTACATGCCGAAGGCGTTCGGCGGGTAGCTGCCGGCCGGGGAGGTGTAGCTGTAGCCGTCGGTTGGCCCGTAAGTATTGGCATGGGTGGCGATGCTGTACTCGGTACCTTCATCGAACGGGAACGGGAACGGCCCCGTTGAACCGGCGCGGGCGGCGTATTCGCGCTGGGCCTCGCTGACGATGTGGTAGTGCTGGCCGGTCTTGAGCGACAGCCACGCGACATACGCGCTGACCTCGGCAAAGTTCATGCACACCGCCGGCTGACGCGGGCTTTGTGGATAACGCGGCTTGCTGTTGATGCACTCGCGGCCGGGGCGGGTGTCGCCGTCGGGAATGGTGATCCCGGTTTCTTTCAGGTACTGGTCCCATTCGCCGGCGGTGATCTGGTACCGGCTCATGGCGAACGGCTTGTCGAACGTCACTTCGTGCATCGGGCCTTCATCGGGTTCGCGACCGACTTCACCTTCCGGCGTGCCCATGGTGAAGGTACCGGCGGGCAGCACCACCATTTCCGGGCAGTTGCGGCAATCCTTGAACACCTTGCCCGGCAGCGGTGCGGTGGTGGCCTGGGCGGCGCCGGGCAACGCGGTGCCGAGCAATGCCAGGATTGTCAGCGCCCCGAGTTGTGGGAGCGACAAGCCGAGTCTGTGCAGGATGTTTTTCATATGCATTCTCGCTAAAGGAAATCGGTGTTTCAGAGCTTGCTGGCCAACAACGTCATTACGCGGTCGATGTGCGCCTCGGTGTTGAGCAGGCCCGGCGACAGGCGAATGATCGGGCCGACATCGCGGTCCACGGCATCGCAGACCACGCGCTGGTCCATCAGGAAATTGGCGACTTCTTCGCAGTCGCGGTTCTTGATCCGGAAGAACGTGAAGCCGGCGGAATACTCCGGCGACAACGGCGTGACGAGCTCCACCGATGGATGCTCCTGCAAGCGCTTTTTCAGGTAGCTGTTGATTTCATGGATGCGTGCCTGAACCTCGGCCTTGCCCAGGTCCAGATGCAACTTGAAGGCTTCGGTCAGCGCCCAGCGGTGTTCAAACGAGTGATAGCCGCCGTAGGTCATCACGGTCGAAAACGTGGTCGCTTCGGAGAATGTCGGGATGGTCGGCGTGAGGTCCTTCATGTCATCGGAGCGCGCGCAGATGATCCCGGTGCCCCGTGGGCCGAACATCCATTTGTGGGTGCCGGCGATGAAGTAGTCGCAATGCATGTCCGGGAAATCGAGGTTTTCCACGCCGAAGCCGTGGACGCCATCGACCACATAAAGGATGCGATCCTTTTCCTGGCGGTCGCGGTTTTTCTCGGCGACCAGTTTGCCGATCTCGCCGATGGGCAGCTTCACACCGCTGCCGGAATGCACCCAGGTCATGCCGAGCACGCGAGTCTCGGGGCGAATGTTGCGGGCAATCGAGGCCAGTATTTCTTTCGTCGAGACCTTGTACGGGTCTTCGAACAATTTGATTTTACGGACCTTGGTTCCGTCCTTTTGCGTGCGGAATTCAAACACGCTGTTGGCGGCGTAGTGCTCATGTTCGCTGGTCAGGATTTCCTGATCCGGACGCACGTGAATGCCGGCGTAAATCATCGCCAGGCCTTCGGTGGTGCTGCCGGTCAGGGCGATCTGCGAAGGCTTGGCTTTCAAGTAGTGGCCGGCCCACACGCGCACGTCTTCCTCACGGCGTTCGGTTTCGCCGCGATGCCAGTCCATCGCCAGGCCGGGGTTGCGGTCGAGGTTGGCGCGGTGCATCTCGATGGCTTCGCGCACGGGGCGAGGGTGTGAGGTCACCAGGAAGTTGGCGAAGTGCAGGTAATCGGGATCCTGATTGAACAGCTGGCGAAACTGCGCCCATTTGTCTTTGGGTAGCGGCGCCGGCGTGGCGGCCACTGCCGGCAGGCTGACTGCTGAACCCAGGGGAATGGCGGCCGCGACAATGCCGGCCTGCTTGAGGAATGTACGACGGTTGGTCATGAATTCGGTTCGCTTGGCAAAGTGAATGTCAGTGTTTGGCGACGGGTCTGGAGGACTTCTGCACCTGATCCCAGACGCGCAGGAAATTGCCGCCCCAGAGCTTGGCGATGTCGGCCTCGCTGTAACCGCGGCTGATCAGTTCGGCGGTAACGTTGCGTGCCTCGCTGACGTCTTTCCATCCGTTCAGGCCGCCACCGTCGTTGAAGTCGGAGCTGATGCCGACGTGATCGATGCCGATTTTTTTCACGGCGTAGTCGATGGCGTCGCCGTAATCCTTGAGGGTGGCCTTGGGCTCTTCATCGACAATGCCGTAGAGCTGACTGGCGTATTCGCCGAAACGCTGTTCCGACCACACGGTGATCACCGGGTCGCCCGGCATCAGCGCCATCTCCAGGCCTTGCAGCGGTTGCAGGTCGAAACGCGCACGCAGGGCATTGAGTTTGTCCTGGGTGCCCTGGCTCAGCGGCTTGATGTAGGTCGGGAAGCCGACGATCTGCACCACGCCGCCGCTGTTCTTGATCAGCTGCATTTCGCTGTCGCTGAGGTTGCGCGGGATGTCCACCAGCGCCCGTGGCGCCGAGTGCGAGGCGACCATCGGTGCGCGGCTCAATTGGCTGACTTGCTCAAGCGCTTTGGTCGACATTTGCGACACATCGATGATGACCCCGAGGTCGTTCAGGCGATGCACCGCTTGTTTGCCCAGCTCTGACAGGCCGCCCAGCGCATCACGGGAATCATTGAAAAACGGCAGCGGCCGGGACGAATCGGCCCAGGCGTTGTTGCCCACGTAACTGAAGCCGAACATGCGCATTCCGCGCGCGGCCCACTTATCCAGGGCGTTGACGTCGTTGCCCAGCGGGTAGGCGTTGAGCATGCTGATGAACACGGCGAACTTGCCTTCGCCGTGCAGGCGTCGGAAGTCGTCCGGGGTGTAGGCAATGGCCACCTGATTGGGGAAGTCGCGCACCAGGGTGGTGATGATTTTGTAGCGGGTCTCCTGCTCGTGACGGGCTTCGTCGATGAACCCGGCGGTGGGGCGGTGCGGGGCGTTGTCGCCGTTCCAGATTTCGGGCCAGCCGAAAATGGTCAGCGCCGCGCCGGACAGGCGGCCACGCGCTGTCTTGACCAGGTCGAACTGGCCGCTGCCGTCCTTGTCGGCCTCGTTTTCGGCGGTGCCGAAATCCATGGGCACGGTGATGTGGCTGTCGAACGAGAGGATGCGTTCTTGCAGTTCATCGGCCTGTTTCATCACCGCGACCGGGTAGCCGGGGTTGTCGTTGAGCCAGTAATCCCAGGCCGCAAACCCTGCCGCGCCAGCGATGGCCAGCGCCAGGGGCAGGCCAATGAAAAGAGCCTTTTTCGAACGAGGTTTTGTCATTGCCATCTCAGTCAGGTTCGCCGTCGAGGGTGCAGGCGCGGGGGCCTTTGCTATCTGGGAAGAACGAGTGGCTGGCTGGGAAATTTAGTGAGGCTGATGGCCTCTTCGCGGGCAAGCCTCGCTCCTACAGGTCAACGCACAACCCCTGTAGGAGCGAGGCTTGCCCGCGAAGCTCTTAAATTTGTCGAGGCAACAAACGTTCTAGCTTGGATAAAGCCTGCTCCATGGCTGACACAGGTAGGGCAATGACGATTTCTCGACGATGGTTCCTGGCGGGGCTGGCACTGACCGGTGCCGCCCTGCCTGCGGCGTATTACGGGCATCGCGAACTGACAAAACCGGACCCGACCATTACCCCCGGCGAAGCATCATTCGACGTCGCGGATTTGGCCGGTCAGCGTTTGGCCAGCACCTTGCAGGGCGTCTGGGACATTCGCTTCGAGGGGCGTGACGCGGGGCTCGACGGCTTGCCTCGCGAGGGCTTGCAACTGCTGCTCGACGTCGGTCACAAGGGCCGTGGGCTCAACGGTTTTCTCGATACTTTCGAGGCGCTGCGTGCCGCACCGCCACCGCGCTATCGCGTCCTCGGCGATCTGACAGGTGTAGATAACAAAGAGCTGAGCTGGCGCCTGATCGATTCCCGATCCCCAACGGGGACGCCGGACTACGAATTCACCTTCAAGCTGGACGAGGTCTGGGCCGCGTTCGGCAATGCCGGCAGCGGCACCTTGAGTGGGCGTGTGCTGCGTCTGGATCGTCCGTTGGCCCTGACCGCCCAGGACAACCGTTTCGTCGCGGTCAAACAGGTGTTCCCTGAAGCGCGTGAGCGCACGGGCCTGGGCCCGGCGTTGCTGGCGTGGCTGATTTCGCCCGAGCACCGCTTGTTCCATCAGCTCTGGCACGCCTCCCGCGACAAATGGCACACCTTGTCCGAAGACAAGCGCAACGCCTTGCGCGGTATCGGCTGGCAGCCGGGGCTGCGGGACAAGGAGCGCGATGCGCGCGGGCCGCGCAAGGACCGCAATGGCTCGGGCATCGACTTTTTCTTCATGCACCGGCACATGCTCGGCACCGCGCGCTCCCTGCAAGACTTGCCGTCGTGGCAGCAGTTTCCGTTGCCGCAACCGGAGCTGGTGCGTGATCGCCAGGCCTTTGCCCGTTACTTCGACAACCACGACGGCACCGCTTTGCCGCCGGCCTGGCGCGCCGAAGACGATGACGAGTATTCGCAGTGGGTGGCCGATCTCAAGACTGCCGAGACCTACCACAGCAATTTTCAGGTCTGGGAGTCGCGATACCGTGACCCGCGTTACCTGTCGAAATTGACCTTGGGGCAGTTCGGTTCCGAGGTCGAACTCGGGCTGCATGACTGGCTGCACATGCGCTGGGCGTCGGTGCCCCGTGATCCGTCCAACGGCCAGCCTGTGCCGTTTGCGCGGGACACCGCAGACTTTTCCGCCCGTTGGTTCGCGGCGGAAAACGACTTTCTTGGCGACCCGTTTTCCTCCCATGTGAACCCGGTGTTCTGGCATTTCCATGGCTGGATCGATGACCGTCTCGAAGACTGGTTCCGTGCGCACGAGCGCTTTCATCCGGGGGAAGTCAGGCGGCTGGAGGTCAATGGCGTACCGTGGTTTGCGCCCGGTCGCTGGGTCGAGATCGACGATCCGTGGCTCGGCCCGAGCACCCATGGCTGCAACACCACACCGGGGTTGCAGGCGGGCAAGTCGGTGGAAATGGACCCGGAAACCATGAAACTGGCGCTGCGGATTACCTTTGGTGAAGATGAGAAGAAGCTGGAGGATCTGTTCCGCAAGGTGCCGCAACGGCCTTGGTATGCGCGGAATTTGAAGGCTAAACAGAGTCCGGTTTGATTACCGCGTTATCGTTCTTCGCGGGCAAGCCTCGCTCCTACAGGATTCAGGTGTGCCGCATGATTGGGGCATGACACTTAACCTGTAGGAGCGAGGCTTGCCCGCGAAGGGGCCATTGCTATCAATACAATCACAACACCTGCCACCCACCCCCAAGCGCCTTGTACAACGCAACACTCGCCTGCAACCTCGCCAACCGCAGCTGCACATTCAAATCCTGCGCGGCATACAGCGTGCGCTGGGTCTCCAGCACCGTCAGCAAATCCTCGGCCCCGGCCTGATAGCGGCTTTGCGCAATGTCGAATGCCGTTTGCGCCTGATTCAATTCTTCACTTTGCCATTGGCGCTGGGCGTCCAGTCCGCGAATGCCGGTCAGGGCTTTTTCCACGTCGGCAAAGCCGTTGATGATCGCGCCACGGTAGGTTTCCAGCAGTTCTTCCTGGCGCGCCGTGGCCTTGTCGCGTTCGGCGCTCAGGCGACCGTTGTTGAAAATCGGCGCGACCAATCCGGCGGTGAGGTTGTAGAACGGGCTGCGCAGCACATCGCTGAACGTATCGGCGCCAGAACCGATCTGGGCGCTCAATGTCACGGTGGGCAGCATTTTCGCCCGGGCCACGGTCACATCGGCGCGTGCGGCCGCCAGTTGCGCTTCGGCGCGAGCGATGTCCGGGCGACGGTTGAGCAAATCGCTGGGCACGCCCGCACCGATGACCGGCCAACTGAGCTGGTCGAAGCGCTGATCATCAAGCTTCAGTTCCTGAACCGGACGGCCGAGGAGGGCGGCGAGGGTGATCCGTGCTTCTTCGGCTTGTTGCTGCACCAGCGGCAACTGCCGTTGTTGCGCGGCCACCAGGCTTTTTTGCTGGGCCAGTTCCAGAGCCGTGGCAGAGCCTGAGTCGAAGCGGGTTTGTACCAGGTTCAGAACCTTCTGCGCGTTCGCCAGATTGAGCTGCGCGATACGGTGCTGTTCCTGCAATGACAACGCTTGCGCGTAGGTGCTGGCGACCGCGCTGAGTAGCGTCAACTCAACCGTATCGCGATCGAACTCACTGGCTCGCAGGCCGAATTGCGCGCTGTCACGGGAGGCGCGCTGGCCGCCCCAGAAATCGATTTCATAACTGGCGCTGAGGCTGGCGTCGAAGTAATCCACCGCCTTGTTGCTGTCGTCGGCGTCCAGTTGGCTGTAGCCGTTGCCGCGCATCAGCTTCTGGCGATTGGCGTTCCCCGCAGCCTTCACTTCCGGCAACAGCGAACCGCCGGCGATCACGGTGGTGGCTTGCGCTTGACGCACCCGGGCCAGTGCGGCCGCCAGGTCATAACTGCCGATGCGGGCCTGTTCAATCAGTTGATCGAGCTGCGGGCTGCCAAAGTGCGTCCACCACTGGGCGTTCTGCATCAAGGCGTTTTCATGGTGTGCCGACTGCCAGGAGGGCGGCGGCTGCAGGCCGCTGTCCGGGCGCTGGTCGGGGTTGGCGCAAGCGCTGAGCAACACGCAGAGGGTCAACAGGCTGAGTGGCGCTTTCATAGATCGATCATTCACTGGTAAGGGCCGTGACCGGGTCGAGCCGGGCAGCTTTGCGGGCCGGCATGAAGCCGAAGACAACACCGGTGACCAGGGCGCAGCCGAAGGCACCGAGTACCGCTATCAAAGAGAACGCGACGGCCACTTCGCTGAGAATCAGCACGCCGCCGACGATCAGCGCCAGGGCAATGCCGGCGAGGCCGCCGACCACCGAGAGCATTACCGCTTCGGTGAGGAACTGCCGCAGGATGTCGCGCTGACGGGCGCCGGTGGCCATGCGGATGCCGATCTCGCGGGTGCGTTCGCGCACGGTCATGAGCATGATGTTCATCACGCCAATCCCGCCCACCAACAGCGAAATCGCGGCGATCGAACCGAGCATCAGCGACAGGGTATTTTGCGTGCGCGCTTCGGCCTGAATCATTGCGGCGTTGTTGGTCAGTTCGAAATCCTTTTTGCCGTCGTGCAGGCGCAACATCAACTGCTCGATGGCGGTTTCCGTCTCTTTGACCTTGCGCGCATCGGCCGCGGCGATGGCCACGTACTCGGGGTTGTGGGTGCCGAACAGCCGCACACTCGCGGCGGAATACGGGATGGCGATGCGGTCGTCGCTGTCGGTGTCGCCGGAGCTGGCACCTTTTTCCGCAAGCACGCCAACCACCTGGAAGGGCACGTTTTCGATCAGGATGTACTGGCCGATCGGGTTGGCCACATCCTTGAGCAATTTGGTCCGCACCTTGTGCCCGATCACTGCGACGGCCGCCGCGTTGCGTTCATCGTCCTGGGTGAAATAGCTGCCTTCCACCACCGGCCAATTGAAGATCGCCGGGAAGTTGGTGTCGTTGCCGCCGACGTAGCTCAAGTGGTCGAGGTTGCCGAAGCGCACCCCGGCCTCCTGGCCGTTGACCGGCATGATGCGCGTCACCTGCGGCAGGCTGCCGACCGCCGCGACGTCATCGAGGGTGATGATGCCCAGCGGTGTTCGCGGGTTCGGTGCCGAGCCGCTGAGGTAAATGATGTTCGAGCCGAACGCGCCCATCTGCGCCATCACCTGACGCTTGCTGCCTTCACCGACGGCGAGCATCACCACCACCGACGCAACGCCGATGATGATCCCGAGCAGGGTCAGCGCGGTGCGAAACTTGTTGATCCACATCACCCGCCAGGCCGCGTGTACGGCGTCCACCAGTTCGCCTTTCCAGGCCCCCGTGGCCTCCGCGCCTTCGCTCAGGCGCTTGCGCAAATCCACGGCTTGCAGGGCGCCGGGGTTGGCCGAGGTTTGTACGTCGGGGTTGTCGTGGGCGCTGTCGCTGATGATCAGCCCGTCGCGGATTTCGATGATGCGTTTGGCCCGGGCCGCGACTTCGCGGTCGTGGGTGATGAGGATCACCACGTGGCCCTGGCTCGCCAGTTCATCCAGCAGCGTCATCACCTCGGCACCGCTGTGGCTGTCGAGGGCGCCGGTGGGTTCGTCGGCGAGGATGATGTGGCCGCCGTTCATCAAGGCGCGAGCGATGGATACGCGTTGTTGCTGGCCGCCGGAGAGTTGGTGCGGGCGGTTGCCGGTGCGTGAGGCGAGGCCGAGGCGGTCGAGCAGGGCGGCAGCGCGGGCATGGCGTTCGGCGGCCGGGGTGCCTGCGTAGATAGCCGGCATCTCGACGTTTTCCTGGGCCGAGCCGGACGGAATCAGGTGATAGCCCTGGAACACAAAACCGAAGGCTTCGCGGCGCAGCCAGGCCAGTTCATCGCTGTCGAGCCCGGCGACGTTCTCCCCGGCGAAGCGGTATTCGCCGGACGTCGGGCGGTCGAGGCAGCCGAGGATGTTCATCAGCGTCGACTTGCCGGAACCGGACGCGCCAACAATCGCCACGAATTCCCCGGCGTGGATCGACAGGTCGATGCCGCGCAACACGTGAACTTCAGGTGAATCGCCGCCGCCGTAGGATTTGCGGATGTCCTGCAGGTCGATCAGGGGCGTCAGCATCTAGCCGCCACTCCCGTCGATCGGGCCGATCAACAGGTGATCGCCTTCCTGCAAGCCATCGAGGATTTGCACCCGCAGGCGATCGCTGATGCCGGTGCGAACGTCGCGTTGCTCGATGCGGCCGCTTTTGGCAACGACCTGCGCGGTCTGGATGTTCGGTTGCGTGCCGCCTTGCAACGCGGCGATAGGCGCGGTGAGCACGTCTTTCGCCTGGTCGGACACGAAGAACACTTGTGTGGTCATTTCCGCCATCAGTGCGTTGTCGGCGTTATCGACGTCGAGCAGCACGGTGTACAGCACCACGCGAGCGCTGCCGCTTTTGCTCGAACTGGTCGGGCTGCCACCGCCCTGGCTGGTCTGGTCCAGAGGCTTGGGCGGCACCGGCAGGATTTGCCGCACGGTGCTGCTCCAGCGCCGCTTGCCACCGCTGAGGGTGGTGAACCAGGCCGTCATGCCGGGTTTGACGTGACCGATGTCGGCTTCCGAGACTTCGGCCCAGACCGTCATCGGCGACAACTTGGCGATGCGCAGAATCAACGGTGTTTGCTGTTGCGCGTTGAGGGTCTGGCCGACCCGGGCATCGAGTGCAACCACGGTGCCGGACATCGGCGCGTAAATGCGCGTGTAACCGAGCTCGGCCTGATCGCTGCGCAGGCTGGCCTGGGCCTGGCGGATCTGCGCCTGGAACATGTCGATGCGCGCCTGGGTGGCGCGCAGCTCTGCCTGGGCAGTTTGTACGTCTTCTTCGCGGGTGGCGCCGCCGGCCTTGAGGTTCTGCTGGCGCTGGAACTTTTGCCGGGCCAGCTCGTGCTGTGCCCGTTGTTCCTCGAGTTGCGCCTTGAGGTTTTCCACGGAAAAACGCCCGGCGTCGAGTTTGGCCTGTTGCGTGGACGGATCGATTTCCACCAGCAACTGGCCTTCCTTGATCACATCACCGACTTCCACATGGATCTTCTGGATCTGCCCGGACGCCTGCGCACCGACGTCCACGTAGCGTCGAGGTTGCAGGGTGCCAAGCGCCGTGACGCTGCTTTCGATGTCACCCCGACTGACTTGTACGGTGGCGAATTTGTCCCGGCCGGGCGGGATGACCTGCCAGGCAGCCACGGCGATAACAGGGATCAGACAAAGTGCTACAAGCAGGGCGCGTCGGGTGTGTCGGGGACGTTTCATGCAGGGTTCCGGCCAATGGATATCGGCCCGTCGCTCAGCCTGCGCACAAAATCCGGCAACAGTTGAACGCTGTCGGGAAGCCGACAGAGACGGGGAGCTGTCCTTAATACGAGGAAAGCGGCGGGGAATTTAGGCGCGGACACAAGCCGACACAATCACCCCTGTAGGAGCGAGCCTGCTCGCGATGGACGTCACCGATAACGCGTTTCTTCCTGAATAAACGCGTCGCCCTCAAGTCCTTCGCGAGCAGGCTCGCTCCTACAGGTTCGCGACTATTTGTCGGGCAAGATGAAGCAATACTTTAAATCTATATGAGAATTACTATAAATTACGCACCTCGAACTGCCACTATCGTGCCACTGCCCATTTCGGCGGTCGTTGCGGTGGCTCAAGGAAAGAAACCGCACCCCTGCGGCCGGGAGTCATGGTTGGAAAACTACTATCGCGAGCTGGTGTGTTTCCTCAACGCCAAGCTGGGCAACCGTCAGGTGGCCGAAGATGTGGTGCATGACGCTTATGTGCGGGTTCTGGAACGTTCCAGCGACACGCCGATCGAGCAGCCCCGGGCATTCCTTTATCGCACCGCGCTCAATCTGGTGATCGACGACCATCGGCGCAATGCCTTGCGTCAGGTCGAATCGCTGGAAGTGCTCGACAACGAAGAACGCTATTTCACCCCGTCCCCGCACAACAGCCTCGACCACGGCCAACGCCTGGAAATGCTCCAGCGTGCCCTGGCGGAATTGCCACGGCTGTGCCGCGAGAGTTTCCTGCTGCGCAAGATCGATGGCCTGTCGCACCCGGAAATCGCCGAACGCCTGGGGATTTCCCGGGCGCTGGTCGAGAAGCACATCGTCAATGCGATGAAGCATTGCCGCGTGCGGATGCGCCAGTGGGATGCCCACTGATCTTCTCCGGTGGGTAAAAAAACAATATTAAATTTTGTTTCATTGTCCTCGTTCCCTATCAACAGACGACCTGCTGTCCTGCTCAAGGCTGGTCAGGTCACTTAGGCTTACGCCCCACTGTTGAGGGGTTCATCCAGAGGACACTGGAAATGACACAGGCAATTGCATCGCCCATCGTTCACGACCTGATCGGCGTCGGTTTCGGCCCTTCGAACCTGGCGCTGGCCATCGCACTGCAAGAGCGCGGGCCGAGCCAGGGCGAGCTGGATGTACTGTTTCTCGACAAGCAGGCGGACTATCGCTGGCACGGCAACACCCTGGTGACCCAGAGCGAATTGCAGATTTCCTTCCTCAAGGACCTGGTGACCCTGCGCAATCCGACCAGCCCGTATTCCTTCGTCAACTACCTCAAGCACCACGGTCGTCTGGTGGATTTCATCAACCTCGGCACCTTCTATCCGTGCCGCATGGAATACAACGACTACCTGTGCTGGGTCGCCGGGCAATTCGCCGAGCAGAGCCGTTACGGCGAAGAAGTGCTGACCATCGAGCCGGTGCTGCACAACCAGCAGGTCGAAGCGTTGCGCGTGATCTCCCGCGATACCCAAGGCCAGCAACACGTGCGCACCGCTCGATCGGTGGTGGTCAGTGCTGGCGGAACACCGCGCATTCCCGAAGCGTTCAAGGCGCTGAAGGATGACGGTCGGGTGTTCCACCATTCGCAGTACCTGGCGCAGATGGCCAAGCAGCCGTGCGTGAATAATCAACCGATGAGCATTGCGATCATCGGTGGCGGGCAGAGCGCGGCGGAAGCCTTCATCGATTTGAACGACAGCTTCCCGTCGGTGCAGGTCGACATGATCCTGCGCGGCTCGGCGCTGAAGCCGGCGGACGACAGCCCGTTCGTCAACGAAGTGTTCTCGCCGGAATTCACCGACCTGGTGTTCCAGCAGGCGAGCAGCGAGCGCGAGCGTCTGGTCAACGAGTACCACAACACCAACTATTCGGTGGTGGACATTGACCTGATCGAACGCATCTACGGGATCTTCTATCGCCAGAAAGTCTCGGGCATCGCGCGTCATGCGTTCCGTACCCTGACCACTATTGAAAAAGCCACCGCCACCGAGCGCGGCATCGAACTGGCAGTGCGTAACAACGCCACCGGCGAAGTTACGGTTCGGCATTACGACGCCGTGGTACTGGCCACCGGTTATGAGCGTCAGATGCACCGCAAACTGCTGGCTCCGCTGGAGCAGTACCTCGGTGATTTCGAGGTGGACCGCAACTACAAGCTGATCACCGACGAACGCTGCAAGGCCGGCATCTACATGCAGGGCTTCTGCCAGGCGAGCCATGGTTTGAGCGACACCCTGTTGTCGATCCTGCCGATTCGCGCGGATGAGATTGCCGGGTCTTTGTATGACCATGGCAAGCACCGTGGGCATGGCCGTTCGGTGGTGGATTTGTTGTTGGCGACTGCCAGCTGAGATTTTTAGCGCCTGTTATGCCGCCATCGCGAGCAGGCTCGCTCCCACAATTGATCTCTGTCGTACACAAATTCTGTGTTCACAGAAGATCCCCTGTGGGAGCGAGCCTGCTCGCGATGGGGTCCTGAAAAGCGCCACAAATCCACAATCCTGAACCCTTCCTGAAGATCCCGGCAATTCCCCGACGACTTGCCAATGCATCGTTTACTCTCCAGAAATCGGGGCGTAAGCTTCGCGCGTTTTCATCAATAGCGGAGACCCACAGTGGGTACTTGTTCGAGTGACAGTAGTCGGCCGGTTTCGATAACCGGCAACAACCCGGCAAGATAACGCGCAACCTTTTGTGCCGTTGTCTCGCCTGATAGCGAGCAGCGGCATCCCGATCGCGGCCAGTCCTGGTCCGTGTCCCGACGTCCTCTCATCGACGCTGAACCGTGCGTGATGTTCGACTTTTTGTCGTCATCGCGGCGCACCGACACGCCTGCTGGAAGGTTTCCCGGCTGACCCTGGGGGAACTGCCATGAACCTGAACCTGCTCAAAGAATTCTTTGCCGGATTCCTGCGCACCCGTCACATCGCCCGACACTTCCGTCGCCTGGCGCTGCTGGAAACCTTCACCGACACCACGGTCAGCCGCGAGGTGCCGCCCACCTTGGCGCAAACCCTGGTGAGCGCCGCCAACAGCGACACCGGCCAACTGCTGCACAACCTCGGCAGCCACACCGACGGCCTGAGCGAAGTCGAAGCCGATGCACTGCGCGTGCAATTCGGCCTCAACGAAGTCGAGCACGAGCAACCGCTGCCGTGGTGGACTCACCTGTGGCACTGCTACAAAAACCCGTTCAACCTGCTGCTGACATTGCTCGCGGTCATCTCGTGGCTGACCGAGGACATGAAAGCCGCCATCGTGATTTTCTCGATGGTGGTGCTCTCGACCTTGCTGCGCTTCTGGCAGGAAACCAAATCCAACCAGGCGGCCGACGCGCTCAAGGCGATGGTCAGCAACACCGCCACGGTGATGCGTCGTGATGCCCTGCGCACCGAAGTCCCCATCAAACAACTGGTGCCGGGCGATCTGATCGTGCTCTCGGCCGGCGACATGATTCCCGCCGATTGCCGGGTGCTCAGCGCCAAGGACCTGTTCGTCAGTCAGGCGGCGATGACCGGCGAATCGATGCCGGTGGAAAAATTCCGCCACCAGCAGGACAGCGACACCAGCAATCCGTTGGACCTGGACAACATCCTGTTCATGGGCACCAACGTCGTGTCCGGCACGGCGATCGCGGTGATTCTGACCACGGGCAACAGCACCTATTTTGGCGCGCTGGCCCAGCGGGTCGGCGCCACCGATCGCGCGCCGACGTCGTTCCAGACCGGGGTCAACAAAGTCAGCTGGTTGCTGATCCGCTTCATGTTCGTCATGGCGCCGCTGGTGCTGTTCATCAATGGGTTCACCAAAGGTGACTGGACCGAAGCGCTGCTGTTCGCACTGTCGATTGCCGTGGGCCTGACCCCGGAAATGCTGCCGATGATCGTCACCTCGACGCTGGCGAAAGGGGCGGTGTTCCTGTCGCGCAAAAAAGTCATCGTCAAGCGCCTCGACGCGATCCAGAACTTCGGCGCCATGGACGTGCTGTGCACGGACAAGACCGGCACCCTGACCCAGGACAAAATCTTTCTGGCGCGCAACGTCGACGTCTGGGGCAACGACTCCGACGACGTGCTGGAAATGGCCTACCTCAACAGCTACTACCAGACCGGCCTGAAAAACCTGCTGGACGTGGCGGTGCTCGAACACGTCGAAATCCACCGTGAACTGAAAGTCGGCACGGCGTTTCACAAAGTCGACGAGATCCCGTTCGACTTCACCCGGCGGCGCATGTCGGTGGTGGTCGCCGAGCGCGGTCAACCGCATCTGTTGATCTGCAAAGGTGCGGTGGAAGAGGTGTTGGCGGTGTGCACGCGGGTGCGTCACGGCGAACGCGATGAAGCACTGAGCGATGAACTGCTGGCGCGGATTCGTCAGGTCACCGCCTCGTTCAATGCCGAGGGGCTGCGGGTGGTGGCGGTTGCCGCGCGGCCAATGATCGAGGGGCGCGACACTTACAGCCTGGCGGACGAACAGGCCCTGACGCTGATCGGCTACGTGGCGTTTCTCGATCCACCGAAGGAAAGCACTGCGCCCGCCTTGAAAGCGCTGGCCGCGCATGGCGTGGCGGTGAAAGTGCTGACCGGCGACAACGAACTGGTGACCGCGAAGATCTGCCGCGAAGTCGGTCTGGAGCAGCAAGGCCTGTTGATGGGCAACGACATCGAGCGCATGACCGACGCCGAACTGGCGCGGGCGGTGGAGACCACCAACGTCTTCGCCAAACTGACACCGTCGCACAAGGAACGCATCGTCCGTCTGCTCAAGGGCAACGGTCATGTGGTCGGGTTTATGGGCGATGGCATCAACGACGCCCCTGCGCTACGCACCGCCGACATCGGCATTTCGGTGGACAGCGCCGTGGACATCGCCAAGGAAGCGGCGGACATCATCCTGCTGGAGAAAAGCCTGATGGTCCTGGAGGAGGGCGTGCTGGAAGGGCGGCGGACCTTCGCCAACATGCTCAAGTACATCAAGATGACCGCGAGTTCGAACTTCGGCAACGTATTCTCGGTACTGGTGGCCAGCGCGTTCATCCCGTTCCTGCCGATGCTGCCGATGCACCTGCTGGTGCAGAACCTGCTCTACGACATTTCGCAGATCGCCATTCCGTTCGATAACGTCGACGAAGAAATGCTCAAGCAACCGCAGCGCTGGCAACCGGCGGATGTCGGGCGCTTCATGCTGTTCTTCGGCCCGATCAGTTCGATCTTCGACATCACGACGTTTGCCTTGATGTGGTACGTGTTCGACGCCAATACCCCGGACCACCAGACCCTGTTCCAGTCCGGCTGGTTCGTGGTCGGGCTGCTGACCCAGACGCTGATCGTGCACATGATTCGCACGCCGAAGATTCCGTTCCTGCAAAGCCGCGCCGCCATGCCGCTGCTGGTGATGACCGGAATCATCATGGCCGTGGGGATCTTCCTGCCGATGGGACCCTTGGCGCACTACTTCAAATTGCAGGCACTGCCGTCGCTGTACTTTGTGTTTTTGCCGGTGATTCTGCTGGCGTACATGGCGCTCACCCAGGCGGTGAAGGGCTTCTACATCCGCCGGTTCGGCTGGCAGTAATGCTGCCAGATGTAGGAGCGAGCGGTGCGGCGATCCGACTTGCCCGCGAAGGGCGCGCCTCATTTCCAAAGCAAACCGCGTCATCGTTCTTCGCGGGCAAGCCTTGCTCCTACAGGGAATTGTATTAAGGCTGAAGATTCAGGAAAACATTCATGCAAGCACTCAACAACATCAACCTGACCTCCCTGGTCGACACCCTGGTCAGCCTCAGCGCGGCCTTCATCCTCGGTGGCCTGATCGGCTTTGAGCGTCAATACCGCCAACGCACCGCCGGCCTGCGCACCAACGTGCTGGTCGCGGTGGGGGCGGCGATTTTCGTCGACATGGCCAACCGCCTCGGCGGGGCCGAAGGCGCGGTGCGGGTGGTCGCCTACGTGGTTTCCGGCATCGGCTTCCTCGGTGCCGGGGTGATCATGCGTGAAGAGGGCAACGTGCGTGGCCTCAACACCGCGGCAACGCTGTGGGCCTCGGCGGCGGTCGGTGCCTGCGCGGGGGCCGATCTGGTCCTGGAGGCGTTGCTCGGTACGCTGTTCGTACTGGCGGCCAATACCTTGCTGCGGCCGATCGTCAACAACATCAACCGTCAG
The DNA here is from genome assembly GCF_014852325.1 of Pseudomonas sp. PDM01. Classification (NCBI taxonomy): domain Bacteria; kingdom Pseudomonadati; phylum Pseudomonadota; class Gammaproteobacteria; order Pseudomonadales; family Pseudomonadaceae; genus Pseudomonas; species Pseudomonas sp. PDM01. The sequence continues at coordinate 92,090 of NZ_JACVBK010000008.1, forward strand.
CCGCTGGATGTGATTTCGGCTGAGGTCACCAACATCGTTTACGTGATCGCCCGCCGTTCCCAACAAAAAGCCGTGCTGGCGCTGCTGGAAGCGGAACTTGAGCGCAGCAATTACCCGGCGAGCGATGTTGATGTACACGCGTTCGGCGCAGATGAAATCGAAGTGGAGGCGACCCTCGCGACGACGTCCGTGGACGGCGACGAATTGGATGCGCTGGTGGCGCGGATTTCGACATCGACGCTGGTGGTGCAGGCATTCTGGAGTCCGAGTACGACGGAATAGCGTTGAATCCGCTCTGGCAACGGAATAAATGTCTCGGGTTTTAGGAATAGTCCTACAGAAAGCTCGTTGGCTCTTCCGTAGCCTTGCGGCCTCACGAATCTGAAACCCTCCTGGGGGCCCCGGTTGCCGAACAAAGCGTTACGTATCCTGATTGCCGACGAGCAGCATTTTCAGCGGATGAGAATCGAGCGCCTGTTCAACCGGCTCGACTATTACCGCGTGGCCCCCGTGCAAAGCCTTGCCGAACTGCTGACCCTGACCGAGTACGGCGGCGTGCCTTTCGACCTGGTGGTCATCAATGCCGCGCTGGCGGACGGGGCCCTGGACCTGCGCGACTTCTTCCTCGATCACCCACAGGTTCACCAGACCTTGATCTATGACGGGCCGCCGACCCCGGCTTGCGGGCAGCAAAAGGTTCAGGTGAGCGATGCTGCGTTACCCGATCTGGCGTGCATTCAACGGCTGATGGCGACCGTTGATCCACAGCTACCGTTCGTCGGTACTGTCATTTCTGTCAGGTAGTCGGGCACGTGTTTCCGTGCAAGAGTCTTCGCGCAGCTGCTGCGTGTAGCCGGGGGCTGCCCCATGGGCATTCATTACCCAATCGTCTTGTATCTGCACAGGGAGTTGCCATGAAGTCAGCGGTAATAGCAGACGATCATCCGGTGGTGTGCACTGCAGTCGCGATGCTGCTTACACAGCTGGGATTCAAACTGATTCATAAGGTATCCAACGGCAACGAGGTCTTTTCAGCGATCCGTAAGCATCAACCCGATCTGGTGGTGCTGGATCTGATGATGCCCCGTCTCGGCGGGCTGGAAGTGTTGGCCCGCATTCAGGCCAGTGACGAGCGTTGTCGAGTACTGGTTTTCACCGGGCAAGATCCAAGGTTTTATCAGGACCGCTGCATGCGTGCCAGCGCCAGGGCTTATGTTTCCAAGGCCAACGACTTGAAGCATTTGCACGAGGCAGTGCTGGCGGTGATGGCCGGTTACACCTATTTCGCCAAGTTGCCGTCGAGTTCGGTGTCGTTGAGCACAATGCAACTCAGCGAGATGGAGAGGATCGACAAGCTCTCCGACCGTGAACTGACCATATTCCGGTACCTGGCCGAGGGATTAAGCAACAAGGAAATCGCCAAACTCTTGAACCTGAGCCACAAGACCATCAGCACCTACAAAACCCGTTTGACGGAAAAACTCAATGTGGAGTCCAAGGTTCACTTGAGAGAGACCGCCCAGCGTAACGGTCTGATTTGAGTGAGTACCTCTCGGCAATTGCGTTGGCTGATATCCCTCGTACTCCCGGTCTGTTTGTGGGTATCGACTGCCTATGCCCAACCGCAATCACTGACCCTGCTCGGACGCTCCAGCGTCGACGGCTACGACGTCAAACTGTCGGATGCCGATTCGCGTGTGCTGCGCCAGAAAGGCCGGCTGGTGCTGGCCGTCTCGGCGCCGGATTATCCGCCCTTCGACATCACCACCACCGGCACCGACTACGAAGGGCTGACGGCTGACTATGCCGGGCTGCTCAAACAGCTATTGAACGTTGAGATCGATGTTCACCGCTATGCATCGCGGGACGAGGCGGTGCGTGCGATCAAGGAAGGGGCGGCTGACCTGTTGGGAACGGCCAACCGTTATGAGGTCGAGGATCCACAACTGCGGATGTCCAGTGCCTATGCCGATGATCAACCGGTGCTGGTCACGCGCACCGATTCATCCCTGCCACTGGACCCGGACCTTGCCGGTAAACGGCTGGCGATGCTGTACCACTATTTGCCCGAGCAGCAAGTGCAGGCTTTTTATCCCAAGGCGAATGTGCAGCTGTTCCCTTCGACGCTGGGCGCGGTGGGCGCCGTTGCGTTTGGTCAGTCTGACGCCTATCTGGGGGACGCCATCAGCGTCAATCACCTGATCAGCAAAAATTACCTCAACAACGTTCAACTGGCGGATTTCTCCCGTATGGAGTCCGGGCGTTTTGCGTTTGCGATGAACCTCGACAACCTCCAGTTGCAACGCATCGTCAACCGGGCGCTGGCGGCGATCCCGACCAATGAACGAATGAATATCCTGCGGCGATGGGGCGGCAGCGGGGCTTCCATTGCCGGCACGCAAGCCCTGCACTTCAGTGTCGCCGAGCAACGCTGGCTCAATAATCATCCACGCGTGCGAGTGGCAATCAACCAAAACCTCATGCCGATTTCCTTCGTCGATGACGGGGGCAATTACCGGGGCATCAGCATCGATGTGCTGGCGAAAATCAGTTTGCGTACAGGCTTGAAATTCGACATTCAGCCAACCCGGTCAGTGGCTGAATTGTTCGAGTGGATCAGGAGCGGTCATGTTGACGTGGTCGCCGGGATCAGCCCCAGCATTGAGCGTGAAACAGAACTGCGATTTACCCGGCCGTTTCTGACCAGCCCGAATGTGCTGGTGACCCGCATCGCATCCGACAGCCCGCAGACACTGGATGAGATGGCGGGAAAAAAACTGGCCATCACCCAGGGCAACAGTGCCGGCGAATTCATTCGCCAGCATTTCCCGCAGGTCGAACTGGTTACTGCGCCGTTGACCGCAGACGGGATGGAAATGGTCGCCCAGGGCAGGACGGACGGCGCCATCAACTCGTTGATCGGTGCCCGGATCATGATTTCCCGGCAATACCGCGACCGCCTGCAAGTGACCAGCACCGTCGGCACCGATCCGGCCCGCAGCACCCTGGCGACCGGTCGCGAGGCCGTTGAGCTGCATTCGATCCTGGACAAGGCGCTGCTGAGTATCTCCCCTGAAGAAATCGATGAAATGACCGGTTATTGGCGCAATGACCTGATGGTTGAACAGAGCTTCTGGCTGCGTCACCGGCAGGACATTCTCCAGGCCTTTGTCGGTGCCGGCGCCTTGCTGTTGCTGGCGCTGGCCTGGATCGCCTGGCAGCGCCGGCAGATCCGCCTGCGTCAGCAATTGCTCAGACAACTGCAGGACGCCAAGGACGCGGCGGATGAGGCGAACCGTGCCAAGACCACGTTTCTGGCGACCATGAGCCATGAGATCCGCACGCCGATGAATGCGCTGCTTGGCATGCTCGAACTGGCGCTGAAGCGAGCGGATGAAGGCGTCACCGACCGCTCGGCAATCGAGGTGGCGGCCAATGCCGGGCAACAATTGCTGGCGTTGATTGGCGACATCCTGGACATCGCCCGCATCGAGTCCGGGCATTTGTCCCTGACGCCGGAACGGGCCAACCTGCGCACGCTGGTCGAATCGGTGTGCCGGGTGTTTGAAGGCCTGGCCCGGCAGAAGAACCTGGAGTGGCGCGTCGACCTTGGCGAGCACAGCGACGCCGACGTGTTGATCGACCCCACGCGCTTCAAGCAGGTGCTGTCCAATCTGCTGAGCAACGCGATCAAGTTCACCGAAGAAGGTGAAGTGCGCCTGACGCTGCGGGTCGAGCCCCGTGCGGCCGGGCAACTGGCGGTCTCGGTGCGCATTGAAGACACCGGCATCGGTATCAGCGAGTTCGATCGGCAGCGACTGTTCAGCCCGTTTGTGCAGGCGCAAAACAGCCAGCAAACAGGTCGAAACGGCTCGGGTCTGGGGCTGGTGATCAGCCGCACGTTGTGCGAAATGATGGGCGGTCAATTGCAGCTTGCCAGCGTGTTGGGGAAGGGCACGCGGATTGATGTCTGTCTGGATCTGCCCGCGTTGCAACCGTTGCCGTCCAGTGAGTTACCTGACCTTGAGGAACAGGCGCAGACCCGGCCGCTGACCATTCTGGTTGTCGATGATTACCCGGCCAATCGATTGCTGCTCTCACGGCAGTTGAGCTACCTGGGCCACCGGGTGATGGACGCCGAGGATGGCCAGCAAGGTCTTGATCGATGGCGCGAGTATGATGTTGAAGTGCTGATTACCGACTGCAACATGCCGGTGCTCAGCGGTTATGAGTTGGCCGGGGCCATCCGCGATGAAGAGCGGACTCAGGGATTGCAACCGATCCTGATTCTGGGGTTGACCGCCAATGCGCAGCCCGAGGAGAAGGCCCGTTGCCTGGAAGCGGGGATGGACGACTGCCTGTTCAAACCGATCCGCCTGGCGGATCTGGGCGTCTGGTTGGCGTCCAGGTTTGCCGATGGATCACCGGTGCCGCCCCTCGAAACACCCTCAACCGCCGACATCGACTTGAGCGGTCTGGAGCGCTACGTCGGCAAGGACGACGAGCTGATCAATCAACTGTTGAGTGACCTGGCCGCGACCAATCGCACGGATCGGGACGAGTTGCGCAAGGCCCATGCCAGTGGCGAACAGTATGCCCTGCGCACGTTGGCGCACCGCATCAAGGGCGGGGCGCTGATGGTACGGGCGGACGGTCTGGTCAAATGCTGCGAGGACCTCGAGCGTGCCTGCGGTGATGGCCGTGCAGGGCTGATCGACGAAGCCGTCGTTCAGTTGCTGCAGGCCATGACGTGCCTCGACCGACGCCTGGCGCAGGGTTGACGCTTAATCCCAGTTCGGCGCGATGCCTTTGGGGCTGGTCAGGCGGTGGGCGCGTTCCAGGCCGGCGATCAGCGTCATGTCGGCGTCGCTCAGGGTCAGCGCGCAGGCCTTGAGGTTGCTTTCCAGGTTGGCGCGTTTGGTGGATGACGGGATCACCGCGTAACCCGATTGCATGGCCCAGGCCAGGGTGACTTGCGCAGGCGTTGCTTGCAGGCGCTCGGCAATCTGCTGGATGACCGGGTCTTTCAGCACTTCGCCGTATGCCAGGGTCATGTAGGAGGTGATCTGGATATCCTGGTTCTGCGCGAACTCGACGACCTTGCGGTTTTGCAGGTACGGGTGCAATTCGATCTGGTTGGTGGCGATGTGCTCGGCACCGATGGCGGCGATGGCTTGTTTCATCAGGTCGACGGTGAAGTTGGAGACGCCGATCTGCCGGGTCAATCCGAGTTTTTTGGCTTCGAGCAACGCGCCCATGAATTCTTCGACCGGCACCTGGTTTTCCGGCGATGGCCAGTGGATCAGCGTCAGGTCGAGGTAGTCGGTCTGCAGTTTTTGCAGGCTCTCTTTGAGGCTGTCGATCAAGCGGTCCTTGGCGAAGTTGGCGACCCAGATCTTGCTGGTGATGAACAGCTCTTCACGGGCAATGCCGCTGGCCGCGATGGCCTCGCCGACCTCGGCTTCGTTCTCGTAGATTTGCGCGGTATCGATGGCGCGGTAGCCCAGTTCCAGGCCAGTGCTCACCGAATCAATGACCACCTGGCCTTGCAAGCGAAACGTACCAAGACCGAATGCGGGAATAGACATCAATGACTCCAGGGGTTGCAGTGGGAATGGGCACGAGTATCCGTGCCTGCATCCTTGAGAAAAACCGCTGGATGGGCAAAGCAATGTTTACCGCAAGTCATGAATAGTGGGATGTCTGCGAAATTGATGGTGTCCGGTCTGGCCCCTTCGCGGGCAAGCCTCGCTCCTACAGGGGGGTACACTGTTTCTGTAGGAGCGAGGCTTGCCCGCGAAGGCAACGACTCGGTCTAAAACCTTACCCCCGAGCCTCAAGAATCATGCAGGTGGTCGACCCCGTCGCATACAACCGCCCATCCACATCATAAATCCGCCCCTCGGCCAGCGCCGTCGAACGCCCCAGGTGCACAATCTTGCCCTCGGCCCGCACCGGTCCGCTGGCGCCGGTCAACGCGCGGACATAACTGATGCGCAGATCCAGCGTCGTATACCCCTGGCCCTTTTTCAGCTGCGTATGAATCGCGCAGCCCATGCACGAATCCAGCAAGGTCGCCGCATAGCCACCATGCACGCTGCCCAGCGGGTTGTAATGCCGGGCGTCCGGCGTGCCCTGGAAGATGAACAGCCCGGCCGACCATTCGATAGGGATGAAGTCCATCAGCGTGCCAATCGGCGGCGAGGGCAGTTCACCGTTGCCGATGCCCTCGAAGAACTCGGCCGGCGACAGCGCGCTGACCTCGGCCAGCGACAGGCTGCCGGGCCCGGCCAGACGTGCGCGCATGGCGTCTTCCTGAACGATCCATTGGGCGAGGGTGGCTTCTCGGTTGGGGCTTTGCATGTTCAGTGTCCTCGGACGGGCGCAGATATTATGGTTGTAATCTGCGCTAATATTATGTCCGAAATAAACACTCCGCCAGCCCCCACTCATCGGCGCTGTAGGAGCGAGCCTGCTCGCGATGGAGGTCAACGGTAACGCAGCCAGTCTGACCCCCCGCGGAGCTCTCACGTTTTTCGCGAGCAAGCTCGCTCCTACAGGTTCGTCCGTGTCGGCAAAAAAAGGGCTAGGCGATGTCGCTGTGGGTGAATTCCTCACCGAGAAAGTCAATCAACGTCCGCACCGACGGCAGCAACCCACGGCGGGACGGGAAGATCGCATGGACGATCCCGCACTTGGGCGCCCAGCCCGGCACCAGTTCGACGAGGCGTCCGGCGGCAATGTCATCGCGCACCACCACGCTGGGCAGGTGCGCGACGCCAATCCCCGCGAGCACCGCGTGGCGCAGGGCCAGCAAGTCATCGGTGACCATGCGTGGCGCGTGTCGAATCAGCGCGCTGGCGCCGTTCGCACCGAACAATTCCCACTGATATTCACGCTGCGCCGCGCCCCAATGCACGCTGGGCAAACCGCTAAGGTCGGCCGGGGAGGCGGGCGTCGACAAGCGTTCGGCAAAGGCCGGGCTGCCCACCAGGCATTGGGTACTGTTGCCCAGCACCTTCATCACCATGTCGGTGTTCTCCAGCGGCGGAAAGCGCACGCGCAAGGCAATGTCGAAACCCTCGTGGATCAGGTCGACCCGGCGGTTGGTGCTCTCGATGAACAACTCCACCAGTGGGTATTTGAGCATGTAGCGGGTCAGCATCGGCCCGACCCAGGAGTTGAGCAACGCGGTCGGGCAACTGATGCGCACCAGGCCTTGCGGTTCGGAGCGGTTGCGCTCGATCAGTTCGGCGGCGCTTTCCGCTTCCACGCGCATGGCCAGGCAACGCTGGTAATACGCCTGGCCGATTTCGGTCAGCGAACAATGCCGGCTGGTGCGGTGCAACAGACGCACACCCAGGCGCTCTTCGAGCTCGGCGATGCGTCGGCTGAGCTTCGATTTGGGCATGTCCAGCGCCCGCCCGGCCGCAGCGAAACCCTGATGTTCCACCACTTGGGTGAAGTAGTAGAGGGTGTTGAGGTCTTCCACCATCGTTCTCCATATAGAACGCTAAGGCTGATTTTTGCAGTCTAGCGCACCAAAGGGTTCGGTTTTAAGCTTTGTCCATCGCGTCAAACCACAGATTTCGGAGGCAGCATGAAAAACATCATCGGCATCTACACCAGCCCACGGACCCATTGGGTCGGCGACGGTTTTCCGGTTCGTACGCTGTTTTCCTACGACAACCTGGGCAAACACATCAGCCCGTTTTTGCTGCTGGATCACGCCGGCCCTGCTGAATTCACCCCGACCACCGAGCGTCGTGGCGTTGGTCAGCATCCGCACCGCGGTTTCGAAACCGTGACTATCGTTTATAAGGGCGAACTGGAGCACCGCGACTCCACCGGCAGCGGCGGCAAGATCGGCCCGGGCGATGTGCAATGGATGACCGCCGCCTCAGGGATTCTCCACGAAGAGTTCCACTCCGAAGGCTTCGCCAAAACCGGCGGCACCCTGGAAATGGTCCAGCTGTGGGTCAACCTGCCGGCTAAAGACAAAATGGCCGACGCTGGTTACCAGACGATTCTCGACGGCGACATTCCGAGCATCCCGCTCAAGGACGAGGCCGGCAGCCTGCGCCTGATCGCTGGCGAATTCGACGGCCACACCGGCCCGGCGCGGACATTCACCCCGGTCGATGTCTGGGACTTGCGCCTCAACGGCGGCAAGTTGCTGACCCTCGATCTGCATGAAGGTCGCAACACCGCACTGGTGGTGCTGCGTGGCACGGTTCAGGTCAACGGCCTGGAGCTGGTGCGCGAAGGGCAGCTGGCGTTGTTCGAACGCAATGGCCATCAGATCAGTCTGGAAGCCAATAGCGACGCCGTCGTGTTGCTGCTCAGCGGCGAGCCGATCGACGAACCCATCGTCGGCCACGGCCCGTTCGTGATGAACAGCGAGCAAGAGATTCACCAGGCCTTTGCCGATTTTCAATCGGGCCGGTTTGGACGGATGAGCGGTTGATACACGGATAGATGGTTGCACCGCGCCAGGCTTGACTGACTACGCTTGTCTGGCCGCGTCTGAATGATCAATCAAAACACCCCCACGCCGAACTGTTCGGCATCGATTAAAACCGAGGATGACCCCATGACTACTTCTTACAAACGTCTCGACAAGGATAACGCCGCCGTTCTGTTGGTGGATCATCAGGCTGGCCTGCTGTCTCTGGTGCGGGACATCGAACCGGACCGTTTCAAGAACAACGTGCTGGCCCTGGCCGACCTGGCCAAGTACTTCAAATTGCCGACCATCCTCACCACCAGTTTTGAAACCGGCCCCAACGGCCCGCTGGTGCCCGAGCTCAAAGCGCTGTTTCCGGATGCGCCTTACATTGCCCGTCCTGGCCAGATCAACGCCTGGGACAACGAAGACTTCGTCAAGGCGATCAAGGCCACCGGCAAGAAGCAACTGATCATCGCCGGCGTTGTGACCGAGGTGTGCGTGGCATTCCCGGCGCTGTCGGCACTGGCGGAAGGTTTTGACGTGTTTGTGGTGACGGACGCTTCCGGCACGTTCAACGAGCTGACCCGCCAATCGGCCTGGGACCGCATGTCGTCTTCCGGCGCGCAATTGATGACCTGGTTCGGCCTGGCCTGTGAGCTGCATCGCGACTGGCGCAACGACGTGGAAGGCCTGGCGACCCTGTTCTCCAACCACATCCCGGACTACCGCAACCTGATGACCAGCTACAACACGCTGACCAATAGCAAATAACATCACACGTTCTCTGTAGGAGCCGGCTTGCCGGCGATGGCGATCTTGAAACCGCCATCGCCGGCAAGCCGGCTCCTACAGTGTTTTGTGTTGTTCCAACGACTGCGTTTGCTCCTACACTGTGCCCATCCGTACATGGCTGGAGTTGCTTGATGCTGTCACTGCTTACCAATCACCCGCTGGTCTGTGCCCTGATCCTGATCATCATCGATCTGGGGCTGTGGCGCTTGATCAGTGCCAGTGGCAGCAACTGGAAACTGTTGGTGCGGCTGCTGATTTTCACGTTGTTCAGCATCCTGTTGTTCAACGAAGGCCTGAACCCTCTGGAGCCCGCGCCCTGGGCGGACAACGTGCCGTTGCACCTGGCGGCGACCGGCTTGCAGATTGGCTGGTGGCTGTTCGGCGCACGCACCCTGACGGTGTTGATCGGCGCAGGGATGATGCAACGGGTCGGGCACACCGGTCGCCTGCTCCAGGATTTGCTCGGTGCGGTGATTTTCCTGATCGCGATCATCGCGGCCCTGGCGTATGTGCTCGACCTGCCGGTCAAAGGCGTGCTGGCGACGTCCGGCGCGTTGGCGATCATCGTCGGCCTGGCGCTGCAAAGCACCCTGAGCGACGTGTTCTCGGGGATCGTTCTCAACACCACCAAACCCTATCAACTGGATGACTGGATCTCCATCGACGGCACCGAAGGTCGGGTCACCGACATCGATTGGCGCGCCACGCGCCTGCAAACGTCCCAGGGCAGCATGGCGGTGATCCCCAACTCGCTGGCGGCCAAGGCCAAGATCATCAACTTCAGCCGGCCGAGCGACATTTTCGGCGTGTCGATCAGCTTGCAGTTGAGCCCGCACGCACGTCCGCAAACGGTGATCGATGCGCTGGAGCGGGCGATGGAAGGGTGCCGATACCTGCTGGCCAAGCCGGCGCCGTGTGTCGCGCTCAAAGGTTCGAGCGCCACCGGCGTGGAATACGAAATCAGCGGCTTCGTGGTCTCGATGGACCAGAAGCGCATGGTGCGCAATCTGCTGTTCGATCTGGCGTTCCGGCACTTGCAGGCATCCGGCGTGAGCCTGTTGTCCAGCGTCGAATCGAATGCACCGATGAACCTGTCGCGGCCACGGGCGTTGCTGGAAAGCTCGGCGATCTTCTCGACTTTGCGTCAGGAAGAAAAAGAAACCTTCAGCCAGCACATGACCCTGCAAAACTTCCGCGCCGGGGAAATGATCCTGCCGGCGGGGGAGGTCAGCGATCATCTGTTCATCATCGAATCCGGCGTGGTCTCGGTGGCGTTGAGCCGCGCCGGGGGCAAGTTCGAGTCCGGGCGCATGGGGCCGGGCGAAGTGATCGGCGAGGGCGGGATCTTGTCGGACACGGCGCTGCCGGCGGACTTCAGCGCCAAGACCGCTTGCAGCCTGTACCGGATCGAAAAGGACTACCTCAAACCGTGCCTGGATGCGCGGCATGACATCGGCGAAGCGATGAAGGCGTTGCTGGATTTCCGTTTGCACAAGGCACAGACGTTGACCCAGGAAACGCCGAAGGTGGTGGAGAAGAAGGGGTTTTTGCAGTGGTTGCGCAGTCGGGCTTAGCGGTTTGTAGTGAATGGCCGCTTCGCGGTTCGCGGGCAAGCCTCGCTCCTACAGGGGGATGAGTTGTACCTGTAGGAGCGAGGCTTGCCCGCGAAGGCTATATTGACCTCACCACAAAAAATCAGAAATCCAGCGTCGCCGACACCTTCAGCGTCCGCGGCGTCCCCTGCGTCAGGTACCCGCCATTCGCCGAGGCCCAATAGGCCTTGTTCGCCACGTTCTCCAGATTGGCGCGCAAGGTGATGTACTTCTCATCCATCTTGAAGGCATACCGCGACCCCACATCAAAGCGGTTCCACGCCGGAATGCTCTGGGTGTTGGCGGCGTTCAGGTATTGCCCGCCGGTGCGCAGCATCCGCGCACTGAGCGCCGCGCCTTCAATCCCCGGTACGTCCCAATCCGCCCCGACGTTGAGTTGAAAACGCGGTACGCCGACGGCGCGGTTGCCGTCGTTGACCCCGTTGGTGCTGCCTTCGATTTCGGTCTTCATCAGCGTCGCGCCGCTCAGCAGGCGCAGACCATCAAGCGGCTCGCCATAGACGTTCAACTCCACGCCTTTGTTTTGCTGCTCGCCATCGACCCGGAAGATCCCGTCCTGGGTGTAGCTCGACGGTTGTTCGATGCGGTACACGCCCAGGCTCGCGCCATAGGTGTCCATGTCCAGGCGCACGCCGGCTTCGATTTGCTTGCTGCGCACCGGGGCGAAGGTCTCGTCGCGGTTGATCGCGCTGGTCGGCGGCGTCGGGCCCTTGGCCAGGCCTTCGATGCGGTTGGCGTAGAACGAAACGTGTTCCCATGGCTTGATCACCAGGCCATAGACCGGCGTGCTGATCGACTCTTCATAACTTGAAGTGCGCGCGCCGGTGGTGGTGTTCCAGCCGTCGACGTTGAGTGTCTGGCGCCGTACGCCGAGGGTGAGCAAGACGCGATCATCGATGAAACCCAGGGTGTCGGACACCGCCGCGCTGCGCAGGGTGTTCTTGCCGACGATGCGCGGGTCGTGAATGTCGCTGGCAAACGATGTGGGGCTTGGGCGCGGTTTGTCCGTGACGTCGTAGAGATTGGTGCTGTAGCGCGTGGCGGTTCCTATGGTTTCGAACGCCGAGCGTTGCTGGCCCCAGATACCCGCGAGGCCCAGGTTCAATTGGTGACTGATCGGCCCGGTGTTCAAGTGGCCGTTGAGGCCGGTCATCAGGCTTTTGTTGTCCTCGTCGTGAGGCGAGTAGAGCATGCCGCCCCGGGCATTACCGTTGAGGTCGGTGACGGTCAGCGACGAATACACGCCGTTCTCCCGCGTGTGTTTGGCGCCGCCGGACACATAGGCGGTCCAGTTGTCACTGAGGTCGTACTCGGCGCGGGCCATGCCGAAGGTGTCTTCCAGTTGCGAGTAGCTCCAGCTCTGTGCGTAACCGGCGTTGGCATCCGGCACCTTGGGCGCTTTGTTCAAGGTCGAATCGACATAGATCACCGAGCGGCCCTGATTGATCACCTGTTTCTGATAGCCCAGGTCCGTCGACACCCGCAGGCGATCACCTCGGTAGTCCAGGCCGACGCTGATCAGCGACGAGCGACGGTCTTCGTCATCGACGGCGGTGGCGCCTTCGCGTTGCAACAGATTGACCCGCGCGCCGAATCGGTTGTCTTCACCAAAGCGCTGGCCCAGGTCCAGATGCCCGCCGACCCGGCCATCGTCACTGTAATCGAGGGTGACACTGCGGGTCGGCACATCGCTGGCGCGTTTGGGTTGCAGGTTGACGCCACCGCCAATCCCGCTGCCGCTGGGCGTAACACCATTCACAAAAGCATTCGGTCCCTTGAACAACTCGACCCGTTCCAGCGCTTCGGTGGCGATGATCTGCCGGGGCAGGATGCCGTAAAGACCGTTATAGGAAATGTCATCGGACAGCAGCGGCAAACCGCGGATCACGAACACCTGGGAGAAGTTGCCAAAGCCGGCGGACTGCCGCACCGAAGCGTCGTTGAGCAACACATCGCCCACGGTCTGCGCTTGCTGGTCGGCGATGGTTTTGGCGGTGTAGCTGGTGACGCTGAAGGGCAGGTCTTTCAAGGCCTGGTTACCGAGCATGCCGATCTGCGCAACCTTGGCGACCTGACCGCCACCGTAGGTGTCCGCGTTGTCGTCGCGCAGGGCGCTGACGCTGGTGGCGCCCAGCTCCAGCGCACCGTTGACGGAGACTCGCGGCGCCACGGTGTAACCGTTTCCGCCCGTGCTGATCAACTCGAAACCGCTGCCCTCAAGCAATTGCGTGAAGCCTGATTGCACGCTGTAGTTGCCTTGCAATCCCGGACTCTGGCGATTGCCCAGTTGCGCCGGATCGAACGACAACGGCACGCCGACCGCCACGGCGAATTGCGCCAGGGTATGACTGAGCAAGCCCGGCCCGATGTCGACGTTGCGGCTGGCACTTTCGCTGACGGTATCAGCGGCATGGCTGTTGATCGGCAGTAACGCGGTAAAGGCCAGGGCAATGCTCAGGCTCAGGGCCTTGAGCGGGAAATCGGCGGGGCGGTGCAGCGGTGTCGAAGTCATTCGGCGTTCCTGTCGAGCGCGTGGAATTGAAGAGGTCTATCCACACGCCGAACGAAACGCGGAAAGGTATCAGGGGACTGTGAAATAGTTTTTCAGCGCACTCAGGCCCGCGGCTCGACCGACAGCCAGTAGCGAGTCAGGCTGCTGATTTTCAGCGGCAGCGTATCGCTGAGCAGACGCAGGCTGGCATCGGTGTCACGCAGGGAAAACGCCCCCGACACCCGCAACCCCGCGACATCCGCATGACAACGCAACACGCCGGGGCGATAGCGGCTCAATTCGCCGAGCAATTCGTCCAGGCGCATATTGCTCGCCAGCAACATGCCCTTGTCCCAGGCCAGGGCGCTGGTGTCGAAAGGTTCGAGCGGGTCGAGGCGATTGAGCTTGAAGCTCTGACGCTCACCGGCCTTGAGCGTCGTGCTCTGCTGGAGCAACTGCGGCGTGACTTCCACCAGCCCTTCGAGCACCGACACCTGGCTTCGCGAGCCAGTGATGCGCACGCAAAACCGCGTACCCAGCGCACGTGCGATGCCTTGCGGGGTTTCGACGATAAAGGGCCGGGCACCGGGGTCCTTGGCGGTGCTGATCAACACTTCGCCATCCAGCAGCACCACTCGGCGTTCGCGCGGGGTAAAGGCAATGTCCACCGCACTTTCGGTGTTGAGCAGCACCTGACTGCCATCGGGCAGTTGCAGGTTTTTCTGTTCGCCCACTGCCGTGCGCTGATCGGCGGTCCATTGTTGCCAGGACACGTGTTGCGAGGCGATGCCCAAGGGGCCGGCCATCAGCAGCAAGCCAATACGCGTGAGGGTCTGGCGGCGGCTCAGACCATCCTTGCGTGCCGCTCGCTGCAGGGTCTGGATGGCCAGGTTGGCCGGCACGCTGCGAAATTCTCCGAGCAGCGCTTCGGCCCGTTGCCAGGCCAGCGCATGCTCGGCACTGCGATTGCGCCATTGGGCAATGGCGTGATGGTCGGACGGCGTCGCGCTGCCTGAATGCAACTGCACCAGCCAGTCGGCAGCTTCGCCGAGAATGAGCGGGTTGATCATCGACGAATTCATCAGGCGACACTCAGGCAGGCAATGAACGCGGTGCGCATGTGCCGTTTGACGGTAATCAGCGACACATTCAGGCGTGCGGCGATCTGGTTGTAGGTCAGCCCTTCGATCTGTGACAGCAGAAAGGTTTCTCGAGTGATGGCCGGCAATTCGCGCAGCAGCGCTTCGATGCGCATCAGGGTTTCGAGAATCAGCAGGCGGGTTTCCGGTGACGGCACCTCCGCGGCCGGCAGGTGGGCAATGGTCTCCAGATAGGCGCGTTCGATGTCCTGTCGACGCCAGCGATCAATCACCAGGCCCTTGGCGATGTGCGTCAGCAGTGCCCGGGGCTCGCTGCCCCAGGGCTTGACGACTTGCCGGGTCAGCAAACGCAGGAACGTATCGTGGGCCAGGTCCGCCGCGTCGCAGCGATTGCCGAGTTTTCGCTGCAGCCATCCCTGCAGCCAACCGTGGTGTTCGCTGTAGAGGGTATGGATTTGCTGGTTCAAAGGCTGGTCGGCTGACGACATGGGGGACTGATACTCTTTTCCGGCGTCCTGGCCTGATGCAATTAAGAATTGATCGCATTCTAGTGGCGAGGACCGAGTGCTGGCAATCAGCCCGACAGACTATTTTTCGCCCCCCTGTAGGAGCCGGCTTGCTGGCGATAGCATCACCTCACTCATCAATTTGCTCCGAGTTGCCCGCATCGCCAGCAAGCCGGCTCCTACAAGGGGTCGTCAGTGGTCTCCCCGACTTTTGAGAAATTGGATATTCCAGCAGTCGGCCTGCAGGACTAACTTAGCTCCACCCCCACTTGCTCCCGGAGCCTGCCATGAAACCCCGTATCGATTTCTACACCGCGTCCCCTGATGCCCTCAAAGCCATGATCGCCCTGGAAACCGCCGTTTCGAAGCTGCCGCTGGAAAAGACCCTGATCGAACTGGTCAAGTTGCGTGCATCGCAAATCAACGGCTGCGCCTTCTGCATCGACATGCACACCGCCGATGCCATCAAGGGCGGCGAAACCCCGCGTCGTCTGTTCGCCGTGACCGCCTGGCATGAGGCACCGTTCTTCACCGAGCGCGAACGTGCTGCGTTGCTCTGGACCGAGTCCCTGACCCAACTGAGCCTGACCCACGCTCCGGACGAAGATTACGAAGTGGTCGCTGCGCAGTTCAGCCCCAAGGAAATGGTCGACCTGACCGTGGCGATTTCCACCATCAACAGCTGGAACCGCCTGGCCGTAGGCTTCCGTAAAACGCCTCAGGCCTGATCAGTGAGCGTCCGCTGACGGCGCGGCCGGTGGTTGCACCTTGCGCATCAAGGGCACCATCGCCGTGGCGATGATGAAGCAGACCATGATCATCAGAAACGCATCGCCATAGGTTTGTGTCTGCGCTTCGCGATAGGTCAGCAGCCATAACTGGTGCAGGCTGGCGGTGACACCCGCGTCACCGCTTTGGCCGAGCGTGGCGAAGTTGTTGCCGACCTGGGACAGCCATTGATTCAGGGCTTCGTTGGTGCTGTTGAGGTTCTCCGCCAATCGTGTGAAGTGCAGGTTGGTGCGGTCATTAAGGATCGTCGCGCAGGCAGCGATGCCAATGGCTCCGCCCAGGTTGCGCATCAGATTGAACAGCCCGGAAGCGTGTTTGAGTCGCGCCGGCGCCAGACCGCCAAGGGTCAAGGTGACCGCCGGTGGCACCGCCAGTTGCTGGGCAATTCCGCGCAGCGCTTGCGGCAGCATCAACTCCTTGCCTCCCCAGTCATGGGTGATCGGGCTGAAATCCCACATCGACAAAGCGAACAACCCAAGGCCGGTCATCATGACCCAGCGCAGATCGATGCGGTTGGCCAGAAAGGCGTACAGCGGAATCGCCATGATCTGGAACACCCCGGTGGAGAAAACCGCCAGACCAATGTCCAGCGCGCCATAACCCCGCACCCGACCGAGAAACAGCGGCGTCAGGTAAATCGTGGCAAACAGGCCGATCCCGGTGACAAACGAGAAGAAGCAGCCGAGGGCGAAGTTGCGGTCTTTGAGGGCGCGCAAATCGACGATCGGATTGGCTACGTGCAAGGTCCGGCCGATGAACGCCAGGCCCGCCAGGCCGCTGATCCATGCGGTGGTCAGAATCGTGCGGTCACTGAACCAGTTCCAGCGCGGGCCTTCTTCGAGGGTGTATTCCAGGCAGCCGAGAAACAGCGCCAGAAACACCATGCTCAAATAGTCGGCGCCCTTGAGCAGGGACAGTTCCGGTTGGTCGATTTTCACCAGCATCGGCACCGCCACCGCAACAAAAATCCCCGGCACCAGGTTGATGTAGAACAGCCAGTGCCAGGAGGACACATCGGTGATCCAGCCACCAATCACCGGCCCCAGTGTCGGTGCCAAGGACGCCACCGCGCCGATGGTCGCGGCGGCGATCACCCGTTGTTTGCCGGTGAAGAAAAAGAACGCCGTGGTGAACACCAGCGGGATCATCGAGCCGCCAAGAAACCCTTGCAGGGCGCGGAAGGCGATCATGCTCTGAATGTTCCAGGCCGCGCCGCAGAGCAGGCTGGCCAGAGTGAAACCCACCGCGGATGCGCAGAACAGCCAGCGGGTCGAGAACACGCGGGAAAGCCAGCCGGACAGCGGAATCACGATGATCTCGGCGATCAGGTAGCTGGTCTGCACCCACGCCGTTTCGTCAGTGCCTGCCGACAACCCGCCGCCGATATCGCGCAATGAAGCCGAGACGATCTGGATATCCAGCAGGGCAATGAACATGCCGATGCACATGGTGGCGAAGGCGAACACCTTAGTCGCCGTCGCCATGTTCGCGGCGTTGAACGGCTGTGCGGGGGCGGCGAGGGCGCGGCTCATGACGCGCTGGCCACGGCAGGCGTTTCAGGCTCCTTGCGTGTGTCGACTTCAGCGGTCACCGACAGGCCGGGACGCAGATGCCCGAGCACGCCGTCGGCAGGATCGAGCACGATCCGCACCGGCACTCGCTGCACGATTTTGGTGAAGTTGCCGGTGGCGTTTTCCGGTGGCAACACGCTGAACTGCGAACCGCTGGCCGGCGCGAGGCTGTCGAGGTGCCCGTGGAATACCTGCCCGGAGAGCACGTCGGCGTGAATGATCACCGGTTGTCCCGGTGTCATGTGCGCCAGTTGGTCTTCCTTGAAGTTGGCATCGACCCACAGCCCGCTGGCCGGCACCACCGACAACTGCTGCGAACCGGCCTGCGCATACGCACCGACACGAGCCCGGCGATTGCCGATCACGCCATCCATCGGTGCGCGCAACTCGGTATAACCGACGTTCAATTGCGCCAGGTCTCGTTCGGCCTTGGCCTGCATCAGCGCGGCACGTGCTTGCTGTTTCTGAGTGTCGATCACGTTCAATTGGCGTTGCGCCGCCAGCAGTTCAGCCTGGGCCCGTGCGCTCAGCGCCTGGGCGGTCTTGAAGGTGGCGTCGGCCCGTTGCGCACTTTCCACGGAGACGGCGTTGCTGCCGACCAGGCGTTTGTAGCGTGCATTGTCGTCCCGTGAGCGGGCCGTTTCAGCGCCGGTGGCATCGATCCCGGCACGGGCCTGACCGATCACCGCGTGTTGCAGTTGTTCGGTGGCGTCGAGGTTGGCCAGCAAGGCTTCTTGCGCGGCCACCGCGCCTTCGGCCTTGGCCAGGTTGGCGCGGTAGTCACGGGAATCGAGGCGGATCAGCACATCGCCGGCCTTCACTTTCTGGTTGTCGCTGACCATCACCTCTTCGATGTAACCCGCGACCTTCGGCCCGATCACCGTCACGTCGCCGCCAATGTAGGCGTCGTCGGTTTCTTCGATGAAACGCCCGGCGGTCCACCAATGGGTGGCGTAAAGGCCTGCACATATCAGGGCAGCAATGGCCAGCGTCAGCAGGATCAGGCGCTTGAGCAGGGGAGGCTTGGGTGTGCTCACCGCAACGGCAACGTCGGGTTCAAGGCTGGGCATGCTGGTCATGGAGGATTACCTGTGGGAATCGGCGTTTAATTACGTACGTAATATGACGCATGTAATATTTGGTCGCAATTAATTTCTGCTGCCGATCGTCAGGTGCTTATTTTCGCCAGTGGCCAGGGGTGATGCCGGTCATGCTCCTGAAGAAGGCAATAAACGCACAGTCACTGGCAAAAACCAGTGCAAAGGCGCTGTAACAGGAACTCGCAGAAAGCCCCTAGTAGGAACCGGCTTGCCGGCGATGGGCCTTGGGATTTGCATCGATCATGCGGCCGTCATCGCCGGCAAGCCAGCTCCTACAGTGGATCGGTGTGAACGTTGAGGCTGGCGTTCACGCAAAACCCTTGTAGGAGCCAGCTTGCTGGCGATGGGGCCTTTGGATGTGCATCGATCATGCGGACGCCATCGCCAGCAAGCCGGCTCCTACAGTGGATCGATGTGAACGTTGAGACTGGCGTTCACACAAAACCCTTGTAGGAGCCGGCTTGCTGGCGATAGGGCCTTTGGATGTGCATCGATCATGCAGCCGCCATCGCCGGCAAGCCAGCTCCTACAGTGGATCGGTGTAAACGTTGAAACTGGCGTTCACGCAAAACCCTTGTAGGAGCCGGCTTGCCGGCGATGAGGCCTTTGGATTTGCATCGATCATGCGGCCGTCATCGCCGGCAAGCCAGCTCCTACAGTGGATCGGTGTGAACGTTGAGACTGGCGTTCACACAAACCCCTTGTAGGAGCCGGCTTGCCGGCGATGTGGCCTTGGGATTTGCATCGATCATGCGGACGTCATCGCCGGCAAGCCGGCTCCTACAGTGGATCGGTGTGAACGTTGAAACTGGCGTTCACACAAAACCCTTGTAGGAGCCAGCTTGCTGGCGATGGGGCCTTTGGATTTGCATCGATCATGCAGCCGCCATCGCCGGCAAGCCAGCTCCTACAGTGGATCGGTGTGAACGTTGAGGCTGGCGTTCACGCAAAACCCTTGTAGGAGCCAGCTTGCTGGCGATGGGGCCTTTGGATTTGCATCGATCATGCGGACGCCATCGCCGGCAAGCCAGCGCCTACAGGACTGCGTCAATCCTCGCGTTTGACGACCAGCGTGAGGATGTCGTAACTGGCGACCAGTTCACCCAGCTGGTTGGTGACTTCCACGTCCCACGCCACCACGCCCTGCGGAATGCCCTGCGGGCTCTTTTTGCCCTGATCGATTTTGCGTTTGCAGGTCAGGCGCGCCTGGATGGTGTCGCCGATGCCCACCGGGTTGATGAAGCGCAACGTATCCAGGCCGTAGTTGGCCAGCACCGGGCCCGGTGCCGGGGAGACGAACAGACCAGCCGCCGCCGACAGCACGAAGTAACCGTGGGCGATGCGTTTGCCGAATTGCGATTCCTTGGCGGCGATCTCGTCGAAGTGCATGTAGAAGTGATCGCCGGACAGGCAGCCGAAGTTCACCAGATCGGCCTCGGTCACGGTGCGACGGTGGGTCAGCAGCGACTCGCCGATCTGCAGGTCCTGGAAGAACCGGCGGAACGGATGTACTTCAGTCTCGATGACCTTGGCGCCGCGCACGTATTCACCGGTGACGGCGGCGAGCATGGTCGGCGAGCCTTGCACGGCGGCGCGTTGCAGGTAGTGTTTTACCGCGCGCAGACCACCGAGCTCTTCACCGCCACCGGCACGACCCGGTCCGCCATGCTTGAGTTGTGGCAGGGGCGAGCCGTGGCCGGTGGATTCTGCGGCGGATTCGCGGTCCAGCACCAGCAAGCGACCGTGCCAGGCTGCCGCGACAGGAATGGCTTTGGCGGCGATCTGCGGATCCTTGGTGATCAGACTCGCCACCAGGCTGCCTTTGCCGCGCGCGGCCAGGACCAGTGCTTCGTCGAGGTCGTCGTAGGCCATCAGCGTGCTGACCGGGCCGAACGCTTCGATGTCGTGCGCGCCGCCTTCAGCGTGCGGGTCGCGGGCCTGCAACAGGGTCGGCGCGAAGAACGCACCCTGGCTGACGTTTTCGCCACGCGGTTCAAAACCGTCGCGAGCGCCAAACAGCATGTCGCTGCTTTGCAGCAGGCTTTCCAGGCGCTCGGCGACGTCTTTTTGCTGATCGTGAGAGGCCAGTGCCCCCATGCGCACGCCTTCCACCGACGGGTCGCCGACCACGACCTTCTTCAGGCGGTCGCGCAAACGGGTCGCGACGGCATCGATGTGTTTGGCCGGCACGATGGCGCGGCGGATGGCGGTGCATTTCTGCCCGGCCTTGGTGGTCATTTCCCGTGCGACTTCCTTGATGAACAGCTCGAACTCTTCGTCGTCCGGGGTCACGTCCGGGGCGAGGATCGCGCAGTTCAGCGAGTCGGCTTCGGCGTTGAACGGCACCGAGTTGCGGATCAGGTTCGGATTGACCCGCAGCTTCGCGGCAGTGTCGGCCGAACCGGTGAACGTCACCACGTCCTGGCCTTGCAGGCGGTCGAGCAAGTCACCGGTGCTGCCGATGATCAGTTGCAGGCTGCCCGCCGGCAGCAAGCCGGATTCGTCCATCAGCCGCACCACGGCTTCGGTCAAGTAGCTGGTGGCGCTGGCCGGTTTGACGATGCACGGCATGCCGGCGAGAAAGCTCGGCGCGAATTTTTCCAGCATGCCCCAGATCGGGAAGTTGAACGCATTGATGTGCACTGCAAGACCACCGCGCGGCACCAGAATGTGCGTGCCGGCGAAGGTGCCGAGCTTGCTCAGCTGCATCGCCGGGCCTTCGTGGACGATGTTGCCCGACGGCAGTTCCCGCGAGCCGAGGCTGGCGTAGGTGAACAGCGTGCTGTTGCCGCCCTCGATATCGATCCAGCTGTCGGCGCGGGTGGCGCCGCTGTGGTGGGAGATCGCGTAGAGCTGCTCCTTGCGTTCGCTCAGGTACAAGGCCAGTGCCTTGAGGCGTTGCGCCCGTTGCTGGAAGTCCAGCGCCATCAAGCCGCTGATGCCTTGGCGACGACCGTGCTCGACGGCTTCGGCGAAGTCCGGACGTTCCTCGTGGGTGCGTGCAATCTCGTGGCCGTCGATGGCGCTGCGCAGCACCTGGGCACCGTGTTGGCCGATCCAGCGACCGGCGATGAAACTTTGCAGGGTAGGGGCGTGAGACATCACGATTCCTCCAGGTTGTGAAAGGTGTTGGCGCGGCGGTAACCGCGCCCTTCAGGGATTACCAAAGCGCCACGGTGTAACCGACGATCAGCCGGTTTTCATCAAGGGCGGTGTTCAGGCCATTGCCGGAGCGGAAGGTCACGTTGCGCCAGCGCAGGCTGACGTCCTTGAACACGCCGCTCTGGATGACGTAACTGATGTCTGTGTCGCGCTCGCGCTCACGACCGTTGTCGACGGTGCCGGCCTTGACGTGGCGCCCGTCGGTGTAGCGGGTCATGAAGGTCAGGCCGGGAATGCCTTGCGCCGCGAAGTCGTAGTCGTAACGCAACTGCCAGGAGTCCTCGTCGGCGCGGGTGTAGGTGTTGAAGGTCACCAGGTTGACCACGTACGGATCGCCGCCGTTGAGGAACGGAAAGGCACTGTCGCCGGACAATTGCTGGTACGTGGCGCTGACCTTGTGGGCACCGTGGGACACGGTGAACATGCTGTTGAAGTTGCGGTTGTCGATGCGCCCGGCGCGTTCGGCGCCGTCGCCCCGGCTGTCGAAATAGCGCAGGTCGCTGCGCAGATTGAAACCGTTGCCCAGCGGCTGGGTATGCACCAATCCGACAAACTGCTGGCGATAAATCTGATCGAGCTTGCCGTAGTAGTAGCTCAGGTTCAGTTGCGGACTGAACGCGTAGCTGCCGCCGGCAAAGTCGAAGTGATCACTGCTGGCGGCGGCGTAACCGATGTCATCGTTGCTGGAGGAATCCCGCAGGTTGGCCTTGGTCAGGCGCCCGGTATTCAGCGTCAGGCCATTGATTTCCTGGCTGGTCAGCAAGCCACCTTCGAACGTCGAACCGAGCAGGCGGGTGTCGTTGTAAGTCGCCACCGGCAGCAAGGGTTGCAGGGTGCCGAGCTTCAACACGCTTTTCGATACCCGCAGCTTGCCGGTCAGCCCCAGCTCGCTGAACTCGTCCGCCGGCTCATGGCTTTTCGGACCGAAGGGCAGCAGCCCGGTGCCACGGCGATCCGGGCTGGAGTCGAGTTTCAATCCCAGCTCCCCCAACGCATCGAGACCGAAGCCTAAAGTGCCGTCGGTGAACCCGGACTCGATGCGTGCAGTGAAACCCTGCGCCCATTCTTCAGCCTTGGATTGCGCCGCGTTGTCCTGACGGAAATCGCGATTGATGTAGTGGTTGCGCATTTCAATGCGGGCCTTGCTGTCGTCGATGAAGTCGGCCATGGCGCTGGGGGCGACCATGGGCAGGCTCAATACGGCGGCCAGCGAAAACAGTGATTCGTAGGGTGCAGAACGTGCGGGCTTCATTGTTTTTATTCCCTGCCATCAGTCGGTCGTGATTAGTGCTTGCTGGCGCCGGAGGCACCGATGCCGGTCATCGAACGGATGAACTGCGCCAGGTAGCGGCCGCGCTCAAGGGCCGCTCGCGGCGAGGTGTCGGTGACCGAAAACAGCCAGGCACTGAAAAACGCGAGGCTCATGGAAAACAGCGCCGGGTTGGAGTACGGGAACAGCGCCTTGTCGTGATGCAACACGTTGACCCACACCGCCGGGCTCAGCACCAGCAGGACAATCGCCGAGACCAGCCCCGTCAGGCTGCCGGTGACCGCGCCGCGAGTGGTCAGGCCTTTCCAGTACATCGAAAGGAACAGCACCGGGAAATTCACCGACGCGGCGATGGCCAGCACCAGGCCGGAAAGGAACGCGATGTTCTGCGATTCGAACAGCAGGCCGAGGATGATCGCCAGCACGCCGATGCACAGCGTGGCTATGCGCGAGACGCGGATTTCCTGCTGCTCGGTGGCCTGGCCCTTGCGCATCACGCAGGCATACAAATCGTGGGACACCGCCGAGGCGCCGGACAACGCCAACCCTGCAACCACCGCCAGAATGGTGGCGAACGCGACTGCCGAGATGAAGCCGAGGAACAGGTTGCCGCCCACGGCTTGTGCCAGGTGCACGGCGATCATGTTGCCGCCGCCGATGATCGCGCCGCTGGCATCGCGGAACGCAGGATCGGTGCCGACCATGACGATGGCGCCGAAGCCGACGATGATCAGCAGCAAGTAGAAGTAACCGATGAAACCGGTGGCGTAGAACACGCTTTTACGCGCTTCCTTGGCATCGCTGACGGTGAAGAAACGCATCAGGATATGCGGCAGGCCGGCGGTGCCGAACATCATGCCCAAGCCCAGCGAGATCGCATCGATCGGGTTCGACAGCAAACCACCAGGCGCCATGATCGCGCTGCCCTTGGCGTGCACGGCAGTGGCGCCGGCGAACATCGCTTCGGTGCTGAAACCGAAATGCTTGAGCACCATGAACGCCATGAACGTGGTGCCGAACAGCAGCATCACCGCTTTGATGATCTGCACCCACGTGGTGGCGAGCATGCCGCCGAAGGTCACGTAGAACACCATCAACACACCGACCAGCATCACCGCGTAGAGGTAGTCGATGCCGAACAGCAACTCGATCAGCTTGCCGGCACCGACCATCTGCGCCACCAGGTACATCAACGCGACGGTCAGGGTGCCGAACGCCGAGGTCAGGCGCACCGGGGTTTGTTCCAGGCGATAAGAGACCACGTCGGCGAACGTATATTTGCCGAGGTTGCGCAGGCGCTCAGCGATCAGGAACAGGATGATCGGCCAGCCCGCCAACACGCCCAGGGCGTAGAGCAAGCCGTCGTAGCCATTGAGAAACATCATCGCCGAGATGCCGAGGAAGGACGCGGCCGAGATCATGTCGCCGGCAATCGCCAGGCCGTTCTGGAAGCCAGTCATGCCACCGCCGGCGGTGTAGAAATCGCTGGCGGAGCGGGTACGCAATGCGGCCCAACGTGTGACGCCGAGGGTGAACAGCACGAACACCAGGAACATGCCGATGGCGTTCCAGTTCAATGGGCGGGACGCGCCGTCGGCAGCGACCGCGAAGTCGGTGACCGCTGCCAGCGGCAACAGGAACAACGCCAGGAGCCGGCTCATCGGGCGCACTCCTGTTTCAGCTTTTCGTTGAGCGGATCAATCACGTTGTTGGCGCGATAGACGTAGAAACCGGTCAGCGCGAAGGCCAACACCACAATCACCACACCGACCAGCATGCCCACCGAGGTCACGCCGCCGCTCAAGGATTGGCCGAGGGTGGCGGGGGAGAACGCCACCAGCAACACGAAGCCGAAATAGATCACCAGCATGATCAGCGACAGCGACCAGTACAGGTTTTGTTTGCGACGAACCAGCTGGATGAAATCGGGGTGCTGGCGGATGAGTTCTACGTCTGTGGGTGTCATGGCACGCTCTCTGTTGTTTTTGTTGTTGTGGGGTGAAGCAGGTTCTTGGGGGCGCCCCGGTCCCTGTAGGAGCGAGGCTTGCCCGCGAAGAGGCCGGCAGATTCAACATTGATGTCGTCTGATGGTCAGTCTTCGCGGGCAAGCCTCGCTCCTACAGGTTCCGTGTTTGCCGGATAATCAGAGCTGGTCGAAATCCAGGATGACTTTGTCGCTGACCGGATACGCCTGGCACGACAGCACGTAACCGGCGGCCACTTCGTAGTCTTCCAGGGCGTGGTTGCTGTCCATTTCCACTTCGCCTTCGATGACCTTGCATTTGCACGTCGAGCACACGCCGGCCTTGCACGAGTAAGGCAGTTCGGCGCCCTGGGCGTTGCCGGCATCGAGGATGCTCTGGCTGTTGCGCGGCAGGTCGAAGGCCAGCGCGCGGCCGTCGCTGATGACGGTGATCTGACTGACCGCCGCATCAACTTGCCGTGCAGCCTCGCGAGCCTCGCGTTTTTGCTGGCTGCCAGCGGCGGCGAACAGTTCAAAATGGATGCGCTCCGGTGCCATGCCCTTGGCCTTGAGGCTGTCGCGCACGGTTTCGGTCATCTCCTGCGGGCCACAGATGAATGCCGCATCGAGGGCTTTGACATCGAGCCAGCGGGAGAACAGTTGCTCGCATTTCTCGGCGTTGATCCGGCCGTTGTACAGGTCGACATCCTGCTGCTCGCGGCTGAACACGAAGATCAGGTTCAGACGCTGCAAGTAGCGGTTTTTCAAATCTTCGAGCTGTTCACGGAACAGCGCGCCGGAACTTGAGCGGTTGCCATACAGCAGCGTGACGCGGCTGTGCGGTTCGGTTTGCAGGGTGGTCTTGATGATCGACAGGATCGGCGTGATGCCGCTGCCCGCCGCCACGGCCAGGTAATTACCGTGGCGTTGTGGGTCGAGTTCGACGCAGAAGTGCCCGGCCGGCGGCATCACTTCCAGGCTGTGCCCGGCCTTGAGCTGCTCATTGGCGAATGCGGAGAAACGCCCGCCGGCCACACGCTTGATCGCGACGCGCAGTTCGCCGTCATTGACGCCGGTGCAAATCGAATACGAACGACGCACTTCTTCGCCATCCATCTGCGTGCGCATCACCAGGTGCTGGCCCTGGGTGAAGTGAAAACTGTCTTGCAGGTGCTGCGGAATATCGAAGGCGATGGACACCGCGTCACGGGTTTCGGCGCGCACGTCCTTGATGGTCAGGCTGTGAAATTTGCTCATTATTGTTCTCCAGCTGGGACGGCCGATCGCCGCTCAGATGCACTTGAAATAGTCGAACGGCTCGCGGCAATCGACGCAGCGGTACAACGCCTTGCACGCGGTGGAACCGAACTCGCTGAGCACTTCGGTGTGCGCGCTGCCGCATTGCGGGCAGACGATCACCGGGCTTTCGCCGAGCAGGCTGCGTTTGCTGGTGCTGCCGTCGGGCGGTGCGATGCCATAAGCGCGCAGGCGTTCGCGGCCAATGTCGGTGATCCAGTCGGTGGTCCACGCCGGGGTCAATTTGCGTTCCAGTTGCGGTGCCCTGAAGCCGGCAAGTTCCAGCGCATCGCGGATGTCGCTTTCAATCACCTCGGTGGCGGGGCAGCCGGAGTAGGTCGGCGTGACCACCACGTGCAAGTGGCCGGCTTGCCAGTCGAGATCGCGCACGATGCCGAGGTCGACCACGCTGACCACCGGCACTTCCGGGTCCATGACCTGCGCCAGGGTCGCCCACGCGGCGGCCAGGTCGGTCGGTTGGGCCGGCCGGGCGCCGAGGTCGCTGGCGATCAGCTCACCAGGTTGCATCGGGGTACGCTCGTGGCAGGAATTGCATCTCCGCCAACAGGATGCCGAGGTGTTCGGTGTGCAGCCCCTTGCGCGCATTCAGGTAGAAATAGCTCGGCGCGGCAGGCACGGGCAGGGTGGCGCTGGCGAAAATCTTGTTGACTGTGGCTTGCCACGCGGCCGCGACGGTGGCGATGTCCGGGGTGATGCCGGCTTCGCACAGACGCTGTTCGCTGTCATCGGCGGCGATCAGTTCCACGGTAAAGCGCCAGACCTCAGGGATCGCTGCGAGCATGCGCTTGTGGCTTTCCTCGGTGCCGTCGCCCAGACGCTCGACCCACTCGCTGGAGCGGCGCAGGTGATAGGTGACTTCCTTTACGGCTTTGGCAGCGATCGCGGCGATGCGCTCATCGCTGGACTGGCTCAGACCTTTAAGCACTTCCAGGTGCCAGGCGTCATACAGGAACTGCTTGAGGATGGTCACCGCGTAATCGCCGTTGGGTTGTTCCACCAGCAGCAGGTTGCGATAGGCGCGCTCGTCGCGACGGAACGCCAGGTGATCGGCATCGCGATCGTCGCCCAGCAGTTCAGCGGCGTACTCCAGCCAGTTGCGCGCCTGGCCGACCAGGTCGAGGCCGACGTTCATCAGCGCCAGTTCTTCTTCCAGCGCCGGCGCCTTGCCGCACCATTGGCACAGGCGCTGGCCCTGGATCAGGGCGCTGTCGCCGAGGCGCAGCAGGTATTCGATCAGATCGGTGTTGTTATTCATGGTCGACCTCACATGTGCCCGACTTCGGCCGGCAGCTCGTAGAAGCTGGCATGGCGATAAACCTTGTCGTCCGACGGGTCGAACAGCGGGTCTTTTTCATCCGGCGACGAGGCGGTGATCAGTGCCGACGGCACGACCCACAGGCTCACGCCTTCACTGCGACGGGTGTACAACTCACGCGCGTTCTCGATGGCCATGGTGGTGTCGGCGGCATGCACGCTGCCGACGTGCTTGTGGTTGAGGCCGTGCTTGCTGCGCACGAAGACTTCGAAAAGGGTCCATTCGGACATGGCGGTGTCTCCAGATCAGGTGGCCGAATCAGGCGGCGTTCTTGTTTTGTTTTTTGCGGGCGTGGGCAACTGCGGCTTCGCGGACCCAGGCGCCGTCTTCAATGGCTTTGCGGCGAGTGGCGACGCGTTCCTGGTTGCACGGGCCGTTGCCCTTGAGCACTTCGTAGAACTCGCTCCACTGGATTTCACCGAAGTCGTAATGGCCGCGTTCGGCGTTCCACTTCAGGTCCGGATCGGGGCAGGTGCAACCGAGCAATTCGAGTTGCGGGATGGTCTGGTCGATGAAGCGCTGGCGCAGTTCGTCGTTGCTCTGGCGCTTGATTTTCCAGGCCATGGACTGGGCGCTGTTCGGCGAGTGTTCGTCGCTCGGGCCGAACATCATCAGCGACGGCCACCACAGGCGGTTGATCGCGTCCTGGACCATGTCTTTTTGCGCCTGATTGCCGTGGCGCATCATGGTCAAAAGGATTTCGTAGCCTTGGCGCTGGTGGAAACTTTCTTCCTTGCAGATGCGCACCATGGCCCGGGAGTAGGGGCCGTATGAGGTGCGCTGTAACACCACCTGATTGACGATCGCGGCGCCGTCCACCAGCCAGCCCACTGCGCCCATGTCGGCCCAGTTCAGGGTCGGGTAGTTGAAGATGCTCGAGTACTTGGCCTTGCCGCTGTGCAGCTTGGCGATTTCTTCGTCGCGGTCGGCGCCGAGGGTTTCCATGGCGCTGTACAGGTACAGGCCGTGGCCGGCTTCGTCCTGAATCTTGGCCATCAATTGCAGTTTGCGTTTGAGCGATGGCGCGCGGGTGACCCAGTTGCCTTCGGGCAGCATGCCGACGATTTCCGAGTGGGCGTGCTGCGAGATCTGCCGGATCAGGGTCTGGCGATAGGCATCAGGCATCCAGTTTTTCGCTTCGATCTTGATTTCTGAATCGATTTTTTCCTGGAAGGCGCGTTCCTGTTCGGACATTTCCGACAGGTCCTTGATGCGCTTAACGCCGGTTTCTACGAGCTGTGCGTACATTGGGGGTCTCCCGCCTTGAATCTGATCGAGGGCATGGAGAACTTTATAAGCGATACAGAATTTAATATCAAACACAAAATATCGTGTCGTATGTTTTTTTGTATCGCTTTCGACGTACGGGGCGAGTCCGGTTTCTGGACAGCCTGATGGCGCCTTAGTAGCATCCGCTGCTTACCGACTGGGCGACTCGTCGTCGGTGACGGAATTTCAAGGAGTGGGCATGCAGGATTTCACCTTCGGTAAGGTCAGGATTCATTTTCACATCGAGCATGGGGTGGTGATCAGCAATACGCCGAGCCGTCGTGTGGTATGGATCAGAACGAAGGGAGGCGATGAGCTCCGTCTGGAATATGCTTTTGAAGATTTCCATTTACGCAAAGGTCATGAGGTTTACGTGATCTACGCCGGAAGTTCACACAAGGAAGACATGTACCCCGTGCTTCTGCGCAATCACAATCTTTCCCTCAGTTTCGACTTGGAATCGAGTGATTTTCTCTACCAGGAATTGATCCCGACTATGCGCGCCAACGGGTGGATTTTGGCGGTTCTGTTGATCCCGTGGCCTTTCATCTTTTTTCTGTCCGGCCAGTGGTGGGGAGGGATCGTGCTGCCGATGATCTATTTAATGACAGTGGGAAAGTTCGACGACAAGCGCAAAGCACGACTGGTGCCTGAGCTGGATAACCACATCTACATGCTGGACAGGCGCGCCACTGCCAGACGCGTCGTCACAAGAGCGCTCTCGCGTAATCTCTGACTCGTTCGTTGTGGTTCACATGACCCTGTAGGAGCTGGCTTGTCGGGTCGCCGCACCGCAGCGATGGGCGTCAACGATGACGCGGGTTGTCTGGATGAACGCGGTGTCTGGACGCTTTTCGCCAGCAAGCCGGCTCCTACAGGGAATCGCGTACGCTTTTGATTTCCACCACTCATCAGGCCGAGCGTTAGCTCGCCTTCAGCTTTTGATCTGAGCGCCCCCTCGAGAGGCCGAGCGCAGGTTCTGCGCAGTGGGCAACCCGGCATGGATGCCGGGTTAGCCGCCCCCGGCCATGGATGGCCGATGGCGGCGGGCCCACGGAGCAGGACCGGAGCGAGGGCATGGTGAGCATTAGCGAGGCACCGAACGAAAGGGGCAAGAGCCCTTGGTTACTTGGGGCTTTTCCAAGTGACTCGCCGTAAGGGCGAAACCATTAGCGGCCGTTACCGCAGGAATGGATATGTACACCCTCATATAGCCATCGCCGGCAAGCCGGCTCCTACAAGGACCGTGTACATCCACGAGAATCGGGTTGCCTATAAAGCCTTCGCGAGCAGGCTCGCTCCCACAGGATTCTCACGCGTACACCCAAAAAAAAGCCCCGCAAAAGCGGGGCTTAAAGGGTGCAGCAGTCATGCTTTCGGGCGTTTGTCCATTACGTGACAAGCCTTGCCCTCAGAGCGCTTGATCGAATGCAGAGGCTGCAAAACAATCCGCGAACTGATCCCGATATACGTCTTGATGTGCTTGCTCAACTCGCCACAAACAGCCCTCTGCTGCTCATCGCTCAAGTGCTGGTGTTCAGCCTTCAACTCGACATGCACATCCACGCTGTCCAGGTTCCCGTTGCGATACAGATGAATCTCATAACACTCTGAAAGCTGTTTGATTTTCAGTACCTGCTCCTCGATCTGCGTCGGAAACACGTTAACCCCGCGAATGATCAACATGTCATCGCTACGCCCGGTGATCTTGTCGATCCGCCGCATCGGCCGCGCAGTCCCTGGCAGCAGGCGCGTCAGGTCACGGGTGCGGTAGCGGATCATCGGCAAGGCTTCCTTGCTCAGGGACGTGAACACCAGCTCGCCCATCTGCCCGTCCGGCAGCACTTCACCGGTGACCGGGTCGATGATTTCCGGGTAGAAATGGTCTTCCCAGATCGTCGGCCCGTCCTTGGTTTCGGCGCATTCCATGGCGACGCCCGGCCCCATGATTTCCGAGAGGCCGTAGATGTCCAGTGCGGTGATGCCCAAACGGTTCTCGATGGCGCTGCGCAGTTCGCCGGTCCACGGCTCGGCACCGAAGATGCCCAGGCGCAGGGCCAGTTTGTGCGGGTCGATGCCCTGGCGCTCGATTTCATCGGCGATGTTGAGCATGTACGACGGCGTGACCATGATGATGTCCGGCTGGAAATCCTTGATCAGTTGCACTTGCTTTTCAGTCTGGCCGCCGGACATCGGAATCACCGTGCAACCCAGGCGTTCGGCACCGTAGTGCGCGCCGAGACCGCCGGTGAACAGGCCGTAGCCATAGGAAATGTGCACTTTGTCGCCACGTCGGCCACCGGCTGCGCGGATCGAGCGAGCGACCACGTTGGCCCAGGTGTCGATGTCGTTCTGCGTGTAACCGACGACGGTCGGTTTGCCAGTGGTGCCGCTGGATGCGTGCAGGCGCACCACGTCCTGCATCGGCACGGCAAACATGCCGTAGGGGTAGTTGTCGCGCAGGTCGGATTTGGTGGTGAACGGAAACTTCGCCAGGTCTTCCAGGGACTTGATGTCATCCGGGTGCACGCCCAGTGCATCAAAGCGCTGACGGTACAGCGGCACGTTTTTGTAGGCGTGGTTGAGGCTCCAGCGCAGGCGTTCCAGCTGGTGCTGACGGAGTTCGTCAATGCTGGCGATTTCCAGCGGGTCCAGCACGGGATCAAGCACGGCTTTGGCAATTGGCATGTTCATAACTTCACTCGAATTATTTTTGTGTTTCAGCCCGGCCGCAGCCGGGCTTTGAGTGCATGCCCCAAGGATACCTCTAGGCTCCCCGGGAATCGCGATTCTTTAGTCGGACAAGCGCTCAATGATCAGCGCAATGCCCTGGCCGACGCCGATGCACATGGTGCACAACGCGTAGCGGCCCTGACGTTCTTCCAGTTCGTGCAGGGCGGTGGTCACCAGCCGCGCGCCGCTCATGCCCAATGGGTGGCCGAGGGCGATGGCGCCGCCATTCGGGTTGACCCGCGGGTCGGTGTCGCTCAAACCCAGTTCGCGCAACACCGCCAGGCCTTGCGCGGCGAAGGCTTCGTTGAGTTCGATCACGTCCATGTCGGCGAGGCTCAGGTTGGCCAGTTCCAGCACTTTGCGCGTCGCTGGCACCGGGCCGATGCCCATGATGCGCGGCTCGACGCCGGCAGTGGCCATGGCCACAACCCGGCCGCGAGCCTTCAGGCCGTGGCGTTTGGCGACCGCCGGGCTGGCCAGCAACAGCGCGCAAGCGCCGTCATTGACCCCGGAGGCATTGCCGGCGGTGACGCTGCCACCTTCGCGAAACGGCGTGCCGAGCTTCTGCAACTGCTCAAGCGTGGTGTCGCCGCGGGGGTGTTCGTCATGCTCGACGACTTTGGCCGGGCCTTTGCGCTGCGGGATTTCCACCGCGACGATTTCCTTGGCCAGACGCCCACTGGCCTGGGCCGCGCCGGCACGTTGCTGGCTGCGCAGGGCGAAAGCGTCCTGGTCGGCGCGGGAGATGTTGAACTGCTCGGCGACGTTCTCGGCGGTTTCCGGCATCGAGTCGATGCCGTAGGTTTTTTTCATCAGCGGATTGACGAAGCGCCAGCCGATGGTGGTGTCGTAGACCTGCGCATCCCGAGAGAAGGCCTGTTCGGCCTTGCCCATGACCAACGGCGCGCGGGACATCGATTCGACGCCGCCGACCAGCATCAGCCCGGCTTCGCCGCAACGAATCGCCCGCGCTGCGGTGCCGATGGCATCCAGCCCGGAACCGCACAAGCGGTTGAGCGTGGTGCCCGGCACGCTGACCGGCAACCCGGCCAACAGCGCCGACATGCGCGCGACGTTGCGGTTGTCTTCGCCGGCCTGGTTGGCACAGCCGTAGATCACATCATCCACGGCATTCCAGTTGACCTGCGGGTGGCGGCGCAGCAGTTCGCGCATCGGCATTGCACCGAGGTCGTCGGCACGTACGCTGCTCAAGGCACCAGCGTAGCGGCCGATCGGGGTCCGCACGGCGTCGATGATCAAGGCGTCATTCATTCGGGGTCTCCTGCGCGAGCACAGCGCCGCGCACTTTGTAGGATTTGCCATGGAACAGCGCGATCAGCTGGCCCAGTTGGTTTTCAATCCGCACGTCGTAGTTGCCGGTGCGACCGGAGCGGCTCTGCTCGGTGCAATCGGCGGTCAAGGTGTCGCCCAGGCGTGCCGGGGCGATGTAGTCGATGCTGCAACCGATGGCCACGGTGGCTTCGTTGTAGCTGTTGCAGGCAAAGGCAAACGCCGAGTCGGCGAGGGCGAACAGGTAACCGCCGTGGCAAGTGCCGTGGCCCTGAATCATGTCGGCGCGCACGCTCATGCCGACGCGGGCGCAGCCCGGTGCCGCCGAAAGCAGACGCATGCCCATGGCCTGGCTCGCGGCATCGCGCTTGAACATCGTTTGCGCGCAGTTGCTGGCCAGGTTCATTGCTTCGTGATTAGTCATGGAACGTCCTCCCTTCAGCGACGCGGCGGCGCAACAGCAGCGACGGTCGATAGCGTTGTTCGCCGTAGCTCGTTTGCAGGTTTTCCAGCACGTTGAGGATGTGCGCGAGGCCAATGGCGTCGGCCCAGGCCAACGGGCCTTGCGGGTAATTGACCCCGGCGCGCATCGCCAGATCGATGTCGGCGGCCGAGGCCACGCCTTGCAGTACTGCGTCGGCGGCTTCGTTGGCGAGCATCGCCACCGTGCGCAACACCGCGAGCGCGGGGCTGTCGGTGAGTTGGCTGACTTTGAATCCAGTGCGTTGCAGCAGTGCGACGCCGTGTTCGAGTGCCGAAGGGGAGATGTCTGCCGAGCAACTGATGGCGATGCGGCTGGCCTTGCCGTAGTCGAAGGCCAGGTCCAGCAGGATCAGATTGCGCAGCCCGTCTTCTTTCGCCCGCTGACAGGCCATGCGCCCGTCGCTAAGCGCCAGCACGGCATCGCCGACTTTCAACAGGCCTTGGCCATCGCGCTGAATGACGTTGATCTGATGTTCGCGCAGACGCGCAATCAACGCGTTGGCGATGCCGAGATCACCTTCCACGACGCAGGTTTCAACCGGCTGATCGCTGCTGATAGAGGTCGGCTGTGGTCGCGAGGCATCCTCGCCATAACGGTAGAAACCATGGCCGCTCTTGCGACCCAGGCGCCCGGCGTCGACCAATTCCTTCTGAATCAGCGAAGGCAGAAAACGTGTATCCCCGTAATAGGCATCAAACACCGAACAGGTCACGGCATAGTTGACGTCATGGCCGATCAGGTCGGTCAGTTCGAAGGCGCCCATCGCAAAACCACCGGCCTCGCGCATCAGCGCATCCAGCGTCGGGCAATCCGCCGCGCCTTCCTGCAGCAGGCGCAGGCTTTCGGCGTAGAACGGGCGGGCGACGCGGTTGACGATAAAGCTCGGCGTAGAGCGGGTGTGTACGGGTTTTTTGCCCCAGGCTTTGGCGGTGTCGTACAGGCACTCGGCCAACGCCGGATCGCTGGCCAGCCCGGAAACGATTTCCACCAGCGCCATGACCGGCGCCGGGTTGAAAAAGTGCAAACCGAGCAAGCGTTGCGGATGGTTCAACTGCGCAGCGATGCTGGTGATCGACAGCGACGAGGTGTTGCTCGCCAGAATGCAGTGCTCACCGCAGATGTCTTCCAGTTGGCGAAAGAGCGCGCGTTTGACCTCAAGGTTTTCGACGATGGCTTCGATGATCAGCTCGCACTCGGCCAGCGCTTCGATGGCTTCCACGGCGTGCAGGCGCGCAATCGTTGCGCTGCGCGACTCGGCGGACAGTTTGCCGTTCTCGACCCGTTTGCCCAGTTGTCGATCAATGCCTTCAATGGCCTGGGCCGCAGCGCCGGGGCGATTGTCCAGCAGCAATACCGGATGACCGGCCTGCGCCGCGACCTGGGCAATGCCTGCGCCCATGGCGCCGGCGCCGATCACCGCGATGCGCGCGTTAGTGTTCAGTGCGGTCATGACTCAGCGCCCCTTGAAGCTTGGGCTGCGTTTTTCCATGAAGGCGCTGACGCCTTCACGGTAATCCTCGCTGCGCCCGGCCAGGCGTTGCAGGTCTTTTTCCAGCTCCAGTTGTTCGTCGAAGGTGTTGCTCAGGCTGGCGTTGAGGCTGCGCTTGATCAGCGCCAGGCCGTACGTCGGTTGCGTGGCCAGATGGCGGGCGAGGGTCAGGGCTTCATTGCGCAATTCGGCGTCATCCACCACGCGGTAGATCAGCCCCCATTGCTCGGCTTGCTCGGCGCTCAGGCGATTACCGAGCAAGGCCAGCGCCTTGGCGCGGGCCATGCCGACCAGGCGTGGCAAGGTCCAGGTGCCGCCGGAATCCGGGATCAAACCGATCTTGCAGAAGGCCTGGATGAAGCTCGCCGAACGCGCTGCCAATACCAGATCGCAAGCCAGTGGAATGTTGGCGCCGGCGCCGGCCGCCACGCCATTGACCGCGCAGATCACCGGCAGCGGCAGGTCGCGCAACTGGCGGATCAGCGGGTTGTAGAACTTCTCGATGGACTCGCCCAGATCCGGCACGGCGCTGCCCGGCGCGACATTGCGGTCGCTGAGGTCTTGCCCGGCGCAGAATCCGCGACCTTCACCGGTCAGCAGCAGTACGCGCACGTCCGGGTTCTGCCGAACCTGCTTGAGCGCTTCCTTCACTTCGCCGTGCATCTGCGTGTTGAAGCTGTTGAGTTGGTCCGGGCGATTGAGGCTCAGCAGGGCAACGCCGGCCTCGATGGAAAACAGGATGTGTTCGAAGTTCATGGTCTTGGCGTTCTCTGGGAGGTCGTTCGAATGCGTTATCGGTGGCCGGATTACTGGCCAGTGAAGGTCGGCGTGCGCTTTTGCTGAAAGGCCGCGATGCCTTCGTCACGGTCGCGGGTGCCGGCCAGCACGGTGAAGGCGTGGCGCTCGAAACGCAGGCCGCTGGCGAGGTCGGTGTCCATCGCCTTGAGCAGCGCTTCCTTGGCCAGGCGCACCGCCAGCGGTGCTTTCGTGGCAATGCTGCGGGCGATCTGCAGCGCACGCTCGACGGTGAATTCCGGTTGGGTGACTTCGCTGACCAGCCCGGCGCGCTGGGCCTGGCGGGCGTCGATCGGCTCGCCGGTCAGGACCATCTGCATGGCCATGGATTTGCCGACGGCGCGCAGCAAACGTTGAGTGCCGCCGGCGCCGGGCATGATTCCGAGGTTGATTTCCGGCTGGCCGAAACGTGCGTCCTCGCTGGCGATGATGATGTCGGCGTGCATCGCCAGTTCGCAGCCGCCGCCGAGGGCGAAGCCGTTGACGGCGGCGATCAGCGGTTTGTTGAAGCGGGTGATGGTTTGCCACGACGCCTGGCGCGGGTCGTCGAGGATGCCGACCAGATTGCGCTCGGCCATTTCCTTGATGTCGGCACCGGCCGCGAAGGCTTTGCGGCTACCGGTCAGGACCACGACGCGAGTCTCGGCATCGGCTTGCGCGGCCGTCAGTTCGTCCGCCAGTTCACCCAGCAATTGGGTGGTCAGGGCATTCAGCGCTTGCGGACGCTGCAACGTAATCAGGCGGACGCCCGGTTCGAGGAATTCGACAGCAAGGGTTAGAGGCATGGCGGATGCCCTCACGGTGCACGCTCGGCTGTAATGCCGGCTCATTATTGGATCGGCGCGTAGGCCGGTTTTGCCGGAGTATACCTACAACGTGATACGTAAATGCAATACAAAAATAGATTTAATGTGTCCTATCGTCGGGTTTGTGGTTTTATGGCTTTGGTTTGAATGGCTTTGATCAAGCGCTGGATACGCCTGTTTTATTGGTTTTAGCCGGGGTTTTATCGTCTAAATAGACGCGGCAGGCCCGTGGCTTTGTAAGTGATACGGTTTTTGTGCTTTGTTAATGTAAAAGTGATGTGATACAAAATGAGTCTGCATCGGCATCGCTTTGTGAATGCTCTATAAGGAAACGCCCCATGACCTGCTACAGCCTCGATGGCCTGACTCCGGTGGTTGACCCCAGCGCTTACGTTCATCCGTCCGCCGTGCTGATCGGCGACGTGATCATCGGTCCCCATTGCTACGTCGGTCCGCTGGCGAGTCTGCGCGGTGACTTCGGCCGGATCGTGCTGGAGGAGGGCGCCAATCTGCAGGACACCTGCGTGATGCACGGTTTTCCGGACAGCGACACCGTGGTCGAGCGCAACGGCCACATCGGCCATGGCGCGGTGTTGCACGGCTGCCGGATTGGCGCCGACGCGTTGGTGGGGATGAATGCGGTGGTGATGGATAATGCGCGCATCGGTGCCCGCTCATTCGTCTCGGCCGCGGCCTTCGTCAAGGCCGGTTTCGAAGGCCCCGAGCAGTCGCTGATCATGGGCGCGCCGGCCAGCGTCAAGCGCAGCCTCAGCGATGAAGAGGTGTCGTGGAAGCAGGCGGGCACTCGTGAATATCAGCAACTGGCCAAGCGTTGCCTGGAGCAGATGCAAGTCTGCGAGCCGCTGACCGAACCGGAGCCCGACCGCCCGCGTATCAGCGACAGCGGCCTGCGGCCAAAAGGCAGTTCTCTATGAGAACGCAATCCCCTGTAGGAGCCGGCTTGCTGGCGATCGCGGTGTGTCAGTCGAGATTAATGTTTCTGGCACACCGCGATCGCCAGCAAGCCGGCTCCTACAAAGGAAATTCGGTATATTCCTTTTCTTTTTTCAGCTCGGTACGCCCATGTCGTCCCTGACACCCTTGAACCATCTGATTACCCGCTTCCAGGAGCAGACGCCGATCCGCGCCAGTTCCTTGATCATCACGCTGTACGGGGATGCCATCGAACCCCACGGCGGCACGGTGTGGCTGGGCAGCCTGATTCAGTTGCTCGAGCCCATCGGCATCAATGAACGGCTGATCCGCACCTCGATTTTTCGCCTGACCAAGGAAGGCTGGCTGACCGCCGAAAAAGTCGGGCGTCGCAGCTACTACAGCCTGACCGGCGCCGGCCGTCGGCGTTTCGACAAAGCTTTCAAGCGGGTCTACAGCTCCACCGTTCCGGCCTGGGACGGTTCGTGGTGCCTGGTGATGCTCACGCAACTGACCCAGGACAAGCGCAAACAAGTGCGCGAAGAACTGGAGTGGCAAGGTTTTGGTGCGATCTCGCCCGCCGTGCTGGCCTGCCCGCGCAGTGATCGGGCCGACGTCAACGCGACCTTGCTCGACCTGGGTGCCCAGGAAGACACCATCGTCTTCGAAACCACCGCACAAGACGTGCTTGCCTCCAAGGCCCTGCGTTTGCAGGTGCGCGAGAGCTGGAACATCGAGGAGCTGGCGGCCCATTACAGCGAGTTCATCCAGCTGTTCCGACCGCTCTGGCAAGCGCTTCGCGAGCAGGAAAACCTGCAACCGTCGGACTGCTTCCTGGCACGGGTCCTGCTTATTCACGAGTACCGCAAACTGCTGCTGCGTGACCCGCAATTACCGGACGAGTTGTTGCCCGGCGATTGGGAAGGACGCGCCGCCCGCCAGTTGTGCCGCAACATTTACCGGCTGATCTACGCCAAGGCCGAAGAGTGGTTGAACAATGCACTGGAAACCGCCGATGGTCCGTTGCCGGACGTGGGCGAAAGCTTTTATCGGCGCTTTGGCGGGCTTAAGTAACCCGTCTGTTTCCGTAGGAGCGGCACTGTTCAGGAGAACCCGTGGATTGGCGTAGATAATAAAAACAAGCCTGCGTGAGGCCCGACATGATTTCTTCAATTGCACAGCGCCGTGATGGCTTCGATCAGTGGATTCATCAGATCAACCAGATCTGTGGCGCCTTCAATGCGCAACCTCTGGGCGATGAGTTTGCCGGACAGATCCGCGAGCACCAGGACGGCGCGCTGAAGCTCAGTTTTGTCGATGCCCGCCAGGCACGGCTGTACCGCACGCCTCACGAAGTGGCGGCGGGCGAGGACGGTAAATACTTTGCGGTGTTTCAGCTCGATGGCAGCGCCGGCATGGCTCAGGGCGACAGCAAGGTGTTGCTGTCGGCCGGGGATATCACGCTGATCGACGCCTCGCGCCCCAGCGACTTTACCTACAGTGAAAACTCCCGGCAGCTGTCATTGATTCTGCCGTCGCAACTGGTCGAGCAAACCCTGCGCTTCAATCCGGTCCAGTGCGGTCACCGGATCGCCGCGACATCCCCCATCGCGATGCTCTCGCACCGCCTGATTCTGGACGCCACGCACCAGCAATGCCTGAGCCGGGCAGAAAGCGAAGCGACGCTGGAGGCGATTGTCAGCCTGCTGCGTCCGGCCATCAGCCACAGCGAAGCATGCGCGGACGTGCATGAGCGCCTTTTCCGCAAGACCCTGGGCTTCATCGATGAGCACATCCGCTCGGAAGACCTCTGCCCCGAATGGCTGGCGCGCGAGGTGGGAATGTCGACGCGTGGTTTGTACCGGATGTTTGCCAAGAAGGGATTGGTGGTGGCGCGGTACATCAAGAATCGGCGGCTGGATTTGTGCGCGGAGTCCCTGCGCCAAACACGTACCGAGCAGAAGTTGTCGGTGCTGGGGTATTCGTGGGGCTTTTCTGATTCGAGCTACTTTTCCACCGCGTTCAAATCGCGCTTCGGCATTTCGCCCGGCGAGTACCGCAAAAAACACGCCTGACCGTCCCCTTGAAAACACATTACCCCCTGTAGGAGCCGGCTTGCTGGCGATGGCGGTGTGTCAGAAACATTAATCTCGACTGACACACCGCTATCGCCAGCAAGCCGGCTCCTACAGGGGGTGTGCCGTATTACTGCGGCACGTTGAGGTTCAGCGTCGGCGTTTCATCAAAGAAATTCCACGGCTTCAACAGCACATGCACCCACTCGGTCGGCATGATCGGCCATTCCTCCGCACGGGCGATGTGCGTGGTGCCGGTGGTCAGCCAGACCACGTCATCGCTGTTTTCGATGGACTGGTTGTCGTGGGTGAACTGCCCAAGCCCCGCATCCTTGTCCGAGCGGTTCGGGTATTTGCCTTCCGGATACTTCTCTTCCGGGTTGTAGCGCGTCACCCACAGCTGTTTGTCCATGAAACTCAGGCGGTGATAGAGCCATTCGTCCTTGCCGAAATTGGCACCCTTGGCCACCGGGTGCGTACCGCCGGCATACGGAATCAACTGATAGGAAACCGGGTTGCCGACTTTGTTTTCCTTGCTGGTATTGGTCAGCAGGCGAACAGTCGAGGGGTCGAATTTCTGCGCGGCTTGCTGCTCGGTGCCGACGACTTTGGTTTCGGTCTGCATCGTGCTGGTGCGCGGCCCGCCACGGTCGTTCGGGGCAACCACCGGGTTCACTTCCACCAGCGAGTTGTTCTCACCGTCCACGTCCATGTCCAGGCGGAAGTTGTAGATGTGCTGGTGCGTGGTGCCGACGATGTTGTGGTCCAGCAGCGTGCCGTAGCGCGTGTCTTCCTTGGCGGTGGCTTCGTGCATGGTTTTCGATTTCACGCCCTTGACCGCTTCGATACCGGTGGCGCCGGCATCGATGCCAATGGTGCCGTTTTGCTGGAAGACCCAGTCGAAAATGTAGTCGTAGTTGCCGACGGTGCTGATCCAGCGCACCACCAGTTCACGACGCTCGGTGCTGAGGTTGGGCTGGCCCATTTCCTGGTGTTTGTATTCCGGGCCGGCGTAGCGCTCGAACACCGCCATGGCGCGGGGAATCGAGGTCGGGGCGCCGGTGTAGTCGGCAATGGTGGCGTCCAGCAGCACCGCGTTTTCCGGAGCATCTTTACCGCGCGCAATCGGCGAGGTCAGCGTGCCCATGCCGTAATCGCCCGAGTCGAGATAAGCCTTGAAGTACCAGCCGCCATCCGGATCGCCGTAAGGCACGATCATGCCGCCCAGCGAGCCTTCGTACATGATTTTGCGTTTCTTGCCCTTGTCGTCATAAGTGACGGTGGACAGGATCGGGCCGACCCGCGAGTCGAGGCGAACGTGGAAGTCCCAGTTCTGCCAGTGAATGCTGTTGCCGGAGATGGTGTAGTTTTTGCCTTCGGGCTCGATGATTTCCAGCGGCTTGACCGACGTGCCCTTACGCCCGCGTCCGTCGTACGGCGTCGATTTCATCGGCACCGGAATGACCGCGTCGTCTTCGATCTTGATCAGTTTCTTCTGCTCCAGATCGACAATCGCCACCAGCCCCTCGATCGGGTGCGCCCAATAGTTGCCGTCACCGGTATTCAGATAGCTGACGATTTTCAACAGACGCTTGTCCTGCGCGAGCCCGTCCTTGCCGTCGAAGTAACCGACCGTCAACGGCGTGGCCACCACCTTTTTCACATCGCTGATACCGCGTTTGGTCAGCGCCTGCGCATACTCGGGGCTCGCTTCAATCGCCGATTGCACCGTCGCAAAATCATCCAGCAAGACCATGCCGTGGGCGCCTTCAATCGGCTTCCACGATTTGAGCGTCTTGCTGTCGAGATCGACCAGGCCTTCAACCACATGCTTGCCGTCGAGCACCACAATGTTGGCCTGGCGCGGTTGGGCGACGTTTTGCCCGCTGTAGACGAAACTCCACACCTGATCCTTCGGCGGCTCGTTGACCGAGACTTCCGTGAAGCGGAAACCGGGTTTGTAGTGCTCCGATTGCTTGATGATCTCGACAGCGGTCTTGATCTCATCCGCGCTCAGCGGGTTGAGCGGGTTAGGGCGCGTCTCGACGACAAAGGTCTTGTCCAGGCCGGACTGGAACACCTGATTGATGAAGTCCTTGGACATGAAAGCGGTCTTGCCCTTGAACACCACCGGCACACTCAGCTCCATCCGTTTGCCGTTGAGCATGGCGACCTTGCTGCCCGGTTTGACCTTGAGATAAACGCCGTCCTTGGCAATCACGAACAGGTCGGCGTAGTCGTCCCATTTCACCGTGGCCCCAAACTCCTCAAGGCCCGCTTGCAGCGGCACCATCTCGGCGTGCCCGCCATGGGCCTGAGCGGTGCCCGCCCAGTAAGGCAGGCCAAGCGTGCCAAGGCTGATGGCCAGCGCGAGGCGGGCGAGGGGTTTTCTTTTCAGTGAGGCAAAGGAGGTGAACATGTCTGAATTCCTGGACGAACGCCGGTGACTGGCATGACTGCACTTTGCTACAGCTTGTGGCTGGCTTCTTTTGGATGCCTGCCAGAATCCTTTGGCTGTGTGCCTAAATCAACTTTTCTCGTTGACGAGTGGTGGCGAGTTGGCTGTCTGGAATCCATTGCTTCCGGTTAATAGGAAGCATTACTATTCACGCCCCGTCATCACAGCACACCGCAATGACCCCCAAGTTGCCCCGCAGACACGGCTTTTTCGAGCATTACGAAGAGTTGGTTGGCACCTGGACCCGTCGCCTGAGAAATCGTCAGCAGGCCGAGGATCTGGCCCACGACACTTTCGTGCGGGTGCTTGAGTCCGATTCGGCGGCGGTGCAGCAGCCCCGGGCGTATTTGCACCAGACTGCGCGCAACATCGCGGTGGATGGTTATCGGCGTGAGGATCGGCGGGGCGCCATGGAGTCGGAGGCGATTGATCACAGTGTGTCGTCGTCCGGCGACCCGGAGCATTTCATGCATGCGATCCAGTTGGCTGATTCCATTGAACGGGCGCTCACCGAGTTGCCGGTCAACTGTCGCAAGGTTTTTGTTTGGCAGAAGATCGAAGGGCTGACCCAGGCTGAAATCGCCGAACGCCTGGGACTGTCCAAGAACATGGTGGAAAAGTATATGATCCGCACCCTGCGGCATCTGCGCGACCGCCTCGACGGTTTGCAACCATGATCGGCCGTGCACTCTCTTCCCCAGCCAAACAGGAACTTCCATGATGGATACTCGTGATTGCGCGTGCGGGCAAACGACGGTTCGCGATGAGGCGGCGCAGTGGTTTGTGCGTTTGCAGGAGCCGGCCATTGACGTCGAAGAGCGCCAGCGTTTCGAGCACTGGCTGAACGAGCACCCTCAGCACCGCGACGAATTTCAGTTGCTTCAGGGCCTGTGGACAGCCGCCGACCTGGTGCCGCGTGCGCGACTGCAAGCCTTGTGCGAAACCCCGCCGGCGCGCAGCAAACGTCGACCGCTGGTGCGTTATGCGGTGGCGGCCAGTGTGGTGGCCGTGGCGCTGGGCCTGGGCCTGTTCAGCGGTTTGAATCAACCGGCGCCTTACACCGCCGAGTATTCGACAGCGTTGGGCGAGCGTCGTCAGGTGGCGCTGCCGGACGGTTCGGTGATCGACCTGAACAGCCGCAGTCGTCTTCAGGTGCGCTTTGAAAAAGGCCAGCGCGGCATCGAGTTGACGCAAGGCGAGGCAATGTTCAGCGTCGCCCACGACAGCGATCGGCCATTCGTGGTCGAGGCTGGCAGCGGCAAGGTCACGGTCACCGGCACGCGCTTCGATGTGCGTCGCGGCGCTCGTGACACCCGGGTCGTGGTGGAGCAGGGCACGGTCAGGGTTCAGGGGCACGGCGCGGCGGACAATGAGTTCGTCAACCTTACCGCTGGCCTGGGAACGCGCATTGATGCCCAGGGCAAAGTGGCCGCGGCCTATGCGGTCAACCCTGCGGAACTGACGGCCTGGCGCAACGGCAAACTGGTGTTCAACAACGCCAGCCTGGCCGAAGTGGCCGAGGAAGTATCGCGTTATCGGGACAAGCCACTCACCGTCGGCAACGACACAGTGGGCAATCTGCGCCTGACCAGCGTGTTCAAATCCGACAACACCGACGCGCTGCTCAAGGCCTTGCCGACCATCTTGCCGGTGGCCGTGCGCACCCTCGATGACGGCAGTCAGGAAATAATTTCAAAATAAATTCAGGTTTTTTTCGAGTTGATCGTCTTCCTGTCCAACTGCAACTGGTTTGCATTAACAGGCGCACACTCTTGCGATCCACAGGACTACGTTCGACGTGAAAAAAACCACCGCTAAAAACAACAACTCCCTTTGGTTGCCGCTGGCCCTTGCGCTGGCGGTCAACGCTGCGCTGCCCCAGGCCTTTGCCGCCGATGCCATTCACATCCCGGCGCAACCCTTGGGTCAGGCGCTGAGCGAGCTCGGCCAGCAAACCTCGTTGCAGGTTTTTTTCAGTCCAGAACTGGTCGCCGGCAAACAGGCCCCGGCGGTGGATGGCAACCTTTCGCCGGAGCAGGCCTTGCGCCAATTGCTGCAGGGCAGCGGTCTCGAGTATCAGATCGACGAAGGTTCGGTGACCCTGACGCCGGCTCCATCGCCGACTTCCGCCGCCAATGGCCCGCTGGAACTGGGCGTGACTGACATCAAGGTCGTCGGTGACTGGCTCGGTGACGCCGATGCCGCCGTGGTGCAGAACCACCCCGGCGCCCGCACGGTGATTCGCCGCGAAGCCATGGTCGAGCAAGGCGCGATGAACGTCGGCGACGTGTTGAAGCGCGTGCCCGGCGTGCAAGTGCAAGAAGCCAACGGCACTGGCGGCAGCGATATCTCCCTGAACGTCGGCGTGCGCGGCCTGACTTCGCGTCTGTCGCCACGCTCCACCGTGCTGATCGACGGCGTACCGGCCGCATTCGCGCCGTATGGCCAGCCGCAGCTGTCCATGGCGCCGATTTCCTCCGGCAACCTCGACAGCATCGACGTGGTGCGCGGTGCCGGTTCCGTGCGCTACGGGCCGCAGAACGTTGGCGGTGTGATCAACTTCGTGACCCGCGCAATCCCGGAAAAAGCCTCCGCCGAAATCGGCACCACCCTGGAAACTTCCAAGCACGGTGGCTGGAAGCACATCGACACGGCGTTTGCCGGCGGTACAGCGGACAACGGCATTGGCGTGGCGCTGTTGTACTCGGGCGTGAACGGCAACGGTTACCGTGAGCGTAACAACGGCAACGATATCGACGACGTGCTGCTCAAGACCCACTGGGCGCCGACCGATGTCGACGACTTCAGCCTCAACCTGCATTACTACGACGCCAGCGCCGA
Source organism: Pseudomonas sp. PDM01 (assembly GCF_014852325.1). Classification (NCBI taxonomy): domain Bacteria; kingdom Pseudomonadati; phylum Pseudomonadota; class Gammaproteobacteria; order Pseudomonadales; family Pseudomonadaceae; genus Pseudomonas; species Pseudomonas sp. PDM01. The sequence goes on from NZ_JACVBK010000008.1 coordinate 136,701, forward strand.
CATGCCCGGCGGCCTGACTCAGGCGCAGTACGACGCCAATCCGTTTCAGTCCGACCGCAACAACGACAACTTCAGCGGGCGCCGCAAGGACGTCTCGTTCAAGTGGGCGCGGCAGATCGATGACCGTACCCAGGCAGAAGTGCTGACGTACTACTCCGACAGCTTCCGTGGCAGCAACATCGCCGCCCGCGACCAGAAGACTATCGGCTCGTTCCCGCGGACCTATTACACCTTCGGCATCGAACCGCGGGTGTCCCATGTGTTCGACGTGGGCCCGACCACCCAGGAAGTCAGCGTCGGTTATCGCTACCTCAAGGAAGGCATGCACGAACAGGCGACTCGTCTGGAGCTGAACAAGAGCAACGAGCCCGTCGCGACCAAGGCCTCGGACGGCCATGTGTACCAGGACCGCACCGGCGGCACGGAAGCCAACTCCGTTTACCTCGACGACAAGATCGACGTCGGCAACTGGACGATTACCCCCGGCATCCGTTTCGAGCACATCAGCACCGACTGGCATGAGCGCCCCGTACGCGATGCCGATGGCAAGCGTGTGACAGAGAAGAACCGCAGCATCGAAAGCAACGAGCCGCTGCCGGCCTTGAGTGTGATGTATCACATTTCCGATGCCTGGAAACTGTTCGCCAACTACGAGACTTCGTTCGGCAGTCTGCAGTATTTCCAGCTCGGCCAGGGCGGTACGGGTGACAGCACCGCCAACGGTCTGGAGCCGGAAAAAGCCAAGACCTACGAGCTCGGCACACGCTACAACGATGATGTCTGGGGCGGCGAAGTGACGCTGTTCTACATCGACTTCGATAAAGAGTTGCAGTACATCAGCAACGATGCGGGCTGGACCAACCTCGGCGCAACCACGCACCAAGGCGTTGAAGCATCGGTGCATTACGACATGGCGGCACTGGACCCACGGCTCGACGGCCTGAGCGCCAACGCCGGTTTCACCTACACACGTGCCGTGTATGAAGGGGAGATTCCGGGCTTCAAGGGCCGTGACCTGCCGTTCTATTCGCGCCAGGTCGCGACTGCCGGCTTGCGATATGACATCGACCGCTGGACCTACAACGTCGATGCGTTTGCCCAGTCCAAACAACGTTCGCCGGGCGTTGCCGTGAATTCCAACGGCAGCTTCACCAACAACTACATCACCGAAGGCACTGCCGACGGTCAGTACGGCGACATTCCCGGTTACGTCACCTGGAACGTGCGGGGCGGTTACGACTTCGGCGCGCAGCTATCGAACCTGAAAGTCGGCGCCGGGGTGAAAAACATCTTCGACAAGCAGTACTTCACCCGCTCCAGCGACAACAACTCGGGCATGTACGTCGGCGCACCGCGCACGTTCTTCGTGCAGGCCAGCGTCGGGTTCTGATAGACCGAGTCGCCTGCATCGCCGGCAAGCCAGCTCCTACAAGATCGCCGGCGTGCACAGAATCTGTGTTCGCTGGAGATCCCTGTAGGAGCGAGGCTTGCCCGCGAAGATGGCTGTCCAGTCGATAGAAATGGCGCCTGACCCACCGCTTTCGCGGGCAAGTCGGATCGCCGCACCGCTCGCTCCTACAGTTGTTTCGCACATAGATAGTGTGTGCACTGACGATCCTTGTAGGAGCTGGCTTGCCGGCGATGCTTTTCAGGCCTTCAACACCTTCCCGCCAATGGCAACCGCCACCAGCAACACCGCCATCAGCCCAAAGGCAAAACTCAAACTGCTGCCGTGGGCGATGAACCCGATCACCGCCGGCCCCGCCAGAATCCCCGCGTAACCCAGCGTCGTAATCGCCGGCACGGCAATGCTTTCAGGCATGACCGTCTGCTTGCCCACGGCGGTGTACAGCACCGGCACGATATTCGAGCAGCCCGCGCCCAGCAGTGCATAACCCACCAGCGCCATCTCCCAGCTCGGTGCAAACGTCGCCAGAAACAGGCCGGTAGCGGCCGTCAGCCCACCGAACACGATCACCCGTGTCGCGCCTAGGCGCCGGACGATCTTGTCACCGGTCAAGCGCCCGGCCGTCATGGTCAGCGCAAACGCCGCATAACCCAATCCCGCATAGGCCGTGTCGATCCCGCGTTCCTGCGCCAGGAACACCGCGCTCCAGTCCAGTGCCGCGCCCTCGGCAAGGAACACGATGAAACACATCCCGCCGATAAACAGCACGATACCGTGGGGAATGGCAAAGGCCGGCCCGGAACTTTCGCTGCCATACGGCAGCAGGTGCGGCGCGGCTTTGCACAGTGCGATCAGCAGCAGCACGATCACCACCAGCATCGCTCCCAACGGAGAAACCCCGAAGCCGAGCAGGGCACTGACGCCCGCCGCCCCGACAATCCCGCCGAGGCTGAACAGCCCGTGGAAACCCGACATCATGGTTTTGCCGCTGGCGCGCTCGACGATCACCGCTTGCAGGTTCACCGTCGAATCCACCGTGCCGAGGCCCGCGCCGAACATGAACAAGGCCGCAATCAGCGCCGGGACCGAGGACACCGTCGCCAACAGCGGCAGCGCCAGACAGATCAACAACGTACCGCCCGTCAGCACGCGCCGGCAGCCGAAACGCGTGGCCAGCAGCCCCGCCATCGGCATCGCCAGAATCGAGCCCACCCCCAGGCACAACAGCAGCAAACCGAGGGTGCCTTCATCCAGCCCGGCCCGGGCCTTGGCGTAAGGCACCAGCGGCGCCCATGCGGCAATCCCGAAACCGGCGATGAAAAAGGCAATGCGCGTGGACATCTGTTCCAGGCGTCCGGGCACGAAAGTGGTGGGCGTGTTGAGGTTGGTCATATCGATCCTTGGCAAAAAACGTCGCGTCCCCAAGGGACAGTGACTCACCCATGAGGTTCGATCAGCGTCCGGACGGTTTCGCGGTCAGGCAGGGTGACATCCTTGCACAGCCCGTCGCGGTTTCGCGATATGTTGCACGCCTGTGATGTTTACACGGGAGGCGCCATGACGCCGTTCTACGATGCTAGAGGCAATATCTACGCGGTAGTGGCGCCGGATGCAGTGCGCCGCGCAGGGATCGATTTACCTGAACAGGCCAGTCTGGCGGCGCAAACCCGCACGACCTGGGCATTGTCGGCCATCGAGGCGTTCTGTGCCTGGGCGCCGGGCACGCAACCGCCCGGCAGCAAGGACCATCGTTGCGACGGTCTGCTGGTCGGCCCGTTTCAAACGCCGCCGCCGTTCGATCTGTTGATCGTCAACACCGACGGCACTCTGGCCGAGCGCAGTGGCAACGGGCTGACGATTTTCTCCCAGGCGCTCAGCGATCAAGGACTGTTTCCGGAAAACGCGGCGTGTGTGCTCAGGGTTCATCACGACAAGGCCGACACGCCTTCGCCTGGTGAAACATTGGTGAACAGCGCGCAGGTCGAGGGTGTGCAGGGTTTCTGGCTGGATCTGGGCAAACCGGCGTTCGGGCCCGAGGCGGTCAGTGCTCAAGGGGTGACCGATGTGGCATTCAACGGCCGTGAGCTCAGCCACGTTCAACCGCTGTCGGCGCTGGATCCCGCCTGGTCGCGCAGCCAGTTCGTGCGGGTCGGCAATCCGCATTGCGTAACCCTTGTGGACGATGCCGAGGCATTGCCGGCCAATGAGCAGATGCGCGAAGCGCGATTGTCCGAAGGGTTGACGCGCATTGCCTATGCCATGCCGACCGGGGCAGGGCGACCGTGCCCGGCGGGGGTTAATTTGCAATGGGCGATGCGCGAGTCAGCGGGGCGAATTGCTGCTCGGGTGTTTGAACGTGGGGAAGGGCCGACGGCGTCGTCCGGTACCAGTGCGAGCGCGGTGGCGTGTGCGGCTTGGCGGGTGGGTTGGGTGGTGGCGGGTGAGGTGAAGGTGGTGATGCCTGGTGGGACGGCGCCGATTTTGTTGGAGGAAACAGACGGGGAATTGAGTCGGGTCAGTTTGTTTGGTACGGCGCGGTTGATGGGTTGAATTTGAGATTGCCTTCGCGGGCAAGTCGGATCGCCGCATCGCTCGCTCCTACAAGGTCGGCGTTGATCTTGTAGGAGCGAGCGATGCGGCGATCCGACTTGCCCGCGAAGGCGTCAGCTCAGCCAACACAAAACTCAGGGTTGCTCACCAAAAAACTCCACCACTGGCATCTGCCGCTTCATCAACACCTTCCCATCACGAACCGAATACAGCGGCAAGCCCTGACTGCGGATCACCTCGTAATCGCTGTCCGCCGAAAGAATCAGCAAATTCGCCGGCCGCCCGCGCTCCAGTCCATACCGATCCCCCAGGTTCATCGCCCTGGCGCTGTTGTCGGTGACCAGGTCCAGCGCGCTTTGCAGGTTGCGATACCCGAGCATGTGACAGATGTGCAGACCTGCTTCGAGCACCCGCAAAATGTTGCCGTTACCCAGCGGATACCACGGGTCGACGATCGAGTCCTGGCCGAAGCACACGTTCATCCCCGCTTCGAGCAACTCATTCACCCGAGTGACGCCACGACGTTTCGGAAAGTTGTCGTAGCGCCCTTGCAGGTGAATGCTTTCGGTGGGGCAGGAGACAAAACTGATCCCCGAATGCCCGAGCAGGCGAAACAGTTTGGCGCAGTACGCGTTGTCGTAAGAGCCCATGGCCGTGGTGTGGCTGGCCGTGACCCGCGAGCCCATGTCGCGGCTGCGGGCTTCTTCGGCGAGCACTTCGAGAAACCGCGAGTGTGGGTCATCGGTTTCATCGCAATGCACGTCCACCAGGCAACCGGTGCGTTCGGCGAGGTCCATCAGGAACTTCACTGAACTCACGCCCTGATCGCGGGTGTATTCGAAATGCGGAATCCCGCCGACCACGTCCGCGCCCATGCGGATCGCTTCTTCCATCAGTTCACGACCGTTGCGGTACGACTCGATGCCTTCCTGGGGGAATGCAACGATTTGCATGTCGATCAGGTGCCGGCTTTCCTCGCGCACTTCGAGCATCGCCCTCAGCGCCGTCAGCTGTGGGTCGGTGACATCGACATGGGTGCGCACATGCTGGATGCCGTGGGCGGCGAGGGCCTGGATGGTTTTCCTGGCGCGGGTCTTGGTGTCTTCCTCGGTGATCGTCACCTTGCGCTCGCCCCAGCATTCGATGCCTTCGAACAGCGTGCCGCTCATGTTCCAGCGCGGTTCGCCGGCGGTGAGCGTGGCGTCGAGGTGGATGTGCGGTTCGACGAAGGGCGGCACCACCAGGTTGCCGCCGGCGTCCAGATCATCGGGGCCCAGGGTCGGCGCTTCGGTCTGACGGGCAATATTGCTGATCAGGCCGTTTTCCAGGTGCAATTCATGCAGGCCTTCTTGGTTGCGCAGGCGGGCGTTGATGATGTGCATCAGGCGAATCCTTTTGGAGATCTTGTAGTAGTGCGTTGGCGCGTCAGTTATAGACATTAGCGCGGCAACGGAAATCGAGCATCGGTCAGATGCGAACTTTGACCACGGCAGCGAAAGAAAAATGCCCGCCATTGATCGGGACCAACTGAAGAAACACGGTACTTTGTAGGAGCCGGCTTGCTGGCGATAGCGGTATAACAGGCAACATGTGTGCCGAATGACACACCGCTATCGCCAGCAAGCCGGCTCCTACAAGAGTCCGTGTGTTTCAGGGGGCTTTTGGGAGAAAACGCAGCAGCGCGGCAACGATCGCCTCCGGCGCATCTTCCTGAACCAGATGCCCGGCATTGGGGATTGGGTGAAACTGCGCCCCCGCAATCATCTGCTGCAGCGCGCGGCCACGCTCGATGGGGATCCACTGATCATCCTCGCCCCACAGAATCTGCACCGGGCAACGAACCGTCGGGTACAACCCCTCGACCTCACGGGTATAGCGCTGATCCATCTGCGCGATCTGCCGGTAAAACGCCGCTTGCCCCGGATCGCCCAGCCACGGTTGCACGTAGGGCGCGAGTTCATCGTCGGGTATGTCGCGCTTGATCGCCCCGCGAACATAGGCCGACACAATCGCCCGCTGAATGTAATCGGGCACGCCGCTGAACACCGCTTCATGCTGACGCACCTGCTGCACGAACGGCGAGCCCCACGGCGTCAACGCCACCGGGTCAATCAGCGTCAGGCTGCGGTAGTCCTTGCCGTTCAGCAGATGCGCGCGCAACACCGTCGCGCCGCCGAAATCGTGGGCCACCACATCCGGGCAATCCAGCCCCCAATGCTCCAGCAGCTGCGTCAACAACTCGTTCTGCACGCCCAGCGACACATCGCCCTCGACCTTCTCGGACAGCCCATAACCCAGCAGGTCGAAGTAATGCACCCGGTGCGACGTGATGAAGTGCGGCGCAATCCGGTGCCACACATACGAAGAGAACGGCGTGCCATGCACGAACACCAACGGCGGGCCGTCGCCACGCACGGCGTAACGGACGGAGTGCCCGTTGAAGCGATAGGTTTGAGCCAGCGGCCAGTCAGTCATGGGGACGTCCTCTTGGCGGGTGCGAGCGAAAAAGCATAGGCATAAAAAAACCGCTCGTCCCGGCAGTTTTTTTGATCTGTCGGATCAGCGGGACGAATACCTGTGATTTGTGACAGTAGACGGCTGTTGATGGCGGATGATATCCACAGCCCATGGACAACCTCAGCCTGCATCACGGAACGCCCACTCTGGCGGTCATTGACCCGCGCGGCCTGGCTGTGCGCAGCGTGGCGTACTGGCGTGGGGAGAGTGGTCAAACATCGCAGGCGCGGGTGACGCGGCAGGTGTTCGATGCGGCGGGAAGGGGGATTGAGCAACGGGATGCGCGGTTGTCCGCGCCGGCGTTGAGTCATTGTTTCTCCCTGACCGGCAAGGTGTTGGCGACTGACAGTGTCGATGCCGGGTGGCGGGTGTTGTTGCCCGGGCAAGCGGATGAGGTCTTGAGTGGATGGGACAGTCGGGGGGCTCGGCAGGATACGCAGTACGATTCGTCGCTGCGTCCTGTTGCCGTAAGAGAGCTGGAACGGGTTGTGGAGCGCTTTGAATACGGCAGCGCCGGGGCCGGTTTTGATGCTGCCAATCAATGCGGTCGAGTGATTCGCCACGACGATCCGGCGGGCACGCGGCACATGCCGGCGTACGATCTGCGGGGGTTCGCGTTAAGTGAAATCAGCCACTTTCTGGCCTCCCTCGATCCGCCGGATTGGCCGCTGGACTGCGCCGCACGCGATCGCTTGCTGGAAGCTGATCCCGGGCTTGCAAGCCATTGGGCCTATAACCCGTTGGGCGATTTGCTTAGCCTCACCGACGCCAAAAAACACCGTCGTCACTTCAGCTACACCGTGGCCGGGCAGCTCAAGGACGGCTGGTTGCAACCGGCCAATACCGCCGCGCCCGGACACTGCCTGGTGCACGACATCCGCTATAACCCTGGCGGAAAAGTCGAACGGGAAACCGCTGGCAATGGCGTGATCACCGAAGCGCAGTACGCGCTTGATGACGGGCGCCTGCTGCGCTTGTGCGCCGGGTTGCCGAACACCGCACCGCTGCAAGACCTGCGATACAGCGTCGACCCGATGGGCAACATCCTCCAGATCGACAATCACGCAGTGCCGATTCGTTACCACAACAACCAGCGCATCGACGGCCAATGTACCTACGGCTACGACACCTTTGGTCAATTAACCCACGCCACCGGCTGGGAAGCCGAGCGCTCATCCAGTTATCCCGGCACTCCCTACCGCGCCTCGGCCAACCCCAACGCCGTGGTCAACTATCGCGAAGAATACGACTACGACGCGGGTGGCAACCTGACTGAACTGCGCCACCTCGGCGTCCAACCGTTCACCCGGCGCTGGGACATCGACCCGGACAGCAATCGCAGCCTGCTCAAGGGCGAACAACCACCGGATTTCGCCCGCCATTTCGACGCCAACGGCAACCTGCAATATTTGCAGCCTGGCCAAACCATGACCTGGGATGCGCGTAACCAGTTGGCCAGCGTGTCACCGGTGGTGCGCGAAGACGAAGACGAAGACGACGACACCGAACGCTACCTCTACGGCGGCGGTGGCAAACGCCTGCGCAAAGTCCGCACTGCACTGGCCGCCGCCCGCACCGTGATCGCCGAAGTGCGCTACCTGCCGGGGCTGGAGATCCATCATCGTCCGGGCGGCAAGCAGCATGAAGTGCTCGACCTGGAGGCCGGACGCAATCGGGTGAGGTGGCTGCACGGCGCCGATGCGCCCGACCATTCGTTGCGTTACCACCTGACCGACCATCTCGGGTCCGGGACGCTGGAATTGGATGAACACGCCAGGGTGCAGAGCCGCGAAGTGTATTACCCGTTTGGCGGCACGGCTTGGGAGGATCATCGCGATCAGAGCGGTGCGTACAAAACCATTCGCTATTCGGGCAAGGAACGGGATGCGACCGGGTTGTATTACTACGGATATCGCTACTTTGCGCCGTGGCTGTGCCGATGGATCAACCCTGACCCGGCGGGGGCGGTGGATGGGTTGAATTTGTATTGTTTTGTGGGGAATTCGCCGATGGGGAGAGTGGATCGGGATGGGCGGATGTGGAGCGGACATGAATCATTGCCTGAAGATGAGTCTCAAACATCGTTTTCCGGGGAAATTACGAATTCTTCCAGAGCAAGCGCTGACCTGCCAAATCTGGATATCGACTCACAGGATTTTCAGTCACAAGATTCATTGGCGGGAGTATTCAATGCACCGTTAAATGATGACGAGGCGATGCATGCTCGTATGTCACTCGGAGTGGCTCCCACACCTCTGCTTTTTCAGTTTGAAGTTCACCCAGCTGCCGGTCCCTCGTCAGCGATTTTGCCGACATCAAACAAGCAATATCCCTGTGATATTTGTGACAAGGTTTTTTCGCAGCGAAGTAATCGTTCTAAACATAGGCGAACACATACCGGTGAAAAGCCTTTCAAATGCGATAGAGGCGATTGCACTAAAGCGTTTTCACAAAAAAAAGATCTTATTAATCATGTGCGGTCGCATACGGGAGACAAACCATACCGTTGTGGTGAAGTTAATTGTAATGCCGCGTTTGGGACCACGGGTCATCTTGCCAGGCACAAGCGAGAGGTTCATGACGCGGCTAAACTGAAAAGGGTTCACACCAGCAAAGTGAAAAGCTTTGCTTGTCCCGTGCTTGATTGCGATATGGTTTTTGATTCGAAATCTGATCGTGATCATCATGTTGGCACCCATCCTAAAATTAAAGGCAGTTGCCCATATTTAGATTGCAATAGCCGGAGCAGCACAAAGGCGACGTTAAGAAGACATCTAAACCAGAGACATGGGGGGCAATGGCCGTAACGTTAAAGTTATCATCCATGCAAAGTTGGTATGCGTAACTATATTTACGTTCTTCGGATAAGTAAGTTTCCGAAGTCGAAGAGGCAAACATAGAAAACCACCGAGGTCGGTGGTTTTTTAATCCAGAACTTACTCCCCGCGATAGATGCAACCGCTAGTACACGTCTCGTGAATACGGATCGCGCTGAGTTCTGGCAGCAATGGCTTGAGTTCAACCCAGATCCACTTCGCCAACACTTCACTGGTCGGATTCTCCAACCCCGGAATGTCATTCAAGTAGTTATGATCCAGGCGCTCATACAACGGCTTGAAGATCGCCTTGATCTCGGAAAAGTCGCGAATCCAGCCGGTATGCGGATCCAGATCGCCACTCAAATGAATCGCCACTTTGAACGAGTGACCGTGCAGGCGGCCGCACTTGTGGCCTTCCGGGACGTGGGGCAGGCGGTGGGCGGATTCGAAGGTAAATTCTTTGAAGATTTCCACAGTGGTTTCAGCTCTGTCAGGTGGCGATCGCCGCAGCGATGTGGGCAGGCGGCGAGTTTAACAGTTTGTCCTGACTAAAGGGTCAGCAAGCGTTCGCCAAGGCGACCGTTGGCGGCCAGTTCGAGAAACTCATCGCCCAGCCTGCGGCTTTCATCCATGGTTGCGCGCCAGTATTTCTGCCGGCTCGGCGCATCGCCCATGAAACGCTTGAAGTCGTTACGGTCCGGTAGTTTGCCGTAGGGCAGGCGGGCCAGGTATTCCTTGGACGGCGCCAGCAACAGGACATCCTGCAAGCGCGTTGGGCAGGCACGGCGCCACGGCAGGGTTTTGTCGAACCAGCCGGGAATCACCCGGTCGGTGAAGTGTGGATAGAGCACGATGTCGTTGCCGCTGTAGGGCAGGTCGAGGTGATAGTCGAGCAGGCCGCCGTCGCGGAACGTCCCGGTGCCGGCACCCGGCAGATCGCGCACGCCTTCCATGACCATCGGGATCGAGCCCGAGGCGAGCAGGGCCTGGCGCAGGTTGCCGGTATTCAGTGCGACGAAGCGCGAGGGGAAATCGTTCAGCGCGTTGACCGGCGGTGCCAGGCGCGGATCGTGGATGATCAGCCGCTCGAAATGCCGCGACAGCCGCGCGCGACCGCGCAGGTTGTCGGCGATCACCGACGACAGGCCCAGCCCGAGACGACCGCGATGATCGTCCGCAAGCAGGCCGTGGCTTTTGACCACCATGATGTTCAGCCGGTAATTCGCGTTGCTCAGAATCGCTGCATCGCGACCGTCGAGCAGGTCATTGAGCATGCGTTGCGAGCTCTGGCTGATCTGCGCCATGGTCACGCCCTTGGCGAAGTTCTGCTCGGTGTACAGGTGACCGAGGCGGCGGATGCCTTCGGCGGCGTCCGGCAGGCAGGCACTGGCGAAGCGCCAGGAGCCGACCGAGGCGCCGATCAGCGACCGCTCACGCGGCGCGGCGGGCAGCCATTCGCCAAACAGCGCCAGGTCCAGACCTTGAATCCCCAACGCCTTCGGCCCGCCGGCAGCACCCGGCAACGTACCGACATCGGCGGCGTTCAAGCCGTGCTCACGGATGCGCGCCAAGGCACGCGGGCCGGCCTTGAGGGTCAGGGAAGGGAACTTGATGTGGATGGCGGTCATACCGGTCTCGATGTCTGGCAAGCGGGCGGATTATAAACAGTGTGGCTGCAGGGGGCGGCAATACCTCGCATTCGATGTTGCACCAGGAATCTGTAGGAGCACGGCTTGCCGGCGAAGGCGATGTCAAGGGCGCCTTCGCCGGCAAGCCGTGCTCCTACAGGTTTGGCGTATGCCGACGATAGCGTGATGCCATTCTTGATGATGGCAATTCAGTTTCAATTAAGTTCGAATCGCTAAGGTGCCTTCCGTACGCAACACATAAAAAATACGGAGACACCCATGAAAACCCTGACTGCCCTGTTCACTGCCTCCATCGTCGCCATGACCGTCAGCATCGCCCACGCTCGCGACCTGGGCCCCGACGAAGCCCTGCGGCTGCGCGACGCTGGTACCATTGTGTCTTTCGAGAAGCTCAACGCCACGGCACTGGCCAAACACCCAGGCTCGACGGTCACCGAAACCGAGCTGGAAGAAGAGTACGGCAAGTACATCTATCAGGTGGAGCTGCGCGACCCGCAAGGCCTTGAGTGGGACCTGGAATTAGACGCGGTCAGCGGGCAACTTCTCAAGGATCATCAGGATACGTAATGAAGGTGTGTTCATTGTCACGCATGGCGCTGGTGCTTCTGGCGTTTTGCTCGATCGTCATGGCCCGCGACCTTGATCAGGACGAAGCCCTGCGCCTGCGCCAGCAGGGCGTGATCCTGCCGCTCGAGCAAGTGGTGAAGCAGGCGCTGGAGCGTTATCCAGGCTCAAAACTGCTGGAAGCCGAGCTCGAAGAGAAACACGACGTCTACATTTATGAAGTCGAGCTGCTGACCACCGAAGGCGTGGTCCGTGAACTGGACCTCGACGCCGCCACTGGCGAGTTACTGAAAGACAAGGAAGATTGACCGATGCGATTGCTGCTGGTGGAAGACCATGTGCCCCTGGCCGACGAACTGATGGCCGGCCTCAACCGCCAGGGCTACGCCGTGGATTGGCTGGCCGACGGGCGAGATGCGGTGTATCAGGGCAGCAGCGAACCGTATGACCTGATCATCCTCGACCTCGGTCTGCCGGGTTTGCCGGGGCTCGACGTGTTGGCGCAATGGCGCGCGGGCGGGCTGGCCACGCCGGTGTTGATCCTCACCGCGCGCGGTTCGTGGGCCGAACGGATCGAAGGCCTCAAGGCCGGCGCCGACGATTACCTGAGCAAACCTTTTCACCCTGAAGAGCTGCATTTGCGCATTCAGGCGTTGTTGCGCCGTTCCCATGGCCAGGTCAATCAACCGACGTTGCAGTCGGCTGGATTGCACCTGGACGAAGGCCGGCAATGCGTGACCCGCGACGGTGCCGACATCCAGCTCACCGCCGCGGAATTTCGCCTGCTGCGCTATTTCATGCTGCACCCCGAGCAGATTCTTTCCAAAAGCCACCTCGCCGAACACCTCTACGACGGTGAGACCGAGCGCGATTCCAACGTGCTGGAAGTTCACGTCAACCACCTGCGGCGCAAGCTCGGGCGCAGTGTGATCGAAACCCGTCGCGGTCAGGGTTACCTGTTCGGCGGGCAAGCGCAGTGAGGTCGATCCAGCGCCGCTTGAGTCTGGGGCTGATCAGCGTGATGGTGATCGTCGGCCTGGTGCTGGCGCAAACCAGCCTGTGGTTGTTCGAAATGGGCTTGCAGCGCTACCTCGAAGCGGGGCTGCGCAACGACAGCGAAAGTTTGCTGGTGGCGCTGGTGCGCGGGCCGCAGGGCTTGCAGCTGGATGAACGACATCTGTCACCGGCTTATCAGCGGCCGTTTTCCGGGCATTACTTCCGTATAGATTTTGCCGACAGCCATTGGCGCTCCCGTTCGTTGTGGGATCAGGAGTTGCCGCGCCTCGACCATCCCGGCCTGCACAGCAACCTGCAACTGGGGCCGGAAGGCCAGCAATTGCTGGTCTTGCGTTCGGACTATCGCCGTTTGGGACAATCGATCTCCATCAGCGTCGCTCAGGATTACACGCCGGTGCGCGAGAGTTTCAAGCGCATGCAGCAAGTGGGGCTGGGGCTGGGGCTGGCGGGGTTGCTGCTGATTTTGCTGTTGCAACGGATCACCGTGCGCCGCGCCTTGCGTCCACTGGAAAAGGCCCGTGAGCAGATTGCCCAGTTGCAGCAGGGCCAACGTTCGCAACTGGATGATCAGGTGCCGGTGGAACTTGAGCCGCTGGTGGCGCAGATCAACCATTTGCTCGCTCACACCGAAGACAGCCTCAAGCGTTCGCGCAATGCGCTGGGCAACCTTGGGCATGCCTTGAAAACCCCGCTGGCGGTGTTGTTGAGCCTGGCGTCCAGCGAGAAACTCGATGCCCATCCCGAGTTGCGCAAGATCCTCAAAGACCAATTGGCACAGGTTCAGCAACGACTCAATCGCGAGCTTAACCGCGCACGGTTGTCCGGCGATGCGCTGCCGGGGGCGTTGTTTGATTGCGATGCGGAACTGCCGGGATTGCTCGCCACGTTGAACATGATTCACGGCGAACACCTTGAACTGAGCTATCGCGCGCCGGCCGGGTTGCAGTTGCCTTGGGATCGCGAAGACTTGCTGGAGCTACTGGGCAACCTGCTGGACAACGCCTGCAAATGGGCGGATGCCGAGGTGCGGTTGAGCGTGGTCGAGACGGTCGCAGGGTTCGAGCTAAGCGTGGAAGATGATGGGCCGGGCATTCCCGAGGACCAGCGTGCTCAGGTGTTCAGCCGGGGTACGCGGCTGGATGAACAGGCGCAAGGGCATGGGTTGGGGCTGGGGATTGTGCGCGACATCGTCGACACGTGGGGCGGGGTGTTGCGGCTGGAGGAAAGCGAGTGGGGCGGGTTGAAGGTCGTCATCGAACTGCCCAAGCGCTGACCCCGGAAACACCGCTTTACTGTAGGAGCCGGCTTGCCGGCGATGGCGTCTTCAAAATCGCCATCGCCGGCAAGCCGGCTCCTACAAGGGGTGTGTTGTCAGTCAGACGCGGAATTGATCCATCAGGCTCTGCTGCTGATTCGCCAGGCTATTCAGCGACTGGCTCACCCGCGCCGACTCATTGGCCTGCCCCGACAGCGACTCGGTCACGTCCCGGATCGTCGCCACGTTGTTGTTGATCTCTTCCGCCACCGCGCTTTGCTCTTCCGCCGCCGAGGCAATCTGCAGGTTCATGTCGCTGATCACCGTCACTGCGTCGCCGATCTGGCGCAACGCCGTGACGGCCTGGCTGACCTGCTCGACACTGCCCTGAGCCTGGCGATGGCTGTTGTTCATCGACCCCACCACATCCTGCGTGCCGTTCTGCAACTGCTCGATCACCAGACGGGTTTCTTCAACCGACTCCTGCGTACGCCGCGCCAGGTTGCGCACTTCGTCGGCGACCACCGCAAAACCGCGTCCGGCCTCACCGGCACGGGCCGCTTCGATGGCGGCGTTGAGGGCCAGCAGGTTGGTCTGCTCGGCGATGGCGCGGATCACTTCCAGTACCGAACCGATTTTCTCGCTGTTGGCCGCCAAACCTTCGACCTGCACCATCGCCGCGCTCATATCGGCGGCGAGGTTGTCGATGCTGGTGGTGGTCTGGTCGATCACGGTCAAGCCACGGCGGGTGGCGTGATCGGCATCGCGCGCCGCTTGTGCCGCTTGTGCCGCGCTGCGGGCAACGTCTTGGGCGGTGGCGCTCATTTCGTGGGAAGCGGTCGCCACCTGATCGACCTGTCGGTATTGCTGTTCCATGCCGGCGCTGGTCTGCGTGGCGATGGCAGAAGACTGGTCCGCCGTGCTGCGCGCGTCCTGTACCGAGCGTTTCACCTCGGCGATGATCGGCTGCAATTTGTCGAGGAAACGGTTGAACCAGCCGGCCAACTGGCCCAGCTCATCCTTTTTGTCGTAGGCCAGGCGCCGGGTCAGGTCGCCTTCGCCGCTGGCGATGTCTTCGAGCATGTGCGCCACGCCGAGGATCGGTTTGGTCACGCTGCGCGCCATCAGCCACACCAGCAACAGGCCGATCAACGCGGCCAGCACGCCGAGGCCGAGTTCGACCAATGTGCCGGCGGTGTTGCTGTCATCGAGTTGTTTTTTCAGGGTTTCGGCGGGGCCGACCAGGACTTTTTCCGGCACATCGAGCAACACGCCCCACGATTTGCCGTCGGGGATCGGCTGGAACGGCGACAGCACTTTCAACTGCTGGTTGCTGTGCAGGCTGGCGGTTTTGCTGCTGGCGGCGAGCAGGCGGATCAGTTCGGTGCCGTTGGTTTTATCCACAGCGTCCAGGCGCTGGGCGAGTTTGCTGGCGTCCGGGCTGTAGCCGGCGAGCAAACCGGCCGGGCTGATGATGCTGACGTTGGTCTGGCCGTCATAAAGCTTCTTGCTCGCGCCCTGGCTGACGGCTTGCAGGCTGTTGAGGTTGATGTCCACCGACAGCGAGGCGATGACTTTGCCATTGACCATCAGCGGGAACACGATGCTGGTCATCAGCACGTTCTGGCCGTCGATCACATAGAAGTAGGGTTCGATCACGCAGGGCTTGAGCGAGGTGCGCGGGCAGGTGAACCAGGCGTTGGCGGGTTCACCGCTGGGGCCGGTGCTGGTGTCGGCCATGTCAGTTTCGGGCAGCGCCATCGACGTCACCTTGCCGGGTGTCGGTTGCGACCAGTACAGCGCGAAGCGGCCCTTGTCGTTGCTGCCCAGCTCAGCCTGGCCGGCAAACAGTTCATCCTTGCCGTCCAGCGCATTGGCTTCGAACACCAGCGACAGGCCGAGCAATTCCGGGTTGGCTTGCAACGCAGACTTGACCTGGCGGGTCAGGTCTTCACGCAAGTCGAAGGCATCGAGAAAGCGCTTTTCGGCCTGATCGCGCAGGAACAACACCTGACGCGAAAAGCCGTGGCCATATTGATAGGCATCCATGAACTGCTGGCGAATGTTCAGCGCCTGGTTTTCGCCCTGGGACTCGATCCGGGCCTGGGCGGCTTCAGTGAGCATCTCCATGCTCGAGGCTTTCACCAGCTCGGAACTGTGCTCCATGCGATACAGCGAAAGACCTACCAGCAAGGTCACGATACCGGCGAGGCAAAGCCCGGCCAGCAGGGTGATTTTCCATTGAATGGAAAGTTGTCTGAGCGACATGGAGACGTCCTTATTCGATAAATATCTGAGACTTTGCACTGTAACGGCTGAAAATCTGCTTTCTTTATGCCGTCCGACGGAAATCGAATCACCCGCACAACCCTTGTAGGAGCCGGCTTGCTGGCGATAGCGGTGGGTCAGCCAATCCGTTATTGACTGGACGGACGCCATCGCCAGCAAGCCGGCTCCTACAGGGGGCGGTGTCGTTTCGGAAAGGTCGCGGTGTGGTTCCGACAGGGGCGGCGTCGCTCGTGCGTTCGGGTCGCTGGCTTTGACAAGGCGGTGATGGTCCGGCACAGTGCGCGCCCTCTAATAAAACCCATTCCTTATCCCGCTGGCGGCTCTTCGCAGACTGCCGGCCGGGCTCATTTCGCTTGCCTTGAGGTAACGATGATTAATGCTGTAATTGCCGCGGTCGGCATCATGCTGATTCTCAGCCTGTCCCGCGTGCACGTGGTGATCGCGCTGATTATCGGCGCGCTGGTGGGTGGTTTGACCGGTGGCCTGGGCATCGACGCCACCTTGAAAGCCTTCAACAGCGGCCTCGGCGGCGGGGCGACGGTGGCCTTGTCTTATGCCTTGCTCGGCGCATTTGCGGTGGCGATCGCCAAGTCCGGCCTGGCCCATGCGCTGGCCGACAAAGCCCTGGCCATGGTTGACCGCCAGCACGCCAACGGTGGCGGCTCGGTGAAGTGGCTGCTGATCGGCCTGCTGTGGGTGGTGGCCATCGCTTCACAGAATATTCTGCCGATACATATCGCTTTCATTCCGTTGCTGGTGCCGCCGCTACTATATGTGCTGACCAAGCTGCAACTGGATCGGCGGTTGATCGCCTGCGTCATGACCTTCGGTCTGATCACCCCGTACATGTTCCTGCCCGTGGGCTTCGGCAACATCTTCCTCAATGAAATCCTGCTGGCCAACGTGGCCCGCAGCGGCGTCGATATCAGCGGCATCAACGTCACCCATGCCATGGGCATTCCGGCGCTGGGCATGGTGGTGGGGCTTGCGGCAGCCTTTATCAGCTACCGCAAGAAGCGCGTCTACGACCTGGAAAAGATCGAACAGGTCGAGCAGGTCGCGGTGCAGTACAACCCGCTGAGCCTGATGGTTGCGGGTGTGGCGATTGCGGCGGCGTTCATTATTCAGTTGTTGCTGGACTCGATGATTATCGGTGCACTGGCAGGCTTTTTGATCTTCTCGGTGTCGGGCATCGTGAAGTGGCGCGACACCGATGACCTGTTCACCGAAGGCATGAAGATGATGGCGATGATCGGTTTCATCATGATCGCCGCCTCGGGGTTTGCCGAAGTGATGAAAGCCACCGGTCAGGTGCAGACGCTGGTTGAAGCGTCGGCGTCGTGGATCGGCCACAGTAAAGGCATCGGTGCGCTGCTGATGTTGCTGGTCGGTCTGCTGGTGACCATGGGCATCGGTTCGTCGTTTTCCACCGTGCCGATTCTGGCGGCGATTTTTGTGCCGCTGTGCGTGCAACTGGGGTTCAGCCCGATCGCCATCGTCTGCATCGTCGGCACCGCCGGCGCGCTGGGTGACGCCGGTTCGCCTGCTTCCGACTCGACGCTCGGCCCGACCTCCGGCCTGAACATCGACGGTCAGCACCACCACATCTGGGACACCGTGGTCCCGACCTTCCTGCATTACAACCTGCCGCTGCTGGCGTTCGGCTGGGTGGCCGCGATGGTTCTCTGATTCCAACCTGCCCGGTGATGGTGCCTGTGAAAACGCCATCGCCAGCAAGCCGGCTCCTACAGGTCAGAGGTGTCGGTAGGGTCAGCGTTGATCGCGCAATCTGTAGGAGCCGGCTTGCTGGCGATGGCAATTTCAAATACGCCATCGCCGGCAAGCCGGACTCCTACAGTTTTGCGTTGGCGTGCCGTTAAAGCCTTTAACCACGCCAATAAAACCAAAAGAGTGAACCGTCATGCGCATGAGCCTGAAGGCTAAAGTCCTGTCCCTTGCCGTCCTCCCGGTGTTGCTCTTTGCGCTGGTCATCAGCCTGACCACGTTGTTCGTTCTGCAGGAACAGGCCCGCAAGGAAGTCGAGGAGACGCGTCAGCGCCTGCTCAGCGACGCCAAGGCCACCCTGCAAAGTTACGTCGCCGTGGCCATGACCGCGATCAAACCGCTCTACGAGGCCGCCGCCCCTGGCGATGACGCGGCGCGGGCCCAGGTGATCAAATTGCTGTCGAGCATCAGCTACGGCAAGGAAGGCTACTTCTTCGGCTACGACTCCAACACCGTGCGCCTGTTCAAGGCCAACAGCCCCGAAGGCGTGGGCCAGAGCTTCAAGGACAACCGCGACCCGAACGGCGTCTACGTCAACCGCGATCTGGTGAAAGTCGCCAAAGACGGCACTCACTACCTGCAATACAGCTCGCCATTGCCTGGCAACACTCAGGTGCTGGTACCAAAACTCGGCTACACCGAATACCTGCCGAAGTGGGACATGGCGGTCGGCACCTCGGTCAACCTCGACGGTATCGAAGCGCAGGTGGCCGTGGTCGAAGCCAAGGTTCAAGACCGGATGGAAGGCGTGTTGCTGAGCATCATCGGCATCGCCGCCGTCGTGCTGCTGCTGATTGCCGCCGCCGGCATGCTGCTGGCCAACACCATTCTGCGTCCGCTGAACCTGATGAAAGCCAACCTCGACGACATCGCGGCGGGCGAGGGCGACCTGACCCGGCGCCTGACCATCACCAGCCAGGATGAACTCGGCCAACTCGCCGGCTCGTTCAACCGGTTCGTCGACAAGATCCACGGCCTGGTGCGCCAGATCACCGAAATGACCTCGCAATTGACCGGGCTGGTGAACCAGGTCTCCGATCAGGCCCAGCGTTCGGATCAGGCGATGGAGCGTCAACGTCACGAGACCGATCAGGTGGCCACGGCGATCAACGAAATGTCGGCCGCCGCGCAAGAAGTGGCGAAAAGTGCACAAAACGCCGCAGTGGCGGCGCAGCAGACCGACGAAGAAGGCCAGACGGCCAAGCGTGTGGTGGCTGGCAGCATCGTCAAGATTCATGCGTTGGTCGACGATATTCGCAGCAGCGGCGTGTCCCTCGACAGCCTGCAAAAGGACGTGTCATCGATTGTCAGCGTGCTCGGGGTGATCCGTTCGATTGCCGAGCAGACCAACCTGTTGGCGCTCAACGCCGCCATTGAAGCGGCCCGTGCCGGTGAGGCCGGTCGCGGTTTTGCGGTGGTGGCCGACGAAGTCCGTGCGCTGGCCAGCCGCACGCAAATCAGCACCCAGGAAATCCAGGGCATGATCGACCGCTTGCAGGCCGGCACTCAGTCGGCGGTGGAAGCGATGCGCCGCTCCAGCGAGGCCGGCGACGGCACGTCCATGCAGGCCAACGAAGCGGGTGCTTCGCTGGACACCATGGCTCAACTGATCGGCACCATCAACTCGATGAACGCGCAGATCGCCAGCGCCGCCGAGGAGCAGACCGCCGTGGCCGAAGAGATCAACCGCAGCGTGCATCAGATCGCGGTGGCCGTGGACAACGTGGCCGGCGAAACCCAACTCGGCGCCCAGACGTCCCGCAGCCTGGCTGATCTTGGCCAGCGCCTCGGCACTCTGGTCGGCCAGTTCCGCATCTGACCCCCGAACCTACCGTAGGAGCCAGGCTTGCCGGCGAAGGCGTACTTGAGGACGCCTTCGCCGGCAAGCCTGGCTCCTACAGTAAACATTTCGCATCGTCCTTAAGGCCTGTCCCAATACGGCACAGCCCCAAAGCATTCGACATAGAAATCAATCACCGTCCTTACCTTCACCGACAACCGTCGGCTCCCGGGCCAGAGCACGGCGATCTGTTGCGGCTCAAGGCTGTTGGACACCTGATATTCCCCCAGCACCGGCACCAGCGTGCCGTTGCGTACCGCTTCACCAATCAGCCACGAAGGAAACATCACCAGGCCCAGGCCTTGTTCGGCGGCCTGTGTGAGGGTGTCGGCGTGGTTGCCGGTGATCGGTCCCTTCACCGAGTAGGGCCTCCAGTCCTGCTGACCCTGGCGGAAAAACCAGCGTTGCTGGCCGGCCACGCCTTTGTAGGCCAGGCATTGATGCGCCGCGAGGTCTTCGGGATGCAACGGTGTGCCATGGCGTTTCAAGTACGCCGGGCTCGCCGCCACCTGAAAGCGTTGAGGCGCCAGAATCCGCGCCTGCATGCTCGAATCGTGCAGCGGGCCGATGCGAAACAGCAGGTCGGCACCCTCCTGTAACGGTGCGACGTAGCTGTCGGTCTGCTGGATATCCAGCTGCAATTTCGGGTAGCGCTCGCACAGTTGCCCCAGCCAGGGCGTCAGGTGCCGCTGGCCAAACACCACCGGCGCGTTGATCCGCACCAGCCCGCTCGGCTCGCTTTGTTGTTCCTGCAACGCCTGTTCGGCTTCCTCCAACTGCACCAGCACCAATCGCGCATGGTCGCCGAGCAAGCGTCCGGCTTCTGTCGGCGTGACCGCGCGGGTGTGGCGGTAAAGCAATTGCTGGCTCAGCGCCTGTTCCATCAACTGGATCTGCCGGGAAATCGACGACGGCGCCAGGCCCTCGCGGCGGGCGACTTCAGAGAAGCTGCCGTGGTCGAGTACGGCGACAAACAGCCGAAGTGCCTTGAAACCCAATTCGTTGAGGCCGTGCATGAAGAATCCTGCTGTGCGAGTTACGCAAAAGTGTTGTCAGGATGCTCCCATTTATCGCACAGCAGCGCCAGCCGATAATGCGCGCCAATCACACCGACAACACAAATCCCGTGTAGGAGCCGGCTTGCCGGCGATAGCAATCTCGAGGACGCCATCGCCGGCAAGCCGGCTCCTACAGGGATCGCGTGTTGATCGATAACACAGGAGTTCCCAATGCAATCTTCTTCAATCGATATCGCTGTCACACCGGCAACCCAACCCGGGTTGCGGCTTTTGCTGCTGCCTTTGGTGATCCTGGCCGGTATGGGCCTGTCCGTGGAGGCCGGTCTGCTCGGGCCGCTGGGGGTTCAGGTCGGTCACTTGTGGGCGACGTTGAGCATCTTCGGCGTCGGCTCGGCGATCCTGTTTTTCCTGCTGTTGCTCAGCGGCCCGCAAAAGGGACCGGCCTTCAGCGACTTGCCGCGCTGGCAGTTGATCGGCGGTTTTCTCGGGCCGATCTACGTGGTGGTGCTGACCCTGGCCACGCCGTACATCGGCATTGCGATGACGATGATCGCGATCCTGTCCGGGCAGGTCGGTAAAAGCGTGCTGATCGACCACTTCGGCTGGTTCGGCGCCACTCGTAAAAAGGTCAACGGTGAACGTTGGCTGGCCTTGCTGCTGATTGTGGCGGCACTTGTTCTGATTGCGCGGGGTTAATGATGAATCTGATTATTTTGTTGGCGGTGGTCGTGGCTGCCGGTGCGGTGTTGAGTGTTCAGGCCGCCATCAATGGGCGTCTGGGCGAAACGGTCGGTGTGCTGCGCAGCAGTTTGTTGACGTTCGTGGTGGGTGCGGTGAGCACCGGGTTGCTGATCCTGTTTTTCGAGCCGGCCCAGGCCATGAGCCTGCTGGACGTGCCGAAATGGCAGCTCAGCGGCGCGCTGTTCGGCGTGGTGTACATGATGGTGATGGTGGGGGCGGTGCCACGGGTGGGTACGGCGGTGGCGACGGTCGCGGTGATCGTCGGGCAGTTGGGCATGGGGATGCTGATCGATAACTTCGGCTGGCTGGGTAACCCGCAGATCGAACTGTCCGGCAGCCGGATACTGGCGATGGTGTTGCTCGGGTTGGCGCTGGTGTTCATGTATCGCAGCAATACCCGCCAGGCCTGACCGCTTTCGCTTTCCTGTAGGAGCGAGGCTTGCCCGCGAAGCAGATGCCGCGATCTAAACAGTTGCATCGCGTTATCGTTCTTCGCGGGCAAGCCTCGCTCCTACAGGTTTGGGCTGCGTCGTCTGTGGCAACTTCTACACTGGTGAGACGGGTTGTAGCTTCAAGCCCCGACGACCACCACCTGAGGAGTCAGACTCATGATTGACAGTGAAGACATCTGCGACTGCCCGAAATGCAACTGCAAACTGGGCCAGCATCCGATCGCACGTCACGGCAAGCACTACTGCTGTGAGGCCTGCGCCAAACACCATGAACACGGTGAAGAATGCGTGCACAAAGAATGCAAATGCGCTCAACACTGACTGTGTAGGAGCAAGCTTGGTCCGGGCGGCGTTCCGACGATGCAGGCGCCGAGGTTCTTCAGGCTGACCGCGTTATCGTTCATCGCGAGCAAGCTTGCTCCTACAGAAAAGCGTGGTTAGCTTGCTGGCCGCCAAGTGACATTTTCCACGCCGAATTTTTCCGCCATCGGCTTGCTGGTCTTTTGCACTTTCTCCCTTCCAAAGCGCGGGATCCGGCCCACGCCGGCGTCGCAACTCGCCCAATGCCAAGCCTGCGCATTGTCCATTTTGTCCAGGCGAATGATGAAAGACTTTGGGACGCCATGAAGGGTGTATTCAATGACGAAAAGTTTTGCGTTATTCATAAAGCCCGTATTCCTCCCTGTGGTAATAGAAGGATCGTCGGCGGTACGGAAAATTCATTCGGATTGTCAGACGGCTGCGGCCAGTGGCGACGAGGCCTGCGGCTGGTTACCATGGATTTTCTGAAAATCCCCGATGAATGCTGACCATGGCCCTTGCCGCGCCCCCCGACCTGAGTGACACCGATGTGCCCGTGCAACCGCTGGCGCGCACCTATCCGCGCGGGCTGTTCATCGAGCCCCACGAGCATGTCTGGGGCCAGTTGTTGTATGCGATGAGCGGGGTGATGTGGGTCGAAACGCCGCATGAGGCGCTGGTGGTGCCGCCGCAACGGGCGGTGTGGTTGCCGCCGGGCGTGCCTCACGGCATTCGCGTGGTCTCGGACCTGCAGATGCGCAACATCTACCTGCGTCCGGCATTGGCGGCGACGCTGGACGACACGGTCCAGGTGATCGAAGTGGGCGGGTTGCTGCGTGAACTCATCGTCGGGCTGGTGGAGCAGGGCGACGACGGCGCGCCGGAGTATTACGAAGCGCTGGTCGGGCTGGCACTGCTGGAACTGCGGCGAGCCAGGCGTTCGCTGCTGAAAATCCCGTTGCCGGATGATTCCGACCGGCGCCTGATGAACCTGTGTCAGGCCGTCATGGCCGCGCCATCGCTGGACGTTTCCTTCGAACAACACGCGCAAAACGCCGGGGCCAGCGTGCGCACCCTGGCGCGGCTGTTCAAGGACGGTCTGGGCATGGGCTTCGCCGAGTGGCGGCGACAAGTGCAACTGGCGACTGCAGTCGCGGAGCTGATCCAGGGGGCGCCGGTCAGTGCGATTGCCCGGGAGCTGGGCTACTCGCCGAGCAGCTTCAGCGACATGTTCCGTCGGGAACTGGGTGTCGCGCCCTCGCAGTTCTGCACGAACCTGTAGGAGCCAGCTTGCTGGCGATAGCATCCTCAAATTTTGCATCGCCCTCACGTCAGCTATCGCCAGCAAGCTGGCTCCTACAAGTTACTGCGGGTGGTTTGGCCGGAATTCAGAAGCACTTGGCCGATGCTCGCGGATGCCGGCCTTTAGACTTTGGGCATCCCTCAATTGCCCACGGAGTCTGCCATGAGCTACCTCATCTCGTTGGTCATCGGTCTGGGCGTCGGTTTGCTTTACGGCGCGCTGGATTTTCGTTCCCCCGCACCACCGGCCATCGCGCTGGTGGGCCTGCTGGGCATGCTCGCCGGTGAAAAATTGTGGCCCATGGGGCGGCAACTGGTCACTGGCTGGATCTCCTGAATTCCCTTTCCCCTGTTGGATGGACACTCCCATGAAAGCATTGCAGTTCGACAAAACCGGCGACCTTTCGGCCCTGCGCTATGTCGAGGTTCCGACCCCCGTGCCCGGCGCCGATGAAGTGCTGGTGCAAATCAAGGCCGCCGGCCTCAATCCCAGCGATGTGAAGAATGTGCTGGGGCGTTTTCCCTACACCACGTTGCCGCGCATTCCCGGGCGTGATTTTGCGGGTGTAGTCGTCGAAGGCCCACAGGCGCTGATCGGTCAGGAAGTGTGGGGCACCGGCCGTGAGCTGGGCTTTTTCGCCGACGGCTCCCATGCGCAATTCGTCAAGTTGCCGGCCAACGGCGTGGCGCGCAAACCGACCCACCTGAGTTTTGCCCAGGCCGCCAGCCTCGGCGTGCCTTACACCACGGCGTGGGATGCGCTGGAGCGCAGCCTGGTGAACGCACAAACGCGGTTATTGGTGATCGGTGGCGGGGCGGTCGGCAGTGCTGCGCTGGCGCTGGCCAAGGTGCGTGGCGCCCAGGTGCTGGCGGCGGCGCGTCGGCCGGAGCAGGTCAAGGACTTGCAGGCTCAGGGGTATCAGACGTTGCAGCTGGATAAACCCGAGGACTTGGGCGCGCAGGTGAATGCGGTCTACACCGGCGGCGCCGATGTGATTTTTGACACCACCGGGTTCTGGCTGCCGGCTTCCGTCCCCGCGCTGGCCGCGTTCGGTCGCATCGCGATCATCGCCGCGCCGGTGGATGGCCAGGTGCAATTGCCGGCCCTGGCGCTGTATCGCAAGGGCGGTTCGGTGGTGGGGATCAACTCGTTGCTATACGGCGTGCAAGCGTGCGCGGCGATGCTCGATCAGTTCGGCCGGTTCTTCGACCAGGACCTGTTGCCGTTGCCACAAGGGTTGTTCGAATCGCCACTGGCCGAAGGGCTGGAACGTTATGCCGAAGTGAATCAGGGCAGTGGCGACAAAGTCATCCTGCTGCCGTAACCCATCCCTGTAGGAGCCGGCTTGCTGGCGATGCGGGCAACTCGGTGCAACGGGAAGACCGAGGTGTCTGCATCGCCAGCAAGCCGGCTCCTACACAAATCGTGTTATGTCGGGCAGGTTTCCCGGCCGTTATCCAGGCCTTGCTTGTAGCTGTGGCTCTGCAGACTGGCCTTGCCGTTGTGCCAGGTCAGGGTGAGTACATACAGCGAGTCGTAGTCGCTGGACTCCCAGTCATCGGTGATGTTCTGTTTCTTGCCGACCGCTTCGCCGGCGACCTTGTTGATCAGCTCGGGCAGATAGCCGTGGGACCACGCGGTGTAGATCACCGAGTTGTGGTACTTGTCGTGCAGCAGTTCGTCGGCCAGGTCACTGGTGTCATTGGCCGAGAAGTTGATGTTCACCGGCAAGCCGAGCTTGATGGCGCTGGGGCTGATGGTCATCAGGGGGCGAATGTAGCTGTAGGAATTATCCAGCTCGCCTTCCTCGACATTGCGCGTCGGGTTGGCTGCAAACACGTAGTTGGCCTTGCCGAATTTTTCCGGGAGCAGGGTGGCCAGGTCGATGGCGCGGTTCAGGCCCTGGCAATTGAGCTGGCCGAGGCCGCCGGCGGGTTTTTCCGCGTGGCGCAGGAAGACCAGCGTCTGGGTGCCGTCAGCCGGCTGGGCGCGGCTTTCACGGACTTCCAGCGACAGGAACAGCGCACTGATTGCCAGCAGGGAGGGCAGCACAATATAAGCGCGATGTTTGAAGCGTTGGACCAATTTCATAAGGTTCATCATGGAATAAGGGTTCTTC
This sequence comes from Pseudomonas sp. PDM01, assembly GCF_014852325.1. Lineage (NCBI taxonomy): Bacteria > Pseudomonadati > Pseudomonadota > Gammaproteobacteria > Pseudomonadales > Pseudomonadaceae > Pseudomonas > Pseudomonas sp. PDM01. The sequence goes on from NZ_JACVBK010000008.1 coordinate 162,328, forward strand.
AGCGCATTCGGTTAAGGCTGACAAACCTTTACACCACGCGCTCCCAGCGTCGGGTGTTTTCCATGTCGATGATCCGGTCCGTTTCCGAAAGGGCAACACTCAGAGTCCACTGAGGCCCGTTTGGTTCGATTCCGGCGGCATGCGCAGCAATGTACCGATAACCATGAACGGGTTGGAGCAGAGGTTATCGACAGGATGTTGCGGATTTATGGACACAGTACACGGGGCGGTCGCAGGAGAAGACTGCAATCCATTGATCTTGGTAATCATCAATATCGATACGCCGTACGTCGCAGCCTGCGGCCACTCACACTATGATCGTGCCTCTCAATCTCTTCGTGGATCCATGCGATGACCGATCTGTCTGCTTTCCCTATCACTCAAAAATGGCCAGCCCAATACCCTGAGTGGATTCAGCTCTACTCGTTGCCGACCCCCAACGGCGTCAAGGTGTCGATCATGCTCGAAGAGATCGGCCTGCCCTACGAGCCGCATCGCGTGGGCTTCGACACCAGCGACCAGCTGTCGCCCGAGTTTCTGTCGCTGAACCCCAACAACAAGATCCCGGCGATCCTCGACCCCCACGGGCCGGACGACCTGCCGCTGCCGTTGTTCGAGTCCGGGGCGATTCTGATTTACCTCGCCGACAAGAGCGGGCAGTTGCTGGCCCAGGAATCGGCTGCGCGTTACGAGACGATCCAGTGGTTGATGTTTCAGATGGGTGGTATCGGGCCGATGTTTGGCCAGCTCGGTTTTTTCAACAAATTCGCCGGCAAGGACTACGAAGACAAACGCCCTCGGGATCGCTATGTCGAGGAAAGTAAACGTTTGTTAAAAGTGCTTGATGGACGTCTGCAGGGGCACGACTGGATCATGGGCGAGCGCTACACCATCGCCGACATCGCGACATTCCCGTGGGTGCGCAACCTGATCGGCTTCTATGAGGCGGGCGATCTGGTGGGCATCAAGGATTTCCCGAACGTGACGCGGGTGCTGGAGCGCTTCCTGGCGCGGCCGGCGGTGATGCGCGGGCTGGAAATTCCCAAGTAAGACCTTTCGAATCCACCAAGACCAAGGCAGGCCATGCACGCATTCGATTTCAAGCAAGTAGATGTCTTCAGCCGCGTTGCGCTCAAGGGCAATCCGTTGGCCGTGGTGTTCGGCGCCGATGAGCTCAGCGATGAGCGCATGGCGGCGTTCGCCACCTGGACCAATCTCAGTGAAACCACGTTCATCCTCGCCCCGCAGGACCCTCGGGCCGATTATCGGGTGCGGATTTTCACCACCCTGAACGAGTTGCCGTTCGCCGGTCACCCGACCCTGGGCACCTGCCATGCCTGGCTCGAAGCCGGTGGCGTGCCCAAGGGCGAGGAGATCATTCAGGAATGCGGCGTGGGCCTGGTGCGGGTGCGCCGGCAAGGCGCGGAACTGGCCTTTCTCGCACCGCCACTGCTCAAGACCGGGCCGGTGCAGGCGGAGCTGGTGGAGCGGGTACGACGCGGGCTCCGATTGGAACCGGGCGCCATCGTGCGGGCGCAGTGGGTCGATAACGGCGCGGGTTGGCTGGCGGTGATGGTCGAGGATCGTCAGCAGGTGCTGGATCTTCAGCCGGACCATACGCAGATGCTTGGCCTCGCGGTCGGCGTGATTGCGCCGTGGCATCCCGAGCGTGACGGCGATGACGCACAGTTCGAAGTGCGGGCGTTCATTTCCGGCGACGGCATGCCGGAAGATCCCGCCACCGGCAGCCTGAATGCCGGCATCGCCCAATGGCTGCTCAGCGAAGGGCTGGCGCCGGCGTCTTACGTGGTGAGTCAGGGCTTGACCATGGGGCGGGCTGGGCGCATTCAGGTCGATCAGGTGGGCGATGAGATCTGGATTGGTGGTTCTGTAGTTACGTGCATTACCGGCACGCTGAACATCTAAACCTGTGGGAGCGAGACCGGCTTGCCGGCGATGGCGGTGTATCAGTCAATATCTCTGTTGTTTGACACACCGCCATCGCGAGCAGGCTCGCTCCCACAGGGATTCCGGTGATTATTGCTGTGGCGGTAACGGTTTTTACTCCGCTGAGGTTTGTGCCCGGCGGCGAACTGGGCATAAGCTTTCGCCCCCTTACGACTTTCGTCTCGTCCCCCGATTTTTCAGGAAGCCCCATGTCCAGTCAGTTCCCCGAAGCACGTCCACGCCGTCTGCGCCGCAATGCGAGCCTGCGCAGCCTGTTCCAGGAAACCGAATTCAGCTTGAACGATCTGGTGCTGCCGATTTTCGTCGAGGAAGAAATCGACGACTTCGTGCCGATCAAAAGCATGCCCGGTGTGATGCGGATTCCGGAATCGAAACTGGCCGGCGAGATCGAGCGCTATGCCCGTGCGGGAATCAAGTCGGTGATGACCTTCGGCGTGTCCCATCATCTGGACAGCAGCGGCAGCGACACCTGGAGCGACAATGGCCTGGTCTCGCGCATGGCGCGCATCGCCAAGGACGCGGTGCCGGAGATGATCGTGATGTCCGACACCTGCTTCTGCGAATACACCGACCACGGTCACTGCGGCGTGTTGCACAACCACGAAGTCGACAACGACCAGACCCTGATCAACCTCGGTAAACAAGCCGTCGCGGCAGCCCGTGCCGGTGCCGATGTGATCGCGCCGTCGGCGGCCATGGACGGCCAGGTCCAGGCGATTCGCCGGGCGCTGGACGCCGCCGGTTTCACCCAGACCGCGATCATGGCCTATTCGACCAAATTCGCCTCGGCGCTCTACGGCCCGTTCCGCGAAGCCGGCGGCAGCGCACTCAAGGGCGACCGCAAAAGCTATCAAATGAACCCGATGAACCGCCGCGAAGCGGTGCGTGAGTCGTTGATGGACGAGCAGGAAGGCGCCGACGCGCTGATGGTCAAGCCGGCCGGCGCGTACCTGGACATCATCCGCGACATTCGCGAGGTTTCGCGCCTGCCGCTGTCGGCGTACCAGGTCAGCGGCGAGTACGCGATGATCAAGTTCGGCGCACAGGCCGGGGCCATCGATGAGGACCGCGTGGTGCGCGAGAGTCTCGGCGCGATCAAACGGGCGGGGGCGGATTTGATCTTCACCTACTTCGCGATGGACCTGGCCCTGGCCGGGATCTAAAAAACACACAAAATCTGTAGGAGCCAGCTTGCTGGCGAAGCGGTGGGCCAGTCACCCGAGACGCTGGAGGGGCCGGCCTCATCGCGAGCAAGCTTGCTCCTACAGGATTTGCGGCGCGCTCAGGCCCCAAAATACGGTCGTATCCCGCGATCCCGGAAGTACCGTTCGATCACCTTCGGATCCGAGCACGACTCGGCCACCGCCACGTAGGTATCCGGCCGCAACAAATAAAACCCGTTGCGCCCAAGGCCTGATGTTTCAAACGCCGGTCGCCAGTCAAACACATGCAACGGCAAGTGATGTTCATTGCACCAGGCAATCATTTCGTCGCTGGTGTCGCCGTACACATGCACCTGCCAGTTCGGGCACTTCAGCGGCCCGAAATTATCCCCTTCACCATCATGTGCCCACGGCAGGCGGTCACCTCCGTGAACGTGCCCGGCGACGCCGGTGCTCAATGGCATTCCACGATAATTGAGGGTGATCTGCGACACCGTACGAAACAGGAATTCCCGGGAAGCCTCGAACGAAGCCATTTTCGGCAACAGGAACGGCGCCAGACGGGTACGCAGCAAATCTGCCATGCGTCCTTCGGCGGTGACAAAACTGAACACCCGGTCGGTGGTGGCGACCAGTTTGCGGGCAAAGGCGATGCGCTCGGTTTCATACGTGTCGAGCAGATGCGGGGCAGCACCGCCGCTCAACACGGCCGCGAGTTTCCAGGCGAGGTTGATGGCATCGCCGATGCCGGTGTTCATGCCCTGGCCGCCCGCCGGGCTGTGGACATGGGCCGCGTCGCCCAATAGAAACGCGCGACCGCTGCGAAAGTGATCGGCCACCCGATGATGCACACGGTAGGTCGAGAACCAGTTCACCTGCTCGATCTGCACTTTCAAGTGTTCGATGGCGCGGGTGCTGACGTCTTCGAATCGCAGGGTTTCCACGTGCTCGGCGCGTTCGTCACGAACGGTGCCGATCAACCGCGCGCGACCTTCGCCGGCGAGGGGAAACACCGCGAGAAAGTCTGCTTCATCGAGGTCCAGGTGCAGCTCGCCATTGAGCGCCGGCCCGCTGGCCTGTACGTCGGCCACGTAGAAAATCTGCTGGTAGGTGCCGCCGGGAAATCCGGTATCGAGGGTTTTGCGCACCCGCGAGCGGGCACCGTCGCAACCGGCGAGGTAACAGGCTTGACAGGTTTCCTCTTGACCATCGGGCAGGCGCAGCCGCGCGGTGATGCCATCGCCGGTTTCTTCGAAACTCTCCAGCTCGGTGTTGCGCTCGACCCGTATGCCAAAGGTTTCCAGGCGTTCAATCAGCAATTGTTCATGCTCGTCCTGGGGAAATATTTCCAGGAACGCGTACGGCGTCAGGCCCTCGCCAATCCGGCCCAACGGCAAACGCGCCACGGGTTCGCCCTTGACCCAGAAGTTCGCCGCCGCTACGCGATGCCCTTTGTGTATCACGGCCTCGTTGAGGTCGAGCTGGCGATACAGTTCCAGTGTGCGCGCTTGCACGGCCAACGCCCGTGAAGTGGTGCCGGGGGCCGAGGTCTTGTCGATAATCCGCACGCGGATCCCCAGTTTGCTCAGCCACAGCGCGAGCACCAGACCGGTGGGGCCGGCGCCGATGATCAATACGTCGCTACGGTTCATGCGCCTGTTCTCCCCTGGCGTCTTGGCTCAAGTATGGTCCAGCCGAAGAGGGCCGTCAGACAGCCCGCCCAACGGAAAAAGACCCTGTAGGCGCCGGCTTGCTGGCGATGAACGATAACGCGCTCATCTTGATGCACCTCGGTGCTCCCATCGCCAGCAAGCCGGCTCCCACCGTTCAGTGTGTCTGTGCCGGGAACAGTGTGTCGCCGGCACAGTCATAGCCTGCGCCATGCGATTGATCGTATGGTTAACCCGGTTCAACGGATCTGATGGAGCGCCATGCAAGCCAATCGATTGATCACGAGCGTCGCGGCGCTGTTGGTGCTGGCCGGTTGCGGAACTCAGCGTACCCAGGAAGCCCCGGCCCGCACACCCAAAGAGGTCAAGGCCGAGATCGTGCGCCTGCTGCCGACGAAAACTGTTGATAGCCAAGGCTGGGCCACGGACATCTACGCGGCGTTTGCTGCGCAGAACATTTATCCCTCTACGCAAAATCTGTGTTCCGTACTGGCGGTCACCGAGCAGGAGTCGACCTTTCAGGCGGACCCGCCGGTGCCGGGCCTGGGCAAGATCGCCCGAGAGGAAATCGACCGCCGTGCCGCCAAGGCCCACATCCCCGGCCTGCTGGTGAGCGGTGCGCTGCAAATACGTTCCAGCACCGGCAAAAGCTACAGCGACCGATTGAATGCTGCGCGCAGTGAAAAGGAACTGAGCGCGATCTTCGATGATTTCATCGGCAGGGTGCCCATGGGCCGCACGCTGTTCGGTGGTTTCAATCCGGTGCACACCGGTGGGCCGATGCAGGTCAGTATCGACTTCGCCGAGCAACAGGCGCGGGGTTATCCGTACCCGGTGGACGGCTCGATTCGGCATGAAGTGTTCAGCCGTCGCGGCGGTATGTATTTCGGCATCGCCCACTTGCTCGGTTATCCGGTGAGCTACAAGCAGCCGCTGTACCGCTTCGCCGATTTCAACGCCGGTTGGTACGCCAGTCGAAACGCCGCATTTCAGAATGCGGTGAGCCGTGCTTCGGGGATTCCTCTGGCGCTGGACGGTGATCTGGTGCGCTACGACTCGATCATGCCCGGCACCACGGAACTGGCCGTGCGCACCCTCGGCAAGCAACTGGGCATGCGCAATCCGACGATTCGGGATCAACTGGAGAAGGGCAAAAGCCTCGAGTTCGAGGACAGCACGTTGTATCAGCGGGTTTTCGAATTGGCCGAGAAGGCCGAAGGCCGTTCATTGCCGCGAGCGGTATTGCCGGGGATTGCGTTGCAGAGCCCGAAAATCACCCGAAAACTCACCACGGCTTGGTTTGCCAAGCGGGTCGACGAGCGTTATCAGCGCTGCATGGCGCTGGCGGGGAAGTGACCGGTCTCAAAAAATGCATAAAAAAACCCGGCGGGTAAGGCCGGGTTTTTTGTCGAGTGTTGCTGCAAAACCATTCATTCATACAGCGCGGCTTTCGATCAGACGGTCGGAACCACCTTCGGCAACGCGGCTTTCGATCAGACGGTCAGAACCACCTTCGGCGACGCGGTTTTGGATCAGGCGATCGGAACCACCTTCGGCGACGCGGTTTTCGATCAGGCGGTCGGAACCACCTTCGGCGACGCGGTTTTCGATCAGACGGTCAGAGCCACCTTCGGCAACGCGGTTTTCGATCAGACGGTCGGAACCACCTTCAGCGACGCGGTTTTCGATCAGACGGTCGGAACCACCTTCGGCCACACGATTTTCGATCAAACGATCCGAGCCGCCTTCAGCGACAACAGGGTGAGCGGACGAAGCGGCAAAAGCGTTAACTGCAAAAACCGAGAAAGCGATGCTGAGGAAGAGTTGGCGTTTCATGGTGGTGTGCTCCGGGGTGTAGTTGTTTGGTATGGAGCTGATGGTACGCCGCACAATTTTTATGAGAACTTCATTGACGTGATGGTGAACATCGACGGCAGTGATGGAGCAGGTAACTCCCCGTGCGTAGGCGTGATGGTTCAGTTGTCGGCAGGCGGAGCGCGGTTGACGCCCGGCTCAGGTCCGACGCCGAACGAACTTGCGCCACAACCAGACCCACAGCATGAACAGCGGGAACGCGAGGATCAGGAAGGGCAGGGCGTAACTGGTTTTTTCCAGTGCATCGGCGGCGCCGTCGGCCAGGTTGTCGAGCAAATTGCTGAATGCCTGGCTCAAGTGCGACGAGCGACTGCTGGCGCCGGTCGGCAGGAACGATAAGGTGACCCGATTGGTGTCGAGACGCCGCTGGTGCCCGGCGGCAATCTGCGCCAGGGCTTGCAGATCGTTTTCGATCCCGGCCTGCTCTTTGCTCAGGGTGATCAGGTCGGTGACGCTGATGTCTTTGCGGGTCGCCAGTTCATCCAGGCGTTGCTGCTGGGCCTTGAGTCGTTCCTGGCGTCGGCGGGTGTCGTCCACGGCATCGGCGAGGTCTTCGGCGCTGGTGATCCGCTGACCCAGTTCGCCACCCTCGGCGGCCATCGCCACCAACGGCTCGACGCCGGCAGGAGCAATGCGCAAGGTGATGTCGGCGCGGCCGGCGCCTTGCTCGATGCGCAAGACATTGCAGGCGCCGAAGCGTGCGGTTTCGCACGCCTCACGCGTGGCCTGCAAACGCGGGGCAATCTCTGACTGGGGCAGCAACAGCTGCAATTTGTGTTCATAGGCGAGCATGGCCCCGCCACGCCCTTGTTCACCGGCTAGACTGGCCGATGACGAGTGGTCGCTTGGCGAGCAGGCACTTAGCGCCAGGCAGGCCAGAATGAAACCGAAGGTACGAAAAAGTGCGGCGCGTTGGCCATCCTGTTGGCGCATGTTCTTTCCTTGAAGTGTGCTGCGGGGGTATTGGAAGAGAGCCCCGGGATCGCGCATCTTACCTGCATAGATCCGCCAAATGGCAGGGAACGTGACCTTTGCCCGCTCGTCTACCGACTACCTGTTCGTCTCGCCAGGAGCGCGATATGTATCAGCTATACGGACACCAGAACTCCGGCGCCGCTGCCATCGAAGCTGCGTTGGAGCTGTGCGAGATTCCTTACCGCTTCATCGACGTCGAGTTATCCACCGAGGCGGCCCACGCGTTGGAGAAGATCAACCCGCTGAAGCAGATTCCGACCCTGCAACTGCCTGACGGCAGCGTTCTCACCGAAAGTGCGGCGATCTTGATTCATCTCGGGTTGACGTTTCCCAAGTCGAAACTGCTGCCCAAAGACGCCGCCGAGCGCGATCAGGCGATCCGGGGGCTGGTGTACATCGTCACCAATTGTTATGCGGCGATCGGCATCATCGATTACCCCGAGCGCTGGTTGCTCGTGGCGGACAAACCCTCGCGTGACAACCTCATGGCCGGCGCACGCGAGCGGTTGCACTGGAGTTGGGAGGTGTTTGCCGATCAGTTCTCGGGCGAGTTGTACCTGGGCGATGAGACGCCGGGTGCGCTGGATGTATTGGCGGCGGTGATCTCGCGGTGGGCGGGCACCCGGGAGCATTTGCGCAGTGCCCGGCCCGGTTTTTTCGCCTGGCTTGAGCGAATCGACCGGCACCCGACGTTGGCACCGGTTTTTGCGCGGCATTGGCCCGTTTGAATATCACTGATGACCTGTAGGAGCGAGGCTTGCCCGCGAAGGCGTTGGGTCAGGCGACACGTTCATTGACTGAGTCGGCGCTTTCGCGGGCAAGCCTCGCTCCTACAGGGCTCGCATTACTCGCCGCGAATGTACTGCTCCAGCTGGCGGATCAGTTCTGCCTGCTCCGCGATCGCTTCCTTGACCAGGTCGCCGATCGACAGCAAGCCGATCAACTTGCCGTTCTCCACCACCGGCAGGTGGCGCAGGCGCCTGTCGGACATGATGCCCAGGCACGTATCGACGGTTTGATGGGTGTCTACGGTGATGACTGGCGACACCATGATGTCGCGCACCGGCGTGCCCACGGAAGAGCGGCCATGCAGCACCAGTTTGCGCGCGTAATCACGTTCACTGATGATGCCCAGCACTTCGTCATTCTCTACCACCAGCAAGGCACCGACGTTCTTCTCGGCCATCTTCATCAGTGCTTCGAGCACCATGTGATCGGGTTTGATCTGGTGCACTTCCTGATTTTTCTGATCTTTCAACTTGAGCAGTTGGGCGACGGTTTTCATGGTGGCTTCTCGGGTGTTGTCGTTGTTCTTGAAGAATCGTAGACCCGAGCGCCGAGGGCAAGGCAGAAAACGGCAGATAACGCGCAAAAAACGCCATTCAGCCGTTTTTCTTCGATAAACCTCTCATTTTCGAACACCCCACCGACCTTGTAGGAGCCGGCTTGCCGGCGATAGCGGTGGGTCAGGCGACGTATTTATCGTTTGAACGGGCGCTATCGCCGGCAAGCCAGCTCCTACAAGGGTTCATTCCAATCCAGGCGTTCGCTGTTATCCCCCGCAATGCCGCGTAGAATTGCGCTCTGAATCAGAGGTGAGGTTGCAGTGGTGGATTTACAGCGGGGCTTCGTCCTGACCCGGCATTGGCGCGATACCCCGGCCGGTACGGAAGTCGAGTTCTGGCTGGCGACCGACACCGGTCCCCAGCGTATTCGCCTGCCGCATCAACCGTCGGTGGCGTTCATCCCCGCCGAGCAGCGCGAACAAGCTGAACAGGTGCTGCACGGCGAAAAAAACGTCGAGCTCAAACCCCTGGCCCTGCTGGATTTCGAGCATCGCCCGGTGCTCGGCCTGTATTGCCAGCAACACGGTCAACTGATGCGCCTGGAAACCGCGCTGCGCAAGGCTGGCGTCGAGATGTTCGAGGCCGACGTACGCCCCCCGGAACGCTACATGATGGAGCGCTTCATCACCGCGCCGGTGATCTTCGGTGGCACACCCGATGCCGAAGGCCTGCTGCTCGACGCGCAGATGAAACCCGATCCCGACTATCGACCGACGCTCAGGCTGGTGTCCCTGGACATCGAAACCACCGCTCAGGGCGATCTGTATTCCATCGCGCTGGAAGGCTGCGGCGAGCGTCAGGTGTACATGCTCGGCCCGCCCAACGGCGACGACAGCAAGGTCGACTTCCAGCTCGAGTATTGCGAGTCGCGCACCCTGCTGCTGAAAAAGCTCAACGAATGGTTCGCCCGGCACGACCCTGACGCAATCATTGGCTGGAACGTCGTGCAGTTCGATTTGCGCGTGCTTCACGAACACGCCCGACGCCTGGCGGTGCCGCTGAAACTGGGGCGCGGCGGTGAGGAAATGCAGTGGCGCGAGCACGGCAGCCGCAACCATTACTTCGCCTCGGCCGCCGGGCGATTGATCATCGACGGCATCGAATCCCTGCGTTCGGCGACCTGGAGTTTTCCATCGTTCAGCCTGGAAAACGTCGCGCAAACCCTGCTCGGCGAGGGCAAGTCGATCAGCACGCCGTACCAGCGCATGGACGAAATCAACCGCATGTTCGCCGAGGACAAACCGGCGCTCGCCACTTACAACCTCAAGGACTGCGAACTGGTCACGCGGATTTTCGCCAAGACCCAATTGCTCACTTTCCTGCTGGAGCGGGCCAGCGTGACCGGTTTGCCGGCGGATCGCAGTGGCGGTTCGGTGGCGGCCTTCACGCACCTGTACATGCCGCTGATGCACCGCCAGGGGTTCGTTGCGCCCAACCTCGGCAGCAAGCCTGCACAGGCCAGCCCCGGCGGATTTGTCATGGACTCGCAGCCGGGCCTGTACGAATCGGTGCTGGTGCTCGACTACAAAAGCCTCTATCCATCGATCATCCGCACCTTCCTCATCGACCCGGTGGGCCTGATCGAAGGGCTCAAGCATCCCGAGGACAGCGAGTCCGTGCCCGGTTTTCGCGGGGCGCGTTTTTCCAGAACCCGGCACTGCCTGCCGGCCATTGTCGCCCGGGTCGCCGAGGGCCGCGAAACCGCCAAGCGCGAACACAACGCGCCGTTGTCCCAGGCGCTGAAGATCATCATGAACGCCTTCTACGGCGTGCTCGGTTCCAGCGGTTGCCGTTTCTTCGATACGCGTCTGGCCTCGTCGATCACGTTGCGCGGGCACGAAATCATGCTGCGTACCCGCCAGTTGATCGAAGCCCAGGGGCACACAGTGATCTATGGCGATACCGACTCGACGTTTGTCTGGCTGCGCCGCGCCCACGGTCAGCAGGAAGCGGCGCAGATCGGCCACGCGCTGGTGGATCACGTCAACCAGTGGTGGCGCGTGCATGTGCAAGAGGAGTACGGGCTGCAGAGCGCATTGGAGTTACAGTTCGAAACCCACTACAAGCGCTTTCTGATGCCGACCATTCGCGGTGCGGAGGAGGGCAGCAAGAAGCGTTATGCCGGGCTGGTCACGCGTGACGACGGCAGCGACGAGATGGTCTACAAGGGGCTGGAAACCGTGCGCACCGACTGGTCGCTGCTGGCCCGGCAATTCCAGCAAGAACTGTACACACGGATCTTCCATCGCCAGCCCTATCAGGACTATGTCCGCGAGTACGTGCGCAAGACCCTGGCGGGCGAGTTCGATGATCGCCTGATCTACCGCAAGCGCTTGCGCCGGACCCTGGATGACTATGAGCGCAACGTGCCGCCGCATGTCCGCGCGGCGCGGATCGCCGACGACTACAACGATCAACAGGGCCGTCCGCGGCAATACCAGAACGGCGGCTGGATCAGCTACGTGATCACCGTCGCCGGGCCCGAGCCGCTGGAGATCCGCAGCGCGCCGATCGATTACGACCATTACGTCACCCGGCAGCTGCAACCGGTGGCGGATGCGATTCTGCCGTTCGTGGATGACGATTTCTCAACCCTGATTGGGGGGCAGTTGGGCCTGTTTTGAGTCCAGCAGCGATAACGTCCAGTCATCCGGAATCCCATGGAAGTGCCGCATCAGCGCTTGCTGGAACAGGCTGTCATCCGGGGCGAACTGCGCGAACAGGGTCATCGACGAGCGGAACTTCAGATTGTCCGGATGGCCGAAAATTTCGATGATGGAGCGTTCCGGAATATCCAGCACCAACTGCGTGCAGGTGCGCAGCCGTGGGCCCAGCAGCGCATGCTTGAGGTACGCCGAAGCCTCCTCTCCAGAGTGAATGGCATATCGTTGCGACATTTCGCTGCCGCCCAGGCCGATGAATTGCGGAAAGATGAACCACATCCAGTGACTGCGCTTGCGGCCCGCAACGAGCTCGTTTTTCACCCGTTCGAATACCGGGTCCTGCGCCCGTAGAAAGCGTTGCAGATCAAAGACGTCGAGCTGATCGGTGCTTCTCATGAGAAGCCCTCTGACAGAACCGCGATGGCTCAGACCATGGCCAGTCGCTGTTTGCGGTGTGGCGCGTGAAACGCGTGGTCCAGCGCCTCCAGATCCCCGGCTACAAGCTTCAATTGCGCGGCATGCGCATTCAGTTGCACATGCTCAGGTCGGACCGCCTTGGGGATGGCAATGACTCCATCCTGCCGCAGAATCCATGCCAAGGCTACCTGGGCCGGTGTCGCCGCGTGACGGACGGCCACCTGCTTGAGTGTCGGGTGAGCGAGCAAACTCCCGCCCTGGCCGATGGGACAGTACGCCATCAATGGCTGACGATGCTGTTGGCTCCACGGCAGTAAATCAAATTCTATTCCACGCTCCTCAAGGTTGTAGAGCACTTGATTGGTGGCGCAGGCCGGGGAGGCCAGTTCTTGCAGGTCATCCACGTCGAAATTGGACACGCCCCAACGGCCGATCTTGCCGGCCTCGCGCAGGCGTTCGAATGCCTCAACGGTTTCTTCAAGGGGGTACTGGCCGCGCCAGTGCAGCAGGTACAAATCAATGTAATCGGTGTTCAACCGCCGCAGGCTGCGTTCGCAGGCCTCGGGGATGCCCTTGCGGCTGGCGTTGTGCGGATACACCTTGCTGACCAGAAACACCTTGTCGCGCAGGCCGGCAATGGCTTCGCCGACGACTTTCTCGGCGCCCCCTTCGCCGTACATTTCCGCGGTATCGATCAAGGTCATGCCCAACTCGATGCCCAGGCGCAACGCGGCGACTTCCTCGTGGTGTCGAGCGCGATCTTCACCCATGCGCCAGGTGCCCTGGCCGATAACCGGTACGTTGATGCCGGCCAGTTCGAGAGTCCGCATGCAAAGCTCCTTGATGTCATTCGGTCGATACTTCGGTTGGCAGCAGAATAGCCCATGGGTTCCCCGGGCTGTAGGTGTCAACGATAACGCGGGCTGTCTGAATGAACGCGTCGCCCAGACGTTTTTCGCCGGCAAGCCGGCTCCTACAGGGATCGCGTGCGCTTTTGATTTCCACCACTCATCAGGCCGAGCGTTAGCTCGCCTTCCGCTTTTGATCCGAGCGCCCCCTCGAGAGGCCGAGTGGAGGTTCTGCGCAGTGGGCAACCCGGCATGGATGCCGGGTTAGCCGCGCACGGCCAGGGATGGCCGATCGCGGCGGGCCCACGGAGCAGGACCGGAGCGAGGGCATGGCGAGCATTAGCGAGCCACCGAACGAAAGGGGCAAGAGCCCTTGGTTACTTGGGGCTCTTCCAAGTGACTCGCCGTAAGGGCGAAACCACGATCAGCCATCACCGAAATAATGGATATTCACCCAAGCGCCGATGCCCCCCCCAACGTCTTACCGAGCAGAAAACTTCAACACAGTACTCTGGGTATACGTCTTGCCCGGATCCAGTCGCGTAGACGGGAAGTTCGGCTGATTGGGCGCGTCCGGGTAATGCTGGGTTTCCAGAGTGAACGCGCTCCAGTGTGCGTAAGTCTTGCCGGCCTTGCCCTTGACCGAGCCATCAAGGAAGTTGCTGGTATAGAACTGCACGCCAGGCTCAGTGGTATAGAGCTGCAAACGACGCCCAGACTGCGGGTCGCTGACATCGGCAGCCAGTTTGCCGAGGTCCCCCTTGGCATCCAGCACCCAGTTGAAATCGAAGCCACCCTGTTTCGGCTCAGCGAATTTCAGCTGCGGATGATCCGCCTTGATGTGTTTGCCAATGGCGGTGGGTTGGGTGAAGTCCATCGGCGTACCGGTCACCGGAGCCAGCTCGCCGGTAGGAATCAACTTACCGTTGACCGGCGTGTAGTGACTGGCGTGCAAGGTTGCGACCTGTTGCAACACGTCGCCGTTACCCGCGCCGGCCAGGTTGAAGTAGCTGTGATTGGTCAGGTTCAGCACCGTCGGTTTGTCGGTGGAGGCCTTGTACTCAATGCGCAGCTCGTTGTTTTCGTTGAGGCTGTAGGTGACCTCGGTTGTCAGGTTGCCAGGAAAACCCATTTCGCCGTCCGCCGACAGGTATGTCAGCGTCACGCCCACTGAATCCTTGCCCTTCGCCGGTTTGGCTTTCCAGACATGTTTGTCAAAACCCTGCGGGCCGCCGTGCAGTGAATTCGAGCCGTCATTTTGCGGCACCTGAAAGCGCTTGCCATCGATTTCGAACGCACCGTTAGCCAGGCGATTACCGAAGCGCCCGATGGTCGCGCCGAAGTAGGCCTTGCCGCTCTGATAGCCCTGTACGTTGTCGAAGCCGAGCACCACGTCTTCGAGCTTGCCGTTTTTGTCCGGCACGGCAAGCGACTGCAGCGTCGCTCCGTAGGTGATCACGGTGGCCTGCATGCCGTGGCTGTTACGCAACACGTATTGTTCGACGGCTGTGCCGTCATTGGTTTTGCCGAAGGCTTTATGTTCGCTGGACAGACCATTGGCCTGTGCGGTGAGGGTGGCGATCATCAGGGACAGCCCAAGGGCGTAGTGCGGGTATCTGGAGTGAAGCATGGGTTACCTTCCTTTTTATTGTTTTTTAAAAGTAGTCATACTAAATGTCGATTATTAATTCGACAGGGAAGGATTTATAGCTGAATCGTGCGACGTTGCAATTAAAAAGTATGACTAATGAGTAATCCCCTTCACTTTGTTGGGAAAGGGCGGACTGCAGGTTCTGCACTTTTTCGCAATCCACGGCTCTACCCTTGGTCAGCCTGCGGCGATCCCCTCCGCCGGCCCATGCCCAAGTTCAAGCACCCATGGCCCGAGTTTTACCCCTCACCGCTGTGCACATCCGCCGCCATTGCCTGCTGCTCGCCGTGCTGTCGATGCTCTTCACGACCGGTTGCAGTCAGCAGCAGGGCCGGGACATCGTCAGCCAGTTTCGTGAAGGCAGGCCCCAGGAATTCCTCCAGACCAGCGTCGACCGCATGGCCACCCTGGCGATGCGCGACAACCTCGACAGCCTTTACCTGCTGATGGGCAAGCTCTACCTGCGCAACCCGCAGGAGCTGAAGAAGTCCGGATTCCTCGACGCCCGCACCGCCGGCAAACAGGTGCGCCTGGCCATCGAACAGCAACAACCGCTGCCGACGCTGGGGGGCAAGAAGGATCTGGCAGCGCTGAATTACGCCATGAGCCCGGAGTTCCTCGGCGACCGGGTCGGCGCTTTCATCTACGCCATCGGCAGCATGCTGGTCACCGCTCACGGCAATCGGCTGGAGTTTTACATGACCGATGCGATCAACCCGGTCTTCGTCAGCAACGCTGCGCGCAACATCGAGAAAGCCACCTGGATCCTCAGCCAGCGGCAAAACAAAAACGGCGAGCCCTTGCTGTTTTCCAACGAGATCTCGGAGGAGGGCAGCAACCTGAGTTTTGCCGTGGAGTTCGGCAAGATCGTCGCGCGCCTGGACCTGCTGACCCAGATGCTGGACGAGCGCTACCGGCGGATCGGCCTGAACTACGCACAGAGCCTGTTGTTCCTCAATTTCCTCCCCGTCCAGTAAACCCCGACCTTGTAGGAGCCAGCTTGCTGGCGATTGCGGTGTGTCAGTCAAATCAATGTTGTAGAAATTCCGCTATCGCCGGCAAGCCGGCTCCTACAAGGAATGCACGACAGGAATAACGATAGACCGCATCGATATAAGTAGTTATAAGAAAAATCGCTATGCTGCGGGCCAGTTTTTTCATGCGTTTTTGTGGGCGTGTTAATGGATTTCGTTAACTTCGGTTTGGTTGTGGCAGGTTTGGTGGTGGGGTTCATTGTCGGCATGACCGGCGTGGGCGGCGGCTCGCTGATGACGCCGATCCTGCTTTGGTTCGGCATCAACCCGGCGACAGCGGTGGGTACGGACCTGCTGTACGCCGCGATTACCAAATCCAGTGGTGTGCTGGTACATCGCAAGAACAAGAACATTGACTGGGCCATTACCGGTTGGCTGACGCTCGGCAGTGTGCCGGCCGTCGCGCTGACGTTGTGGTTCCTGAGCAGTTTGCAAACGTCCCCCGACGCGATGAACGCCATCATCAAACAGGCGCTGGGCTTCGTCCTGTTTGCCACGGCACTGGCGATTTTCTTCAAGAAACGCCTGCTCGACTTCGCCCACAAACGCGCCGGTGGCACCTACAACCCAAGCGGCAAACGCTTGAATGGGCTGACCGTGATCACCGGCCTGATCCTCGGCACCATGGTCGCCCTGACCTCCATCGGCGCGGGCGCCCTGGGCACTGTGGCGCTGTTCATCCTGTATCCGCTGTTGCCTACCCGCCGCCTC
Organism: Pseudomonas sp. PDM01; assembly: GCF_014852325.1. Taxonomy (NCBI): domain Bacteria; kingdom Pseudomonadati; phylum Pseudomonadota; class Gammaproteobacteria; order Pseudomonadales; family Pseudomonadaceae; genus Pseudomonas; species Pseudomonas sp. PDM01. The sequence goes on from NZ_JACVBK010000008.1 coordinate 178,649, forward strand.
GTCGGCACGGAAATCGCCCACGCCGTACCGCTGACCCTGGTCGCCGGTCTCGGCCATGCGAGCATGGGCAACATGGATTGGCATGTGCTGGGCTACTTGCTGGTCGGTTCGCTGCCGGGGATTTACCTGGGCAGCCACCTGACCGGCCGCATCTCGGATGAGGTGTTGCGCCCGTGCCTGGCGACGATGCTGGTGCTGATCGGCTACAAACTGGCGTTCTAGGTTCTGTACGACATCCCTTGAAATCTCACAGCAAGCTCTTGGGAGCCGAGATTCGGTAGCGTTCGCTTTCATCGCTGGAAAGGAATCTCTCACGGATCCATTGAGCCAAATCCTGTGGGGCCAAAGGGCGCGAGAAACAATAACCTTGCGCTATCTGGTATCCCTGGCCTCGAAGGATTTCAAGCTGCGCATTGGTTTCAACACCCTCGGCAACAATGTTCAATTGCAAGCTCTTGCAGATCCCGGCAATCGACTGCGCCAGCGTCCGGGCGCTTTCACTTTTTTCGATATCGTCGATAAAACTCTTGTCCAGCTTGATGGTGTCCACGGGCAATCGCAGCAAGTAGCTCAGGCTGGAGTAACCGGTGCCAAAATCGTCAATGGATAAGCTGACGCCTAATTGACGGACCTCGGTAATGACCGATATGACATTGTCGGTGGCGTCCAGTATGAAGTCTTCCGTGACCTCCAGCGTCAAGCAGGAGGGTAGGAGCCCATGCTTTGTCAGCAGTGATTGGATGAGATCAATAATGGCTCTGTCGCGAAAGGCGACGGGGAAGATGTTTACCGACATGCGAGGCACGGCAAGTCCCAAGTCGCGCCATTGAGCCATCTGCCGGCAGGCTTCGGTGAGTACCCATTGATTGAGCTTGGGCATCAATCCTGCCTCGCGCACCAAGGGGATGAATCGATTTGGAGGGATGTTTCCAAGCTCCGGATGACACCAGCGGGCAAGTGCCTCGACACCAAAAAGTTGGTTGTCGTCGAGCGCTATCTGGGGCTGGTAATGCAGCGTCAGCTGATTGGACTCCAGGGCATTCTCGAGGGCCAGGCTCAGTGTCAGTTCGTCATTGGTTGAATCGTTGATCACCTGGTCGAACACTTCAATTGCCTGGCGGCCTGCGGACTTGGCTTTGTACATCGCCTGATCGGCATGCAAAAGCAGCGAGTGAATGTCGTTACCGTGGTCTGGATAAATACCAATACCAATGCTGGCCGAGGGCGCAATTTTTACATCGGCCAACATCATGGGTTCCGATAGTTTGCTGAGCATTCTTTCTGAAAAGGCAATCGCCTGTTCAGCGCTGGAGGGAGACAGAATAATGACGAATTCATCTCCTGAAAGCCGGCTGACAAAGTCGTTGCCCCTCACAGAACCCTGAAGCCTCCTGGCTATTTCAGACAGAAGCAAATCCCCGGCAGCATGCCCAAGTGAGTCATTGATTTGCTTGAACTTATTAATGTCGATGAACAACACGGCCATTGATGATTGCGAGCGCTGAGCATTGGCAATCATTGAGTTTGCTTTCATCATCAACAGTCGCCGATTGGGCAACATCGTCAGGCTGTCATAATAGGCCAGTCGTTCAATATCGTTGATAAAGCTGTCCCTCTCGAGGGCGAGTGCGCACAGCTTCAGGCTGGTTTCAAGCAGCCGGTGATGTTGGACCGCAGGGAGGTGATTTTCACGGTAGTAAAGGGTAAATGTGCCTAAACAACGTCCGTTGTTGGAGCGAATGGTGTTAACCCAACCAGCTGTGAAACCGAACGATTGCGAGAGTTTGTGATCGATGCAATCGCCCTGGTCCGATGCAGGGTCAGTGAAATTCAGCATCATGCTTTCTTTCACGTCCATTTTTTTCAGGATGGACCTTTCGGCAAGGCTTTCCAGTGACTGAATCAACCCGGCCGGCAGGTTGAATTCCGCCACCAGTGGAAGGCAGCCCTGCTCATCAAATTGTCTTATTGAAACGCCGATTTCAGGAGCGATACGACCTATCTCCAGACAAATCAACTTCATGATGTCGGGAAGTGGCTCTTCGCGGGCCATGGCACTGAGGACCTTGAACTGCAACTCGTCGTTCATCTTGGCTTCGGTGATGTCCGTCACAATAGCCACGACGTCCTGCTGAACACCCTGTGGGTCGAGCACCGGATTGGCGACCACGCGTACCCATAATGGATTCTTTGATTTGTTGTAGACCAGTAATTCAGTGGTATGGCTTTGTCCTTTCTGGATACTGTTTCTGAAAGAAAGGACTGCTTCCTGATCCGTATGGCGGCCATAAAATACCTCGTCCGGTTTTTTCCCCACCAGGTCTGATATTTCATAACCCAGCATGCGCACAAAACCCTCGTTTACATAGGTAATTATGCTGTCCGGATTGGTGACGATAATTGCACTGTCAGTTCGATTGACGGCAATTTTTAGAAGTCGACTCTTCTCTACTTTCTTTATGATGTACAACAGGAAGAATGTTGTTGCTAATACCATGAGAAGTATCATTGCAGCGGCGGCGATGTATATTTTAAATCGATCACCCATGGACTGAAGTGAAGTCTGACTGATGCTGTTTCCGTATTTTATGAAGTTTTTTTGTTCCAGAAGGAGTTGCTCTTGAATGTCCTGTACCGGCTGAGCGAGTGCCCATTGGACGTCGCCAGCGCCCGTGTACTTGACCAATTGATTGAGCACCTCCACATAACGTGAATACACGTCTTTTAAAGCCTGGACTCGGATGTGATTTTCTTCATCAACCTTTGTGTGTGTGAGGAAGCGGTCAAACGATTTATTCGCCAGTGTCAGTTCCGCGCGGGCGTGTTGCACCATTTCATGCGGAATTTTATTAAACAGTACGATGCGGGTGTTGGCTCGCGACAGGGAGAGGCGTGCCTCCATCAAGTGTTGAACTGTTTCCGCCACTGCGTCGACTTGATCGACAGCGACACTTGATAGGGTTCCAATGCTCGATTGGTTGCTGCTCACTAACCATAAGCTGAGGACTAAAGTTGCACACTGGAATACCAGCGCAGTCGTCAGGATCGTCCTCAAACCATAAGGCAGTGCAAGCTTGCGAAGCAAATAATCCTCCTCTGTCTCGGACAGATAGGGAAAAGTTAGTAAAGGGAGCATCCAGGCAGAAAGTGCCTGGCTGGCAGTTCATGATTGTACGAAAGGAATTCAGTGTTCGGAGCTGTACCGGATGATGTCAGGAAAAGTCGCAACAAGGTGTCGCCGGGCTTTTCTTTTCAAGGGAGAGAGAGCCGCTTTTCCGAGGTTGCTGGCCAGGGGCCATTAAGGCGGGGAATTTTATAAGAAAGTAGTGTTGAATTGAAATGCTTAAAACGTGACGACGAGGATAATTTTTGCTGTCTTTGTTGGCCGAATGGTCAGGAAAGCAAATAAAAGTGCTTGTGTGTTAGATGCTTATCCATATTTGTCTGACAGCCGGCTATGAAGTTGCTGTTTTTTTGCATTGCCTTGGATGAAGCGACTTTTGCGGCTGATACCTATCGTTAGATCGATGAGTATTCATTGCGATGATTATCATCAAGAGGGTGTTTGCGGTGTTCCGCAGCCTTTAAGGATAAAGCGCGGTGTAAGAAAAAAGGGCAGACGAGATGCGGCTCGTCCACCCTCGAAAACGAGAAAAAAAAGAGGAACCGACCCATGGCCGGATCCCAAAAAGAAGTTCGTGGTGATGGCAGGATCAACTGTCCTGACGCACCAGGCGCGGGCCTTTGCGCGTCACTTGCTGACCTGGTTCGAAGTGGGCATTGGGCGAGCGAACAGTGCTGATTTCGCCCTGGGCGTCCTTCACTTCATAAGCGGTTTCCGTGAGACCGGCCGCTTCCTGAACCGCGCTGCCGGCAAAGAATCCGACACCGGCACCGATGAGCGCTCCAATCGGGCCACCCACAGCGCCGACCATCAATCCCGTCACGGCACCGGCGCCCTTGCCAGCGGTGGTATCAGGCACCTCACGGACGACCTGATCGGCCATGCACACGGGTGAGAGCAACAGGCAAAGCGTAAAGCTGAGGGGCATGGAACGAGACATGATGATTTCCTGCTTTGGAGGCATTTCCAAAACCAATTCATGAATCGTGCCAGTTTATTTATTGTTATATATCAACAAGATAGGATTGTGTGTTGTCATATATACAACGGCTGTTAAGAGTCAATATGACTCGATAGGTAGTCATAAAGACTTCATTTTGGTTAGGCGATCCTTGCTCTGTTACGCCTGTGAAACCAGAAAATCTTATGCCGGCTGCACGTGTGCGGTCACCAAGGGTGCTTCTGCACTGGCATCGCGTTTCAGCCACTCGGCTGGAGGACAACCAATGACGTTCAGAAAGCTTTTCGAAAAAGACGCCTGCGAGCTGTAACCGACCGACTCGGCGATCACCTTGATCTGAACACCGTCACGAAGCATGTCCTGAGCCACCTTCATCCTCCATGCGGTGACGTACCCCATAGGCGACTGCCCCATTATCTGAGTGAAGCAGGCAGAAAATTTCGACCTGGACATGTTTGCCAGGCTCGCCAGTTTCTCGACGGTCCAAAGCTCATCCGGCACTGAATGGATGCTGTTGAATACCGCGCCGAGGCGCCCATCCTGCAGGGCATAGAGCAATCCACTGGATATCAGTCCGTCTGCAACGGCGCGTCGCACGATCAGGACAAATATGTATTCCAACAGCAGATTCAGCGCTTTGGTCCTTCCAGCCTCCTGATCCCGAAACTCGGCGAGTAACGCGCCAATAACCGGGTCGAGATTCTCCAGCTCTCTGAATGGGAAGATCAGGGTTTCTTTGAGCCCGAGAGGGAAGGGGTGTTGTGTGTTTCGCCCAAATTGAAATGAGGCGCAAATCAGTTCTGCCCCCTCGATCGTATTGGAGCGCAGTTGATACCGGCAACTGCTCGGACAGAACAGCACGCTGGGCTCGGCAATGGAAATCTTTGGTAACCCAGGCTGAACCATGTCGATACCGCCCTGGCTGATGACATGGATGAACGCCATGCCTGGCGGCTTATCGAGGACAAGAGTGCCGTCGACCCGACCAGAGAAGAAAAGCCTGCCCTGAAGGTTCGTGCGTTCGAAGAATTCGGACAGGATATCCATGATAGCGACGACCAGATAAAGACTCTGTACGTGCTGACAAAGTCGGATCAGAAGGTGTGGATAGGATGAAGTTCTCGCCGATGGTAAGCAACGGCCCGCAGGGGCGCCATGGCATAGAGCAACTTTATTACCCACGATCGGAGTCTATTGGCATGAGCAACGACACAACACGCCTCGCACATTACGCAGATCCAGCCAGCCCTGCGCTGCCAAATCCAGGTATGAAAATTGACCTTTCCCGCACTGCGCTGGTCGTCATCGACCCCCAAATCGACTTCCTCAGCCCTGAGGGTGTGAGTTGGGATGTGTTTGGCAAGAGCATCGTCGAGCACGATGTGGTCAATCACCTCGGTCAGTTGTTCGCAGCCGCCAAAGGTGCGGGCATCACGGTCGCTGTCTCCCCGCACTACTACTATCCGTGCGACCACGAGTGGAAATTCGGCGGGCCGCTGGAAAAGGTCATGCACAGCATCTGCATGTTCGATCGCAAGGGCCCGTTGACCCTCGACGGTTTCGAGAACTCCGGTGCGGACTTCATGCCCGAGTTCAAGCCATACATTCTCGACGGCAAAACCATCATCGCTTCGCCACACAAGGTCTACGGCCCGGAAACCAATGACTTGGCGCTGCAGCTGCGCAAGCACGGTGTATCGCAAATTATTCTGGCGGGTATGGCGGCCAACCTTTGCGTCGAGTCGCACCTGCGTGAATTGCTGGAGCAAGGTTTCGAGGTGGCGGTGGTGCGTGATGCTACCGCCGGCCCGACCACCCCGGAAGGGGACGGTTACCTGGCCGCGCTGATCAACTTCCGTTACATCGCCAACGCTCTGTTGACGACTGCGCAGACTGTTGAATTGCTCCAAGCCAAGTAAGGTCCATGCAAGCCGGCTGCTCGCCACTTGCGACGCAGCCGTCTGGGAGTACCGGAAATGCCCAAGCTCCATCGGCGATTTCGCCAGCGAACTTCTGCGGTGATCCAGTCCGCAATCACCTGCGCTATTGCTACGGCCATAGCCAGCCCTTCAAGCCTTTCGGCCAGCCAGTTACTGTCGTATGGATTAAAAGCCTGGCTGGTTGCCTGGATGACCATTGTGCCATTCGTGTTACTTGCGACACCGCTGATAAGGCGGCTAACGTCCTTTGTGGTGCAAGAAGATCCTTAAGATGCCCGGCAGCATTGTTTGTCATTCCCGGGTGAAAATCTCCAGCAGATGCCCGTCCGGGTCATCGAAATACACGCGCCTGCCACCCCCATAATCGTTGATCTGTTGCGGCTGCTGTTTGCAGGGATCAGCCCACCACGCTTGCTGCCTGGCTTGCAGGCGAGCGAACGCCGCATCGAAATCGTCGTCGCTGACCAGAAACGCATAATGCTGAGAGGCAATCGGCGGGTCATTGTCGTAGTAGTCCAGCGACACGCCGTTTTCGAGTTTCACAATCAACATCGGCCCGAAGGGTTCGGGGGCGGGCAAGCCGAGAATCTCGACCAGAAACGACGCGGATATCTGTTTGTTTCGGCACCAGACGATGGTGTGATTCAGCTGAGCGCTCATGGCGGGATCCTCACGGCGGTTCAGGTGTATATCGAGTCTTGAGATTAGCTCAGCCTGTTGCGCAATGACCGCCCTGACCTAAGCTTGGGTCAAGGCGAAACACAATTGCGGTGCGACCCCGGAACGAACGCCGCGATGCGCAATCATTAGAGCGTGGATATCAAAAGGAGATGCGCATGCTCATCAGGTCATTGACCCTGACAACCCTGCTGGCTTTCGCCGGCCCCTTGCTCGCCGCCGATGGCGACTCACCGCTGGACATGGACAAGGGCAGGTCCCGGCCGCTGATTGTCATCGCGCCAAGCACGGTCGACCCGGCGTGGGTCAGCCTGAAAAAGTCACTGGATGAGCCGGCCAATCGCAAGGAATTCACCGACCGGAACATGGTTCTGTACACCGTCCTCAACCTGATGGGTCAGCGCGAAGGCAAAGACCTCGGGCCACAAGACACGGCAGCCTTGATCCGTTCGCTCAAGTTGGGGGCAGGGGCCAAGACCAAGGTGATTCTGGTCGGCAAGGACGGCGAAAAGAAACTCGAGCAATCGGACGCGGTTGATCTGAAGACGATTTTCAGTACGGTCGACCAGTTGCCGTCCACCGAGAAAGAAGCCACGGTGCCAACCCCGCCACCCGTCACAGAGGCCGCACCGCCTAACGGCGCCAAGGGGGCGAAACCGGGCAAACCGGCGAAGCCGACCAAGCCACCGGAAATGCCTGACGATTGAAGGCGTAGATGGCCACGCGCTAACAAAAATGGGCGACCTCAACAGGTCGCCCATTTTTTTTTTTGCCTGCGCCAATCCTTGTAGGAGCAAGCTTGCTCGCGATGAGGGCGTAACATTCGAAACCCCGTTCGCCTGACACACCGCAATCGCGAGCAGGCTCGCTCCTACAGGGGGGGGCGTAGGTTATTGAGTCAATGTGCTCAACACTGCATGGGCGATTTTGACTCGCTCCGGGTTCGGGTAGTTTTTGTTGGCCAGGATCACGATGCCGATGTCCTTCGAGGGCACGTACGCCACATACGCACCGAAGCCACCGGTGGAGCCGGTCTTGTTGATCAACACGTTGTCCGGTTGAGCTTGCGGCGGGTTCAGCCACTGGACTTTGTGCGCTTCCATCGCCATCGGCGACGAGTTGCCGGCGAGCAATTTATCGAGGGTGATCGGGTAGTGGTAAAACTCCCAGCCCAGCCCCTGGGTCATGTCGCCGACCGTGTAGTAACCGGCATGCGTCGTGGCGATGGCTTGCTGCATCGGCGCTTCAAGGCCAGACGGTTTGATGTTCGCCTCGACGTAGCGAAGCAGGTCCGAAGCGCTGGTTTTTACGCCATACGCTTCTGAGTCCAGCGCGCCCGGCTCGACCCGCACCGGTTTGTCTTCCTTGGTGTAACCCTGAGCGTAAAGCGCCATCTGATCCTGCGGCACCTTGAGGTAGGTGTGCTGCAACCCGAGTTTGGGCAGCACGGTCTTTTCCATCAACTCATCAAACGGCTGGCCCATGCTGTTGGCCGCCAGATACCCGAACAATCCCAGGCTCGGGTTCGAATACAGTCGATGGCTGCCGGCGGTATAAGCCGGTTTCCACTGTTTGAAATAGCCGAGCATCTTGTCGGCTGCATCGGCATTGTCGGGGAATTGCAGCGGCAGGCCGCCGGCGGTGTAGGTGCCCAGTTGCAGCACGCTGACGTGATCGAACGCGCTGCCGCGCAATGCCGGCAGGACATGGCTGGCCTTGTCCGACAGGGACAGTTTGCCGCTGGCCTGGGCGTAGGCGGCGAGGGTGGCGGTGAAGGTTTTGCTTACCGAACCAATCTCGAACAGGGTGCTTTCGGTGACAGGCGTGCCGGTTTCCTTCGAGGCCGCGCCGTAGTTAAAGTAATGCTGCTTGCCATTCACGGTGATCGCGACGGCCATGCCGGGAATGTTCTGTTGCTGCATGACCGGGGCAACCGCGGCATTCACCGCGGCTTCGATCTGCGCGTCCGTCTGATTCCCGGCAACGCAGTAACCTGCATTGAGGAGCAGTCCGAAAGCGCTGCAGGATAAGACCTTGCCGAATGTTGAGTTGTGCATGATTGAGCCACTGTCCATGAGATTTGATGATTAAACCCGCTACACTCCGAGCGGTTTATGAATCGGGCCGTCGCTGGGCGTGCCAAATCTATTCAGTTCGCCGTGCTTCGACAAACGACAATATCTCGGCTTAGCCATTAGAAAAATTTGGGAGTTGGCATGATCCGCCCGCAATTACCGCTCAACGCACTGCGCGACTTCGAGGCCTCGGCGCGTCATCTGAGTTTTACACGGGCGGCGGTGGAGTTGTGCGTCACGCAAGCCGCGGTGAGTCATCAGGTCAAAAGCCTGGAAGCCCAACTCAACGTCACCCTGTTCAAACGCCTGCCACGCGGGCTGATGCTGACCAGTGAGGGGGAGACCTTGTTGCCGGTGCTGCGCGAGTCCTTCGATCGAATCGCCGAAACCCTGGAGCGTTTCGAAGGCGGGCATTTTCGTGAAGTGTTGACGGTGGGCGCAGTGGGGACGTTTGCGGTCGGCTGGCTATTGCCGCGACTGGCGGACTTTCAGGCGAAACATCCGTTCATAGATTTGCGCCTGTCGACCCACAACAATCGAGTGGACGTTGCGGCTGAAGGGCTGGATTACGCGATTCGCTTTGGCGCGGGAGCGTGGCACGGGATTGAAGCGGTCAGGTTGATCGAAGCACCGTTGTCGGTGTTGTGCGTGCCCGAGATTGCCCGGCAACTGCACGCGCCGGACGATCTGTTGCAGCAAACGCTGTTGCGTTCCTATCGCACGGATGAGTGGCCCGAATGGTTTCAGGCTACCGGCCTGCCTGCCCATGCCGCGCCGCCTCGCAGCATCGTCTTTGATTCCTCGCTGGCGATGATGGAGGCGGCGTTGCAAGGTGCGGGTGTGGCCTTGGCGCCGCCGTTGATGTTCGCCCGGCAACTGGCGGCGGGAGTCATCGAGCAACCGTTCGCCATCGGCATCACCACCGGCAGCTACTGGCTGACCCGCTTGCAGTCGCGGCCCGAAACATCGGCGATGGCGGCGTTCAAAGGGTGGTTGTTGCAGGCTGCGCAGATGAACGATTGAACACCGCATACCCCTGTAGGAGCAGAGCTTGCTCGCGAAGGCGGTCTCTCAGTCACGTCGATGCAAGATCTGCCGCCGCCTTCGCGAGCAAGCTCTGCTCCTACAGGGGTATGCGGTGTTCTCCAGGGTTTTAGCGCACCAGGCTCGGCCGCTTGTTATCGAATTTCCATCCCGGAATCAGAAACTGCATCGCCACGCTGTCATCCCGCGCACCCAGCCCCATGCCTTTGTACAGCTCATGGGCCTTGGCCAGTTGATCCATGTCCAGCTCAACCCCGAGCCCCGGTTTCTTCGGCACTTGCACGCAACCGTCGACGATTTGCAGCGGCGCTTTGGTCAGGCGCTGGCCGTCCTGCCAGATCCAGTGGGTGTCGATGGCGGTGATTTCACCCGGTGCGGCGGCTGCGACGTGGGTGAACATCGCCAGGGAAATATCGAAGTGGTTGTTGGAGTGCGAGCCCCATGTCAGGCCCCATTCGTGGCACATCTGCGCCACACGAACCGAACCCTGCATCGTCCAGAAGTGCGGGTCGGCCAGCGGGATGTCCACCGATTGCAACTGGATCGCGTGGCCCATTTCCCGCCAGTCGGTGGCGATCATGTTGGTCGCGGTTTTCAGGCCGGTGGCACGGCGGAATTCGGCCATGACTTCCCGGCCTGAATAACCGTTTTCCGCACCGCACGGGTCTTCGGCATAAGCGAGGACGTGATGCTGATCGCGGCACAAACGGATCGCTTCTTTCAGCGACCAGGCGCCATTCGGATCAAGGGTGATGCGCGCGTCGGGAAAGCGTTCGGCCAGCGCGGTGACCGCTTCGATTTCTTCGTCGCCACTCAGCACGCCGCCCTTGAGCTTGAAGTCCTTGAACCCGTAGCGGGCGTGGGCGGCTTCTGCCAGGCGCACCACGGCGTCGGCGGTCATGGCTTTCTCGTGGCGTACGCGGAACCAGTCGTTGTCGGCGTCCGGTTCGCTGCGATAAGCCAGATCGGTAGCGTTGCGATCACCGACATAAAACAGATAACCGAGCATCTTCACTTCATCGCGTTGCTGGCCTTCGCCGAGCAGCGCTGCGACGGGCACGTCCAGGTGCTGGCCGAGCAAATCGAGCAGCGCCGCTTCCAGGCCAGTCACCGCGTGAATGGTGATGCGCAGGTCGAACGTCTGCAAGCCGCGCCCACCGGCATCGCGGTCGGCGAAGGTCTGGCGCACCTGGTTGAGAATTCTCTGATAGGTGCCGATCGGGCTGCCGACCACCAGGCTGCGCGCATCTTCCAGAGTCTGGCGAATGCGCTCGCCGCCCGGCACTTCACCGACGCCGGTGTGCCCGGCGTTGTCCTTGAGGATCACGATGTTGCGGGTGAAAAACGGGCCATGGGCGCCGCTCAGGTTGAGCAGCATGCCATCGTGACCGGCCACCGGAACCACTTGCATGCTGGTGATGATCGGGGCTTTTGCAGTGTCTTGTTGGTTCATGTTCTTGTCCTTAAATAGCAGCGATCAGGCGTGGTTGGGCGTTGGTTTGCCCAGCGCAACGGCCGGTGCGGTTTTCGGTGTGTTGCGTGCAGCGAAGACGATGACCGCGGCGATGATCGAGGTCGCGGCCAACCCGTAAAGGCCGCCCTGAATCGAGCCGGTGTGTTGTTCCAGCAGGCCGAAAGTGGTCGGCGCGACGAAGCCGCCGAGGTTGCCCACCGAGTTGATCAGCGCGATCACGCCGGCGGCGATCCGTGCATCCAGGTACGCCTGGGGAATTGGCCAGAACAGTGAAGAAGCCGATTTGAACCCCAGTGCCGCGAAGCAGATCGCCACGAAAGCGAAGACCGGCCCGCCGGTGGTGGACATGAACATCCCCGCCGCAGCGATCAGCAGGGCAGCGGCGACCCAGGCTTGCTGGTGTTTCCATTTCGTCGAGAGCGATGCGAAGGCGTACATGCCGACAATCGACAGCAACCACGGGATCGAGTTGAACAGCCCGACCTGAACGTCGCTGAGGTCGCCCATCTTCTTGATGATGCTCGGCAGCCAGAAGGTCGCGGCATAAATGGTCAGCTGGATGAAGAAGTAGATCAGGCAGAACAGGATGATCTGGCGATCCTTGAGCAGCGTGCTCAGCGACGGTTTGATCGGCGTCGCGGCTTCGCGGGCCAGTTGCTCGTCATCGATGGCTTTGACCAGCGCGTCTTGCTCATCGCGGCTCAGCCATTTGGCGTCGTGGGGTTTGGAGTCGAGCCAGAACCAGACGAATACGCACAGCCCGACCGAGAACATGCCTTCAATGAAATACATCCATTGCCAGCCGTGCATGCCGAAGCCGCTGATTTGCAGGAGCAGGCCGGACAACGGGCCGGAGATCAGCGAGGCAATGGCCGAGCCGCTGAGGAAGATCGCGATGGCCTTGCCGCGTTCTACTCCGGGCAGCCAGCGCGTGAAGTAATAAATCACCCCGGGGAAGAAGCCGGCCTCAGCCACGCCCAGCAGGAATCGCAGGATGTAGAAGTGGGTTTCGTTCTGGATGAACGCCATGCAGGCGGCCACCAGGCCCCAGGTCAGCATGATGCGGGTCAGCCAGATTCGTGCGCCGACTTTTTGCAGGAGGATGTTGGAGGGGACTTCGAACAGCGCGTAGCCGATGAAGAACAGGCCGGCACCGAGGCCGTAGGCGGCAGCGCCAATGCCCAGGTCATGTTCCATGTGGGCTCGGACGAAGCCGATGTTCACGCGGTCGATGTAGTTGACGATGAACATGATGACGAACAGCGGCAGAACGTGGCGTTTCACTTTCGAGATGGCGGACTTCAGGACCGAATCGGCACCGTCGTGCATCCCGGATACGGATGTATTCACTTGGTTTTCTCCCACTGATTATTTTTATGCGGGGTGTTGCAGGTGTGGCGTTGTTGCTAGACATCATACAACTACATTTTTTTATCCTGCAAGAGGTAATGCTCAACAAAATAGTATGGTTAAGGTCATTTTTTATTCAGTTTAGGGGCGTTTGTACGCTTGGTTTTTGTCTTGGATGTCTGTTTTGTTGAGTGTTGTCATACAAGTTCGATGCGGTTTTCTTGAGAAACCGTTCGACCGCAGTGCTACGATCCGCTTAGCCCTGCTTTCGGATGATTGCCATGCAAGATGACCTCGACGCGCCTGCCCGCAAGCGCACTCACAACCTGGCCCATGACCTGGTCGCGAAACTGACCCAGAGCATCCTGCTCGGCCAGATGCTGCCGGGGGACAAGCTGCCGTCGGAGAACAGCATCGTTCAGGAGCACGGGGTCAGTCGCACCGTGGTGCGCGAGGCGATCTCGAAGTTGCAGGCGTCGGGGCTGGTGGAAACCCGGCACGGCATCGGCACGTTCGTCATCGAGCGCGCACCGGAGCAGGGGCTACGACTGAATGTCGATACCGCGCTGGGCGTGCGCAGCATTCTGGAGTTGCGCCTGGGCCTCGAAACCCAGGCCGCCGCACTGGCGGCGATTCGGCGCACGGACCCGCAATTGGCACAGATGCGCGAAGCGCTGGACGATTATCAAAGCCTGCTCGCCAATAACGACAGCTGCGTCGAAGCCGACAGGCGTTTCCATCTGCTGATCGCCGAGGCCACCGGCAATGTCTGCTTCACGGAAATCATGCAGCACCTGGGCAGCGCGATGATCCCCCGCACCCGCGTCAATGCGGCTGAACGTGGCGCGGCGGATTTGAGCAAGCTGGGGCAGTTGGCCAATCTGGAACACGAGGCGATTCTCAACGCGATCAAGCGTCAGGATGCGGACGCGGCGCGGGCGGCAATGTGGCTGCACCTGACCAACAGCCGGGACCGGTTTCTGGCGGATCGCGATTAACCGCCTTCGCGGAATCCGGCTGGCGCAGAACCGAACCGCGATCCCCTGTGGGAGCCGGCTTGCCGGCGAAGGCGCCAGCCCCATCACCACAAAACACCCATCAAACACCCGCCACCCGAATCGCCACCAACCGCCGCTCCAGATTCAACGCCAACACACTGACCAACACCACCGTCCCCCCGACAACGATCATCACCGTCGGCCGTTCCCCCAAGCCAAACGAGGCAATCGCCATGGCCGTCGGCGGCACCAGATACAGCGTCATCGTCGCCCGGCTCAAATCAACGTGAGTCAACACAAATGCCCAGGCCAGGTAGGCGAGCGCGCTCGGAAAAATGCCCAGCGTCAGCACTGCCAGTTGCACCTGCATCGGCGCGTTGACCACTTGTGCCGCCAACCCCGGCAGATAAACCAGTAACAACGCGGTCCCCGACCACACCGTGTAGCAGACCAGTGTCAGCCCGTCGTAACGCCCGGAGTGATGTTTCTGCAACGCGAAGTAGAAACTCCAGGACACCGCCGCCAGCAGAATCAACAGGCCATGGGCGTCGATGCTGCCCAGTCCGCGATCGCCCGCCACCACAATCACCACACCGATCAATCCCAGAAAAACACAGCCCCAGCGCCACGCGCTCACCTGGTCTTTGAACACGAAGCGCGCCAGCAGCGTGCTGAACAAGGGCGTCGATTGCGCGAGCACGCTGGACGCACCGGCGCTGACCCCTTGCTGACCAAAATTGATCGCCACGTGATGCAGGCTCACCGCAAAAAAGCCGAGGCCGAACAGCAGCGGCAAATCGCGAAGGGTCGGCAGGCTGATGCCTTTGAACACCGCAACCAGCGCCATGAACACCGACGCCAGCAGAAACCGCAGCAATGCCAGATGCCCGGGATCATAGGCTTGCAAGCCGATGTGAATTCCGGTCGGGGAATAGCCCCAGCACGCGACGACGAAGGCCATGGCCAGGATGATTTTGAGGGGGGGGGTGGCGGTTGAGAGCGCTTGCATGGTCGGGCACCTGTGGGCAGATGCTTCGAGTATCAGAACGCGGACCGTTCGCCACAACTGACTTATACTGCGCTGACCGTTCACTTTGGGTGATGTATGGAGCTGGCACAGATTCGCATGTTCAAAACCGTGGCCGACGTCGGCAGCATCGCCCGGGCGGCCGAGCTGTTGCATTGCGTGCCGTCGAACATCACGGCACGGATCAAGTCGCTGGAAGCGGAGTTGGGCGTCGCGTTGTTTATCCGCGAAGGCAGAGGGTTGCGCATCAGTCCGTCGGGGCAGACTTTTCTGGCCTACGCCTCGAAGATTCTTGCCATGACGGCTGAGGCCAAGCGGGCGGTCGACCCCGCCGCCGAACCGTCCGGCCCGTTGCGCATCGGCGCCATCGAATCGTCGGCCACCGGTCGCTTGCCGCGTTTGCTCGCCAAGTTCCACAAGCGCTATCCGGCGGTGGCGCTGGAGCTGACCACCGGCACGTGGGGCCAATTGCTCGATGACACCGCCAACCACCGGCTCGACGGCGCAATCGTCGCGGTGGATGTCGAGCGCTCACAACTCAAGCGCACGCCGATGTACCGCGAGGAGCTGCTGCTGATTGCCTCGACGTCGTTGGGACCGGTGCGCGAGATCGCCGATTTGCAGGACAAGACCGTGTTCATGTGGCCCCAGGGGTGTCCTTACCGTGCGGCGCTGGAACATTGGTTGTTGCGCCAGGGGCAGGCGCTGCCGATTGTCAGCCTGGCGAGTTACGGCGCGATTGTCGGGTGCGTCAGTGCGGGGGCGGGGGTCGCGCTGGTGCCCAAAGGGGTGTTCGATCAGTACGCCAAAGGCGCGGGGTGCGCGGGGTATGAGTTCCCTGAACTGACCGCCATCGACAACCTGTTTTACTGGCATGAAAACGCCGGGGTTCACCCGGCGCGAGAAGCGTTTGTGGCGATGTTGCGCGAGGAGTTCACGTAAGAACACCGCGCCCCCCTGTAGGAGCCGGCTTGCTGGCGATGCGTGCGACGCGTTCATTTGACAGACCGCGTCGCCTGGATCGCCAGCAAGCCGGCTCCTACAGAGGGCGCGGCGTTTCCCGAGATAGCGGTGATTCGCGGATTGGTTGGAAGATCACATCTCGCGCACATCCCGCATCAACAACCCGAAGCGCAAATCCACCGCATCCGGAATCGGCAGGTACACGGTGTGCCCATCCCCCGGCGCCACATCGATGGGTTGGCCTTTGACGTTCTGCAACTGATGCAAATCGAAGTGGAAGTTGCCCTTGGGCGTCATCAGTTCCATGTGATCGCCCAGGCCAAAACGGTTCTTCACTTTGACTTCCGCCAGCCGGTCGCGCCGCTCGCCGGTCAATTCACCGACAAATTGCTGCCGCTCTGACACCGAACTGCCGTTCTGATAATTCTGATATTCGTCATGCACGTGACGCCGCAGAAAACCTTCGGTGTAACCGCGCTGGGCGAGGGATTCCAGATCGGTCATCAGGCCCCGGTCGAAGTCGCGACCGGCCACCGCATCGTCGATCGCCCGGCGGTAAACCTGAGTGGTGCGCGCGCAGTAAAAGTGAGATTTGGTCCGGCCTTCGATTTTCAGCGAATGCACGCCCATCTGCGTCAGGCGCTCGACGTGCTGCACGGCGCGCAGGTCCTTGGCGTTCATGATGTAGGTGCCGTGTTCGTCTTCGAAGGCCGGCATCAGTTCGTCGGGGCGGTTGGCTTCCTGCAACAGGAACACTTGATCGGTGGGCGCGCCGATCCCCAGCGTCGGTTCGGGCTGGAAGGTCTGCACGATGTCGCCGAGCAGATTTTCCGTGGCTTCTTGCGCCGAGTACTTCCAGCGACAGGCATTGGTGCAACTGCCCTGATTGGCATCGCGTTTGTTCATGTAGCCCGACAGCAGGCAGCGGCCGGAATAGGCCATGCACAACGCGCCGTGGACGAACACTTCCAGTTCCATGGCGGGCACTTGCTGGCGGATTTCGGCGATTTCTTCCAGGGACAGTTCCCGCGACAGGATGATCCGGCTCAAGCCTTGTTGTTGCCAGAACTCGACACTCGCCCAGTTGACCGTGTTGGCTTGCACCGACAGGTGGATCGGCATCTGCGGAAAGTGCCGACGCACCAGCATGATCAGGCCCGGGTCGGACATGATCAGCGCGTCCGGTGCCATGGCAATCACCGGCTCCAGGTCCTTGAGGAAGGTTTTGAGTTTGGCGTTGTGCGGGGCGATGTTTACCACCACGTAAAAGCGCTTGCCCTGGGCCTGGGCCTCGCGAATGCCGAGCGCGAGGTTGGCGTGATCGAATTCGTTGTTGCGCACCCGCAGGCTGTAGCGAGGCTGACCGGCGTACACCGCGTCGGCGCCATAGGCGAAGGCATAACGCATGTTTTTCAGGGTGCCGGCGGGGGCGAGCAGCTCAGGTGTGAAAAGGGTCATGGGCGGGTCGATCGCAAAAGCCGGCGAGGATAATCGGCATGCCCGTGGCATTCATTGATCTGGATCTATGCTTGATGAACAAACGGATGGCACTCGCGCGAACCGTGGCGGACTAAGCATCAGGACGGCTCTTGGTACAAGGGCCTGTGCCCTGCGGACTGACATGGATCGGACATGAACGAAGAGAAGGTACAAGACAAATCACTGGTGATTTTGCTGGGGTTGGTGACCGCCGCGTTTATCTGGATTTTGCTGCCGTTCTACGGCGCGGTGTTCTGGGCGGTGATCCTCGGCATTCTCTTCGCGCCGTTGCAGCGGCGACTGCAACTGAAGTTCGGCTGGGAGCGCAACCTGACGTCAATGCTGACGTTGAGCATCTGCATGGTCATTGCGATCCTGCCGGTGATCATCCTCAGTATTCTGCTGGTCCAGGAAGGGGCGGCGCTTTACAAGAGCATCGAAAGCGGCGAGCTGGACATCGCGGGGTACATCACGCATTTCAAACACAGCCTGCCTCCGTACTTCCAGCACTTGCTCGATCGCGCCGGGATCGGTGAGCTGGAGGGGCTGCGGGAGAAAATCATCAAGAGTGCGGTGACGGGCAATGAGTTCATCGCCAACAAAGCCTTCAGTTTCGGTCAGGGTACGTTTGATTTCGTGGTGGGTTTTTTCATCATGCTGTACCTGTTGTTCTTCTTTTTGCGCGACGGAGCAGAACTGGCGCGCAAAGTGCGCGCCGCCGTGCCGCTGGAAGAACACCAGAAACGCCGTTTGCAGCTCAAGTTCAACCGCGTGGTGCGTGCCACGGTGAAGGGCAACCTTTTTGTGGCGATCACTCAAGGCGCATTGGGCGGTTTTATTTTCTGGTTTCTGGACATCCCGAGCTCGTTGCTCTGGGCGGTGTTGATGGCGTTTCTGTCGCTGTTGCCGGCGGTCGGTGCAGGGATTGTCTGGGCGCCGGTGGCGGCGTTTTTCCTGTTCAGCGGGGCGATCTGGCAGGGCGTGGTGCTGGGGCTGTTCGGGGTGTTCGTGATTGGCCTGGTGGACAACGTGCTGCGCCCGATCCTGGTGGGCAAGGACACGAAGATGCCGGACTATCTGATCCTCATCTCGACCCTCGGCGGCCTGGCGATTTTCGGGCTCAATGGCTTTGTCATCGGACCGTTGATCGCCGCGCTGTTTATGTCGAGCTGGGCGATTTTCATGGAAACCAAACCGCGGGTGCAGTTGCCTTAAGCGCTGAGTCGGCCGGCGTCGAAGCTCTGTGACAGTGCCTTGGCGGCGGTCAGCGATGGGAGCGGACCGCTGATTTGTTCACCGTCCTGGACCAGATACCAACAGGCGAGCAATCCTAGCTCTCTGAGCGAGGCGGGAACGGCGCTGCCAATAACGGACATGATTTGAACCTGGGACATAAGTACCTCCATCAATCTATGGAGCTACCTTACGGGTCTGCTGCGCGAACGAACAATCATCGCTTTCGATAGTCGACATTGACGGCAGCGGGTGCAAACGACCGTCTGTCGGTCAGTCGACCACCAGGTCCAGCATGTGGACCACTTCCTGTTCGTTGAGCAGGCCTTTTCGCACCAGGTTTTCGGCCAGTAGCGAAAGAAATTTGGCGCTGCGATGACCTTCCAGGTGCTTGAGTTCGGTCAGGGCGTTGTAGACCTTGCTGGAGGTGCACAAACCGAGGTTACGGTGCGGGTTTTGTGTGGGCATGTGGTCGTCCTTGTTGTTATCAACCTGTTGTTGGCGGACAGGTCCGAGCTTGCGGACCTGACATGACATAAATATGACCGTGTTCCCCCAAGGCGGGGGTGAGGGTGGGTGAGTCAATCTTGCCAACTTAAACCGTCAGCACTGTCCCGATAGCGACCTTGATGCGATTTATCCAGACTTTTGCCGACGGGTGGGGCCTTAAAACTGCTGTTCGAGTGTGATGTTGAGGAGGTTTTTGGGATTGGGTGGGGGTATATCCGTTGCTGCGGTGATGGCGGCTATTGGTTTCGCCCTTACGGCGAGTCACTTTCGAAAAGCCTGCGCGGCCCGGCGGAAAGTAACCAAAGCGCTTTTGCCCCTTTCGTTCGGTGCCTCGCTAATGCTCGGCATGCCCTCGCTCCGGTCCTGCTCCGTGGGCCCGCCGCCATCGGCCATCCATGGCCGGGGGCGGCTAACCCGGCATCCTTGCCGGGTTGCCCACTGCGCAGAACCTCCACTCGGCCTCTCGAGGGGGCGACTACCGCCACAGCCGCCGAGGCGGCCTGAAAGCCGACCTGGCTCTTTGGTGCGCGCGTTCCCTCATTCCGGATATGTACACCGATCCCCTGTAGGAGCCGGCTTGCTGGCGATGGCGTCCGTCCAGCCAATACATACGTTGACTGACCCACCGCTATCGCCAGCAAGTCGGCTCCTACACGGGGATTGGGTTCACACGATTCAAAATTGTAGGAGCCAGCTTGCTGGCGATGGACGTCAACGATAACGCGGGCTGTCTGAATGAACGCGGTCTCCGGGCGTTTTTCGCCGGCAAGCCGGCTCCTACAGGGATCGCGTACGCTTTAGATTTTCACCACTCATCAGGCCGAGCGTTAGCTCGCCTTCCGCTTTTGATCTGAGCGCCCCCTCGAGAGGCCGAGTGGAGGTTCTGCGCAGTGGGCAACCCGGCAAGGATGCCGGGTTAGCCGCGCACGGCCAAGGATGGCCGATCGCGGCGGGCCCACGGAGCAGGACCGGAGCGAGGGCATGCCGAGCCTAGGCGAGGCACCGAACGAAAGGGGCAAGAGCGCTTGGTTACTTGGCGCTTCTCCAAGTGACTCGCCGTAAGGGCGAAACCGCCAGCCGCCATCACCAAATAATGGATATAAACGCAGTCAAAACCCGCGGTTAGCGCCCGAGCCTGTTACCAGCGGCCATAACCATGCGCAGGCCCGTAATAGCCACGCGGCGGGCCGTAATAACCACGGGGAGGACCGTAGTAGACCGGCGGCGGGCCGTAATAACCCGGTTGTTGCACATAAACCGGTGCCGGCTGGTAATAAACCGGTGGCGGCTGCTGTACGTAAACCGGCTGTGGCTGCACGTAAACCGGTTGCTGCACATAAACCGGCCGGCCGCTATTGATGATGGCCGAACCGACGATGGCCGAGCCAACGATCGCACCAAATACCGCTGGACCTTGCCACCCGCCACCGCCATGCGCTTCTGCCTGCCCTGCGATAGCAAGAGCACCGATCAGCAAGGCAACTGTGGGGATTTTACGGATCATGATAGTTCCTCGGTTCATCGACCCGGCGCTTGCGTCTGCAATAGACCCAAGGATTGTCGCGGGGATACTTCTAAGACAGCGTATTTCTGAAAATCAGCACAGCCGTTGGGTAAATTTTGTGTAAGGTCTGTACCGGCTTCCTTACCAACTTCGCTGCCACGAGCAGGTACGCGGATATGATCGATCAGAACGCGATGGCATGGCTAATCCCGTCCATCTGAAAGTGCAATTGAAGGAGATTTTTCATGCAGATGAACCCCAACAAAGACACCCAGTTGTGCATGTCCCTGTCGGGCCGCCCCGGGAACTTTGGCCTGCGATTTCACAATCATCTGTACGAACAACTTGGCCTGAATTTCTACTACAAGGCGTTCCGCAGCCAGGACCTGACCGGTGCCGTCGCAGGCATCCGCGCCCTGGGGATTCGCGGCTGCGGCGTGTCGATGCCGTTCAAGGAAGCCAGCATTGCGCTGGTCGATGAACTGGACGCATCGGCTGCCGCGATTCAATCGATCAACACCATCGTCAATACGGACGGCCACCTCAAGGCTTACAACACCGATTACATCGCCATCGATCAGTTGCTGGAAACCCACCAGGTGCCCAAGGCGTCGACTTTTGCCCTGCGCGGCAGCGGCGGCATGGCCAAGGCGGTGGCCAGTGCATTGCGCGATGGTGGCTACCAGAACGGCCTGATTGTGGCCCGCAACGAGCACGCCGGACGTGCCCTGGCCGAATCGCTGGGTTATGAATGGCAAGCCGAACTGGGCAGCCGGCGCCCGCAAATGTTGATCAACGTGACACCGATCGGCATGACCGGCGGGCCTGAGGCCGATCACCTGGCGTTTGATGCGCAAACCATCGCAGCAGCGGAGACTGTCTTCGATGTGGTGGCGATCCCCTCGGAAACACCGCTGATCGTGCGGGGACGTGCCGAAGGCAAGCGGGTGATCACCGGACTGGAAGTGATCGCGATCCAGGCGCTGGAGCAGTTCGTGTTGTACACCGGCGTGCGTCCGACGCAGGAGCAGTTTCAGAAGGCGGTGGAATTCGCCCGCAGTTGAGGCCTTCCGCTATTTGTTGGCAGTACTGGCCTCATCGCGAGCGGGCTCGCTCCCACATTCGACCGAGTGCTTCCAGTAGAAATGCGATCAAATGTGGGAGCGAGCCCGCTCGCGATGGCTGCGACTCGGTATCCAGTCAGTCGCAGCAAATTTCCTATACTGCTCCCCAGCAAAACAAGACTTGCCACCCCATCAAACCGTGCCCGAGGTTTCCCATGCATCCCCCCATCCTCAACCTGCATCAGGTCGAACTCGAACCGCTGCCCGAAGCCCTCGCGCCCACCGGTGAAACCGCCGGCCGCTATCAACAGCGGATGGCTCGCGTCGGTCAGCAACTGGGTGCGCAAAAGCTCGGTTATCGCTTGTACGTGCTGGAACCGGGCATGCGCGGCAGCCCGTTTCACAGTCATCGGGTCAACGAGGAGATGTTCTACGTCGTCGCGGGGGAAGGGGAGATTCGTCTTGGCGCCGAG
This sequence comes from Pseudomonas sp. PDM01, assembly GCF_014852325.1. Taxonomy (NCBI): domain Bacteria; kingdom Pseudomonadati; phylum Pseudomonadota; class Gammaproteobacteria; order Pseudomonadales; family Pseudomonadaceae; genus Pseudomonas; species Pseudomonas sp. PDM01. Next base: position 200,546 of record NZ_JACVBK010000008.1, read on the forward strand.
CGTTTTCCGATCCGCGCCGGTGACGTGATCGCCTGCCCGCCGGGCGGTCCGGAAGCGGCGCACCAGATCATCAACACCAGCAAGGCTGAACTGCGCTATTTGGCGGTCAGCACCCAGCAATCGCCGGAAATCTGCGAATACCCGGACTCCGGCAAGTACGCGGTGATGGACGACTTCAAGGTCGATGCCGAGGGTAATGCCTCGGGCTTCGTTGCCATCGCCAGACAGGCCGACGGCGTGGATTACTGGGACGGCGAGTAGCACTTCCTTTGTGGGAGCGAGCGATGCGGCGATCCGACTTGCCCGCGAAAGCAATTCAACGTCCAACATTGTGTCGAATTGGAAATCGCCTTCGCGGGCAAGCCTCGCTCCTACAGGAGATCGTGGCGGTTACTCGAGGCGTGCCAGGCGCTCTTCCAGCGCAGCAATCCGCGCTTCGAGCTCTTCGATGCGTTCTACCGACACGCCGCTGCCGCCACCACGCTCCACCGGATTCTGTCGCGCTGCGAGGATCGCTTCGATGTCCGCCGGATCACCCAGCGCATGCATGTAGCGATCTTCACGCTGCCCCGCCTGGCGCGGAATCAGTAGCGCCAGACCGCGCGCAATCAACCGTTCAAGCTGATGCACAACCTGCTCGGCATCTTCGAACTCATGCATGCGGCCGCTGCGGGTCAGCAGTTCGTTGACCGTCTGCGGACCACGCAAAAACAGCAGTCCCGTCAGAATCACCTGTGCCGGCACCAGTTCCAGTGCCTTGTCGACCTTGTGCTCCCAGCGGTCGGCACGACTGCCCATCACCAGTTTGGCAAAGCCGCGACCTTCGAGGGCGCGCAGGCTCTGGCCGACCTGGCCCTGGGTGAGGTTCATCACCGGTTCGCGGCTGGTTTTCTGGTTGCAGGCAATCACCAGGGCATTGAGGGTCAGCGGATAGGTTTCCGGGCTGGTGGCCTGTTTCTCGATCAGCGAACCCAGAATGCGGATTTCTGTGCTGTTGAGCCGTGGCTCGTCGAAGGTTGTTTCTTGCTCAATGCTCATGATGCTGCGTCCTTACCCGGTTCATATTCTTCTTCAGCTGGCATGCACTTTAGATGGGCGGGCGCCAATGGCAACTGAATTCGTCGCGTCCCCTGGCAATGGTCATAAAAGCTACATCAATCCATAACGCGATTTTTACAATTCGACGGGCACCGTATGCATGGCCGCGCGATAACGGTCGCGCCTGTCGGGCGCGGCGTCAGAGCGTATCGACGACGTCACTGGCCTTACTGACTGCAACCGGGAGCAAGGCATGACGCTGACGTTGGAATCGACTGGCAATAATGCGCTGATCGGCGCGCACCTGCCATGACCGTACTGGTCACCGGCGCCGCGGGTTTCATCGGTTTTCACACGGTCAAGCGCCTGTGTGAGCAAGGCCTTGAAGTGGTCGGCATTGATAACCTCAACGACTACTACAGCGTGGCGCTCAAACACGCTCGGCTCAAGGAACTGAGAGCCTTGTCGGGCTTTCGTTTCCAGACGCTGGATATCGTCGACAAGCCTGCCTTGATGGCGTTGTTCAAGGATCACCGCTTCACAGATGTCATCCATCTGGCGGCCCAGGCGGGTGTTCGCTACTCGCTGGACAACCCGGACGTGTACGCGCAATCGAACCTGACAGGGTTTTTGAATGTGCTGGAGGCCTGCCGACACCATCGCCCGGATCATCTGATTTATGCCTCGAGCAGTTCGGTGTATGGCACCAACAGCAAGTTGCCATTCAGCGTCGAAGACGCCGTCGATCACCCGGTTTCGCTGTACGCGGCAAGCAAGCGCGCCAATGAGCTGATGGCCCACAGCTACTGCCATCTCTACGGGCTCCAGGCCAGCGGCCTGCGGTTTTTTACCGTGTACGGACCTTGGGGCCGCCCCGACATGGCGCTGTTCAAGTTCACCGACGCGATCCTCAACGATCGCCCCATCGACCTCTACAACGAGGGCTTGATGTCGCGGGATTTCACCTACATCGACGACATCGTCGAAAGCATCGTCCGCCTGCGTCCACGCCCGCCGTTGCCGGAGAACGCCGGGGAGGGCGTCAACCGGATTTTCAACATCGGGCGCGGCACGCCGGTGGCGCTGCTGGATTTCGTCGAATGCCTGGAGGCGGCGCTGGGCCGGCCTGCCCGGCGCAATTTGATGCCGATGCAGGCGGGCGATGTGCACAGGACCTGGGCGGATGTGTCGGCATTGGCGCAGTGGGTCGACTTTCGTCCGCACGTGACGGTCGAGGCCGGCGTCGGGCAATTCGTGAAGTGGTATCGCCACTTTTATCAGCGCTGAAGCGTTGATCTTCGAACATAAAAAATTCAGGAAAACAGGGGCCTCCATGAGCCAGGACTTATTTGTATCCGTGCTGATTCCGGCAAAGAACGAAGCGAGCAATCTCACCGCGCTGCTGGAAGAAATCCGCGTCGCGCTGGCGGATGAAGCATATGAAGTCATCGTCGTCGACGATGGCAGCACTGACACCACGTTGCAGGCGTTGCGGCAGACCCGGCAAAACGGGCTGAACACGCTGCGCATCCTGCAACATGAACGTTCGCTGGGGCAGAGCACGTCGCTCTATCACGCCGCGCTCGCCGCCCGTGGCCAATGGCTGGCAACCCTTGATGGTGACGGGCAAAACGACCCTGCGGACATCCCCGGCATGCTGGCGCTGGTGCGTCGTGAGCCGGCAGCCGCCGACCTGCAATTGGTCGCCGGACATCGGGTCAACCGTCGCGACACTGCCAGCAAGCGCTGGGCTTCGCGGTTTGCCAACGGGTTGCGCCGGCGCATGCTCAAGGATCAGACGCCGGACACCGGCTGCGGGTTGAAACTGATCCAGCGCGCGGCGTTCCTGCGTTTGCCGTACTTCGACCACATGCACCGCTTCATCCCCGCGCTGATCCAGCGCCACAACGGCCGCATGCTCACCCACCCGGTCAACCATCGACCGCGCACGGCCGGCGTCTCAAAATACGGCAACATCGACCGCGCGCTGGTGGGGGTTCTCGACCTGATCGGCGTCTGGTGGCTGATCCGGCGCACACGCCTGAACACCCGGCCGCAGGAGATCGAAGGATGAATCTGTCCCGCGAAACCCTGTGGCTGGTGGTCGGTTTCAGCGGCCAGATCGCCTTCACCGGGCGCTTTGTCCTGCAGTGGCTGTACAGCGAATACAAAAAACGCAGCGTGATACCGGTGAGCTTCTGGTACCTGAGCATCATCGGCAGCGCGCTGTTGTTCGCGTACGCCATCTATCGACAGGACCCGGTGTTCATCATCGGCCAGGCGTTCGGTTCCATCGTCTATTTGCGCAACCTGCAATTGATTGCCCGCAGCAAAACCTTGAAGGACTGACCCATGCGCCGAACCCTTTCACCCGGCGTTGAATGCCTGGGGCTGATGCTGCTTGCTCTGTTGCTGGTCGGCGCAGGGCTCGGGTTGCGCCAGCCGCAGAATGTGGACGAGGAGCGCTTCCTCGGCGTGGCGCTGGAGATGCTGCACAACGGTTCGTGGTTGATTCCCCATCGCGCTGCCGAGATTTACGGCGATAAACCACCCATATTCATGTGGACCGTGGCGTTTTTCACCTGGATCACCGGGATGCCCGCCATTGCTCTTTACCTTCCGGGGCTGCTGTCTGCCACCTCGGTCACGGCGATGCTCTACGACTTGGGTCGCAGGCTTTGGAACCAACGAACCGGTCGGACGGCCGCGCTGCTGTACCTGGCGACCTATCAGACCTACAGCATTTTGCGCACCGGCCAGATCGACAGTTTTCTGATTCTGTTCACCTCGCTGGGCCTGTACGGTCTGGCCCGACACCTGCTGCTGGGGCCGGCCTGGCACTGGTTTTACGTGGGCTGCGCGGCGATGGGGATCGGCGTGATCACCAAAGGGGTCGGCTTTGTGCCGGCGTTGATGCTGATCCCGTATGCCTACGCGGTGCGCAAAGGTTGGTCCGGCGTGGTGGCGATGCCGGGCGAAGCGCGCAAATGGTGCCTGGGTGTTGTGGTGCTGCTCGGTGCCGTGGGTATCTGGCTGCTGCCCTTGGCGCTGTCCATTGCTCTCAATGGCGGTGCTGAGGAAATTGCCTACGTGCGGGAAATCCTGCTGCGCCAGACGGCGGGGCGTTATGCGGCCGCCTGGGATCACCGGGAGCCGTTCTGGTACTTCTTCGTCAGCGTCATTCCGCAATATTGGTTGCCGCTGGTGCTCGCGCTGCCGTGGCTGATCCCCGCCTGGCGCCGGCAATTACGCAAGCATGATGGTCGCGTGTTGGTGCTGCTGGGTTGGGTGGTGCTGGTGGTGCTGTTTTTCTGCCTGAGCAGCGGCAAGCGCAAGTTGTACATTTATCCGGCGCTGCCGGGATTGGTGTTGGTCGCTGCACCGCTGGTGCCTTGGTTGCTCAGGCGCTGGTTCCGTCAACGCCAACTGGGTTCGCGGATTTTTCAGGGGGTGGCGGTGGTTTGGTTCACGCTGTGGTTCGCCCGAGGGTTCATCGAGCCGGTCAAGGACGGCGCCAATCCCCACGAGGCGTTGATGGCGCAGGCGGCGACCATGACTCGTGGCGCAGACCTGGTGTTGGTCAATTGGCGCGAGGGCCATTGGTTGTTCGCAAGGCAGCCGATCGTGCATTTCGGAATGATCGGTTCAACGGTCGAGCAGGCGGCGCAGTGGTTGCGTGAACATCCGCAGGCGTACGCGTTGGTGCCGGATGAACAACTCGGTCAGTGCTTCAATCCGCAGGCTGCCCGCGAGTTGGGCGAAACCTCCCGGGCGCAATGGTCGATCGTCGGTGCCGACGCCGACAACGGCAATTGCCATCCTGGTCCGCCGGCCCATATCTATCGCTTCACCTGGGACCGTGCATCGCTATAATCGACCCCACGTTTCACTCCTGTCACCACACGAGACTGCCATGACCATTTCCCTGTACGACGCTTCCGTTCCGGTTTTCAAACAAATGCTCAACGCCCTGAGCGACGTTCTGAACAAGGCAGAAGCCCACGCCACCGCCAAGAACATTGATCCGAACGCTTTCCTGCAAGCCCGTCTGTACCCGGACATGTTCCCGCTGGTGCGTCAGGTGCAGATCGCTGTTGATTTCGCCAAGGGTGTTTCTTCGCGTCTGGCCGAGATCGAAGTGCCGAAGTACGACGACACTGAAACCACCTTCGCCGAGCTGCAAGCGCTGCTGACCAAGGTTCTGGCTTACATTGGCGAGATCAAGCCTGAGCAGATCAATGGCAAGGAAGGCATCGAGATCATCACCCGTCAGGGCACGCCGAAAGAGAAGCGCTTCAGCGGCCAGGCTTACTTGCTGAGCTACGGTCTGCCGCAGTTCTTCTTCCACGTCACTACCGCTTACGCATTGCTGCGTCATAACGGTGTGGAAGTGGGCAAGCGCGATTACATGGGCGCGTTCTAAACCGCCCGGGTACAAAAAAGCCCGCCAAGGTTTGCGCCTTGGCGGGCTTTTTATTGTTCTTGTGGGAGTGGGGTTATGGTTTTTTGTCTGGGGACATATCCGTTGCTGCGGTAACGGCCTCTATTGGTTTCGCTTTTACAGCGAGTCACTTTCGAAAAGCGCGAAAGTAACCAAAGCGCTTTTGCCCCTTTCGTTCGGTGCCTCGCTAATGCTCGGCATGCCCTCGCTCCGGTCCTGCTCCGTGGGCCCGCCGCGATCGGCCATCCCTGGCCGTGCGCGGCTAACCCGGCATCCATGCCGGGTTGCCCACTGCGCAGAACCTCCACTCGGCCTCTCGAGGGGGCGACTACCGCCACAGCCGCCGAGGCGGCCTGAAAGCCGACCTGGCTCTTTGGTCGTGTACACACTCCCGCATTGTGATGGCCGCACCAGTGTTGGATGTTTGCACATTCCCCTGTAGGAGCCGGCTTGCTGGCGATAGCAGTGGGTCAGTCGACGCATTTATTGACTGGACGGACGCTATCGCCAGCAAGCCGGCTCCTACACGGGATTGGGTTCACACGATTCAAAATTGTAGGAGCCAGCTTGCTGGCGATGGACGTCAACGATAACGCGGGCTGTCTGAATAAACGCGTTGTTCGGACGTTTTTCGCCGGCAAGCCGGCTCCTACAGGGGGCGATGTGCGCTTTTGATTTCCACCGCTCATCAGGCCGAGCGTTAGCTCGCCTTCCGCTTTTGATCTGAGCGCCCCCTCGAGAGGCCGAGTGGAGGTTCTGCGTAGTGGGCAACCCGGCATGGATGCCGGGTTAGCCGCCCCCGGCCATGGATGGCCGATGGCGGCGGGCCCATGGAGCAGGACCGGAGCGAGGGCATGCCGAGCCTAGGCGAGGCACCGAACGAAAGGGGCAAGAGCCCTTGGTTACTTGGGGCTTTTCCAAGTGACTCGCCGTAAGGGCGAAACCAATAGAGGCCGTTACCGCAGCAACGGATATGCCCCAAACCAAACCACCAAACCACGCGTCACGCCAAACGCTGAGCCTTCTCGTCCTCACCCAAACAAGCCGCCGCCGTAAACAGCACATCAGTCGAAGAATTCAGCGCAGTCTCCGCCGAATCCTGCAGCACACCAATAATGAAACCAACCGCCACCACCTGCATGGCGATCTCGCTCGGAATGCCGAACAGACTGCACGCCAGTGGAATCAGCAACAACGAACCACCCGCCACACCCGAAGCGCCACAGGCACAAATCGCCGCAACGACACTCAGCAGGATGGCAGTCGGAATGTCCACGGCAATACCCAGCGTATGCACAGCCGCCAGGGTCAGCACGGTAATGGTGATCGCAGCACCCGCCATGTTGATCGTCGCACCCAGAGGAATCGAAACCGAATAAGTGTCCTCATGCAGACCCAGGCGCTTGCTCAACTCCAGATTGACCGGAATATTCGCCGCCGAACTGCGGGTGAAAAACGCCGTAATGCCACTTTCACGCAAACACATGATCACCAGCGGATACGGGTTGCGACGCAGCTTCCAGAACACGATCACCGGGTTCATCACCAGCGCCACAAACAGCATGCAACCCAGCAACACCGCCAGCAGATGCGCGTAGCCGATCAAGGCACCGAAACCGGAAGTGGCGAGGGTCGACGCCACCAGGCCGAAAATCCCCAGCGGCGCAAAACGGATCACCAGGCGCACGATCAGGGTCACGCCGTTGGACAAGTCGCCGAGCACTTCACGCGTGGTGTCACCGGCATGGCGAATGGCGACGCCCATGCCGATGGCCCACGCCAGAATGCCGATGAAATTGGCATTCATCAGCGCGCTGACCGGGTTATCCACCACGCTCAGCAGCAGGCTTTGCAGCACTTCGCCGATACCGCCCGGCGCCGTCACCGCGACGTCGTGGGTGGACAGCACCAGGCTCGACGGGAACATCATGCTGGCCACGACCGCGACCACGGCCGCCGCAAACGTGCCCAGCAAGTACAGAAACAGAATTGGGCGGATGTGGGTTTCCTGGCCGTGCTTGTGGTTGGCGATCGACGCCATGACCAGCACGAACACCAGAATCGGCGCGACGGCTTTCAGCGCCGAGACGAACACTTTGCCGATGAACGCAGTGGACTTCGCCACGTCCGGCGCAACCAGCGCCAGGGCAATCCCGGCGAGCAGGCCGATGATGATTTGCGTAACCAGGCTCAAGCGTTTCAAGCGTTGCAATAGCGAAGGGGATGAAGCGGTCATAAAACGGCATCTCTGATTTTATTAGGTGCGGGGTGTCGCGACATCGCGGCCATTAAAGGGCGGATGAACAGGGTGTACGAATCGCAGGGCGCGGACTTTATCACAGCGTCGTCCGCATCCCTCAGACCTGTGACGATCTGCCACCCGCCTGTTAAACGCGATGTGCAGGTTCGTGCAACCGCCTTTGGAAACACTCTGTTAAGATTGCGCATCCTCATTTTCATGTCTGCCAGCGAGCCTTCGGGCTATCGCTGGTGTTGTCGTTTTCTGGAGTTCTGCATGCTGTTGCCCATCCTTCTGTTGTCCGCCGCCGGTTTCACGGTGCTGACCACGGAATTCATCATCGTCGGCCTGTTGCCGGCAATCGCCCGGGATCTTGAAGTGACCATCCCCCAGGCGGGTTTGCTGGTGACGTTGTTCGCCTTCACTGTCGCCGCGTTCGGGCCGTTCCTGACCGCGTACTTCGCCCGGTTCGAACGGCGCAAGCTGTTCATCTCGGTGTTGATCATGTTCGGTCTGGCCAACACCCTCGCGGCGTTTGCGCCGAACATCTGGGTGATGGCCGTTGCGCGGTTGATCCCCGCGCTCGGGCTGCCTGTGTTCTGGGCCCTGGCCAGTGAAACGGCGGTGGACATCGTCGGGCCGGATTACGCCGGGCGCGCCATTGCCAAGATAGGTTTCGGCATCGTTTGCGCGACCGTGTTCGGGATTCCGGTGGGTACGTTGATTTCCGATGCGTTCGGCTGGCGCAGTGCCTTCGGCATTCTGGCGGTGATCGCGTTTGCCAAGGCGTTGCTGCTGTTTATCTACTTGCCGAAAACCAGCCTGCATCAACACCAGGTGAGCTTCCGTTCGCAGTTCAAGATCCTGCGCAGCCCGTTGATGATCGGGCACGTGTTGCTGTCGATCCTGGTGTTCAGCGGCATGTTCACCGCTTACACCTATCTGGCGGACATTCTTGAGCGGTTGGCCGGTTTCAACGGCACCGTGGTGGGTTGGTGCCTGATGGGCTTCGGCGCGGTGGGCCTGATCGGCAACTCGCTGGGCGGTCGCGCGGTGGATCGTCATCCGCTGATCGCTTCCGTGACGTTCTGCGCGTTCATGATCGCCGGCATGGTGACGCTGGTTCCGAACATCCATTCGCCGCTGGGTCTGGCGGCGGCAATGGGCATTTGGGGTGTGACACAAGCGGCGTTGTTCCTGGTCAGCCATGTGCGTTTGATGAAAGCCGCACCTGAAGCACCGGCGTTTGCCGCGTCGCTGAACATTGCTGGCGCCAACCTCGGTATCGGTCTGGGCGCGATGGTCGGTGGCCGGGTGATCGACAGCGTTGGCCTGGGTGGGCTTGGCTTTGCGGCGGCCGGTTTTATTCTGATCTCGATCCTGTTGGCCATGGCGCTGATGACCTTCAAGCCCCGCGAAGTCTGCGCCTGACCCTCATATCTCGGTGAACAGCTCGCGTCGGGCACCTTCGGTAATCGCAACGATGCCGGGGTGCTTGACCTTGCGCTCCACCGAAATGGCGTAGAACGACTCGGTCACGGCGTCGGTCTGGCCAATCAATTCCACGCCGCACTGACGCTTCACCTCATCGGCAATCACGCTCGGGCCGATGAAAATTCCGCTGCCGGATTGGCCGAAAGCCTGCATCAACGCGCTGTCGTCGAACTCACCGACGATGCGCGGCTGAATCTGCTGCTCGGCAAACCAGCGTTGCAAACGACTGCGCACCACGGTTTCCGGCCCCGGAATCAGTAGCGGTGCGCCGTGCAGGCTGCGCGGGAAATCCTGGCCGTACTGCGCCGCCAGTTCGGCGGTGGCGAAGAAGCTGATTCCGCATTCCCCGAGTTTCTGGCTGTAGCCCTTGATGTCGAGGTGCGACGGCATCGGGCTGTCGGAGATCACCAGATCGAGGCGCTGAATCGCCAGGTCGGCGAGCAAGCGTTCGAGTTTGTCTTCGCGACAGGTAATGCGCAGCGGTTCGCTCAGCTCCATGGTCGGCGCGATCAGGCGGTAGACGATGGATTTGGGCACCACATCAGCCACGCCAACCCGAAACAGAATCTGTTGCTCATTGGGTTGCGCCCGCAGCATCAGCTCCAATTCACCGCCGAGCTGAAACATCTGCTCGGCGTAGGGCAGGGTCTGGCGGCCGGCTTCGGTGAGTTCCAGCTGTCGGCCGACCCGACGAAACAACTCGATGCCATACGTTTGTTCGAGCAAGGAAATCTGCCCGCTGATGGTTTGCGGCGTCAGGTTCAGCTGTTCGCAGGCGCGCACGATGCTGCCGGTCTTGGCCACGACCCAGAAGTAATGCAGTTGTCGATAGTTGAGCATGGCGACCTACAGTTCGTGAAAACCGAAGTATAACCGCTAAAAATACGAATTTTCCTGAAGTGTTTGCCTCCCTAGAATGCCTCGCTATCAACGGGCCATCGTTTCGGCCCGTTTTGTTCTATCGAGGAAAGCATCATGAAGCTTAAAACCACGGCACTGTTGATTGCGTCTTTACTGGTGCTGGCCGGTTGCGACCAGGCCGAAAAAAGCGCTCAGCAACTGATGGGCAAGGCTGCCGAATCCGCCAAGCAAGCGATTGACGACACCCACAAAGCCGCCGAGCAAGCGCTCAGCGATGCCACCAGCGGGTTGATCAGCAAGAAAGAATCATCGGGCGACGACAAAGAGAAAACCGAATCGTCGTCCCAGGAAATCTAAACCGTCTTAAAACGAGTCAGGACTGACCCATGGAATACCTTTTAGAACTTGCTGCAAGCCCCACCGCCTGGGTCGCCCTGGCCACGCTGGTGGTGATGGAAATCGTGCTTGGCATCGATAACCTGATCTTCATCTCGATCCTGACCAACAAACTGCCGGAACAGCATCGGCAGAAGGCGCGGCGCATCGGTATCGGCATGGCGCTGATCCTGCGACTGGCACTGCTGAGCACCATCGCGTTCATCGTCCAGTTGACTGAGCCGGTGATCGAGATCCTCGGCCACGCGTTCTCCTGGAAGGACATGATCCTGATCGCCGGCGGCCTGTTCCTGTTGTGGAAGGCGACCACCGAGATCCATCACAGCATGGACCCGGCGCCGGAAGATCCGAAGTCGGCGACCTCGACCGTGACCTTGGGCTTTGCTGCCGCGATCGGTCAGATCCTGATGCTGGACATGGTGTTCTCCATCGACAGCATCATTACCGCTGTCGGCATGACCGAGCATTTGCCGATCATGATCATCGCGGTGGTGGTGTCGGTGCTGGTGATGTTGTTGGCGGCTGACCCATTGGCCAAGTTCATCAACGACAACCCGACGGTGGTGATGCTGGCGCTGGGCTTCCTGATCATGATCGGCATGACGCTGATCGCCGAAGGCTTCGGCGCCCACGTACCGAAAGGCTACGTCTACGCAGCCATGGCGTTCTCGGCAACGATTGAAGGCTTGAACATGATGTCGCGACGGGCCAAGCAGAAGCGCATTGCCGCTGAAGCGTAACCTGGGCTGAAACGAAAACGGCCGCCTGCACTCGCAAGAGTCCAGGCGGCCGTTTGTATTTGGGGTATTAAAAAGTGTCCGTCAGTGCGCAGTGGCGTGACGTGCAACCGGTTTATCGGTTTTCGTCACCCGAGCCGGCTGGGCGGGGTGGTGATGGTGCCTGCGGGCAATTCGCAGGACTCCCCACAACATGGCGGCGGCAACAGCCAGCCAACTGAAAATCAACATCACAATGGTCATTGTCAGGCTCATCAGTGCCTCCTCTTCGCCCTGCTTCGGGCACACACGCTTTGCAAGTGACAGTCTAGTCGCTGCCATGTTGCAGGCTATTGACCAAAGGTCGGTGCCGACCAATCAGTTCGCTCTATCGAACGCAATCAACTGCCGGTTAAGGCTATACCGCTGTCGCGCGGCGTCCTATGATCAACGGCCAAGCCGGGAGCACGGACACCTGGCGTCTGAACAAGAGAGTGATGATGGTGCGGGTATTTTCGCGAATTCGAACGGCAGCCCTGATTGTTGGCTGTGTTGCAGGTCTGGCAGGCTGCGCGGGCAGCGTGGCGCCGGAGGTCAAGCGTCTGCCGGAACGCGTGGAACTCAGCGGGACGTTCTACCGTGGGCAAAGCTTTCAAAGCGGGCCCCAGGTGCTGGCCAGTCTGTTGGCCCAGCAGGGCATCGTGATTACCCCGGGGTTGCTCGAAAAACCTTTGCACCTGCCGGGCGCCGAAGCGCAATTGCAGCAGAACATGCAGAACCTCGCCCGCGAGTACGGGATGGTCGTTTACCCACTCGACAGCCATTTGCCTGCGCTGCTGACCCAGGTTGCGGCGGGTTACCCGGTGATGGTGCGCTTCACTGAAGGCTCGGCGTTCTGGGCTGAACCGCGTTACGCCATTCTCGCCGGGTACAACCGTCAGAAGCGGACTGTGTTGCTGCGCTCGGGAATGAATCGTCGGGAGTTGATGAGCTTCAGCTCGTTTGAGTCGTCGTTCAAGGATGCGGGTGGTTGGGCGGTGCTGATCCAGAAACCGGAGCAGATTCCGGCCAACGTTGATCAGTCGCGTTGGTTGAAAGCGGCGAACGATCTGGCTCAGGCCGGCCAGGAGCAGGCCGCTACCCGTGCGAAGAAGGCGCTGACTTCGCAGTAAGCTTCCCGTTCGTCATCTGCCCGGCACTGCCACTTGCGATTGGCCTCTAAAGGATAAGGGCCCGGATGTTTCCGGGTCCGTTCCAAGGAGGCGTCCATGACACATCCCACTTCACCCTCCGGGCCGCACTCGTCCGAGCATTCATCAGGCAATGAGTTGGGTTTCGATCCGGATTCACCGGACCTTGCCGACCCTCAGGTCGACCCCATCGGACCAGCCAGGGCGCCAAGGGATGTAAAACCGGGCGAGGCGGGCAAGGCTCCCGCCAAACCTTACGACCCGCTCGCGAATTTGAAACCCTGACGTTTTGTGTGAGGTGCGTATGTCTACTGATTCGAGTTTTGACGACAAGCGTCCGGACAGTGTTCCAACCACTGTGGAGGATGATATTGATCCGGTGATGGATCCGGGCAGTCCGATGCGTGATCCATTGGTCAGGCCGGTGGTGAGGCCAAGGGATCCGAGTGCGGGGGATGGTATTCCGGATGATGATCAGATGCCGTTGCCGAATGATTGAGGTTTTCGGTTTGGCGTTCAGTGGATTGGGGGTATATCCGTTATTGCGGTAACGGCGGCTATTGGTTTCGCCCTTACGGCGAGTCACTTTGGAAAAGCCCCAAAGTAACCAAAGGGCTTTTGCCCCTTTCGTTCGGTGCCTCGCCTAGGCTCGGCATGCCCTCGCTCCGGTCCTGCTCCGTGGGCCCGCCGCCATCGGCCATCCATGGCCGGGGGCGGCTAACCCGGCATCCATGCCGGGTTGCCCACTGCGCAGAACCTGCGCTCAGCCTCTCGAGGGGGCGACTACCGCCACAGCCGCCGAGGCGGCCTGAAAGCCGACCTGGCTCTTCAGTCGTCCGTGTTGCCCTTCTTTGATGCGTTCACTCATTCCGGACATGCACACCAACCCCCTGTAGGAGCCGGCTTGCTGGCGATAGCGGTGGGTCATCCAACATATTTATTAACTGGATCGACGCCATCGCCAGCAAGCCGGCTCCTACAATGGATTGGGTTCACACGATTCAAAATTGTAGGAGCTGGCTTGTCGGGTCGCCGCATCGCAGCGATGGACGCCAACGATAACGCGGGCTGTCTGAATGAACGCGTCGCCCAAACGCTTTTCGCCGGCAAGCCGGCTCCTACAGGAAATCGCATACGCTTTTGATTTCCACCACTCATCAGGCCGAGCGTTAGCTCGCCTTCAGCTTTTGATCTGAGCGCCCCCACGAGAGGCCGAGTGGAGGTTCTGCGTAGTGGGCAACCCGGCATGGATGCCGGGTTAGCCGCCCCCGGCCATGGATGGCCGATGGCGGCGGGCCCACGGAGCAGGACCGGAGCGAGGGCATGCCGAGCCTAGGCGAGGCACCGAACGAAAGGGGCAAGAGCGCTTTGGTTACTTTCGCGCTTTTCGAAAGTGACTCGCCGTAAGGGCGAAACCATCAGCCGCCGTTACCGATGAAACGGATATATCCCCAACTACTTCGAAGCCTCAACCACACCACTCTGACGGTGCTTGAGGTTCTTCTCCGACTTGTACTGCAAGGCCTCAGACGGAACATTGGCGCCCTTGCCGGTCTCGACCCAGTTGCGAATACGACTGGCATCGGCGAAGTGTGTGTACTTGCCGTACGCATCGAGAATCACCAGCGCCACCGGACGATTACCCATGCTGGTCACCAGCACCAGGCAGTGGCCGGCTTCATTGGTAAAGCCGGTTTTGGTCAACTTGATGTCCCAGTTCGGCTTGCCGACCAGATGGTCGGTGTTGCGGAAACCCAGGCTGTAATTGGGTTTGCGAAACGAGACGGTTTTTTCCTTGGTGGTGCTCAACTCGGTCAATAACGGGTACTTGTGCGCCGCGATCAGCAATTTGCTCAGGTCGCGTGCGGTAGAAACGTTACGAGGGGAGAGGCCAGTCGGTTCGACGAAGTGGGTGCTGGTCATGCCCAGTGCCTTGGCCTTGGCGTTCATCGCGGCAATGAATGCGACATAGCCGCCCGGATAGTGGTGGGCCAGGCTCGCGGCTGCGCGGTTTTCCGAGGACATCAGCGCGATCAGCAGCATTTCCCTGCGCGGCAATTCGCTTTTGAGTTTCACCCGGGAATACACGCCTTTCATTTCTGGCGTATCGCTGATGTTGATATTGATGTACTCGTCCATGTTTTGTCTGGCTTCGACCACGACAAGACCGGTCATCAATTTGCTGACGGAGGCGATAGGGACAACTACATCGGGGTTGCTGGCATAGATGACTTTGTTGGTCTGCATATCCAGCAGCAAGGAGCTGCCGGAAGCCAGCTTGAGTTGTTTCGTATCTCGAGGTGCCGCGGTGGTTTCAGCAGCATTGACCGCTGGCGTGATGAACGTCCCTGTAAATGCAAAAAATAGGCTCAGGATGGAAAGACGGATTTTCACGCTGGCAGACTCATAAGGTGTGGATTAGCCGTTTGTAACGGGTTGTTTCTTTAAAAACGACGCATTTTAGGAGTATGGCTGAAGAACTGTCGATGGTTGTTCAATCAACAAGTCAAAGTCCTTGAAAAGCCCTACAAAACAGCAGGTTTCCGGCGAGTGGTAGGGGCCGTTCAGCGGGCAAAAAGAACCCCGCCATTGGCGGGGTTCTTTTGTTCGTTGCCTGGATCGAGGCGTGAACTCAGCTGTGCAGCGTTTCCGCTGCGTACAGCGTGTTTTCCAGCAGGCAGGCGCGGGTCATCGGGCCGACGCCGCCCGGTACTGGAGTGATCCAGCCGGCGCGGGGCAGGGCGGTTTCGTAGATCACGTCTCCGACCAGTTTGCCGTCTTCCTGACGGTTGATGCCGACGTCGATCACGATCGCGCCTTCCTTGATCCATTCACCCTTGACCAGGCCCGGCTTGCCGGCGGCGACCACCACCAGATCGGCACGACCGACGTGGCCTGCCAGATCCTTGGTGAAGCGGTGGGTGACGGTCACGGTGCAACCGGCCAGCAGCAATTCCATCGCCATCGGTCGCCCGACAATGTTGGAGGCGCCGACGACCACTGCGTCCATCCCGTAAAGATCGGCCCCGGTGCTTTCCAGCAGGGTCATGATCCCTTTGGGCGTGCAAGGGCGCAGCAGCGGAATGCGCTGGGCCAGACGACCGACGTTATAAGGATGGAAGCCGTCGACGTCTTTGTCCGGACGAATGCGTTCCAGCAATTTGGACGCGTCCAGGTGTTCAGGCAACGGAAGCTGAAGCAGAACGCCGTCGATTGCCGGGTCGTCGTTCAGGCGATCGATCAGGGCGGTCAGCGCTTCTTGAGTGGTTTCGGAAGGCAGGTCGTAGGCTTGGGAAATGAAGCCGACCTCTTCACAGTCTTTACGCTTGTGCGAGACATAAACCTGAGAGGCAGGATCGCTGCCGACCAGGATCACCGCGAGACCGGGAGTGCGCAGGCCTTGCTGGCGACGCTCGGTGACGCGTTTGGCGATCTGCTGGCGCAGGCTGGCGGCGATCGATTTGCCGTCGATTAGTTGTGCAGTCATTGCGCGTGATTAACCATCGAGAGGGGAAAAAAAGAGAACGCATTCTCGCATGTCATGAGGTGAGGGCAAAGGCGCTTGGTCTGCAAATTCCTCTAACCCCTTTAATTAAATGAATTTTTTTTAAAAAGGATTTGACGCCCTACGGGGGGCTCTATACTATTCGTCGCACTTGTCGGGCACAGCCTAGCACTGGTTAAGAAGGTCGAGTGGAATTACGATTCTGCAAGGCTGGAAAGCACTTAGTTTGTAGTCCTTCAAGGGTACAGATTAACAAGGCGCCCGTAGCTCAGCTGGATAGAGCATCCGCCTTCTAAGCGGATGGTCGCAGGTTCGAGTCCTGCCGGGTGCGCCATTAGGCAGCTTTGGCACAAGTAACGCGATATGGTGGGCGTAGCTCAGTTGGTAGAGCACGGGATTGTGACTCCCGTTGTCGTGGGTTCGATCCCCATCGTCCACCCCATATTTCGAAAGGCGCCAGATTAACAGTCTGGCGCCTTTGCTTTAACGGCTACATGCGGATGTGGTGGAATTGGTAGACACACTGGATTTAGGTTCCAGCGCCGCGAGGCGTAAGAGTTCGAGTCTCTTCATCCGCACCAAATAAAGCTTCATTCAGGCCGCTGGCTTGGCTGGAGCTCAACGAAGAAGTTGTTTGGCTTCTTTGTTACGCAATATGGTGGGCGTAGCTCAGTTGGTAGAGCACGGGATTGTGACTCCCGTTGTCGTGGGTTCGATCCCCATCGTCCACCCCATATTCCGAAAGGCGCCAGATTTAACAGTCTGGCGCCTTTTTTGTTTTAGTGGTCTGAGTGTTTCGCGACTGCAGGTTCTGGGTCGCAGGCGCAGGGCGTTTCGTCGTATTTTTGTTTCTCGATGATGCCGTGCTGCTCGCCGGTCTTGCTCGCGAGATCGGCTGTCAGGGAGATGCCTGGCAATCGCTTCTATATATAGAAGGGTTGGCGCAGAGCCCTGGCATGATTGGCTGTATTTGCCACCGGGGCGAGATGCATTCATGCATTCGCACCTATAAATTGCCTGCTGCGTTGTTACCCGTTTTCAGTAGGGTGACTTCTTGAGTTTGACCTACTAGAATGCATGCCCTTGATTCTGGGGTCGGAAACGGCCGGCCAACGTCTGTGCAACGAGGAATATCCATGCAAGTTTCTGTTGAAAATACTTCTGCTCTTGAGCGCCGCATGAGCATCACCGTGCCGGCTGAGCGCATCGAGACTCAGGTCAACAAGCGTCTGCAGCAGACCGCCCAAAAGGCCAAGATCGCTGGTTTCCGTCCAGGCAAAGTGCCGATGAGCGAAATCAAGCGCCGTTTTGGTGCTGATGCACGTCAGGAAGCTGTAGGCGACGTCATCCAGTCCTCTTTCTACGAAGCCGTAGTTGAGCAAAAGCTGAACCCGGCTGGCGCTCCTTCGATTGAGCCGAAATCCCTGGAAGCTGGCAAAGACCTGGAATACGTCGCGATTTTCGAAGTGTTCCCAGAGTTCACCGTTGCCGGTTTCGAAGGCATCACCGTTGAGCGCCTGAGCGCTGACGTGGCTGACGCCGATCTGGACAAAATGCTGGACGTGCTGCGCAAGCAGAACACCCGTTTCGAAGTGGCCGATCGCGCCGCTCAGAACGACGACCAACTGAACATCGATTTCGTCGGCAAGGTTGACGGTGAAGTGTTCGCTGGCGGTTCCGCCAAAGGCACTCAGCTGGTTCTGGGTTCCGGCCGCATGATCCCGGGTTTCGAAGACGGTCTGGTTGGCGCTAAAGCCGGCGAAGAGCGCGTTCTGAACCTGACCTTCCCAGCTGACTATCAGAACCTGGACCTGGCGGGCAAAACCGCTGAGTTCACCGTAACTGTGAACACTGTTTCCGAGCCAAAACTGCCTGAGCTGAACGAAGAGTTCTTCGCTCAATTCGGCATCAAGGAAACCGGTCTGGAAGGCTTCCGCGCCGAAGTTCGCAAGAACATGGAGCGTGAGCTGCGTCAGGCAATCAAATCCAAGGTCAAGAATCAGGTAATGGACGGTCTGCTGGCCACCAACCCGATCGAAGTGCCAAAGGCTCTGCTGTCCAACGAAGTTGACCGTCTGCGCGTGCAGGCTGTTCAGCAGTTCGGCGGCAACATCAAGCCTGACCAACTGCCAGCCGAGCTGTTCGAAGAGCAAGCCAAGCGTCGCGTTGTTCTGGGTCTGATCGTGGCTGAAGTGGTCAAGCAATTCGACCTCAAGCCTGACGAAGCCCGCGTTCGCGAAATGATCCAGGAAATGGCTTCGGCCTACCAAGAGCCTGAGCAGGTTGTGTCCTGGTACTACAAGAACGAGCAGCAACTGAACGAAGTCCGTTCGGTTGTGCTGGAAGAGCAAGTTGTGGATACTGTTCTGCAGAAAGCTAGCGTGACCGACAAATCGGTCTCTTACGAAGAAGCGGTCAAGCCGGTAGAAGCTCCACAAGCCGACTGATCTTTTCTGCGGTAAGAAGCACACACCATAAGCCAGCCTTCGTGCTGGCTTATGCGTATTCAAGACATAACTATTTGGGAGTGACTGCAGAGCATGTTCCGTAATTCGTATATTCAGCAGAACTCTGATATCCAGGCCGCAGGCGGCCTGGTCCCGATGGTTGTCGAGCAGTCTGCTCGTGGCGAGCGCGCCTACGACATTTACTCGCGTCTTCTCAAGGAGCGGGTGATCTTTCTGGTGGGTCCGGTAGAGGACTACATGGCCAACCTGATTTGTGCGCAGCTGCTGTTCCTTGAAGCGGAAAACCCGGACAAGGACATCCATCTCTATATCAACTCCCCGGGCGGTTCGGTGACGGCAGGCATGTCGATCTACGACACCATGCAGTTCATCAAGCCAAACGTGTCGACCACCTGTATCGGTCAGGCCTGCAGCATGGGCGCATTCCTGCTGACCGCCGGTGCTCCTGGCAAGCGTTACTGCCTGCCGAACTCACGCGTGATGATTCACCAGCCACTGGGCGGTTTCCAGGGGCAGGCTTCGGATATCGAAATCCATGCCAAGGAAATCCTCTTCATTCGTGAGCGTCTCAACACGCTGATGGCCAAGCATAGCGGGCGCACGCTTGAAGAGATCGAGCGCGATACCAACCGCGACAATTTCATGAGTGCAGAAGCCGCGCGTGAATACGGGTTGATCGATGAAGTGATCACCCAGCGCCCCGCTTAATATAAGCAGCTCAAAATAAGGCGGGTCGGCTGGTCCGATCACCAGCGGGCTTGAAAAAGCCCGCAATAGCCTTCATCTTGTGTTGCAAGCCTATCGGATTTGGATCGAACGAATGACTGACACCCGCAACGGCGAGGACAACGGCAAGCTGCTCTATTGCTCCTTCTGTGGCAAAAGCCAGCATGAAGTGCGCAAATTGATTGCCGGCCCCTCGGTCTTTATCTGCGACGAGTGCGTCGACCTGTGCAATGACATCATCCGAGAGGAGGTGCAGGAAGCCCAGGCGGAAAGCAGCGCGCATAAATTGCCTTCGCCTAAAGAAATCAGCGGCATCCTTGATCAGTACGTGATTGGTCAGGAGCGTGCAAAAAAGGTTCTGGCTGTAGCGGTGTACAACCACTACAAACGCCTGAACCAGCGTGACAAAAAGAATGACGACGTCGAACTCGGCAAGAGCAACATCTTGCTGATCGGCCCGACAGGCTCGGGTAAAACCCTGCTTGCCGAAACACTGGCCCGCTTGTTGAACGTTCCGTTCACCATCGCCGACGCAACCACCCTCACCGAGGCGGGTTATGTGGGTGAAGATGTCGAGAACATCATTCAGAAGCTGCTGCAGAAGTGCGATTACGACGTAGAAAAAGCCCAGATGGGCATTGTCTACATCGATGAGATCGACAAGATCTCGCGCAAGTCTGACAACCCGTCGATCACCCGGGATGTTTCCGGTGAAGGCGTGCAGCAGGCCCTGCTCAAGCTGATCGAAGGTACGGTCGCTTCCGTTCCGCCTCAAGGTGGTCGCAAGCATCCGCAGCAGGAATTCCTTCAGGTTGACACCCGTAACATCCTGTTCATCTGCGGCGGCGCATTCTCTGGTCTGGAAAAGGTTATTCAAAACCGTTCCACCAAGGGCGGCATCGGTTTCAACGCAGAAGTGCGCAGCAAGGAAGAAGGCAAGAAAGTCGGTGAATCCCTGCGTGAAGTCGAGCCTGACGATCTGGTCAAGTTCGGTCTGATCCCGGAATTCGTCGGTCGTCTACCGGTTCTTGCCACGCTGGACGAGCTTGATGAGGCTGCATTGATGCAGATCCTCACCGAGCCGAAAAATGCTCTGACCAAACAGTATGCCAAGCTGTTCGAGATGGAAGGCGTGGACCTGGAATTCCGGGCCGACGCACTCAAATCGGTCGCCAAACGTGCCCTGGAACGCAAGACCGGTGCCCGTGGACTGCGCTCGATTCTCGAAGGTGTATTGCTCGACACTATGTATGAAATCCCCTCGCAGTCCGAGGTGAGTAAAGTAGTGATCGATGAAAGCGTTATAGAAGGCAAGTCCAAGCCACTGTATATCTACGAAAACAGTGAGCCGGCTGCCAAGGCCGCGCCAGACGCTTAAGCGTCACGCAGCTGGAATAAAGAAGGGGCCTTCGGGCCCCTTTTCTTTTAAAGCATTTTTAACGTCCTCTTTGCGCTTGTTTTTTTTCAAGGCAGCCCCCATCTTGGTTTCAAGCTTACTTCCATCTGTTTACGGCCTTATGGCCGCCGTAGAGGCGAAATCATGAAGACAACCATCGAATTGCCTCTCCTGCCATTGCGTGATGTCGTGGTTTATCCGCACATGGTTATCCCGCTGTTCGTGGGGCGCGAGAAATCCATCGAAGCCCTCGAGGCAGCGATGACGGGCGACAAGCAGATCCTTCTGCTGGCCCAGAGAAACCCTGCTGACGACGATCCCGGTGAAGAAGCACTTTATCGCGTAGGTACGATCGCTACCGTTCTGCAGTTGCTCAAGTTGCCTGACGGCACGGTCAAGGTTCTGGTCGAAGGTGAGCAGCGCGGCGCCGTGGAGCGCTTCAGCGAAGTGGACGGCCACTGCCGTGCCGAAGTCTCCTTGATCGATGAAGTCGATGCGCCTGAGCGCGAGTCGGAAGTGTTTGTCCGCAGCCTGCTGGCTCAGTTCGAACAATATGTGCAGCTGGGCAAGAAAGTCCCCGCTGAAGTCCTGTCGTCGCTCAACAGCATCGACGAGCCAGGCCGCCTGGTCGACACCATGGCCGCGCACATGGCCCTGAAGATCGAGCAGAAGCAGGAAATTCTCGAAATCATCGATTTGTCGGCCCGGGTCGAGCACGTCCTGGCGTTGCTGGATGCCGAGATCGATCTGCTGCAAGTCGAAAAACGCATTCGCGGTCGCGTCAAAAAACAAATGGAGCGCAGCCAGCGCGAGTACTACCTGAATGAGCAGATGAAGGCCATTCAGAAAGAACTCGGCGACAGCGATGAAGGCCACAACGAAATCGAAGAGCTGAAAAAGCGCATCGATGCCGCCGGCCTGCCGAAAGACGCCTTGGCCAAGGCCCAGGCCGAACTGAACAAGCTGAAGCAAATGTCGCCAATGTCCGCGGAAGCGACCGTGGTGCGTTCGTACATCGACTGGCTGGTTCAGGTGCCGTGGAAGGCTCAGAGCAAAGTGCGTCTGGACCTGGCGCGTGCAGAAGACATCCTCGACGCCGACCACTACGGTCTGGAAGAAGTCAAAGAACGCATCCTCGAATACCTCGCCGTACAGAAGCGCGTGAAGAAGATTCGTGGCCCGGTGTTGTGCCTGGTTGGTCCTCCTGGCGTGGGTAAAACCTCGCTGGCGGAGTCGATTGCTCACGCCACCAACCGTAAATTCGTGCGCATGGCCCTCGGTGGTGTGCGCGATGAAGCGGAAATTCGTGGTCATCGCCGGACTTATATCGGTTCGATGCCAGGTAGATTGATTCAAAAGATGACAAAAGTGGGCGTCCGCAACCCGCTGTTCCTGCTCGATGAAATCGACAAAATGGGCAGCGACATGCGTGGCGATCCAGCGTCGGCGTTGCTGGAAGTGCTCGATCCGGAGCAGAACCACAACTTCAACGATCACTATCTGGAAGTCGATTACGACCTGTCCGATGTGATGTTCCTGTGCACCTCGAACTCGATGAATATTCCACCGGCGCTGCTCGACCGGATGGAAGTGATTCGTCTGCCGGGTTACACCGAAGACGAGAAAATCAACATCGCCGTCAAGTACCTTTCGCCGAAGCAGATTACTGCCAACGGTTTGAAGAAAGGCGAGCTGGAATTCGACGCCGAAGCGATCCGCGACATCATCCGCTACTACACCCGCGAAGCCGGTGTACGTGGGCTGGAGCGCCAGATTGCCAAGGTTTGCCGCAAGGCGGTCAAAGAGCATGCACTGGAAAAACGCTTCTCGGTGAAGGTCACTGCCGACATGCTGGAGCACTTCCTGGGCGTGCGTAAATTCCGCTACGGCCTGGCTGAATCGCAGGATCAGATCGGTCAGGTGACCGGCCTGGCATGGACTCAGGTGGGCGGCGAATTGCTGACCATCGAAGCCGCTGTCGTACCGGGCAAAGGCCAGTTGATCAAGACCGGTTCGCTGGGTGACGTGATGGTCGAATCGATCACCGCTGCCCTGACCGTTGTCCGCAGCCGCGCGAAGAGCCTGGGCATTCCCCTGGACTTCCACGAGAAGCGCGACACGCACATCCACATGCCGGAAGGGGCGACCCCGAAGGACGGCCCTAGCGCCGGTGTAGGCATGTGCACGGCCCTGGTGTCGGCGTTGACCGGGATCCCGGTGCGCGCTGACGTGGCCATGACGGGTGAAATCACCTTGCGCGGTCAAGTGCTGGCGATTGGCGGTCTGAAAGAAAAACTGCTTGCTGCCCACCGTGGCGGGATCAAGACGGTGATCATTCCTGAAGAGAACGTACGCGATCTGAAGGAAATTCCTGACAATATCAAGCAAGATCTGCAGATTAAACCGGTTAAATGGATTGACGAGGTCCTGCAAATTGCGCTGCAATACGCGCCGGAGCCCTTGCCCGATGTAGCTCCGGAGATAGTTGCAAAGGATGAAAAACGCGAGTCTGACTCTAAGGAAAGAATTAGCACGCATTAGTACGCATTTGCCTGGAGGGCTTGTTGACAGCTTTTTAGAGCCCTTGTTATAAAGCGGCTCTTAAGTGTCTGTAGGCCATTCAGCACTCGTTTTTGCTTTCACCAAAAAACTTAGAATCATACTCAAATAGATATAAGGGGACTTAGAGTGAACAAGTCGGAACTGATTGATGCTATCGCTGCATCCGCTGATATCCCGAAAGCTGCTGCTGGCCGTGCGCTGGACGCTGTAATCGAATCCGTCACTGGCGCTCTCAAGGCTGGCGACTCTGTTGTTCTGGTTGGTTTCGGTACTTTCTCCGTGACTGATCGTCCAGCTCGCATTGGTCGTAACCCACAGACCGGTAAGACACTGGAAATCGCAGCAGCCAAAAAACCAGGTTTCAAAGCCGGTAAAGCACTGAAAGAAGCTGTCAACTAAGTTCGATTCAGGTTTTTGCCTATCCGGGTCGGGGTCATGCCTGACCTGGCAGCGGAGCGGTAGTCCAGTCGGCAAGTTGCCGGTCCGAGACACCGAGGGTCGCAAGTTCGAACCCTTGGTCCGCTCCGCCAGTTACGAGAAGGCGCATCCTCGGATGCGCCTTTCTTCTATCCGGATTCTACCCACGCTCCACGGTTGCCTAATTTTGAAGTTCAACCGTTTCTGGGGGACGCATGCTGCAGAATATCAGGGACAATTCACAAGGCTGGATTGCCAAGACCATTATCGGGGTCATCGTTGCACTGATGGCTTTGACCGGTTTCGACGCCATTTTTCAGGCCACCACCCATCGTAACGATGCGGCCAAGGTCAACGGCGAAGAAATCAGCCAGAACGAGCTGAGCCAGGCGGTCGATATGCAACGCCGTCAACTCATGCAACAGCTGGGCAAGGATTTCGATGCTTCCTTGCTCGACGAAAAAATGCTGCGCGAATCGGCCCTCAAAGGCTTGATCGACCGCAAGCTGCTGCTGCAAGGCGCAGAAAACTCGAAATTCGCTTTTTCCGAAGCGGCTTTGGACCAAGTGATCCTGCAAACCCCTGAGTTCCAGGTGGACGGCAAGTTCAGCTCCGAGCGTTTCGATCAGGTTATTCGTCAGCTCGGCTACAGCCGCATGCAATTCCGCCAGATGCTGGCTCAGGAAATGCTGATCGGCCAACTGCGCGCTGGCCTGGCTGGCAGCGGTTTCGTTACCGACGCACAGGTGCTGGCTTTCGCCCGTCTGGAAAAACAGACCCGCGATTTCGCTACCCTGAACGTCAAGGCTGACCCGGCGGCTGTGAAGCTGACCGACGATGAGGTCAAGGCCTACTACGACGAACACGCCAAGGAATTCATGACGCCGGATCAGGTGATCATCGATTACCTCGAGTTGAAGAAGTCTTCCTTCTTTGATCAGGTCGCGGTGAAAGACGAAGACCTGCAAGCGGCGTATCAGAAAGAAATCGCCAACCTGTCCGAGCAACGTCGGGCGGCGCACATTTTGATCGAAGTGAACGACAAGGTGACCGAGGCGCAAGCCAAGGCCAAGATCGAAGAAGTTCAGGCCCGTCTGGCCAAAGGCGAGAAGTTCGAGGCCCTGGCCAAGGAATTCTCCCAGGATCCAGGTTCGGCGAACAACGGTGGTGACCTCGGTTACGCAGGCCCTGGCGTCTACGATCCAGCGTTCGAAACCGCGCTGTATGCGTTGGCCAAGGACCAGGTTTCGGCCCCGGTTCGTACTGATTTCGGCTTCCACCTGATCAAGCTGTTGGGTGTCGAGGCGCCGGAAGTTCCGACCTTCGCCAGCCTGAAAGACAAGCTGACCCGCGAGCTGAAAACCCAGCAGGTCGAGCAGCGTTTCGTCGAGGCGACCAAGCAACTGGAAGACTCGTCGTTCGAATCTTCCGATCTGGCCCAGCCGGCACAGGACCTGAAACTGACCGTTCACACCTCCAAGCCGTTCGGCCGGGAAGGTGGCGACGGCGTTGCAGCCAACCGTGCGGTGATCGCTGCCGCGTTCAGTCCTGAAGTGCTGGATGAGGGTGCCAACAGCACCGCCATCGAACTCGATCCGGAAACCGTGATCGTGTTGCGTGCCAAGGAACACCTGAAGCCTGCGCAACTGCCGCTGGAAAGCGTGTCTGCCGCCATCCGTGGGCAATTGGCCAAGGAGCACGCCAGTGCTGCCGCCAAGACCAAGGCTGATGAGCTGATTGCCAGCCTGCGCGAAGGCAAGACGCCGCTGGACAAGGCGATTGATGGTCAGAGCTGGAAAGTCACCGCTGCGGCGAATCGCGCTCAGGAAGGGATTGACCCGACTGTGCTGCAAGCGTTGTTCCGCATGCCGAAGCCGGTTGCCAAAGACAAACCGACCTTCAGCAGCGTGACCCTGGCTGATGGTAGCCTGGTGATCGTGCGTCTGAACGGCGTCAACGAAGCCGCTGCGCCGACCGAAGAAGAGAAGGCTCAATACCGTCGCTTCCTCGCCTCGCGTATTGGCCAGCAAGACTTTGCGGCCTACCGCAAGCAGCTGGAAGCCGAAGCGGACATCAAGCGTTTCTGATGCCTGACTGAGTTTCCCGCGACACAAAAACCCCGGCCAAACCGCCGGGGTTTTTTGTGGGCGCAGAAAAAGCGGGCAGGGGCTGTCCGTCGGCTGAGTTTTTTCCGGGCGACTTTTTCCTGTAAATGGCAGTCATTACACTTGTAACTGTTTCAAGACACTAATCGATGCGACGCTAAGCATCGATCTGTTGCACAATACGCCCCGGACCGTTTTTCTCAGGATGTTCAATGTTTAAATCATTTCCCGTGCGGGTTGTCGGGCTGGCGTTGGTGCTGGCCGTTGCGGCCGGTTGCTCTTCGAAAAAAGCCCCGATCTATGAGCATGAGAACTTCGACGACTCCGGAACCTTTTCGCGCAATTACCCGGTCACCGATGCGCAATCCTGCGAAGCCGCCCGTCGCGCGTTGCTCAGCCAAGGTTACATCATCACCAGCAACGACCCGAAGCTGATCAGTGGTCACAAGAGCTTCCAGCAGACTGGCGAGACCCACATGGAGATCAGCTTCAGTGTGGTCTGTGCCGATGATGGCAGCGAAGGCCATCACGCGACCATGTTCGCCAACGCCTTGCAGGACCGCTATGCGCTGAAGAAGACCAACAACTCCGCGAGCCTCGGTGTCGGTGTGTTGGGTTCGGTATCGATGCCGATCGGCTCGTCCGACGACTCGATGGTCAAGGTCGCCAGCGAAACCGTCTCGTCGGCTAAGTTCTACGAGCGTTTCTTCGCCCTGGTCGAATTGTTCCTGCCGCCGGAAGCGAAAAAAGCCGCGCACATCGTCGAAAAGCCGAAAACCGATCTGGGCGTGCCTGAAGCCAAGGCCGCACCGGCGCCTGAGCCGGCCTCTGCCGCTCAATCAGCTCCAGCTCCAGCTCCGGCAGCTGAGCCTGCGCCGGCACCTGCTGCGGAACCGGTTGCACCGTCACCTGAGCCCGCACCGGTCGCACCGGTCGAGAACGCTGAATCGGCGGCACCGTCGACGGAAAACGTCACGCCACCGGCGCAGTCGAATTTGCCTCCTCCGAGCGAGCCGATTCCTGCCATGCCTGTGACCAGCCAATAATCGGTGACTGACGTTCCGGGATCGGCTCGCAGCCTGTCGATCCCGGAATCGTGTTCAAGTTTGATCCGCGTCAACCCAGGCCACATTCCGGTGGCCTGTATCGAAAAATCCTGTGATAAATTCCTGACCACCTGCTACGTTTTATTCAGTAGCGACGGAGCGTCGTGCCTGCGTCATTTTTCTTTCACGCGGGCACTTTATGCTCAAGGTGCAGGTCATTTATTCAAGCGTTTTTTCAATGAGCGATGGGGGATTCAAAATGGACGATTATCAAGAAGAGCTGCTCGAGTTCCAGGCCTTTGAACTGGACCCGCTGGAACCGGCCGAAGACGCTACCGAGCTGTAAGCGTCAGGCCGACTGGCGGTGACTGCGGCGAAACTCGCCGGGTGTCTGACCGCTCCAGCGTTTGAAAGCACGTTGAAACGCTTCGGCTGAGGCAAAGCCCAGCAGGTACGCGATTTCACCGAACGCCAGTTCGGTGTCACGAATGTAGGTCATGGCCAGGTCGCGACGAGTGTCGTTGAGAATTGCACGAAACTGCGTGCCTTCCTCGGTGAGTTTGCGGCGCAAGGTCCAGGTAGGCAGCTTCAGGCGTGCCGCCACTTCTTCCAGGTCGGGTTCCCGGCCACCATTGAGCAACGGCCCCAGTAACTGAATGATGCGTTCACGCAGGCTGCGGGTGCGTGTCAGTTGTTCCAGTTCCCGTTCACACAATTGCAGCAGGTGTCGCCACGTACTCGGGCAGTGCAGCGGGTTGCGCTGAGCGAGGCTGGCCAGACTCAGGCGCAGTTGGTTCTGTTCGGCGCCAAACTGGATCGGGCAATCGCCCAGCACCGCATAAGCGTCCCGGTAATCCGGCTCGTCGAACTCGATCTCGATGCGCTCAGCGCTCAGGGGAACAGGGCTGACGCTGGACAATTGTTGCAACCAGCCGGCGATGATCGAATCCACCACGAAGCGGTTATAGGCGTTGTAAGGGCTGATGGAATAGAACCGCAGCCACGCGCCTTGGGCATCTTCGTGGAAGCTCGATTGACCGCGATAGTTGGAGCCGTACAAGGCTTCGAAACGAATCAGGCAACGTGCCGCTTCGCGTACTGTCGGTGCTTGCGCGGCGGTAACCCCGGCGAGGCCGGCCTGGCTCAGGCGGCTGAGCTGGCCCATGCGTAAACCCAGTGCCGGGTCGGCGGTCAGTTGGATGGCACCGTGGCCCAGGCGCATGTAGCGCGGGATCGACAGCCGGGCGCAGGCTTCGCCAAGCCGGGCGGGGTCCAGGCCATACTGGTCGAGCAGGGGCTGAGGATCGATGCCGTGACTGCGCACCGCGTCGGCCAGGCTGTGAACAAAGCCCACCGACAGATCGCCCAGACGCATCGGCAACGGTTTCATGGTTTACAACCAAAGGTTCAGCAAACGCGCGCCACGGAAGTTTCCACCGGCGAAATGCTGCCCGTTGCTGCTGAGAAAACTTTGCCCGGCGCTGCCTTGATCCCAGAACTGCCCACGCAGGAACACGCTCATGCCGGCGATGGCCTGGCTGGCGGGCGGCTGAGCGGTCAGCGTCAGGCGATGCCAGGCTTGACCCTCGCTCAGTTCGCCAGCCTTGAGGCTGACGGAATCGGGCGTCGATAAACCCTTGTAGCCGCGCCATGGCTTGTCCCAGGCGCCGCGACCGATGACGAACGCCGGGACCGCGACCAGCTGCGCGCCCTGATCGTCGAGTTGACGGTAGTTGTCCGGGTACCAGCTGTCGCTGCCGATCAACACGCCCAGGCGTCCGGCCGGGGTGTCGACGACGTTGAGCGTGTGTTCGCCATTGGCCTGGATCACATCGCTTTCATCGACGATCGGGTGCATCTGGCGCTGTGGCTGGCCAATCGGCAGCCCGTCGCGGCCGAACACCACGCTGCTGTTGTACAGCGCACCGCGACCGATTTTCAGCGTGCCGTCGATGATGCTCGGCTCGGGCAGCACGATGGAGCCCGCCACGAGCGTCACGTGAAATTCCTTTGCCAGCCCACCAAACAGGGCCTGGTAATCCTTGGCCATGCTCTTGGCTTTCATGCGCAGGTGCGCATCGTCGAGGCGGTTGTCACCCTTGGCGCCGATCAGCGCGCGGATGAACTTCAGCGGATTGCTCACCGCCAGCCAGTTCATGGCTTCCTTGAGCGTGGTGGCTTGATACAACTCGTCTTTCTCGCCACTGACCATCAGCCAGGTGCCGACATGTTCGGGCAGCACGACGATGGTTTTTTCATTCAGCAGCCCCTGTTCCTGGGCTTTCTGCAAATAGGCCGCGAGTTTGCGGTGCAAGCGCTCGGTGCTTTGGTAGTCGGTGGGAAACAGTTCGGGCTGGATACCCAGCAGGTTGCCACGATCGGCAGGCGTTCCCTGATCGATGGCGAGATCGATGCGCAAGTCCGACAGGTAATGACCCGCCGGACGATCCGCGGCCCACATGGCGTAGGTCGTCAGGGCGGCAATCAATGCCATGGAGAAAGTCAGGTACAGAAGTTTGCGCATGGGAAAACAGTTAGTGGCCGTGTGCAGGGTTCATGATTGGCGTTCAGGATGGGGGACGAGGCTACGGTAAAACAACGCGTTGAGGGGCGGTTTTTTTGATTTTTTTGCGGTTTTGCAGCGATTGATGGCCGACGCTGCCGAACCAATGCCAAGACGCATCGCAATGATCCATATGTGCCGAATTCGTCATGGCGTCGGCCTAAAGCGATCAAGCCGTGACGGCTGGAACGGGTCAGGCTGGACGGTCTGTTCAAGGAGGTGATTATGATCCGTCTGTCCCTGGCCGAAGCTCGCGAGCTGGCCGAATCGATCTTGCTGCACAACGGTTTCAACCTAGCCCACGCTCAGGCGGTGACAGCCACAGTGATTGCCGGCGAGCGCGATGGCTGCGCCTCCCATGGTTTGTATCGGATTCTGGGCTGCGTCAACTCACTCAGGGCAGGCAAAGTGGCGGCCGATGCCGAGCCGCAGGTCATCGATCAAGCGCCTTCGATCGTGCGCGTGGACGCTGCGGGTGGTTTTTCACAATTGGCGTTCCAGGCGGGGCTGCCGTTGTTGGCGCAAAAAGCCCGGGCAAACGGTATCGCTGCGCTGGCAATCAATCGCTGCGTGCATTTCTCTGCGCTGTGGGTTGAGATCGAGCAACTGACGGCGGCCGGTCTCGTGGCATTGGCCTGCAATCCCAGTCATGCCTGGGTGGCGCCAGCGGGCGGCAGCCAACCGGTGTTTGGCACCAATCCCATTGCGTTCGGCTGGCCACGCTCGGGCAAGGACCCGTTTGTGTTCGACTTCGCCACCAGCGCGATTGCCCGTGGCGATATCGAGTTGCACCGGCGCGCCGGCAAAGCGCTTCCCGAGGGCTGGGGTGTGGACGCGCAGGGGCAGCCAAGCACCGATGCCAACGTGGTGCTCGATGCGGGTGCGATGCTGACGTTCGGTGGGCACAAAGGCTCGGCGCTGGCGGCCATGGTGGAGCTGATCGCCGGACCGCTGATTGGCGACCTGACCAGCGCAGAGTCACTGGCTTACGACGCCGGCAGCAAGTCGTCGCCGTACCACGGCGAGTTGATCATTGCCCTTGATCCACGACGCTTTCTCGGTGAAGCCACCGAACAGCATCTGGCCCGTGCCGAGGTCTTGTTCGAGAGTATTGAAGGGCAGGGCGCACGGTTGCCCTCGCAACGGCGCTATGAGGCGCGAGCGCGTAGCCTGGTGGAGGGCGTCGAGATTCCCGAGGCGTTGTACAACGATCTGAACGCGCTGCTGGGATGAGTGAGAGCGTGCGCCACCGGTAAACCGGTGGCGTTTTTTTTACAGGGGCGTGCGTTGACTGCTGCCATCGACCAGACGAGCGATGCCCAGCGGGTTGGCATTTTTCAGCGGGTCGGGCAGAAGCGCGTCGGGACAGTTCTGATAGCACACAGGGCGCAGGAAGCGCTCGATGGCCAGGCTGCCGACCGAGGTGCCGCGCGCATCTGAGGTGGCCGGGTAAGGCCCGCCATGCACCATCGCATCGCAGACTTCGACGCCGGTCGGGTAACCGTTGAACAACACCCGGCCAACTTTTTGCTCCAGCAGCGGTAACAGCCCGGGGTGATTTTGCAGGTCGCCGGCTTCAGCAATCAGCGTGGCCGTGAGTTGCCCGTGCAAGTGTTGAAGTGCCCGTTGCAGTTCGGCTTTGTCGGCCACTTCCACCAACACTGTCGCCGGACCGAACACTTCTTCTTGCAACAGCGGGTCGCCATCGAACAACAGACTCACGTCAGCCTTGAACAGTTGCGGCTGTGCCTGTTTGCCCTGTTGGTCGCGACCGGCCAGGTGAGTGATGTTCGGGTGCGCGTGCAACGCCTGCACACCGTTGGCGTAGCTGTCGAGCGTGCCGAAGTTGAGCATGGTCTGCCCCGGTTGCCCGGCCATCACGGCGCTCAGCGATTGGGTGAAGGCGCTGAACGCTGGCGAGCGAATACCGATCACCAGTCCCGGGTTTGTGCAGAACTGGCCACAGCCGAGCACCACGGAGGCGGCGAGTTCGCTGGCAATTTTCTCGCCCCGCACTTGCAGTGCTTCGGGCAATACCAGCACTGGATTGATGCTGCTCATTTCGGCGAACACGGGAATCGGCTGCGCTCGTGCCGCGGCCATGTCGCACAGCGCGCGGCCACCCTTGAGTGACCCCGTGAAACCGACAGCCTGAATCGCCGGATGTTTGACCAGGGTTTCGCCCACGCCAGCACCGTAGATCATGTTGAACACACCCTTGGGCATGTCAGTCTGCTCGGCGGCACGGATGATCGCGTCGGCCACGAGTTCGGCAGTCGCCATATGCCCGCTGTGGGCCTTGAACACCACCGGACAACCGGCGGCCAGGGCGGCAGCGGTATCGCCACCGGCGGTTGAGAATGCCAGCGGGAAATTGCTCGCACCGAACACCGCGACCGGGCCGACGCCGATCCGGTATTGGCGCAAATCAGCTCGTGGCAGTGGCTGACGCTCGGGTAGGGGCCGGTCGATGCGTGCCGCATAAAAATCGCCACGGCGCAGGACTTGCGCAAACAGGCGCATCTGGCTGCTGGTGCGCATGCGCTCACCCAGAATGCGTCCGTTCGGCAGCGCCGTCTCGCGGGTTACCAGAGCGATGAAATCATCGTCCAGTGCCTCCAGTTGCGTGGCGATGGCTTCGAGAAACTCCGCACGGTGAATAGCCGACAACGTGCGAAAGGTCGGGTAGGCGGCTGCGGCGGCCTGGGCGGCGGCGTCGACTTCTTCGTTGGTGGCCTGCATGAACGCGTAGGGCAGCGCTTCACCGGTAGTGGCGTCGTGGCTGCGCACGGTGATCTTGCCAGCGGCGCTGCGCGCACCGCCGATGTAGTTGTGGCCGATGATCTGGGGCATGAAAAGCTCCGTTTGGTATGTAGAGGACCTGTAGGAGCCGGCTTGCTGGCGATGGTGTGTCAGACGGCATCAATGTTGATTGATACACCGCCATCGCCAGCAAGCCGGCTCCTACAGGGGGCCGTGTCAGGCGAGCGAATCGCTGCGGCGTGCGGTCACCGGTTCGGCATCGTGGAGGGCGGCGATGCGCGCGGCAGATTCGCTGTCCACCAGGTGCAACGACTTGCCACGCGTCTCACGGGTCAGGCCGACCGCGATGATGGAGATCAGCGACGCGCCGACCAGGTAAAACGCGATCGGTGTCGAGCTGTGGTACTTGTTGAGCAAGGTGATCGCAATCAGTGGGGCGAGGGAGCCGGCGAAGATCGGCGCCACCTGGTAGCACAGGGACAACGCGGTGTAGCGCACGTGGGTCGGGAACATTTCCGCCATCAGCGCCGAGTAGGGCGCGTAGGTCATCGACTCGATGGCCAGGCCCAGGGTGATGGCCGCCATGATCAGCCAGTTGTTGCCGGTGTCCATCATCGGGAAGCCGATGAAGCCCCAGAACGCCGTGAGGATCGCGCCGGTCAGGTACACCGGTTTGCGCCCGACCAGGTCAGACAGATAACCCATCAACGGAATCATGAAGAAGTGCAGCAGATGCGCGCCGAACATCAGCAGCAGAATCTCGGACGTGTCCTTGTGCACCACCAGTTTCAGATAAGTAATCGAGAACGTCACGACGGTGTAATAGAGGATGTTTTCGGCAAACCGCGCGCCAATACCGACCAGTACCGAGCGCCAGTGGTGACGCAGCACTTCGACCACGCCCAGTTGCTGTTGCTTGGTCTGCGCTTGCCGCGCCTGGGCTTCCTTGAAAATCGGCGCGTCATCGACGCTGGTGCGAATCCAGTAGCCGATCAGTACCACGAAGGCCGAGAACCAGAATGCCACGCGCCAGCCCCAGGCGAGGAATTGCTCCTCCGATAGGTTCGACGACAACAGCAGTAGTGCAACCGTCGCCACCAGGTTACCGGCCGGCACACCGGCTTGCGGCCAACTGGCCCAGAAACCTCGGCGATTGTCCGGGCAATGCTCGGACACCAGCAGAATCGCGCCGCCCCATTCGCCGCCAAACGCGAAACCCTGGATCAGCCGCAGCAGCACCAGCAACACCGGTGCGGCATAGCCGATCTGGTTGAAACCGGGCAGGCAACCCATCAAGAAGGTAGTAATACCGACCACCACCAGGCTCAGTTGCAGCAGGCGCTTGCGGCCGTACTTGTCGCCGTAGTGACCGAACACCAGGCCACCCAACGGGCGGGCGAGAAAGCCCACGGCGTACAGGGCGAAAGCGGCGATGATGCCATCGATGGGGCTGTCGGTCTGGCGGAAGAACAACTGGCCGAAGACCAGTGCCGACGCGGTGCCATAAAGGAAGAATTCATACCATTCGGCGACTGTGCCGGCCATGGCGGCGGCCACGACGCGCTTGAGTCCCGAGGGTGTGGTTGCGCGGTGAGCGTGTTGAGCGTTGGGCATGCTGGCGTTTCCTGTAGGGGCGCAAAAACAGGTAGCCGGGCCGGGGCCGCAAAGCCCCGCCCGGCAATCACTCAGAGACCGACGTCCGGCAGGTGCGGACGGTTGGCCAGGGCCTTGGCCATGATCTGCTCGACGAAGAGCCGATCTTCTTCCGGCAGGGCCAGGCGTGGCGGACGGGTCAGCGCACTGCCGCGACCGGCGATGGCTTCGCACAGCTTGATGCACTGCACCAGGTCGGCACGGGCGTCGAGGTGCAGGATCGGCATCAGCCATTCGTAGATCGGCATGGCTTCGGCATAACGTCCGGCCTTGGCCAGGCGGAAGATGGTTTCGCCTTCTTTCGGGAACACGTTGGACATGCCCGACACCCAGCCTTCAGCGCCCACGGCGAGGCTTTCCAGCACCACATCGTCGAGGCCGGCGAACAGCACAAAACGGTCACCCACTTCGTTGCGGATGTCGATGAAGCGGCGGGTGTCGCCAGAGGAATCCTTGAAGCACACCACGTTGTCGCAGTCGGCCAGGGCAATCAGGATGTCCGGGGTCACGTCGTTTTTGTAGATCGGCGGGTTGTTGTAGACCATCAACGGCACGTCGGCGTTTTTTGCCACGTAGCGGTAATGCTCGGCGGTTTCGAACGGCTTGGAACCGTAGACCAGCGCCGGCATCAGCATCACGCCATCGACACCGACCTTGCGCACGGCGTTGGCGACCTTGGCCGCTTGCACACTGGTGAATTCGGCCACACCGCAAATCACGGGCACACGGCCGCGCGAGGCATCGACCGCGACTTCGGTCACGGCGATTTTTTCTTCAGCGGTCAGCGAAGTGTTCTCGCCGACCGAGCCGCAAACCACCAGGCCTGATACGCCGTCGCGGATCACGTTGGAAATCACCTGATGGGTTTTATCCAGGTTGATCGAGAAGTCATCGTTGAATTGAGTGGTCACCGCGGGGAAGACGCCACTCCAGTTAATTCGCTTGCTCATTGTTGCCTCCGGGTTGTTTATTGTATTTCGTATACGATATTTAAAATGAAAAAATTCGGCTAGTGCTTTTTTCAGGTTTGTGGGGTTTTTGTCAGCCGTCGGTCGGGGTGGTCAGTGCTTCAGAGTGTTCAGGCACCGGGCCAGGTGTCTGACAGTCGATAGCCTTGTGGCCACGGATCGTTCGGATCGAGCAGCAATTGATGGGTGCCGGTAATCCAGGCCCGGCCGGAAATGCAGGGGTAGATAGCGGGGCGTCCGGCCACTTCGGTCAGTGAGTCAATCCGACAGTGGAATTCGGAGCCGATGATCGAGCGACCGATAAAGCGCTCGCCGACGCGCATCAATCCCTTGGCGTGCAACACCGCCATGCGCGCCGAGCAACCGGTGCCGGTCGGCGAGCGGTCGATCTTGCCCGGTTGGATCACCACCGCGTTGGCGCCGGTGGCGATGCCGTTTTCGTGGACGACGGGCGCGGCGATCTGGCAAAAGGAAATGTGCGACCACTCAGGGTTCAACGGATGCACAAAGCCCAATTGCTCGTTGGCGGCACGGGTGATTTTCAGCCCGACCGCCACCAGGTCGGCGGCTTCATCGGGGCGGATTGAAAAGCCCAGTTCCTTGGCATCGGCGATCACAAAGCTGTCACCGCCATAGGCGGTATCGACCTTGAGGGAGCCGACACCTTCCACTTCGATCCACGCGTCGAGGCGATCGGCGAAGGACGGTACGTTTTTGATTTCCACTCGTTCGACCTTGCCGTCACGGCAATCGGCCACGGCTTCGATCAGGCCGCCGGGGGCTTCGAGCACCAGCCGGGTTTGCGGTTCGGTCATTGGCACAATACCGGTGTCGAGCAATACGGTGGCCACGCACAGGGAATTGGAGCCGGACATCGGCGGGGTATCCGCCGGTTCCATGATGATCCAGGCCATGTGCGCCCGCGGGTCCTTGGCCGGCACCAGCAGGTTGACGTGGCGGAACACCCCGCCACGCGGCTCGTTGAGCACGAAGTTGCGCAGGGTTTCATCCCTGGCGATCCAGCGTGATTGTTCCCACACCGTGGCACCGGGCGGTGGTGCGACGCCGCCGACAATCACGTCGCCGACTTCACCTTCGGCGTGGCAGCTGACTACATGAATCACTTTCGATGAGCGCATGGTTTGCTCCTTGTTTCGTCTGTCAGGGCCTCATCGCGAGCAGGCTCGCTCCCACAGGGATCTGTGGCGCTCACAAAACACTGTGGGAGCGAGACCGGCTTGCCGGCGATGGGGCCATCCGTTATTTCACCGATTTTAGAAACGCAGCGGTTTCCGCATGTACCGGATTACCAATCACCTGATCCGGCGAGCCGATCTCATGCACCAGGCCGTTGCGAAAGAACGCCACGCGGTCGGACACGTCACGGGCGAAGCGGATCTCGTGCGTCACCAGCACCATGGTCATGCCGTCTTCGGCGAGCATGCGCATGGTGTCCAGCACTTCGCCGACCAACTGTGGATCGAGGGCCGAGGTGGCTTCGTCGAACAGCATGTAGTCCGGTGACATCGCCAGGGCGCGGGCAATGGCCATGCGTTGTTGCTGGCCGCCCGAAAGCTTGCCGGGGAACACCTTGAGCTTGTCGCCCAGGCCAACGTGAGTCAGTTGCTGCACGGCCAGCGCCTCGGCTTCGGCCTTGCTTTTGCCCAGGACCTTGCGCGGTGCGAGCATCACGTTTTCCAGCACGGTCAGGTGCGGGAAGGCATTCCATTGCTGGAACACGATGCCGATTTTCTGCCGCAGGTGATTGAGGTCGGTTGCGCGGTGATGCACCTCGACGCCATCCACGCGGATGTTGCCTTTCTGGATCGGTTCCAGGCCATTGATGCACATCAGCAGGGTCGATTTTCCCGAGCCGGAGCCGCCGATGATGGACACCACTTCGCCCTTGTTCACGGTCAGGCTGACACCCTTGACCACATCAAGGTCGCCGAAGGATTTGTGTACGTTGTCGATCTCAATCATTTTCTTGCCACCTTCTTTCCAGACGAGCGCCGAGGCGTGCGACCACCAGGCTCATGACGTAGTAGATAAGGCCCGCGATGCACAGCACCAGCAGCGGTTCCTGAATGCGGGTCACGATGGTTTGCGAGGCGCGAAGCAGTTCGACGATGCCGATCCACATCACCAGCGCGGTGTCTTTCATCACCCCGAGTACCAGGTTCAGCCAGCCGGGGAAGGCCACCCGCGAGGCCATCGGCAGGACGATCCAGCGCAGGTCCTGGAAGAAACTCAGGCCCAGTGAACGGCTGGCCCGGCGCAGGGTCAGCGGTACCGACAACACGCCGCCGCGCACGATCTCGGTGAAGTACGCGGCGGCGTAAACCCCGAGCACGATGCAGCCCACGCTGAAAGCACTGATGTTCAGGCCGACGATGCTCTTGAGCGAGTTGAACAGCACGAACTGGATCAGCAGCGGCACGCTGCGAAACACGTCCAGTACCCATGCCAGTGGCAGGCTGGCCCGTGGCAACAGCGCACGCAGCAGGCCGAACACCAGCCCGGCGAACGTGCCGAGCAGGATCGCCCAGCAAGTCAGTTGCAGCGTGATCCAGGCGCCGTTAAGCAGGAACAGCAGGTCGTTCCAGGAAAAACCGGTGGAAAACATAGTCACGTCCTCAGTAACGGAACAGCCGCCAGGCCATCAGCCGGGCCGTCGCGACGATCGCCTTGGCAATCAGGTAATACAGCACCGCGGCGATGGTGAAATATTCGAAGGTGCGGAACGTCTTGACGTTGTAGTCCTGGGTCACGCCGGTGAGGTCGTTGTTGAGCCCGACAATCACCCCCAGCGACGTCATCAACACTGCCCAGACCATCTGGTTGCTCAACGGGTAGAACACGATCCGCAGCAGTTGCGGGACGATGATCATCCGGTAGGCCTGGAAGGCACTCATGCCCAGCGAGCGCGCGGCCCGCACTTGCGTGCCAGGCACCGCCTTGAGCCCGCCGCGAAAGTTCTCCGCGAGATAGCCGGCATTGTTGAAGGTGATCCCGGCCAACAGCGCGAGCCAGGAGCTGACGTGCAGGCCCATGGAGCCGAGGCCGAAGTACAGGATGTAGATCTGGAACAGCGACGGGGTATTACGGGCAATCGACACCCAGCCGTTGCCGATACCGCGCAGCAGTGGGTGTCTGGTTTCACGCATGACTGTCAGGGCCAGGGCGATCAATACGCCGAAAATCATCGACAGCGCAGCGGTCTCGAACGTGACCCAGGCGCCGGCGAGCATGTCCGGCAAGGCGCGCAGGGTGGCGCGCCATTGGAAGGTGTAATCAAACATGCGCGAGGCTCTCCATCAGCAAGGCAGGTTGCAACCAGCTCGGCAGTCGCCCGCTGGCGCTGGCAGTGCAAGCGGATTCAACGCACTCGGCGAGGCTGGCGAAGTGCACTTTTCGCCCCACCAGACCGGGTGCGTAATGGGCGTATTTGCCCGAGTTGGTCATTAAGGTTGTGGCGGCTGGCGGGATCACCGGCTCGCCGAGCATGCACCAGCAGGTGTCCGTCACCAGGGTGGCGCCGAAGGCTTCAATGACGCCGATGTGTCCGGCGTCACGCGCCTGTTCCAGCACCGCACGACCGCACGTGATGGCGAGCACCACCTCGGGGTGTTTGTGCCGGCCGTGACACAGCCGTGCGAGTCGGGCGAACTCGCTGAGCGAGAAGTGCGGGTTACCCAGCGAGACCACCTCCACGCGGTTGTCACGGGCACTGTTGAGCTCGCGCCAACTGCCCAGCAGGTCCGCCAGGCGGATTGTTTCCACAGGTATCGGGACGTCGGCTTCCAGTGCTTGTGCAGGGTCGAGTGCTTCCGGTGTGACCCCGGCGATATGAAACAACGGCGCGGCCGACGTGGTGGCGAACGCTGCGCCGAAGGCTTTCAGGTCGTCTAGGTCTGGCTGGTACTGTTCCAGCCCGAACACCAGCGGGATCCGGCTGCCCGCGAGGGCTCCGATGTGGTAGCCGAGCAAGGGGTAAAACGCATCGTCGAGTTCGCCCAGGTCCGGTAATTCAACGCGCAGGCGGGCTTTGCGTGGCGCCTCCAGATGACAACCGATCAGGGGCGCGCGGCCGGTCAGGGCGATGCAGATATCCAGGTAGTCCGGGTACTTCAACGTGCGCGCACCGAGCACGCTGTTGGCGTAGACCACCGCGTTGGATTCGGCCCAGACGATCTGCTCGCCGGCCTTCGGTGCGGTGTCGAGCAAGTAGGGGGCACAGGTGAAACTGAGCTGCGCACCCATCGCCATGTAGGCATCGCCCAAGGCACTGGCCGGTTCGCCGAGCAACGGGTCGATGCCCAACGCTCGCCAGCGGCGCTGGTCCACGGAAATTGAATTGAGGGTGGTGGGCACCCGAACTTTCGCGCCCCACTGCACCAGTTGTTCGGCAAAACGCAGGCTCGCCGGTCCCGTGTAAATACAACCGTCGATGTGGGCCTGAGCGATATCCACCAATTGGTGGGCGCCTTGCAGTTCGGCCATGCGCAGGACAATCTGCATGGCCATCTGCGCGGCTTTGCCATGTTCGCCGTCGAGCAGCGAACGGTCGAACCCGCTGAGCTCAACCGACTCGTTGGTTTCGCCTGTGTGCATCGGTGTTTCGGTTGGCTGCCAGCCATCGATGGGCACGTGATCGAACATCGCCAGCGAGGCGCCTTCGACTCGGGCGAAGGCTTTGCCGCGCAAGGTCGCGAAGGCCTCCCGGCCGATGCACAGCACCGGCAGGGAGCGCTCGAAAATGGTCTGTGCCACCAGCACGCCCAAGGTCAGAATCTCATCGGCTTCGGCCAGGACCAAAGCTGCCGGTGCATGACCGTTGCTGATCAACTCCATCAGCACGCTGCTGCCGGTACATGAGCCGCGACCACTGGGAATGGCCAGCACACGACCGTGCAGATGTTCGCCGCTGAGCGGATGGTGACGGTCGATGACTTCACCCGTGCAAGGGTCGACGCCGCCCCAGAAGCTCAGCCCGACATCGGCAAACAGCAGCGCGCCCTGGGCGGAGCCCGGGACCAGGTTACGACCGATGAGAGCAGTGGACCCAGGCATGCCGGACACCTTAGTAGTAGACCTTTGGCACGGTCAGGTCAGTCGGCGGGATTTCAGTGCCGACCCATTTGGTGAACAACTCGTTGTAGCGACCGCTGCGCACCTGCTGGTTGACGAACAGGTTGAGGTAGTTGAGCAGGCCGTACTCATTGCGCTTGGCACCCAGGGACACGTAGTCGATGGTGTAAGGCGCGTTGCCGGCGATTTTCAGGTTTTTGTATTTGCCCGACTTGATCGTCGCGGCGGCGACGGTGTTGGTTACTACCGTGGCGTCGATGTGACCCTGGGCCACCGCCAGCAGCGTGTCGTTTTGTGACTGATAGGCGCGGAAGGTGCCGCTGCCCCATTTCTTCACATCGCCCTCCAGCGCGATGGCCTCAAAAGTGCCGCTGGTGTTGCCCAGCGCTTTGCCCTTGATGTCGTTGAAGCTGTTGATGCCAGTGTTGTCGCGGGTCAGCACGACCATCTGGAAGGCGAAGTACGGCACGGTCAGGCCAACGGTCTTGGCCCGTTCGAGGGTGTCGGAAGTCGAGGCGACGATCACGTCAGCCCGTCCGGAGATCAGCGCCGGAATGCGGTCCGGGAACGGCGTTTCCACCACTTCGGCCTCGACCCCGAGGATCTTCGCCAGGTCGTTGCAATAGTCCACGTCGAAACCGGCAGGAGCGTTGCTGGCATCGCGGAAACCCATGGGCGGGAAGTCCAGGGTCACGGCGCAGCGCAGCTTGCCGGAACCGATAATGTCGTCGAGCTTGTCAGCCTGCGCGGTGGCAATGAAGGAGGTACTGAGAACAGCGCTGAGGGCTACGGCAAATGCGGGGTTTTTCATAGAGGCCTCGTTCTGTGGAAGTGCTGTTGAATATCGTATTGGGGATTTCGTATACGATATTAACAATAGCAATGGCCGTGCCGTTTTTGCTTTTGCCGCCGAATTTTTGCCAACCCTTGAAGCAGGGCGGCTCAGCGCAAGCGAGCGGGGCAACGCTACGACGGTGTCGGTCGAGGAGGTGTTACGGAAGGGAGCACGCAGGGTGCGCAGCGCCCCTTAAAGGAACATTTTAACGACGGCTATCGCGGTACTGGCTGGGCGAAAGACTGGTGAGGGCGCGGAATTGGCGGCTGAACGCACTGTGGTCGGTGTAGCCGCAGCGCAGGGCGATTTCGGTGATCGGCAGGTCGGTGTCGAGTAACAGGCGCGAGCCTTCCTCCAGGCGGGACTTGTGGATCATCTGCCGTGGCGTGAGCTGGAACACCCGTTTGCAATGGCGTTCCAGTTGCGCCACAGAGAAACCGGCGATGGCCGTCAGTTCGGCCAGGCTGATCGGTCGGGCGAAATGACGGCGAATGTGTGCGTCCACCGCTGCCAGTTTCTGGAACGCCGGATGGTTGGACTGGGGCAGTTGCAGGTCGCGGGAAATGCCGGCGAGGCCGACGATCCGACCTTGTTCGTCATGCAGGGCGAGTTTGTGGGTCAGGCACCAGACTGGCTGGTTGCCGAAATACAGGTGCAGTTCCAGTTGATCCGCCAGTTCACGGCCGGTGGACAGCACGCGCCGATCCTGCTCGGTGTACAGCGGGCCAAATCGTGCCGGGAAGACCTGGTCCGCCGTCAGCCCGAGCAGTTGCCCGCTGTGCTTGAAACCACACCGTCGAGCCAGGGTCTGGTTGACGAAGACATAGCGCGCCTCGCGGTCCTTGATGAAGAACACCACGTCCGCCAGGGTGTCGAGCAGCGTAGCGATGGGCTGCAGACTGCTCAGCAGCGTCGGCAAATCGCAGGGTTTGAACTGATTGAGTGAGGGGAACATAGCGCTGGGGGCCTGGTGGCAACTACCGGGATCATAAAGACTCGGCAGTGCCCCCGAAACCCCGGAGCGAGCGTTTACGCGGGCGGGGTGTCTTCCAGGCACATCAGGGTTTCGATACGTGCCGGGCTGAACGGCGGTCGCGGGGCCGAGGGTTGCCAGTCGAACAGGTACTGCAA
The DNA here is from genome assembly GCF_014852325.1 of Pseudomonas sp. PDM01. Taxonomy (NCBI): domain Bacteria; kingdom Pseudomonadati; phylum Pseudomonadota; class Gammaproteobacteria; order Pseudomonadales; family Pseudomonadaceae; genus Pseudomonas; species Pseudomonas sp. PDM01. The sequence goes on from NZ_JACVBK010000008.1 coordinate 242,150, forward strand.
GGCGCCGCCACACACTCGCCCCTGACAGGCGCCCATGCCGCAGCGGCTGGCCAGTTTTGCCGCACGCCAGTCAGCGTGCCCGGCCAGTGCCGCGTAGGGCACGTCCTCGCAGCGACAGACCAGCGTGTCGGCTTGCGCCAGTGACTTGAGGTGCGGGCTGAGGCTGAACGCGTTGTTCAACGCCTTGGCGAAACCCTGCCAACGTGTCCGACGCGGCCACAATTGGCGTGCCGCTGCGGTGTTACCGACGGCGGCATGCCCGGCAATGGCACCTTCGACCAACGCCAGTTCACTGCCACCGAAACCGGTGCATTCACCTGCGGCGTAGTGATCGGCAAGGCTCGTGGCTTGCCAGGCATCGACCGCGAGCGCCGTGCCGTCGAGTGCGCAACCCAGCGCCTGACCGAGTTGAATATTGGGAATCAGGCCGAAACCACAGGCCAGGCGATCACAGGCCAGTTCGACGATTTTGCCCTGTTGCCACAGACGCACACCTTCCAGCCGTTCATTACCCAAGGCTGCCACGACGTGGGAGCCGGTGCGGTAATGACGATCAAACAGGCTGAAGGATTGCACAAGCTTGCCCGGCCAGCGTGGCAGTTGCAGGGCGAACCCGGCGACCGCAACCGAGGAGGCTTGCTCGGCAATGCTCAGCACGTGGGCGCCGTTGTGTTTCGCGGTGGCCGCACTGGCCAGTACCAACGGCCCGCTGCCGGCGATCACCACGCGTTCGTCCTGCACCGGCAGGCCGCCCTTGATCAATGCCTGGAGTCCTCCGGCCCCCGTCACACCCGGCAATGTCCAGCCGGGGAAGGGCAGCAGCAACTCACGGGCGCCGGTGCACAGAATCAGTTTGTCGTAGCCGATCAGCCATCCGTGATCGGCGTCTTCCACCAGCAATTGTTTGGGGCCGGAACAGGCGATCACACGAGTGCCGCTGTAGTGGCGAATATTGCTGTTGGCATGCAGGCGCTCGCGCATCTGCCGTGCCTGATTCGGCAGGCTGGCCTGAGGCCCGTCGCGCCAGATCTGGCCTCCCGGCAACGGGTTGTCGTCGAGCACGATAATGCGGGCGCCACTGGGCGCGGCGGCGAGGGCGGCGCTCATGCCGGCGGGGCCGGCACCGATGATTAGCAAATCGGCGTATTCGTTCATGGTCGGGTCCGCACCTGCATGCCGTCATGACACAGCGTCTGGCAGGCCAGTCGGCGGCGTCCGTCGATGGTCACCCGGCATTCCTGGCAGATGCCCATGCCGCACAGCGGTGCGCGCCGCTGACCGCTGACCGAGGTGCGAGTACACCCGTCGTCGGCCAAGGCTAATGCCGCGGCGACAGTCGTACCTTCGGCGACCCGCAGGGTGCGGCCGTCCAGGACCAGATCAGGCATACACGGCCTCCCCGAGAAAACGTTGCGGCAGATAGGCTTGCGCCGCCAATGGCGGCGTCTCATTGAACAGTTGCGCGACCAGCAAATCGGCGGTGCCGGGGGCCGTGGTGACACCCAGTCCCTCGTGACCGACCGCCAGCCACAAACCTTTGCGTGATGGGTGCTCACCAATCAGTGGCAGCCCGTCGGGGCTGGCAGCGCGAAAACCGGTCCAGGCGCGGATGCCGTTGAGCTGAGCCAGGCCCGGCATGTACTCGGTGGCGCGCTTGAGCATTTTCGCGAGCATCCAGCCTTCGACCTGCGGGTCGGTGGTGCCGAATTGTCGCGAGGCGCCGATGAACAGTTGCCCGGTTGGCCGGGGCTGAATGTTGCAGGCGGTCGAGGGCCCTGTGGCGTTGTGAGCGCTGGTGACATAACCCAGTTCCACCAGCGTGTGGGTGACCTTGCCGGGGTAGCGGTCGGTGATCAGCAAGTGGCCTTTTTTCGGCTCGATCGGCAATTCGGGGCACAGGTCGTTGGCCTGGATGCCGTTGGCCAATATGACTGCCTCAGCGCTCAACCACTGGCCGTCATCGAGCCGCACGCGATTGCCATCGACCTCGCTGACCCGCGCCCGACGTTGTTCGATGTCGGCGGTGTCGAGCATCCAGTTGGCGGTCGCCGGAGCGTAGAGAATGCCGTCGCCGTTGATCAGCAAACCGCCTTCGAGGTCTTCGCGCAGTTCAGGTTCACGGGCGCGCAAGGCGTTACGAGCGATCAACTCGCAGGCAACGCCCTGGGTCTGAAGGTTCAGGTATTTGCTGTGGGCCACGGCCATTTCTTCGGCATTGGCTGCCAGCCACAACGTCCCGTTGCTGCGGTAAGCGCAGCCTTCAGGCAAGTCCGGCGCCAGTTCGCGCCAGCGTTGCAGCGAGTATTGGCTCAGGGCCAGCTCGGCCGGGTTGTCGTCGAGCACCAGCAAGTGGCCCATACCGGCGGCCGTCGCGCTGTGCAAGCCAGCGTCCAGCACCAGCACGCGCAAGCCACGCCGGGCCAGCGCCTGGGCGCACGCGGCACCGATGATGCCGGCGCCGATCACGATGACATCGGCCACCAGGCCTTGGCTCATGGACGAATGCCCCAGGCGAACGGGTCGTCCTGTTCGATGATCAGGCTGGCCTCGGCGCTGATGAAGGCGCGGCCACGAATCGTCGGTACGATGCGCTCGCCGTGCTGTTCGTAGGAGCCTTCGAACTCGCTGCCGATGACGCTGGCCTGGCGCCAGATCTGGCCCGGCTGCAATTTGTCATCGGCCGCCAGGCACGCCAGTTTTGCACTGGTGCCGGTGCCGCAGGGCGAGCGGTCGTAGGCCTTGCCGGGGCAGAGCACAAAGTTGCGGCTGTCGGCCTGTTCATCCTCGGCGAACAGCTCGACGTGGTCGATCAACCCGCCGTCTTCGCCACGTATCCCCTGAACGTCCAGTGCTTGCTGCACGGCGAAGGTGTAGGCGGTCAACGCATCAAGGTTGTCGCTGGCGACGCGCAGACCATGCTCGGCGATCAGGAAAAACCAGTTGCCACCCCAGGCAATATCACCGACCACTTCGCCAATTCCCGGCACCTGCAACGCCACGGCTTTGCGATAACGGTAGGCCGGCACGTTGCGCACGCTGACGGAGTGGTCGTCGTGCAAGGTTGCCTGCACCGTGCCGACCGGCGTTTCGATGCTGTGCACGCCCGGACCGATCTTGCCCAGGTGAGCAAGCGACGCCACCAGGCCGATGGTGCCGTGGCCGCACATGCCGAGGTAACCCGAGTTGTTGAAGAAGATCACTCCGGCACAGGCCGCAGGGTCAACCGGTTCGCACAGCAGTGCGCCGACCAGCACATCACTGCCTCGCGGTTCGAGCACGCAGGCGGTGCGCCATTGGTCATGGTGTTCAGCCAGCCGTTGAAGACGTTCGGCCATGCTGCCGGTGCCCAGTTCGGGAAAACCGGAGGTCACCAGGCGGGTGGGTTCGCCGCCGGTGTGGGAGTCAATCACGGTGATACGTTTCATGAGTGGGCCACGTCCGTTCAGATGAGTGAACGCAAGAGTGGCCCGTGCGGGGGCTTGCAGGCTTGATGGTTTTACCCGGTGCCGATGACGAAATCGGCACAGTGTCGCGGTCTGTCAGTGGTGGTGGGGCAGGTGCTCGAACAGGGTTTTGCAGACTCCGGCGATGTGTTCGTCCAGCAGCTTCACCGCCCGGTCGACGTCACCGGCGCGACAGGCTTCGAGGATCTCCCGGTGTTCGTGATCGGCGCGCTCCTTGCCTGCGGAAAGGCTCATCTGCATGCGCAGGTAACGTTCCAGTTTGTCGTTGACCGAACGGATCAGGCTCACCAGAAACGGACGTTGTGCCGGTTCATAGAGGCAGGCGTGCAGTTCCCAATTGAGCTCGGCCCAACGTCCCACATCATCTTCGCCGACGAACTCCTGGCAGATGCGTTCGGCCCGGGCGAAGGTGTCTTCGGTCATGTTGGGAATGGCCAGGCGAAGCACCTTGTCTTCGAGCAACATGCGCACTTCGAACATCTGCGCCAGCTCGGCATCGGACACCCGTGTGACCATCGCCCCGCGATTGCGCTGGAACATCACCAGGCCTTCGGCTTCCAGGCGCTTGAGGGCCTCACGCACCGGGATCTTGCTGACGTTGAACTGCCGGGCGATGTCGTCCTGGCGAATCGGCTCGTCCTCGGCGAAATGCCCGGCAACGATGGCGTCACGCAGATGGCGGGTGATGATTTCAGATGTCGAAGGCGCATTGCCCAAGTCTGGAGCATTGAATTTGGGTAGGGTCACGGCGGCAGTCGTTCGGATTGAGTTGGAGATATGGTATACGAATTTTCATTGGGTTCAGTGCACTTGCGCTGCCTTTCGACAGCCGCACCCTGACTCCCCGGCGTTCATTGCAGAGGAGATGGCGCAAACGTCCGACACCCGGGCCGTTGCGCATTTGGATCATTAAGTTGTCAGTTTCGGTCATTGAGCGGCCGGAGGAGTGCTCATAGTCTGTTACACATGACAGAGGGGCGCCAAAGAGCGCCCACACTTTTTCCGTGAACGCTCGTTGTGGAGTTACCGATGACCGCCGCTCATTACCCGCACCTGTTGGCTCCGTTGGACCTGGGTTTTACCACGTTGCGCAACCGCACCCTGATGGGTTCGATGCACACCGGTCTTGAGGAAAAGCCCGGCGGCTTTGAACGCATGGCTGCTTTCTTCGCCGAGCGCGCCCGTGGCGGTGTCGGCCTGATGGTCACTGGCGGTATCGGCCCGAACGACGAAGGCGGTGTGTATTCCGGCGCGGCCAAACTGACCACCCTCGAAGAAGCGCTCAAGCATCAGATCGTGACCCGCGCGGTGCACGAGGCGGGCGGCAAGATCTGCATGCAGATCCTGCATGCCGGCCGTTATGCCTACAGCCCGAAGCAAGTTGCGCCGAGCGCCATTCAGGCGCCGATCAATCCGTTCAAGCCCAAAGAGCTGGACGAGGAAGGCATCGAGAAGCAGATCAGCGATTTCGTCACCTGCTCGACCCTGGCGCAAACAGCCGAGTACGACGGCGTCGAGATCATGGGCTCCGAAGGTTATTTCATTAACCAGTTCCTCGCGGCGCACACCAACCACCGCACCGACCGCTGGGGCGGCAGCTACGAAAACCGCATGCGCCTGCCGGTGGAAATCGTCCGCCGTGTACGCGAAGCCGTAGGCCCGAATTTCATCATTATCTTCCGCCTGTCGATGCTCGACCTGGTGGAAGGCGGCAGCAGCTGGGAAGAAATCGTGACCCTGGCCAAGGCCATCGAACAGGCCGGTGCAACCATTATCAACACCGGCATCGGCTGGCACGAAGCGCGGATTCCGACCATCGCCACCAAAGTGCCGCGCGCGGCGTTCAGCAAAGTCACCGCCAAGCTGCGCGGCTCGGTGAGCATTCCGCTGATCACCACCAACCGCATCAACACTCCGGAAATCGCCGAGCAGATTCTTGCCGAAGGCGATGCCGACATGGTCTCCATGGCGCGGCCGTTCCTCGCCGACGCCGACTTCGTCAACAAGGCCGCTGAGGGCCGTGCCGATGAAATCAACACCTGCATCGGTTGCAACCAGGCGTGCCTCGATCACACGTTTGGCGGCAAGTTGACCACTTGCCTGGTGAACCCGCGGGCCTGCCATGAAACCGAACTCAACTACCTGCCCGTGCAGCAGATCAAGAAAATCGCCGTGGTCGGTGCCGGCCCTGCGGGTCTGTCGGCCGCGACCGTGGCCGCCGAGCGTGGTCATCAAGTGACGCTGTTCGATTCGGCCGGCGAAATCGGCGGTCAGTTCAACATCGCCAAACGCGTGCCGGGCAAGGAAGAGTTCTTTGAAACCCTGCGCTACTTCAACCGCAAGTTGCAAACCACCAACGTCGAGGTCTGCCTGAACACTCGGGTCGATGTGGCAAAACTGGTTGAAGGCGGTTACGACGAGATCATCCTCGCCACCGGCATCGCGCCGCGTGTGCCGGCGATTCCGGGCGTCGAGAACGCCAAGGTGTTGAGCTACCTGGACGTGATTCTTGAGCGTAAGCCGGTGGGCAAACGGGTCGCCGTGATCGGCGCGGGCGGGATTGGTTTCGACGTGTCCGAGTTCCTGGTGCATCAGGGCGTTGCCACCAGCCTGGACCGTGAAGCGTTCTGGAAAGAGTGGGGCATCGACACGCTTCTTCAGGCGCGTGGCGGTGTCGCCGGCATCAAGGCTGAGCCGCATGCACCGGCGCGTGAAGTGTTCCTGCTGCAACGCAAGAAATCCAAGGTCGGCGATGGCCTGGGCAAAACCACCGGCTGGATTCACCGCACCGGTCTGAAGAACAAGCAAGTGCAGATGCTCAACAGCGTCGAATACCTGAAGATCGACGACGAAGGTTTGCACATCCGCATCGGCGAAACCGGCGAGCCGCAAGTGCTGCCGGTGGACAACATCGTGATCTGCGCCGGGCAGGATCCGTTGCGCGAATTGCAGGACGGGTTGGTTGCGGCAGGGCAGAACGTGCATTTGATTGGCGGCGCGGATGTGGCGGCGGAGCTGGATGCGAAGCGGGCGATCAATCAGGGTTCGCGGTTGGCTGCTGAGCTTTAACAGCAGGTCCAGCGTGCCAATGGCCTTCGCGGGCAAGCCTCGCTCCTACAGGAGTCGCGTTGAACAACCATTTGGTGAACAACTCGAATCTTGTAGGAGCGAGGCTTGCCCGCGAAGGCGTCCTCAAGGCTGCTAATATGCCGGCTCTTTACCCAGAGCCAGCACCAATGCTTCTCCCGCCCAACGACTGGCTCCCCAAAGCCCCGCTCGAACCCCTTCATCTCGACTGGCTCGAAAGCACCGGCATCGAAGTCGCCATCCTGCGCCTGGACCAGATCGACCCGCTGATCAGCGGCAACAAGTGGTTCAAGCTGATCGAACACCTCAAAGCGGCTGACCTTGCCGCAGCCAAAGGCATCATCAGTCTCGGCGGTGCTCACTCCAATCATCTTCACGCACTGGCTGCCGCCGGCAAGCGCTTCGGTTTCACGACCGTTGGTTTACTGCGCGGCCATCCACAGGAAACGCCCACAGTGAGCGACTTGCAAGCCTTCGGCATGCAGTTGCACTGGCTCGGTTATGGCGGCTATCGCGCGCGGCACGATGCGGGTTTCTGGGAACCCTGGCAGGCGCAATACCCTGAGCTGTTTGCGGTGCCGGAAGGTGGCGGCGGTTTGCCGGGGGCGAAGGGCTGCATGCAACTGAAGTCGATGGTCGGCGCGCAACTGAACGGTCTGGGCTGGAGCGACTACGACGGCTGGTGGCTGGCCTGCGGAACGGGCACCACGCTGGCCGGCCTGGCGTTGGCTGAAGCGGGGGATCATCCGGTTTATGGCGCGCTGGCGGTGCCCGACGATCATGGAGTGGCGCAGCAAATCGCATCGATCGTGCAGGAAGCGGGCTTGCAGAATGCGGTTTACGAATTGCTGGATGCCAGTCGCGGCGGTTTCGCCAAAGTTGATCCGCTGTTACTGGATTTCATCGCGCAAACCGAACAGGCCAGTGGCATTCCCCTTGAACCGTTGTACACCGGCAAAGCGCTGCTGGCGCTCAAGCAGCAAGTCGAAGCCGGACGATTCGCACAGGGTACGCGACTGATCTTCATCCACACCGGCGGCTTGCAGGGCCGCCGCGGATTTTCGTCGCAACTCATACCCCTGTAGGAGCGAGGCTTGCCCGCGAACACAGGCGACGCGGTCTGTCCGACAAACCTCGTCATCGTTCTTCGCGGGCAAGCCTCGCTCCTACAGGGGAGGGCGTTGTTTTCAGGAATTGCGGTTTACGCGCTTGGGCATCATCCGCAGCAGGGTGTTGTCGCCCACCACATAGTGGTGATAAATCCCCGCCACGGCGTGCAGCCCGATCAGCCAGTAACCGATGGTGCCGCCGAGTACATGCCAGCCTTCGATTTGCTTGGCCAACTCCTTGTCCTCTGACAGCAGCATCGGCAGATCAATGCCATAGAACATCACCTGATGCCCCTTGGCGCTGGTGACCAGCCAACCCAGAATCGGCATGGCGATCATGAACAGGTACAGCGCCCAGTGCATCAATCTGGCCAGCACGGTCTGCCAGTGCGGCGAAGCGGGGAAGATCTGCGGCGCCGGGCCGAGGCTGCGCGCGAACAGCCGCAACCACACCAGCACAAACACCGTCAGACCGAGCATGAAATGCGCTTCAACGATCAGCGTTCGGCCACCACTGCCTTTGGGAAAGATTCCGCGAAATTCGATGCTGGCGTAAACCACCGCGAGTAACACCAGCATCAACCAATGCAGCGTGATCGACACGGTGCTGTAGCGTGAGTCGGAGTTTTTCCAGGGCATACGGCGTTCCTCACAGGTCGGGTCAGGCCACCGTTCTTGGTTGACGGTGTGCGTTAACTGTAAGCCTGTTTCGCACGGTTTGCCTCAAGCCATTGGCGGTTCAATGCTCTAAGTCAGGTGATTGAGCAAAAAAACACAATTCCCCCTGTAGGAGCGAGCGGTGCGGCGATCCGACTTGCCCGCGAAGGCGTCTGAACATTCAACATGGATGTCGGCAGATAGTACGCCTTCGCGGGCAAGCCTCGCTCCTACAGGGGAACGTGGTGCTTTGGGGGGATCAGTTGGTTTGCGGCATCTCGCCGTTGGCCAGGCGCTGGTTGATGTCGGCGATCACGGCCGGCAAATCGGTGATGGTGTCGATCATGTAGTGCGGGCGCGAGCCTTCGAACAGTGCGTGGATACGCTTGCGTTCGCTGTCCAGCTCGTCACTGCCGAGGGCGCGATAACCTTCGTAGTCCAGGCCCAGCGCGTTGCCCGAGCAGATCAGCGCCACGGTCCACATGCCGGCGCGACGACCTTCAAGAATGCCTGGCACGGTGTCGTCGATCTTCACGCACGCGGCGACATCGTCGATGCCCAGGGCGATCACGTTGGCCAGTGCCTGAGCCGGCCATGGACGGCCGTTGGGCACTTCGTCGGTGGCGACCACGTGATCGGCGACGTAGCCGTTGGTGGCGGCGAGTTCGACCACTTTGTCCATGACCTGTTTCGGGTAGCCGGAGCAGGAGCCGATCTTGATCCCTTGCGCACGCAGGTTGGCGATGGTCTCCAGCGCGCCGGGGATCAGCGCCGAGTGCTCGGCGATTTTTTCGATTTGCAGCGGCATGAAGCGTTGGTAAATCGCAGTGACGTCATCGTCGGTCGGCGTGCGGCCGAAGGCCTTGCGATAACGTTCGGCGACGGCCGGCTGATCGCACAGGGTGCGGATGTGATCCCACTTGCCCATGCCCATCGGGCCACGGGCTTCTTCGATGGACACCTGGACGTCGAATTCGGCGAAGGCTTCGACAAAAATCTGGGTTGGGGCGAAGGAGCCGAAGTCGACCACGGTGCCGGCCCAGTCGAGGATGGCGGCTTGCAGTTTGGTTGGGTTTGCATAGTTCATTTTTTTGATCCTGTAGGAGCGAGGCTTGCCCGCGAAGAACGATGACGAGGTTTGTCGGACAGACCGCGTCGCCTGTGTTCGCGGGCAAGCCTCGCTCCTACAGGGACGGCGGTGTCTGTGGTTCAGATTTCGAGCACTTCCATCTCGCGCAGCACTTCGGCAATCGCCGCCACCGCCGCGTGCATCTCGGCCTGGTTGACGTGGCCGATGCAGCCGACGCGGAAGGTTTCGACCTGGGTCAATTTGCCGGGATAGAGGATGAAACCCTTGGCCTTGACGCGTTCGTAGAACTCCTTGAACTGGTAACGCGGGTCTTTCGGTGCGTGGAAAGTGACGATGATCGGCGCCTGGATCGCGGCAGGCAGGAAGCTGCGCAAGCCGAGTCCGGCCATGTCATCGAGCAACACTTTGCAGTTGTCGGCGTAACGCTGATGCCGCGCCGGCAAACCGCCTTCTTCGTTGTATTGCAGCAGGGCTTCGTGCAGCGCCGCGACCACGTGGGTTGGCGGGGTGAAGCGCCATTGGCCGGTCTTGGCCATGTAGGTGTGCTGGTCAAACAGGTCCATCGCCAGCGAATGCGAGTTGCCGGCGGCATTTGCCAGCGCGTCTTTGCGAGCGAAGACAAACCCCATCCCCGGTACGCCTTCCAGGCATTTGCCCGAGGCGGCGATCAGCGCGTCGAACGGCACCTGTTGCGCATCCACCGGCAGCGCACCGAAGGAACTCATGGCGTCGATGATCAGGCGTTTGCCGTGTTGCGCAATGACCTGGGCGATTTCCGGCAGCGGGTTGAGGATGCCGGTGCTGGTTTCGCAGTGGATCAGCGCGACGTGGGTGATGCTGGCATCGGCCCGCAGCAGACGGTCTACGTCAGCGGCGGTGGTCGGTTCGTCTTCGGCGGTTTCAAAGGTGCTGAAGGATCGGCCGAGCACTTCGCAGATTTTCGCCAGGCGTTTGCCGTAGGCACCGTTGATCAGCACCAGGACTTTGCCGTCGCGAGGCACCAGCGTGCCGATTGCCGCTTCGACGGCGAAGGTGCCGCTGCCTTGCAGGGGCACGCAGTGGTGACTGTCGCCGCCGTTGATGATCGCCAGCAGTTGCTCGCAGAGGCTGGCGGTCAGTTGATTGAAGCGGTCATCCCATGAACCCCAGTCGACCATCATCGCCTGACGGGTGCGGGCCGACGTCGTCAACGGGCCGGGGGTGAGCAGGATGGGTTCGGCAGTACTCATTCTCGTGTCCTCGCAATCGATGGGATGAAGCTACGGGGCTTAAATTGCAATTTGCCGTGCTATCAATCAAATTGTTTATTGTTATGCCAGCCATCAGTGAGGGTTATTCATGAACCTGTTCCAGCTCCGCGCCTTCGATGCGGTGGCCCGCGAGGGCAGCTTTACCCGGGCCGCCACGCGGCTGTTCATCAGCCAACCGGCGGTCACCGGGCACATCAAGGCGTTGGAGGAGCACTACCAGATCACCTTGCTGCGGCGCACCGCGCGGCGGGTCGAACTGACGGAGGAGGGCACCAAACTCGCTGCGATCACCCGGGCGATGTTTGGTCTGGCCGAAGAAGCGCAAGTGATGCTGGAGGCCAATCGGCAATTGCTCACCGGGCGTCTGGAAGTGGCGGCGGATGGGCCGCACATGGTCATGCCGATGCTCGCGAGCCTGCGCGCTCGGTATCCGGGGATCACCGTGAACCTGCGCCTGGGCAATGCGCAGGAAACCCTGGCGGCGCTGTTGTCGGAACATGCCGATGTGGCGGTGCTGACCGAGGTTGAGCCGCGCAAGGGTTTACATTTGCAGGCGCTGAGCGAGTCGCGGATTTGTGCGCTGGTGCCTGAGGGGCATGCTTGGGCGCAGCGTTCGAAAGGGGTGCCGCTGAAGGAACTGGATCAGGTCATCATGGTGTTGCGCGAACCGAGTTCGATTACCCGACGCACGTTCGATGACGCTTGCGCCCAGGCGAAGGTGAGCCCTCGGGTGTTGCTGGAACTGGACAGTCGCGAGGCGGTGACCGAGGCCGTCGCGGCGCAGTTGGGGGTTGGCGTGGTGTCGTCGGTGGAGGTCAGCCACGACCCGCGGGTGGCGGCGGTGCCGATTATTGGCGAGGGGTTGGTGAACCGGCACATGATCGGGTGCATGGAGCGGCGGCGGGATTTGCGCTTGATTCAGGCGTTTTTCGATTTGGCGCCGGTCAGTTAGACCGAGGTGCGGCCTTCGCGGGCAAGCCTCGCTCCTACAGATTGCATACGACCTTGTAGGAGCGAGGCTTGCCCGCGAAGGGGCCAGACCTGCCTACACCAGACTCTCGCGCACCATCTCCAGAAACGTCGCCACCACCCGTCGCGAACTCTGCTCGCGCAAACACACCAGCGTTTCCGTCAGCCGCCGCTTGCAGTCGGTAATCGGCAGCGCACACACCCGCGAATCCGCACCAAACTCCGCCGCCGAGACCACCCCCACCCCAATCCCCACGACCACCGCCTCACGCGCCGCCTCCCGGCCTTCGACCTGAATCGCCGGGCGAATCCGAAACCCGGCACCGGCCATTTCCTCCTCCAGCGTCTGGCGCGTCACCGAGCCGATTTCCCGCAGCACCAGTGGCGTATCGTCGAGGTCCGCGAGGCAGATCGACTCGCGGTCGGCCCACGGATGATTGCGCGAAACAAACGCCACCATCGGGTCATTGCGCAGCGGCAGCGAGATCAATCGTTCATCGCTGACATCGCGCCCGAGCAACGCCAGGTCAGCCTGATAGTTGAACAGCCGAAACAGCGATTCATCAGTGTTGCCGGTTTCGATCTTCACGCTGATGCCGGGGTAGCGCTCGCAGAACCGCGCAATCTGCGGCAGTACGTGCACCGGGGCGTCCACCGCCAGAATCAGGCTGCCGGTCTGCAACGCCTGCGAGTCGTGAAGCAACTCCTGCGCCTCGGCTTCGATGACGAACAATCGCTGGGTAATGCTCAACAAGCGTTCACCCAGATCGGTCAGGCGCACCGACCGTTTGTTGCGGTGGAACAGCAATACCCCGAAGCGCTCTTCGAGCTTGCGCACCTGGTCGGAAATCGCCGGTTGCGTGAGAAAAAGCCGCTCGGCGGCTTTGGTGAAGCTTCCGTGAACCGCCACGGCATGGAAGGCTTTGAGCTGGGCGTGGGAAACCGACATCGAAACCTCCAGTAACAAGCTGAGCTTATATTGGAAATACGATAAATCGATTTCACTTATTAATCAGTAATTGTTTTTATCGGCTCCAGTCGCGGTGACTGGTCAGTCGAACAGCCTCCGTGACCATGAGCCTGCGCGTGCAATTGCAGGACTCATCTGACCGGTATCGCCAAAGGGACGCAGCGATATCGCAGTGCTCAACAATAAAAACACAGGCGTTTTCTTCCAATTCTGCCGGCACACTCACACCCTGAGGTCAGAACCACAATGAACAAGCACATCGGCACCATCAAGCGTTGGCGCGTGCAGATCTTCGCGATCACCTGGCTCGCCTACGCCGCTTTCTACTTCACCCGCAAAGCCTTTTCCGTGGCCAAACTGGGGATCGCCGAAGACCCCACCTTCATGCTCGACAAAATGGCCATGGCCAACCTCGACGCCATCTACCTCGCGGCCTACGCCATCGGCCAATTCACCTGGGGCATCCTCGCCGACCGCTTTGGCCCACGGGTCGTGGTGCTCGGCGGCTTGCTGATTTCCGCTGCGGCTGCGCTGGTGATGGGCAGTTTCGCAACGTTACCGATTTTCGCCACCTGCATGCTGATTCAAGGGCTGGCCCAGTCCACCGGATGGTCGGGGCTGTGCAAGAACATCGGCAGTTTCTTCCCCGCCGAACAGCGCGGGCGAGTGCTGGGTTTATGGAGTTCCTGCTATGCCTTTGGCGGGCTCGTGGCATCGCCGTTTGCCGGTTGGTGGGCGTACACGCTCATCGGCAGCTGGCATGCGGCGTTCTTTTCCAGTGCGGCGGTGGTTGGGCTGGTCGCCGTGCTGTTTTTTATTTTGCAACGCAACAAACCGCAAGACGTTGGCTTGCCAGCGATCGAACCGGAACCAGAGATGACCGCCGAAGAGGCGCATGCGCAAAGCAAGATCAGCGTGCTGGAACCGCTGAAGGAAATCCTGCGCAACCGCACGGTGCTGGTTCTCGGGCTCGCGTACTTCCTGCTGAAACCGGCGCGCTACGCGATTCTGTTGTGGGGGCCGGTGATCGTTTTCGAGCAGATGCCGACCGTGGGCAAGGTCGGTGCGGCGATCATCCCGACGGCGTTCGAACTGGCCGGGTTGCTCGGACCGATCCTGCTCGGGCTGGCCTCGGACAAACTGTTCGGCGCCCGACGCATGCCGGCCTGCGTGATCAGTTTGCTTGCGTTGACCGTTTCGCTGGCGTTGTTCATGGGCGCCTTGCACACCGGCAGTGTGATGCTGGTGGTGGCGCTGCTGTTCGTGATGGGCCTGACCCTGTACGGACCGGACTCGATGATCAGCGGCGCGGCGGCCATCGATTTCGGCACCGCCAAGGCCGGCGCCACGTCGGCGGGCTTCGTCAATGGTTGCGGCTCGGTCGGGGCGATTCTCGGCGGTTTGCTGCCGGGCTACTTCGACTCGGTCACCGTGTTCATTATCTTCGCCGGTTGCGCCTTGTTTTCAGCGCTGGTGCTGATCCCCTACTGGAATAGCCGCCCGGCTGGCCTGCGTGGCGAAACTGCATTCGTGCCGAACCGGCCGATGAGCGTCAAACCCCTGCGTACCTGAGGAAATACCGATGAGACCTTTCTGGCTGGAACAGGCGCTGGCGGCTGAGTCGTGCGCGCCGTGCGAACCTTTGCCCGGCGACACCCGCGCCGATGTCTGCATCGTCGGCGGTGGCTACACCGGTTTGTGGACTGCGATCATGCTCAAGGAGCAGAACCCGGAACTGGATGTGTTGCTGATCGAAGCCGACATCTGCGGTGCCGGCGCCAGCGGCCGCAACGGCGGTTGTGCGCTGTCGTGGTCGGCCAAGTATTTCACCCTGGAAAGGTTGTTCGGTGTCGAAGAGGCGGTGCGGCTGGTCAAGGAATCCGAGCGCAGTATTCATGCGATCGGCACCTTCTGCGAACAGTACGGCGTGGACGCCGATTACCGCCTCGACGGCACGCTCTACACCGCGACCAACCGCGCCCAATGCGGCTCGACCGACGCGGTGATCGCAGCGCTCGAACGCCACGGCATCAACTCGTTCACGCAACGGCCGGTGGCGGATGTGCAGCGCATGGCCGGTTCCCGAAAACACCTGGAAGGCTGGTTCTCACCGGCCGCCGCCAGCGTGCAACCGGGCAAACTGGTGCGCGGTTTGCGCCGGGTGGCGTTGCAGTTGGGCGTGAGGATTCATGAGAACACCGCGATGACCGGACTGGAGGAGGGCAAACCGGCAGGGATCCAGACCTCGCACGGCACTGTCCGCGCGGACCGGGTGGTGCTGGCGATGAACGCGTGGATGGCCCGCGCGTTCCCGCAGTTCGAGCGCAGTGTGGCGATTGTCTCCAGCGACATGCTGATCACCGAACCACGGCCGGACCTGCTCGACCAGATCGGTTTGACCAGCGGTGTCACGGTGCTCGATTCACGGATTTTCGTGCACTACTACCACAACACCCCGGACGGCCGGATCATGCTCGGCAAGGGCGGCAACACGTTCGCCTACGGTGGCCGGATGCTGCCGGTGTTCGATCAGCCGTCGCCCTATGCAGGCCTGTTGCAGCACAGTCTCAGCGAGTTTTTTCCGGCGTTTGCCGAGGTCAAAGTCGAAGCGACGTGGAACGGACCATCGGATCGCTCGGTCACCGGTTTACCGTTCTTCGGCCAGATGAGCGCCCACGGGAATGTGTTCTACGGCTTCGGTTATTCCGGCAGCGGGGTCGGGCCCTGTCACATGGGCGGGCAGATTCTCGCTTCGATGGTTCAGGGGCTCGACAATGCCTGGACCCGTTCACCGCTGGTCAACGGTCCGTTGGGATTCTTTCCGCCGGAGCCGATTCGCTACCTCGGTTCGCTGATGGTGCGCAACGCCATCCGCCGCAAGGAGCGCGCCGAAGATCACGGGCGTCGGCCACGGCATCTGGACGTGCGCCTGGCGAAATTCGCGGCGGCAGCGGGCAAGGCGGACAAGGGCTGATCAGGCCTGACGGTTGATCAGCCAATCAAGCAGCAGCCGGTCATCGCCGCGTGGTTGGCGGGTGGTTCGAGGCGTTGGCGGATGGCTCGCTGTCGCGCACAACACCGGGCGGTCTGGATCGCTGTCGAGAAAACTGATGAGCACCTCGGTGCCGGCGACCGGCAGCTTCGACGGATCGATCCGACCGTCCGCTGTTGCGAGAGCCAGGGGCAGCCAAAGGCCGGGGGATTCATCGTCATCGGACTCCGGGGTGGGCCACAACCTGACCTGTATCCGGCCTTGTTCATCCAGCACCGCAGGCTGGCCGACCGGGCCGAGCACCCGCGCGGTCTGG
The DNA here is from genome assembly GCF_014852325.1 of Pseudomonas sp. PDM01. NCBI lineage: Bacteria > Pseudomonadati > Pseudomonadota > Gammaproteobacteria > Pseudomonadales > Pseudomonadaceae > Pseudomonas > Pseudomonas sp. PDM01. The sequence goes on from NZ_JACVBK010000008.1 coordinate 258,054, forward strand.
AAGCCCGGAATGCCGGGCCTGGCGTGTGTCAGCGCGGGGCGGAACACCGTTGACCACGGGATTGCGGTGAACTGATTGCTGTAACGCCGGCTCATGTCGCTGGTGGCCGGGGCGAGAATCGACGGTTGCTGTCCCTGATGACGGAGCTCGGTCAGCAGCCATTGATCGTTGAAGTTCTGCAACGGATGTTCCGACACTTGCACGATGCGTCCGCTGCGCAATTCGCTGTGATTGCTTTGACCCTGTATCTGCCGATGCAGACAGCGCAAGCGCTCGAGTATTCGGCGGCTGAGCCGTTCGCGATCGAGCGGTGGCGGGGCGGGGTGCGCGCAGAGTGGCGGCGAGGTATGCCGCTGGAACAGTTCGTTGATCACCGGCCCGCTCGCGTGCCCGGGTGTGTCGCCATGAAACGGCGTCAGCAGCGGTTCCTGGGGGAAACTCAGGCAGTCATCCGCGAGCACCAGCACATGGCCGTCGCATTGATGTTCGAAGTGATAGTGGATGCCTTCTTCTTCGCACAGACGTTGCAGGAACGTCAGGTCGCTCTCGTCAAACTGAATGCAAAACGGCCTGGCGGGATAACGTCCGTTCGGCAGCTCAAAACGATAGCTGTCTTCGGGCACTGAGTTTTCTGCGAGTAACTGGCGCAGGATCGCTGGCACATTGAGTTGATGAAACACCCGGCGGCAACGCTGCCGGTCGAGGTTTTGCAGCCAGGGCACCACCACCAGCCTGTACCCGACCCAGTGCGGGCCACGATGTTCGTGGCTGGCGCTGTGGACGACGCCATGAATGCCAAGGTCTTGCGTCAGGTTGAGGAACACCGGTTGTTGCAACAGGCGATCCGGGCTCATCGCCGGTGACAGGCCGATCACTTCGATATCGAATCGATAGGGCTGGTTGAGCGCTTCATGGCCACTGAACTGAACCACCTGCCAACTCAAATCGGCGTCCAGCAGTGTCAGGGTGAAGGGACTTTCCTTGTCGTTGTGCATCGATCGCGCTTCTGCCAGGGAGTACGGGCACAAAGGGTACGAAACCGTGGCCCTTTATGGTCACCGCAAATCGACGTTTCAGAATCGCCCTACAACCAGCGGTGAAGAAGTCGATTCGACAGGATGGATTTTTTGGTCGATTGCCAACTTTAGGCCGTATAAACTTGCGCAAAGCGTCGGCCAATAGATGTCTCGGCGCCATAGATAAGAGAGTGAGTAATGGGCGCACAGTGGAAGGTTAAACACAAAGAAGCGGCAGCCAACGCCAAGGGCAAGATCTTCGGCAAACTGGTGAAAGAAATCACCATTGCTGCGCGTAACGGTGCCGATACCGCCACCAACGCACACCTGCGTCTGGTGGTCGAACAGGCAAAAAAGGCGTCGATGCCCCGCGAAACCCTGGAACGTGCGATCAAGAAGGGCTCCGGCCAGCTCGGCGAAACCGTGCAATACCATCGCGTGACTTACGAAGGGTTCGCGCCGCACCAGGTGCCGCTGATCGTTGAATGCGTGACCGACAACATCAACCGCACCGTCGCTGAAATCCGCGTCGCGTTCCGCAAGGGCCAGCTCGGCGCCTCCGGTTCCGTTGCGTGGGACTTTGACCATGTGGGCATGATCGAGGCGTCCCCGGACAGCCCGGATGCCGATCCGGAAATGGCCGCTATCGAAGCCGGCGCACAGGATTTCGAACCTGCGGATGACGGCGCCACCCTGTTCATCACCGAAGCGACCGATCTCGATTCGGTGCAGAAAGCCTTGCCTGAGCAGGGTTTCACCGTGTTGTCGGCGAAGCTGGGCTACAAGCCGAAGAACCCGGTCAGCGGCCTGAGCGACGAGCAGATGGCTGAGGTTGAAGCGTTCCTGGAAGGCCTCGACAACCACGATGATGTGCAGGACATGTTTGTCGGGTTGGCTGGGTAATTTGTTGCATCAGTGATACCGCCTTCGCTAGCAGGCTAGCTCCCACACTGGATTGTGAACACCGGTCAATTGTGGGAGCTAGCCTGCTAGCGATTGACCGCGCAGCGGTCACCGATTGTTCAATTCCCGCACAATCTCGCTGAACCCCGGCCGCGCCAGCACTTTCGGCTGGCAGCAACGTTGCTGCAAATCCTCCAGCTTCACGCGCGCCTGATCACTCAACCCCGAGTCGATCCGCTCCAGCAACTCCCCCAACAGAACGCCAAACGCGCGCACCTCGATCCGCTGCAATGCACGGGTTTCAAGGCTGTCCTCGGTCGCGTGGAAAGACGCTGCGCCAAAGTCCCCCAACAGGCAATCGCCGTGCTCGTTCCATAGAATATTGTGGCCATAGAGGTCGCCGTGGGTGATGCCCTGGCGGTGCAGATGCTCGGCCACCGACGCGATGCCACAGGCGATTCGCAAGGCCACGTCGGCGCTGAACCGGGTATCGCTGGCGTAGACATCGCGGCTACAGGATTCCAGGCTCGGCAACCCGGCGAGGTTGCGATAGCTCGGGTCGATCAACTCCATGACCAACCCGGCCTGGGCCTGCGGATGCTCGACAATCCGTCCTTCGACCCGGATCAGGTTGGGGTGAAGGCCGGCGGTGATGCAGGCGTTCATTTCATGCAGCGGCGAGCCATCGCTGGTCATTTCGCCCTTGTAGAGTTTGACCGCGACCGGCGTTGCCTGCTTCCACAACGCCTGATGAATGACGCCGGAAGCGCCTTCGCCCAGCTTCTGTTCAAGGCTCAGCTGAGACCAGGGAATCGTCGGCGTGGCATCGAGCGCGGCGGCATCGGCTTCGGTTTCCAGCGGATTGCCGGCATAGGCCAGCCAGGTCAGGCTCGGCAGGGTCAGCAACCAGGATGGCAACTCGGTCAACTGGTTGGCGGCGATGCGGGTCAGCTCGAGGCGATGGCAATTGCTCAGGCTCTGGGGCAAGCACCGCAGGCGGTTACCGGCCAGCATCAGTTTTTGCAGATACGGACGTTCACCCAGCTCGGTCGGCAATTCGCTGATGCGGTTGTCGGTCAGGATCAACCAGCGCAACAACGGCGGCAGCGCGGCGCCCGGTACGGTTTCGATGCGGTTGGCCTTGAAACCGACCATGGTCAGTGCCGGGCACTGGCCGAGGCAGGCGGGCAGTTCGCTGAACTGGTTGCGGTCGCAGAACAACACGCGCAAACGGGTCAGGCGATGAAAGTCGTCCGGCAGGCTGCGCAACGCGTTGCCACTGAGGTTGAGCACCTCCAGCGAATCCGCCAGGTCGAGGATTTCCCGGGGGAACTCCGTCAGGTCGGCGGCCAGGTCCAGGCGAGTGGTGCCAGCCAGCAGGCCGGCGCGCAGTTGGGCAAGGGTATCCATGATCAGATTCGCTATTGATCGAAGGTAGGGCGCGAGGCCCGATGAAGGGCGACATGATAGCGGTAAAACCCGGGTGGCTGTCAGACCGCCATCGTCGGAACGCCGCCCGGAGCCGGCTCACTCCCACATTAGACCAAGTTATCTGGATGTACGCGGTCAACTGTGGGAGCGAGCCTGCTCGCGATGGCGGCGATCCGACGAAAGCGATAGATGCTGCACCGCCAATCCGGTTTTCAGGCCGGTTCTCTGACTTCCATCAACTGTCCCAATCGACTGCGGGTGCGCGCCAGGTCGATGGCATCGCCGCCCAGGCTTTCGCGCAACGAGCGGTGGCCGAGCAGGATCAGGTGCTTGTCCTGGTCGTACAGAACGTCCACCAGATTGATGAAACGCTGCTGCGCGGCAATCGAGCAGTCGGCGAGGTTGGGCAGTTTGTCGATGATCCAGTGGTCGAAACGTCGGCACAGCTCCAGGTAATCCATGACCGCCGTGGGGTGGTCGCACAGATCGCCGAAGGTGAAACCGATGGTGCGTCCTGCGCAATATCGGGCTGGGAGATGCCGGTTGCCGACGGGCAAAGGAATGGACGGCGCATCGGGCTCGGGCAGGTTCAGTGCCTGACGTTGCGCCAGCGTAGCCGGCCAGACGTAGTGACCCTGGGTAAACAACTGCTGGGCGTGGGTTCTCGCCTGACTGCGATAGTCGTGCGGGCCGCCGACTTCCATGACTTGCATGCGCGCATTGATCAGGTCGATCACCGGTTTGAAGCGCGCGTGGTAGAGCGGGTTTGGCAGCAAGCCCTCAGGCGGGTAATTGGAGGTCACCAGCAGCAGAATGCCTCGGCGAAACAGAGCCTTGAACAGCCGCGCGATGAGCATCGCGTCGCCGATGTCGTGGACGTGAAACTCGTCGAAACACAGCACCCGGCAATCGTTCAGCAAGTCGTCGAGCGTCGTCGCCAGCGCATCCGGGTGATCGCGATGACTGAACATGCCTTGGTGCAGTCGAGCGAAAAACTCGTGGAAGTGCAGGCGCTGTTTTTCCGCGATCGGCAGCGCCTGGAAAAAGCCGTCGAGCAACCAGCTCTTGCCACGCCCCACGGCGCCGTACAGATACAGGCCCGGCAGCGTTTTCGCCGAAGTGCCGAGCAGTGCCGCGGCGTGCTGCGCCATGCAGTCGACCACGCGCTGCTGGCTGTGGCTGAGGGTGTAACCCTGTGCGTGGGCCTTGTGCCGGAAATAGTCGTGGACCACGCGCCCCATCGCTGAATGAGCGGCGGAGGTGGTCGATGCCTTGCCGAAGAGACGGCGCAGCGCGGGCCAGCGTGGTGTGAATCGCGAACGGTTGGGCGGTCGAACGGCCACTGTGTCACCCCGTAATCGTCAGGCAGGCTCCCCGAGCTGCGGCGGCCTAGTGTAACCAAATGGGGAAATTTGCTTCCAGTTGTGTCGACGGGCGTGGGGTGTAATTGGACAGAATTGTGCGGTGTGTACAGCTTGTAGGGCGTAGGGGTTGTGGGGTTTTGCCAGCAATTCGACATAAAAGCTCATTCCTTCGGCGGATCCAATTTTTTCGGGCCACTGGAAAATCCTCGGGGCGTTGCTAACCTGCATTTTTAGAAGCCCCCCCACAAGGAATCGGCCGTGAATGGAATCATTGCATGTGCAGTCTTGGGCGTGATGCTCAGTGCGCAAGTGTCGGCCGCAGAACTTCAGGTGCACGTGCGTGTCGACGTGCTGCGCGGTTGTCAGGTGGTTGGCCAGCAACGCACAGCGGGCGTCGAGCAACTGGGGGTGCTGGACTTCGGCAATACCGCGCGGCTGGACGATCCCGCCGGGCCTTTGGCGGCGGCGCTGATGAACGAGCGCCTGCCCCGTCTCGAATGCAATCCCGACACCCCTTATCAACTCCGGGTCGACGGCGGCCTGCACGGTGGCGTCGGTGACACGCGCTACATGGCCGGTTCCGCCGGCAGCAAACCCATTCCCTATCGGCTCTATCAGGACCCCGCGCGGTTGATCCCGCTGGCGGTGGACGTCCCGGTGAGCGGCCGTGTGCCGGATACCGGTTCAGTCGATTTACCGTTGTATGCACGCATCGAACCGCTGGCGGAAATTCCCCGGGTCAGTCGCTATTCCGACCTGTTGAAAGTGACCGTCACCTGGTAGCGGCAACTGTGTAACTGCCGCCAATGGATTCGGCTGGCGCAGGGAAGGGGGCGCTCCTCGTTGTGCGCCTGGGTTCTGGAGTCCTGATGGAATTGGGATTGGCGTTATGACAAGCAAACTCTGGATATTGATGGCCGTGGGTGCAGGGGTATTGCTGACGGGGGGCGCGCAAGCGGCGATCAGCGGGCAGATCCATGCGCGACTGATCATCATCGCCGGTTGTGAAGTGACCAATGGCGGCAGCCCGGTCAGTGATTTCGGCACGCTGGATTTCGGCCAGCAAGGCCCGACCTGGACCAACCCGATCAAAGCCCGCCTCGGTGCTGACGGTCGCGGCAGATTGAACGTCGCCTGCACCCCTTCGGTCACCGGCTTCACCGTCACCATCGATGGCGGCACCCATGGTGACGGCACCACCCGGCGCCTGAGCAACGGCAGCCAGACCCTGCCTTATCAATTGTTCCTCGATGCATCCGGAAGCCAGAGCTACAGCATCGGCCAACAACACAACTTCGCCGTCACCAGCGGGGCCCAGATACCGATTCCGGTGTTTGGCTCGGTGGTGGCGAATACCCGCGCGATACCGGCCGGGGTCTATACCGACACCCTGACCGTGACGCTCGATTGGTAAACCCGTAGAGGACGGACACCATGCGCATGCTCGTATCAAGGATAGTTTTGTCACTGCTTGGCCTGACGCTGGTGTCCGGCGCGCAGGCGGCCACCACGGTCACCGGCCAGATCTCTGCCAGCCTGATTCTGATCAGCAGCTGTCAGGTAAATGGTGCGGGTGGCTCCAGCGGGCTGAACTTTGGTGCCTTGAACTTCGGCACCGACAACAGCCTGTTCACCACGAAAGATGCACAAGTCATGGGCGGTGGTGTGGCGCTGTCGATCCTTTGCTCCAGCGGCACCACGCCAACGGTCAAGGTGCGTGCCGGTGCCCATGACGGACTGTCGGCGGGCGGTTCTCGCGCGCTGTACGACGGTGTCGCCAACTACGTGCCGTACGACTTGTACACCGATTCCGGGCACTCGCAGCTTTTAGCCATTGACGGGGTGATCAACCTTGACCCCAGCACCGGCGTGGCGCAGACCGTGAACATCTACGGTCAGGCGAAGGGCAAGGCCGGGCTGCCGGCGGGTACTTACAGCGACACGATTTCCGTCGAACTGACGTTCTAGGGCGATGAACCGCCATGGATGGGCAGCGATGGCGCTGTTGTGCGCGGCCGGTGTGCCGTTGCCGCTGGCAGCGGTGACCAGCCAGAGTTTCCTGGTCAGCGCCACGGTCACTGCGGGTTGTCTGGTGGTCGGCGGGGTGTCGAACTACGGCAGCCTGAATTACGGCAGCCAATCGGCGCTGGCCACCGGCACGGTGCAAGTGGCCCTGACGGGGGATGTACAGCTGCAATGCACACCGGGCGTGACCATGAACATGACCGTCGATGGCGGTCAGTACAACAGCAGCGGGCGACACCTGCAGCTGACCACCGGCAGCAACCGCGTTTCGTACCAGCTGTTTCGCGACGCGGCTTACAGCCAAAGCCTGGGGATCGGCCAGAGCGTCGCGGTGGCGTACACGGACGCAAACAACATCCGCCTGCCGATTTACGGTCAGGTGCTGTTACCGGGCAATCAGCCTGGGGGGACCTACAGCGATGTGCTGCAAGTGCAGCTGTCGTGGTAACGCGGCGTTTTTGATCGGGCCTGACAGGCACAAGGAGTAGGCAAATGGATTTACCCGCGCGGCGGCATTCTGTTGTGCGTCAGGCAGTGTTGGCGATGCTGCTGTTGGGGGCGGTCAAGGTGCAGGCGGCCAGTTCGGTGCTGATCTGGCCGATCGATCCCGTGCTGGAGGCCGATCAGCAGGCCAGTGCCTTGTGGCTGGAAAACCGAGGCAACGAGACTGCGAATTTGCAGATCCGGGTGTTCGCCTGGAGCCAAAGCGGTTTCAACGACCAATACCAGAACCAGCGCGACGTGATCGGCAGCCCGCCGGTGGCGAAAATCGAACCGGGCCAGAAACAACTGGTGCGCCTGACCCGTACCCGGGAGATCCCACCGGGGCAGGAACTGGCTTATCGCATCATCATCGATGAAATCCCTTCGGCCACCCCGCCCTCCGGCGAAAGTGGCAAGACGGCGGCGGCCATTCGGTTCCAGATGCGTTATTCGGTGCCGTTGTTTGCTTACGGCGCGGGGCTGTGGAGCAAGGAAGACACCAGTCGCAAGCGTGATCCCAAAGGCGCGGGGCTGCCGGATTTGAGCTGGCGCACGGTGGCGGTGGACGGTCGCCCTTATGTGGAAGTTCGCAATCAGGGGGCGGTGCATGCGCGGTTGACGGACGTGGCGCTGAAGCAGGGAGGCCAGACAAAACCTCTGGTGGAAGGCCTGCTCGGTTATGTGCTGCCGGGCGCGATCATGCGCTGGCCGGCGCCCGGTCCGATGGCGCAAGACCCGGCGTTGCAGGTGCGGGTGAATGGTTCGCCGCAGGTACAAAGCATTACGCCCGCGCGCTGATCTGCAACTGACGGGAAAGGGAGGCAGGGTCCATCGACGGACGTAAAGCGGTAATGAGCCCGCATCGGGCCCGCAGTTTCCAGCGTCCGTTGATCTGCGCCATGAGCTGTGTGGGTTGCCTGGCGTTCGCTCACCCGTCCCAGGCCGGTGATTTGCCGCCGCCACCCGGCAGCATGGAGGCCGTGGCTGATGCGCAGTTGTTTCTGGAATTGGTGGTCAATCAGATGAATACCGGACACGTCGTGGCGGTGGAGCAACGCAACGGGCGGTTTTTCCTGTCGGCCAACGCGTTGCGTGACACCGGTATGAAACTGCCGGACACCCTCGGCGCCGAAGTCGACCTCGACAGCCTGTCGGGCCTGCACAGCGAGTACGACAGCGCCGGTCAGCGCCTGCTGCTCGACGTACCGCCCAGCTGGCTGCCGGAGCAATTCGTCGGCAATCGCGACGCCTACCCGCGCACTCCGGCCCTGAGCAGTTTCGGTGCCTTGTTCAACTACGACCTGTACCTCAACGACACCGATGATGCCGGCACTTACCTCGCGGCCTGGAACGAAGTGCGACTGTTCGACAGCTGGGGCACGCTGTCCAACACCGGGCAATACCGGCGCACGTTGTCCGGCGATTCGGTCAGTACGCTGAACAATGGCTACCTGCGTTACGACACCACCTGGCGCTACTCCGATGACGAGCGATTGCTGACCTACGAGGCCGGTGACCTGGTCAGCGGCGCATTGCCCTGGAGCAGTTCGGTGCGCCTGGGCGGGGTGCAGCTGTCGCGGGATTTCGGCGTGCGCCCGGACCTGGTGACTTATCCGTTGCCGCAGTTTGCCGGGGAAGCGGCGGTGCCATCCTCGGTCGACCTGTTCATCAACGGCTACAAATCCAGCAGCGCCGACCTGCAACCCGGCCCCTACACGCTGACCAATATTCCGTTCATCAATGGCGCCGGTGAAGCCGTGGTGGTCACCACCGATGCCCTCGGTCGGCAGGTCTCGACCACCGTGCCGTTTTACGTCACCAGCAGTTTGCTGCAAAAGGGCCTGAGCGACTTTTCCGTGGCGGCCGGTACCTTGCGCCGCGATTACGGCATCAGCGATTTCGGTTACGGTCCCGGTGTCTCATCGGGCAGCCTGCGCTACGGCCTGAGCGACAACTTCACCCTGGAAAGCCACGCCGAAGCGTCGGACTCACTGACCCTCGGCGGTGTCGGCGGCAACCTGCGCCTGGGCAATTTCGGCGTGCTCAATACCGCACTCAGCCAAAGCCGGTTCGATGGCGACAGCGGTCAACAACTGAGCCTGGGTTATCAATACAGCAGCCAGCGCTACAGCTTCTCTTATCAACGCCTGCAACGTCGCGACCAATACGCCGATCTGACCGTGGTCGACAGTCCTTTCACTACCCTCAGCAAACGCAGCGAACAGGCGACCCTGAGCCTGAATCTCAATGCCTGGGGCAGCCTCGGCGTCGGGTATTTCGACGTGCGCGCGGCGGATGATTCACGCACTCGTTTGCTCAACCTGACCTGGAGCAAACCGCTGTGGCACAACAGCAGTTTCTACCTGTCGGCCAACCGCGAAATCGGCGACAGCAACTGGGCGGTGCAGGCGCAACTGGTGATCCCGTTCGACTTGCGCGGCAGCCTCGCGCTCAGCAGTGAACGGAGCAAAACCGGGCAGAGCCAGCAGCGGGTCAATTACAGTCGCGCCGTGCCGACTGAAGGCGGGGTGGGGTTCAACCTCGGTTACGCCCACGGCGACGGCCCGGCCTATCGTCAGGCCGACCTGACCTGGCGCCTGCAGTCGGTGCAATTGCAGGCCGGTGTGTACGGCAACAGCGACGCCGAAACCCGTTGGGCCGATGCCAGCGGATCGCTGGTGTGGATGGACCGCCAGGTGTTCGCCGCCAACCGCATCGACGATGCCTTTGTGGTGGTCAGCACCGATGGCTACGCCGACATTCCGGTGCGCTACGAAAACCAGCAGGTCGGCCAGACTGATCGCAATGGCCACCTGCTGGTGCCGTGGAGCAGCGCCTATTACCGCGGCAAGTACGAGATCGATCCACTGAACCTGCCGGCCAACGTGCGCAGCCCGAACGTCGAACAGCGGATTGCCGTGCGCCGTGGCAGCGGTTATTTGCTGACGTTTCCATTGAGCCGAGTGATCGCCGCGAGCATCGTCCTGGTGGATGCGCAGCAGCGAGAGCTGTCTCTGGGCAGTGGTGTCGTGCATGAGCAGAGCGGCACGCAAACAGTGGTCGGATGGGACGGTCTGGTGTACCTGGAAAATCTTCAGGCGCAGAACACATTGCAGGTGACGCTGGCCGACGGGAAAGCCTGCCGCGTCCAGTTCGCGGTGGACATGAATCAGGATCAGATTCCGCTGATCGGGCCGTTGGTGTGCCAATGAGTGCCGTGAAATGGCTGGTGCTGCTGGCGATCTGGTTGCCAGGCTCGGCATGGGCGTTGTGTTCGGTGGTGGTCCCTGCCACGGCGGTGGCATTCGGTTCGGTGAGCTCGATTGCGCTGCGTACCGCCGTGCAGAACAGTTCAAGCCTCAACGCCGGTTTGAGTTGCACCGGCTCATTGGTCTCGTTGCTGACCAACAATGACCATTTCAACGCCACAATTACCTCGACTCAAGCCGGACTGCTCGGGCCGACCGGAGACGTCATCGGTTACACGCTGTATGCCAACAACACCACCAGTTACCCGATCGAACGTGGCGTGCCGTTCGACTTCGCGCGCAACGGGATCATTGATGCGCTGGGGCTGCTGGGCAGCGTGGTGCCGAAAACCGCACCGATTTATCTGGGGACAATCACGGGCAGTAACGTGGCGGCGGGTATCTATACCGAGACCTTGAGCATTGCCTGGAGCTGGAATTATTGCTCCGGCATTGGCGCCGGCAGTGTTTGCCTGGGGCGCGATATCAGCAGCGGCACCACCAGCATGACCGTCACCCTGACGGTCGCCAATGACTGCACCATCACCGCCCCGAACATCAGTTTCGGCAGCGCGCCGGTCGTCAGTGCCTTTGCGCCGGTTACCGGCCAGACCATCAGCCTCGCCTGCACCAAGGGCAGCGCTTACACCGTCGGCCTGGGCGACGGTCTGCAGGCAGCCAGTGTTGGCGGGCGACGACGGATGGCTTTCGGCGGTAATTACCTGGCATATGACATCTTCAAAAGCGCCGGCACCACCCGCTGGGGCAGTGTCGGCAGTGCTCGCCGGGCCAGCACCGATGCCGAGGTCAATCCCGGTAACGGTTTGGGCTCCGGGAGCCAGATCTTCAATTACAACGCGAAAATCTACACCGACCAGACCACACCGCCGGCGGGCACGTATCAGGACAGTGTGATTCTGGATGTGGGGTTTTGACGAATCCCTTTGACCAAACGCAGAACCTGTGGGAGCGGGCTTGCTCGCGAAAGCGGTGTGTCAGACGGTATAGATGTGACTGATACTCCGCTTTCGCGAGCAAGTCGAATCGTCGCACCGCCGCTCCCACAGGGGATTTACGATGTTTGATCGACCAGTGAACTACCGCTCGATACTACGATTCCACCGCGCATTCCACGCCGGGCGCTGTTCGTTGACCTGGTCCCAGTCGATGGCAATCGCCGTCGTCAGATACTGCTTCATCGCTTCGACCTGGCCACGGGTCTTGTCCGTGGTCGGGGTGTTCGGGTTGGACGGGATCTGATCGCCATCTTCAAGTGCAGCGGCTTGCGCCTCGGGGGTCAGCAGAAACGCGGCGAGTTTCTGCGCCAGTTCCGGCTGGGTGTTGTTGGCGATGGCGCACTCGGCAACGTTGAGCACCACTGCGCCTTCCTTCGGTTGCGCATATTCGACCGGCATGCCTTTGAGTTTCAGCGCGGTGACCTGGGTCGGCGTCAGCGGGAACAGCGCCGCTTCGTCGGTCTGGAGCATTTCGGAAATCTTCGCCGAGCTCGGAATGTATTCCAGCACGTTGCGCCCGACGGTGTTCGGCCACGCCTTGAAGCCCGGCTCGACGTCGGTTTCGCTGCCGCCCTGAATCCGGTTGAACATCAGGAAACCGTGCAGGCCGAAGGTCGAAGAAGCCATCGACTGGAACACCAGTTTGTCCTTGAAGCGCGGGTCGGCCATGTCCATCCACGAGGTCGGCGTCGCCCAGCCTTTTTCCTTGAACAACCGCGTGTTGTACGCCAGCCCCGTGACACCGAGGCTGACCGCCACGGCCTGGTCCTTGATGCGGCCCTTGGCCGGAATCTGCGCCAGGGTCGGGCTGTCTTCGAGTTTGTCGCACAGGCCCATGGCGATGGCGCGGTACATGATGCCGTCGTCGAGGAACATCACGTGCATTTGCGGGTTGCCTTTGCTGGCCTGGACCTTGGCCAGAATATCGGCGGACGTGCCGGGCACGATCACCACTTTGACGTTGTTGGCCTTCTCGAAAACCGGCAGCACCTTGTCGGCGTAGAGCCGTTCCATGGTCCCGCCGTTCATGCCGAGGTAAAGCGTCGGTTCGGCCTGGGCCTGGGTGACCGTGAGCAGGGCGCTCAGGCACGAAAGTCCGAGCAGTGCAGTGCGTTTGACGTTATTCATTGGCGCGACCTTCCTCTATCAAGCAACGGAGATGGAGTGAAACCGGGTGATGGAAAACGCATCCAGCGACGTGGTTGAGGCGCCGCTGCAGATGATCTCGGTGAGCGCCTGGCCCACCGCTGGACCGATCTGGAAACCTGCGCCGGCAAAGCCGAACGCGTGCAACAGACCGGGTTGAGTGCCACTGTGACCGATCACCGGTTGGCGATCGGGCAAGTAACCTTCGGTGCCGCTCCAGGTACGAATCGCCTGGGCGCCTTCAAGAAACGGATAAAGCTCTACGGCTTGGCGCAGGATTTCGATCACCGCGTGTTGACCGGGGCGGGCGCGCGCGCCGTCGAGGGCAAACCCCTGGCCGCCGCCCAACACGCAATTGCCGCGCGCGACCTGACGCGCATAAATACCGCCGCCCTCGACGCCGGTGCTGGCATCCATCACCCATGGCAAGGGTTCGGTGACCAACATCGCCGGGTGCCCGGCGTGCATCGGCACCGCTTCGTCGAACTGCGCGGCAAGGCTGCCGGCCCATGCGCCAGCGCAGTTCAGCAGCCAAGGGGAGTGCAGCTCTAAACCGTTTTGCGTGCTGACCCGAAAGCGCTGACCGTCATGCTCCACGGCGCTCACCGCGCATTGTTCGTGGACTTGCGCGCCGTGGCGCTGTGCGGCCCGGGCAAACGCGGGTGAAACCAGTCGTGGGTTGGCGTGGCCGTCATCCGGGCAAAACGAAGCGCCGACCGCGACGTCGCCGACCCACGGAAAACGCGCGCGTAATTCACGGCGATCAAGCACCTGCAAATCGAGGCCGAACCCCTGACTGCTGGCGGCATAGTCCTGCAATGCACGCAGGTCGTTGAGGCTGCGCGCCAGTTTCAAGTGGCCGCTGCGCTGGTACTCACCGTCGATGCCGATCAACTGCGGCAGCTGCCCCCAGATCTCGTGAGCCTGTTGCGACAGCGGCAGTTGCGACAACGGTCGGCCCTGACGCCGCACGCCGCCGTAGTTCACGCCGCTGGAGTGCGAACCGCAAAAGTCGCGCTCCAGTAGCGCCACGCGACGACCGGCCTTGCTCAGGAAGAGCGCGGCGGAGGCACCGACAATGCCGCCGCCAATGATCACTGCATCGACCTCGATCATGGCTCGACCTCCAGACCAAACGGCAACGGTTTGATCGGTGCCTGCGCCCGCAGGCGGCCGATGTCAGAGACGTTTCGCTGACTGGCGCAGGCAATGATTTCTGCGGCGGCAGCGCCACACATGCGCCCCTGACAGCGGCCCATGCCGACCCGGCAATGGGCCTTGACCCGGTTGATTTCCCAATGGCCCTCGCGCACGACGTCGCGGATGTCACCGGCGCGCACTTCTTCGCAGCGGCAGATCATCACGTCGTCAGGCGTGTCGGCCGCCCAGTTTTGTGGAAACACGAAAGCGCGTTCCAGGCCTTGGCGAAAGCTATCGATTCGTTCAAGTGCCTGCTCCAGTTGCACGCCACGCTTGGGCGCAACCACGTGACCCATGTCTTCGAGCAAGGCGAGGGCGGCCCGTTCGCCGGCCATTTCCGCCGCGTCGGCGCCCATGATGCCGGCGCCGTCGCCGGCCAGATAAACCTCGGCGACACTGCTGCGACCGGCGCTGTCACGCTGCGGCAGCCAGGCGCGGTTGAGCGGGTTCCAGGCGAATGCGCAGCCGAGCAAGTCGGCGAGTTGGGTTTCACTGCGCAGACCATGGGCGAATGCCACGGCGTCGCAGTCCAGTTGATGTTCACCGTTTGAGTTGGCCCAACGCAGCGACTGCACGCGGTGTTCGCCATCGATGCGTTTCAAGGTTGCACCCTGATGCACCGGGATGCCGTGAGCGGTCAGCCAGCTGCGGTAATAAATGCCTTTGGCCAATGTGGCCGGTTGCGCCAACAGATCGGGCAGGGCGCGGGCCTGGGCGCTGAACGGCGAGCTGTCGAGCACCGCGACCACGTTCGCGCCGGCCTTGGCGTATTGATACGCCACCAGATACAGCAACGGTCCGCTGCCGGCGAACACCACGCGCTCACCGATGGCGCAGCCCTGGAATTTCAGGGCGATCTGCGCAGCGCCGAGGCTGTAGACGCCCGGCAGCGTCCAGCCTTGCACCGGCAACACCCGGTCGGTGGCGCCCGTGGCGACAATCACCCGAGAGAACTCCAAGCGTGCGGCGCGCTGCTCGTGCAAGGTGTCGAGCGCGCCGGCCTCGGCGTTCCACACCAGGGTTTCAGGACGGTAATCGAGCTGCTCGCGCAACTCGTCAATCGTCTGGTGCAAGGCCTTCGCCTTGCGCGCTTCGAAGCCATACAGCTTGACCGCCGAGCGCTTGAAATTCGCTGGCTGCCGCCGATAAATCTGCCCGCCACCGCGCACGGCTTCGTCCAGCAAAACCGGGCGCACACCATGCGCCACCAGCGTCTGCGCCGCACGAATCCCGGCCGGCCCGGCCCCCACAACAACCACCGACTTCATACCCAACCCCCTGTAGGAGCCGGCTTGCCGGCGATGAGGCCCTCACATCCAACATCGATGTCGGCTGATATACCGCGATCGCCAGCAAGCCGGCTCCTACAGTTGATTGGGGTTGGTCGCGAATTTTGTGCCCAGCACAGATCTCCTGTAGGAGCTGGCTTGCTAGCGATCGCGGCCTCACATCCAACATTGATGTCGGCTGACCCACCGCGATCGCCAGCAAGCTGGCTCCTACAGTTGATTGGGGTTGGTCGCGAATTTTGTGCCCGACACAGCTCCCTTGTAGGAGCTGGCTTGCCGGCGATGGCGGCCTCACATCCAACATTGATGTCGGCTGACACACCGCGATCGCCAGCAAGCCGGCTCCTACAGTTGATTGGGGTTGATCGCGAATTTTGTGCTCGACACAGATCCCCTGTAGGAGCTGGCTTGCCGGCGATGAGGCCCTCACATTCAACATCCATGTCGACAGATGCACCGCGATCGCCAGCAAGCCGGCTCCTACAGTTGATTGGGGTTGGTCGCGAATTTTGTGCTCGACACAGCTCCCCTGTAGGAGCTGGCTTGCCGGCGATGGGGGCCTTACATCCAACATTCATGTCGGCTGACACACCGCGATCGCCAGCAAGCCGGCTCCTACAGTTGATTGGGGTTGGTCGCGAATTTTGTGCTCGACACAGCTCCCCTGTAGGAGCTGGCTTGCTAGCGATGGCGGCCTTACATCCAACACTCATGTCGGCTGACACACCGCGATCGCCAGCAAGCCGGCTCCTACAGTGGATTGGGGTTGGTCGCGGATTTTGTGCCCGGCACAGATCCCCTGTAGGAGCTGGCTTGCCGGCGATGGGGGCCTTACATCCAACATCCATGACGGCTGACACACCGCCATCGCCAGCAAGCCGGCTCCTACAGTTGATTGGGGTTGGTCGCGAATTTTGTGCTCGACACAGCTCCCTTGTAGGAGCTGGCTTGCCGGCGATGGCGGCCTCACATCCAACATTGATGTCGGCTGACCCACCGCGATCGCCAGCAAGCTGGCTCCTACAGTTGATTGGGGTTGGTCGCGAATTTTGTGCTCGGCACAGATCCCCTGTAGGAGCTGGCTTGCCGGCGATGAGGCCCTCACATCCAACATTGATGTCGGCTGACCCACCGCCATCGCCAGCAAGCCGGCTCCTACAGTTGATTGGGGTTGGTCGCGAATTTTGTGCTCGACACAGCTCCCCTGTAGGAGCTGGCTTGCTAGCGATGGGGGCCTTACATCCAACATTCATGTCGGCTGATACGCCGCCATCGCGAGCAGGCTCGCTCCTACAGGGGATCCGGGTTGGGGAGATGTAATGTGTGTTCATAGTGATCGCCCCGGTTCGCGGCTGATTTGCTCGCCGGCTTCTAACAGCGTCGAACACGCGCGCACTCGCCGGCCATCGCCCAGGCGAACCCAGCAGTCCTGGCACGCGCCCATCAAGCAAAACCCGGCGCGGGGCTGTGCGCTGAAATCGCTGCCGCGCAAGTGTTCGCTACAGGTCAGCACGGCGGTCAGCACGGTGTCGCCGAGCAGCCCGCTGGCCGGTGCGCCGTCGAGGGTAAAGTTCACGGCCGGGCGGTCGCCTTCGGCCAGTCGTTTCAGCAGAGCCATGGCGCCCTCATTGTTTACCCACCAGAACCCGATCCAGGCCGTAGACCCGATCAAGCAGAATCATCGTCAGCGCGGTCAGCGCGATCACCAGGGCCGACACCGCCGCCATCATCGGATCGATGGACTCAGTGGCGTACACGTACATGCGCACCGGCAAGGTTTGCGTGGCCGGCGAGGTGACGAAAATCGACAGCGTCACCTCGTCAAAACTGTTGATGAACGCCAGCAGCCAGCCACCGGCGACCCCCGGCAAAATCATCGGCAAGGTGATTTGGCGAAACAGCGTGAAGCGCCCGGCACCCAGCGATTGCGCCGCGTGTTCGGCGCTGCGATCCAGGCCAATGGCCGAGGCCAGCACCAGTCGCAGCACATACGGCGTGATCACCAGCACGTGAGCAAAGATCAGCCAGGCGAAGCTGCCGTTGACGCCCATCAGCGCAAACAAGCGCAGCAGTGCCACGCCCAACACCAGATGCGGAATGATGATCGGCGACAGAAACAGGCCGTTGAAAAAGTCCCGTCCGGGAAACTCGAAACGGGTGATTGCCAGCGCCGCCGGCACCGCAATCAACGTCGCCAGGCTGGCCGCGCAGAACGCCAGAATCAGACTGTTGTAAAACGCATCGACAAAGTCGGCACGCTCGAACACCGCACGGAACCAGCGCAGGGAAAACTCCGTGGTCGGCAGGCTCAGGGTGTTTTCCGGGGTGAACGCCACGAGGCAGACCACCACCAGCGGCGCCAGCATGAACACCACCACCAGGGTATGGAAGAGCAGGGCGAAAGGACCGTTCTTGGACATGACGAGTTATCCCAATGACTTCTTGTAGCGGCCTTCGATCATCCGGTTCCACGACAGCATGATCAGCAGGTTGAGCAACAGCAGCGCGACGGCGATGGCGGCGCCCATCGGCCAGTTGAGCTCCGACAGGTACTGGTCGTAGATCAGCGTGGCGACCATCTTGATCCGCCGCCCGCCGAGCAGGCCGGGAATGGCAAAGGAGCTGGCCGCGAGACCGAACACGATCAACGTGCCGGACAGCACGCCGGGCATGATTTGCGGCAACACCACCTGGCGCATCACCGTGAAGTGACTGGCACCCAGCGACATCGCTGCCTGTTCGGCGGCCGGGTCGAGTTTTTGCAGCGAGGTCCAGACCGGAATAATCATGAACGGCAACATCACGTGAACCAGCGCAATCACCACCGCGAACGGCGTGTACAACAGCTTCATCGGTGAGCCGCCGAAGGCTTGCAGTGTCTGGTTGACCAGGCCGTCGGCACCAAGCAACAGGCTCCAGCCGAAGGCGCGCACCACCACCGAAATCAGCAACGGCGTGAGGATCAGAATCAAGAAAATCGAACGCCATGGCGCGCCCATGCGGCTGAGGATGTAAGCCTCGGGCACGCCGATCACCACGCAGAGCAGGGTGGTCAGGGCGCTGATCCAAAACGTGCGCAAAAAGATTTCGTAGAAGTACGGATCACCCAGCAGGCTGCTGTAATGGTCGACGGTGTAGGCGTCGCCGTTGATGCCCGAGCTGTAGTCGAAGACGTTGAATGACAACACCAGCGTCAACAGCAGCGGGATCACCAGCAGGCAGACGTACAACGCCAGCGCCGGTGCCGACAACAAGTAACCCTGACGTCCCTGGCGAACAGCCACGAGCGTACTCATGCCGACACCTCGTCGACACTCAGCACCCGCAGCAGCGCCGCGTCCCAGTCGAGGCCGACCGGCGTGCCTTCGTTCAGCGGTGCCGAGCCGTCGTTGCGGCGCACCACGCTGAGTTCGCCGAGGCTGGTCGAAACGCCGTATAACCATTGGCTGCCGAGAAAGAAGCGGCTGACGATCCTGCCTGGCAGGCGGCCGTGATCTTTGTCCCGCAGATCGATTTTTTCCGGACGCAGGCTCAGGGTCAGTTCACCACCGCTGCGCACCTGAACCACACCCGCACTGTCTCGTTCGCCGGGCAGCAGGTTGGCCTTGCCGACGAAGCCGGAAATGAACTCGGTGCGCGGGTGTTCGTAAAGGGTGTAGGGCGCGTCGATCTGGGTGATGCGCCCGGCCTGCATCACCACCACGCGGTCGCTGATGGACAGCGCTTCGGACTGGTCGTGGGTGACCATCAACGTGGTGATCCCGACTTCGCGCTGGATGCGGCGGATCTCGAATTGCATCTCTTCGCGCAGGTTGGCGTCGAGGTTGGACAGCGGCTCGTCGAGCAGCAGCACCGGCGGTTCGATCACCAGGGCGCGGGCCAGCGCCACACGCTGGCGCTGGCCGCCGGACAGTTCGCGTGGGTAACGTTCTGCGTGCTGGTCCAGACGCACCAGTTTCAACACCCGATCCACGCGCTGCTGCAACTCGCCGTTGGGCACTTTGCGCATGCGCAGGCCGAAGGCGACGTTGTCTTTGACGGTCATGTGCGGAAACAACGCGTAACTCTGGAACACCACGCCCAAGCCACGGCTGGCGGGTTTGGCGTGGGTGATGTCGCGACCGTCCAGCAGAATGCGCCCGCTGGTGACTTCGACGAAGCCGGCGATCATTTGCAGGGTGGTGGTTTTGCCACAGCCGGAAGGGCCGAGCAGGGACACGAACTCGCCTTTCTCGACCGAGAGGTGGGTGGCGACGACGGCATCGATGTCGCCGTAACGTTTGCCGAGTCCTTCAAGTTGCACAAAAGCCATAACTGCGCTCCACCTGAGATTGTTATGCGCGGCCTGAGGTCGCGCTTTTTTGTATGGGCAGATACGAAAGGGTGTTGCGGGGTGCGTTGGCGCTCGACTTGAGTCGGCTGCCGCTGTTGTTCGAATCGCCCCTGTGGACGCAGATTAGGACGAAGACTAGGATGGGCTCAATGGCCTATTTCACTGAAGCGATGACTATTTTCAGTTTCATTCGGTGAGTAAATTAATTGTCGAGAAATGGCATGACTGATTCCATTGAGCGGAATGAAAACAAAAATGAAGTCGGCGTCGGTGCGGTCTCCCGGCTGTTTGCGGTGCTGCGCAGTCTGGGTGACACCGTCGAGGGCGGAGAGCGCGTGACGCAACTGGCCCAGCGCATCGGTTTGTCGCAACCGACCACGCACCGTTTGCTGCGCAGCCTGATGGACGAGGGCATGGTCGAGCAGGACGTGCGCAGCAAACGCTATCGCCTGAGCCTGGATTTTTTTGCGCTGGCGGCGCGCGCCGGCAACACCGGAAACCTGCGCGAACTGGTGCGGCCGTCGTTGCTGCGGTTGTCGGCTTCGCTGGGGGATTCATTGTTTCTACTGGCGCGCAGCGGGTTTGATGCGATCTGCCTGGACCGCAGTGAAGGGCCGTTTCCGATTCGCACCTTTACCGGCGACATCGGCGGGCGGGTGGCGCTGGGCGTGGGCCAGGGCAGTCTGGCGATCCTGGCGTTCCTGCCGGAAGAGGAGCGCGACACGGTGATCCATTACAACCTGCCGCGGCTGAAGGATTTTCACCTGTACGACGAGGTGTTCCTGCGTTCGGAAGTCGAGAACGTGCGCGCCCTCGGTTATGCCGGGCGCAACACCGGCGTGCTGCAAGGCATGGCCGGCGTGGCGGTGCCGATTCTGGATCGCGAGGGGCGTGCGGTGGCGGCGTTGAGTGTGGCCACTGTGAGTGACCGATTGGGGCCGGATCGCTTGCCGACGGTGGTGGAGATGCTCAAGCGCGAAGCAGCGTTGATCGGGCCGCGGATCAATCCGTTTGATCCGTTGTTGCGGCGGCCGTCCCAAGTCTTCGGCCAAAGCTGAACACACCGAAAATCCCTTGTAGGAGCCGGCTTGCTGGCGATGGCGGTGTGTCAGTCAAATCAATGGTGACTGATACACCGCCATCGCCAGCAAGCCGGCTCCTACAAGGGGTGGTCAGAATTGCACGGTTTGCTTGAGCATCTGCGCCGTCGGTGTATCGCTCGGGCTGACCATCGCGTAGTTGTAGCCGCTGCCGGACCAATACTCAGCCTGCAACCCGCCGTCACTGCGACTACCCCTCGGCAGCAGAAAGTTTTTCGGTCCCGGCGGCCGCACGTAGAAGCTGACTTTGTGCCCGCTGCGATCCTCATAAACCACCATCGCCGCCGGCCCTTGCTCAGTGCTGAGCAAGCGCCCGCTGACCGGTTTGAACCCCGCGCCTGAAAGGTCCGGCAAGCGATGGGCCTGCGTGAAATAGCGGTCGAGCCAGCCCTGCATATCGCCGTCATCGCTGACCTTGTAATCGGCCGGCAGCATGCCTTGCTGGGCAAACAGCCGATAAGCCTGCATCGCGTCGGCCATCGGCGCCGCCGCGCTGAGGAGGGTCATCTCCCGCGCCTTCCAACCGCTGAAGCCGCCGATGCTCACGGCAATCAGCAACACCGCGGCGCTGGCCAGATGGCGGCGTGATTGGCGTTTGAGGCGCTGGCGAATCAGCGCCGGGTCGAGGGCCGGGTTGGCGGGTTGCTGCAACGCACCGCTCAGGGCCGCGCGCAGTTGCTGGGCGTCCTGCTGCCAGGCGCGAACCTGTGCGGATATTTCCACGTTGCCGGCCAGAAAAGTCTCTACCAGACGTCGGTCTTCATCATTGAGCTGGTGGTCCACATACGCGTGCAGGTCACGCTCGCTCGGGGGCATGCTGATCATTTGAGTCTCCGCAGGGAAGGGCGGGTGATTTCGCCGTCGCTGAGTTGGCGCAGGGCCTGGCGGGCGCGGGACAGGCGCGACATGACAGTGCCGACGGGGACGTCGAGAATCTCGGCGACTTCCTTGTAGCTCAGGCCTTCGACCGACACCCAGAGCAGCAGCGCACGCTGTTCGGTGCCGAGCTGATCGAAGGCTTGCAGGGTCGATTGGGCGATCACGGTGCGTTCTACCGACGGTTGGGTATCGTCCCGTCCGGTAAAGAATTCGAGCATCCGCGCATAACGCCGGGAGCGCCGGTGCGCGTCGAGAAATTGCCGATACAGAATCGAAAACAGCCAGGCGCGCAAGTCGCCTTCGGGGCGTTTGTCGCCCCAACTCGACAGCGCCCGCTCCAGACACGACTGCACCAGATCGTCGGCGCTGCTGGGGTTGCGCGTCAACGACACGGCGAATCGGCGCAATCCGGGAATGATTTCTCTGAGTTGTTCGTCGATCTCGTTCATGAAGTTCTGGCTAGTCACTACGCTGTGGACTAGAGAGACGCCCGGCACTGAAGGTTATTCCACGCCTGAAAAAATAAATACCGCACGATGGAATAAACGTTCGCGGGGTTCGTCTGCTTGATCCTTCTCACTTGTGGCCGATGGCCCTGGAGTCTTTCATGGTAGATCGCTCATCACCGCCCACCCGGCCCCCCTTGAGTGCCGCGAGCCTGACGTTGCGTCTGGCCGGTATTGCCGTGGTGGTCGCTGCAGTGGCCGGGGCATTTGCCTACGTCAACGGCACCTTTGACCCACAGCGACTGACCCCGAAAAAGCTGATCAACGTGCTGGAAACCAACAACGGCGTGCACCCGGGCTTCCGGCGCAATCACTCCAAAGGCGTGTGCGTGATCGGACATTTCGAAAGCAGTGGCGAGGCGCGCAGCTATTCCAGCGCTCAGGTGTTCAACGAGGCGCGGACCCCGGTGGTCGGGCGTTTTGCCTTGCCGGCCGGCAACCCATATGCGCCGGACAGCGCCGTGCCGATCCGCAGCCTGGCGCTGCGCTTCACCCAGGCCAACGGCCAACAGTGGCGCACCGGGATGAACAGCATGCCGGTGTTCCCTGTGGGCACACCCGAGGCGTTCTATCAATTGCAGCAAGCCCAGTCGCCGGACCCGGCCACCGGCAAACCGAACCCGGCAGCGGTGCCGGCGTTCTTTGGGGCGCACCCGGAAGCCGGGCCGTTCCTGGCCTGGATCAAAACCGCCAAGCCGTCCGCCAGTTACGTGACGGAAACCTATAACAGCGTCAATGCGTTTTACCTGGTCAACGCCGCCGGGCAAAAGCAAGCGGTGCGCTGGAGCATGGTGCCGTTGGTGAAGGACGCGGCAGGTGCCACGGCGCCGGAGGGTGGCGATTTCCTCGAGAAAGACCTGCTTCAACGGATTGCCTTGGGGCCGTTGCGTTGGCAGTTGAACATCACGCTGGCCAACCCCGGTGATCCGGTCAACGACGCCAGCAAGGCCTGGCCCGACGGTCGCAAAGTGGTGAACGCCGGCACGCTGGTGCTTGAAAGCACCCAGCCGCAGCTCAATGGCGAATGCCGGGACATCAACTACGACCCGCTGGTATTGCCCGCCGGTATCGAAGGTTCCGACGACCCGTTGCTCGCCGCGCGCTCCGCCGGTTACGCCAGTTCCTACTTGCGCCGCACCAGTGAAGTCAGTCAGTTGCCCACCGCCAAACAGGAGGCTCAACAATGAGCAACCAACCGAACCACTTCGCGCCGCTGGCGCGGCTGCTGCACTGGCTGATGGCGCTGATGATCATTGCCATGCTGTTTATCGGCGCGGGCATGGTCGCTTCCGTGTCTGAGCGGCACGAGTGGCTGATCCATCTGCACAAACCACTGGGCATCGCCATTCTGTTGCTGGTGATCGTGCGCCTCGCTGTGCGCTTTTCCACCCGGCAACCTCCTTTGCCGGCAGACTTGCCGGGCTGGCAAGCGCTGGCGGCCAAGGCTTCGCATGTCTTGCTGTACGCCTTGATGTTGATCCTGCCGCTGCTCGGCTGGGCGATGATTTCGGCGGCGGGCGACCCGGTGATGCTCAGCAGTTCGTTGCAGTTACCGTCGATTGTGCCGGCGAATGCGCAGGTGTTTGCGTTCCTGCGCAAGGCGCACGGGTATCTGGCGTACCTGCTGTTTCTGACCGTGCTGCTGCATCTGGCGGCGGCATTGTTTCACGGTTGGGTACGGCGTGATGAGGTGCTCGACAGCATGCTGCGGGGCAACAAGGACCGCGGTTAACCGGCTTTGCGCTTTGGGGCGCACTCTGTAGATCATGCTTTGCGGCCGGAGGATAGTGTGCGAGTGGCGGCCGAATGAGGCGTGGCTGCATGCTTGGCATGCAGCCATTGCGCAGGATCAGCGCAAGGTATCGACCATGTCCGCCACGGTCGTCAGCACATCCTTGCCCAGTTGCTTCGAACGCTTGCCGGACCAGCCTGTCAACGGATCCGGTTTGTCGTTGTTGTCCTTGAACGGCATCTCCAAGGTCAACGACAGGCAGTCGAATTTCTGACCGACGCTGTTGCACGCCAGGGTCATGTTGGCTTTGCCTGGTTCGTCGCGGGTGTAGCCGTGCTTGGTCTGGAAGTCCTTGGTCAGGTGTTTCAGATGACTGCGGAAATGCTCTTCGAGTTTTTCGATCCGCGGCGTGTAGCCTGGGTTGCCTTCGCAGCCGGCAGTGAACACGTAGGGGATTTCTTCATCGCCGTGGATGTCGAGGAACAGGTCGACGCCGTACTTTTCCATCTGTTGCTGAGCGAACAGCACTTCCGGACTGATCTCCTGGCTGGCGCTCTGCCAGGCGCGGTTGAGGTCCTGGCCCATGGCGTTGGTGCGCAGGTGACCGTGAAAGGCACCGTCCGGGTTCATGTTCGGCACCAGATACAGGTCGGCGCTGGCCAGCAGTTTGTTCAGCACTGGATCGTCGTGTCTTTCCAGGCGTTCGATCACACCTTCCATGAACCACTCGGCCATGTGTTCGCCGGGGTGTTGCTGGGCAATCATCCAGACCTTGCGCCGGCCTTCGGCGCCGGTGCCTTTGCGCAGCAACTGAATGTCACGACCTTCGACACTCTTGCCGGTGGCCAGCAGTTCAGTGCCGGCCTTGGTCAGCGCCTGTTCGATCAACCAGTCATGGCGGCCACGGCTGTAGGGTTCAAAGTAGGCAAACCAGGCGTGGGTGGCCGTGGCTTCGAGGCTGAAACGCAGGCAGTCGCCTTCGAAGATGGTCGGCACCCGGAACCAGTTGACGTGGTCGTAGGACGCCACTGCCTGATAGCCGTCCCAGGCTTTGTTGTACGAGGATTTGCTGGCATTGTTCAGACGAAACCAGTGTTCCTGTCCGACGTGCAAACCGCTGGCCTTGAAGTGAAACCACTGAAAATGCTGGCTGCGGGTGTCTGGCTTGATGGCCAGCAGGGCTTGCAACGGATTGCTGATGTCCAGCACTTCAATGTTGCCGCTGTCGAAGTTGGCGCTGATGTCGAAAGAAGATCTAGCCACGGTCATAATCGATTCCTGAATATGATTTTTTATGGCTGATACTTTACACGCTGGGAAGGGAAAAACCGGGGGAAATTGCGGGGGTAAAAGGGGGGGCGTCCTCCTTGACGCCGTCGCAGCTTAGAGACTGTGCGATTGATTCTCAAGTGCTATTTACCATTAGTTTGGCCCAATGTTGCCGGGCTTCTCTTGCCAACAGATATTCTTTTGATATTATCCGCGCCATCGAATTTGCAGCACCCAAAGACTTCATTAGCCTGAAGGTAAAGCCAGAATAACTGGCAAAAAAAAGACCCGGCAAAAAGCCGGGTCAAAAACCGTGATTAGCCTGATGAGGAGATAGTCCAGGAGACCGACCTAAGGTCACTTGGACAATCGACTGATCTCGCGACCAGCTGCATGCAATAATAATCATTCTCGTTTGCAAGTCAAACGATTTTATCTGCGCGATTGGAAAATTCTTTCCCGCGCCCCGCGAAATATACCTGCCTGCCTTATGCGTGATGATCCCCGTCGAGGGATCGGTCCAGCAACGCCTTGGCCATATCGATCATATGCACCGTCGAAAACGCCAGGTCCCGGTGCACGCCCTGCAGATTGTTCGCCGACTCGTACGCCGTGGCGGCGGCGCAGCGCAACAGGTCTGAAGCGCGCACCAGTGCTTCCTCGCAGCTGACATTGCGGTTCACATCAAAAAAACGCTCCTCTTCCACCGCTTCGGACACAGCTGGTTTCAAGTAATAGTCCAGGGCGCGCTGCGCGGCGGCCGAGCCTTTTGGCGAGGTGAGGGAGGTGTCGATCTGCATGTCTGGCAAGTCATTGCTGGGGATGGTCATGGCGATGGCAAAGCTCCGTGTTAGATTCAAATCCGTGATCCAATCGTAGTACGAACTGTATTTGTGACGAGAATTTAAATACTACAAGTTGTGTTTTGCTGGCCGGAGGCGCCCACGTATCGTGCCGCACATGGATAAATGGATTGAATTGGTCAAGGCCAAGATGAGTGAACTCAAAGTCACTCAGGAAATACTCGCCGACCGCCTGGGGATGTCCCAGGGCGGCGTCGGTCATTGGCTGAACAAACGTCGCCAACCGGGCATCGATGACATGAACCGTGTGCTGCACGCACTGGGCATGGAGTTTCTCGAGGTGGCGCTGGTGATCCGCGAGCCGGACATTGCGAAGGAGGAAAGCCAGGATCTGGTGCGCAAGTACAACCCGTACTTCCGTTACCCGGTCAGTGACTGGCGTGAATCCTGCGAGGTGCGCGACGGTGAGCCGACGGTCTATGACACGGCGCGTTTCGAACTGACTGACTACCACGCTCAGGGCGCGGCGTTCTGGTTGACCGTGGTGGGCGATGCGATGACGGCACCGAGCGGCGTCAGTATCGCCGAGGGCATGATGATCCTGGTGGACCCGGCCATTGTGCCGGAGCCCGGGAAACTGGTGATCGCCCAATGGCCGGACAGCGCTGAAGCGACGTTTCGCAAACTGATCGAAGAGGGCGGGCAGCGTTACCTGGTCCCGCTCAATCCGACGTATCCGAAAGCCCTTTACACCGAAGCCTGCCGAATCATCGGCGTAGTGGTTCAGGCAACGGCCAGGTTCTGATCAGATCGGTCCTCGCAAGGCGTAGGACCGATCCGCATTTCAGGCTTCTTCCAGCTCGACCAATGCACTGCCTTCGCTGACCATCTCGCCTTCCTGGCAATACAGCGCCTTGATCACCCCGGCGTGTGGTGCACGAATGCTGTGCTCCATCTTCATCGCCTCCAGCACCACCAATTGCGCCCCGGCTTCGACCGTTTGCCCGGCCTCCACCAGCACCCGCACGATGCTGCCGTTCATGGGCGCAGTGAGCCCGCCGTGATGGCTGTGACTGGCTTCGACGGCGCTGATCGGGTCGTAGGACTCGATGCGGCGCAATTCACCATCCCATTGCAGATACACAACGCCGCCGCGACGGATTGCCCGATGCTGGCGGCGCATGCCATTGTGTTCGGTCAGCAGTTGCTCGCCCGCGAGTTGCGCCGATCGGGTAGCGCCCAACGTCAGCGCACGGTCCTGACCTTCGCAGCTCAAATGCAGGGTGATTTCTGTCGGCAATCCGGCACGGAACCCAGTGCCGATCCCCCAAGGCGAACTCAGGTCATCAGTGCGGGTCGTGTCCGGTTGGCTTTGGGAAAACGCCTGCGCCGCGGCTTGCCAGAACTCATCACTGAGCGGCGAGGGCGCTGGCAGCAGTTGCTCCTGGTAACGCGGAATGAACCCGGTATCCAGCTCCGCCGCCGCAAACGCCGGATGACCAACGATTCGACGCAAGAAGTTGATGTTGGTCTTGAGCCCGCCAATCGCGAACTCATCGAGCATGCTCAGCAAGCGCAGGCGCGCCTGTTCGCGATCCTCGCCCCAGGCAATCAACTTGCCGAGCATTGGGTCATAGAACGGCGAAATCTCGTCGCCTTCTTCCACGCCGCTGTCGACCCGACGTCCCGGACCTTGAGCCGATTCACGGTACAACTCCAGGCGCCCGGTGGCCGGCAGGAAATCATTGCCCGGGTCTTCGGCATACAGCCGCACTTCGATCGCATGGCCGATCAGGGGCACTTGATCCTGAGTCATCGGCAGCGCTTCGCCACGTGCCACGCGAATCTGCCAGGCCACCAGATCGAGGCCGGTGATGGCTTCGGTGACCGGGTGTTCGACCTGCAGGCGCGTGTTCATCTCCATGAAGAAGAACTCGCCGCGCGCATCCAGCAAGAACTCCACGGTGCCGGCGCCGACATAACCGATGGCCTGCGCCGAACGCACGGCGGCCTCGCCCATGGCGCGACGCAGTTCCGGGCTCAAGCCTGGTGCGGGCGCTTCTTCGACGACTTTCTGGTGCCGACGCTGAATCGAGCAGTCACGTTCATTGAGGTACAGGCAATTGCCGTGCTGGTCGGCGAAAACCTGGATTTCCACGTGGCGCGGCTTCAGCAGATATTTCTCGACCAGCATCCGCGAATCGCCGAACGAGGATTGCGCTTCACGCTGGGCCGAGGCGAGGGCTTCGGCCAGCTGGCTGACGTCCTCGACCACTTTCATGCCTTTGCCGCCACCGCCCGCCGTCGCCTTGAGCAGCACCGGATAACCGATGCGTTCGCAAGCGTCGCGGAAGGTGTCGAGGTCTTGAGCTTCGCCGTGATAACCGGGCACCAGTGGTACGCCAGCGGTTTCCATCAAGGCCTTGGCGGCGGATTTGCTGCCCATGGCATCGATGGCCGAGGCGGGCGGACCGAGGAAGATCAGGCCTGCTTGTTCGATGGCGCGGGCGAACCCGGCATTCTCGGACAGAAAACCATAACCCGGATGGATCGCCTGCGCGCCGCTGGCCTTGGCGGCGG
This sequence comes from Pseudomonas sp. PDM01, assembly GCF_014852325.1. Classification (NCBI taxonomy): domain Bacteria; kingdom Pseudomonadati; phylum Pseudomonadota; class Gammaproteobacteria; order Pseudomonadales; family Pseudomonadaceae; genus Pseudomonas; species Pseudomonas sp. PDM01. The sequence goes on from NZ_JACVBK010000008.1 coordinate 286,377, forward strand.
CGATCAGTTTGTCGATTTGCAGGTAGCTGTCGGCGGCTTTGCTGCCACCGAGGTCAACGCGGATGTCCGCTTCGCGGCTGTGCCGTGCTTCGCGGTCGGTGGCGCTGTGCACGGCGACGGTGGTCAGGCCCAGGGCCTTGGCGGTGCGCATGACCCGGCACGCGATTTCGCCACGGTTGGCCACCAGCAGAGAGGTAATGACAGGTGCGCTCATCAACGCGGCTCCTTGGGGGTGGTTTCGGCCTGCCAGCTCGGCGGACGTTTTTGCAGAAAGGCGCGCAGGCCTTCCTGGCCTTCGGGGCTGACGCGGATGCGCGCGATGGCATTTTCGGTGTAGCGACGCAGCGCCGGGGTCAGCGCGCCGTTGCCGACTTCACGCAGCAAATCCTTGCTGACGCGCATGGCTGCGGGGCTGTTGAGCAGCAGGTTGTCGATCCATTGCTCGACTTTCTGCTCCAGCTCATTGCCCGGATAACTCTCCGACAACAAGCCGATTTCCCGAGCGCGTTGCCCACCGAAGCGCTCGGCGGTCAGCGCATAACGGCGTGCCGCACGTTCGCCGATGGCTTGCACCACGAACGGGCTGATCACCGCTGGCGCGAGGCCGATGCGTACTTCCGACAGGCAGAACTGCGCGTCGTCGGCGCCAATCGCCATGTCGCAGCAACTGATCAGGCCCAGCGCGCCGCCGAAAGCCGCGCCTTGAACCACGGCCAGCGTCGGAACTTTCAGCTTGGCCAGGTTGTACATCAACTCCGCCAGTTCCCGGGCGTCGTCGAGATTGGTGTGGTAATCGAGCTCGGCCGATTGCTGCATCCACGCCAGGTCGGCGCCGGCGCTGAAATGCTTGCCACGTCCGCGCACCAGCAAAAAGCGCAGGCTGGCGTCGGTCGAGACCTTGTCCAGCGCGAGGATCAGCTCACGGATCATCTCGGCGTTGAACGCGTTGTTCTTTTCTTCCCGGCTGAGCCACAGGGTCGCGAAACCACGCGGGTCGGTCTGCAGTTCGAGGGTGTTGAAGTCGCTCATGTTCATCCGTCTCCACGGTACTTGTAGGAGCGAGGCTTGCCCGCGAAGGCGTCGGTACATCCAGCATCGATGTGACTGACAAACCGCTTTCGCGAGCAAGCCCGCTCCCACAAAAAATCACATCCGGAACACGCCGAAGCGGCTCGGTTCGATTGGCGCGTTCAGCGACGCGGACAAGGCCAGGGCCAACACATCGCGGGTCTGCGCCGGGTCAATGACGCCGTCGTCCCACAGCCGTGCGCTGGAGTAGTAAGGGTGGCCCTGTTCTTCGTATTGATCGAGGATCGGTTGCTTGATTTCGGCTTCCTGCTCGGCGCTGAAACTATGCCCGCCACGTTCAGCCTGCTCGCGCTTGACCTGCACCAACACGCCCGCCGCTTGCTCGGCGCCCATCACGCCGATGCGTGCATTCGGCCACATCCACAGGAAACGTGGATCGTAGGCCCGCCCGCACATGCCGTAGTTACCAGCGCCGAAGCTGCCACCAATGATCACGGTGAATTTCGGCACCTTGGCACACGCCACGGCGGTCACCAGTTTTGCGCCGTGCTTGGCAATGCCGCCGGCCTCGTACTTCTGGCCGACCATGAAGCCGGTGATGTTTTGCAGGAACAGCAACGGAATGCCGCGCTGGCAGGCCAGTTCGATGAAGTGCGCGCCTTTCTGCGCGGCCTCGGCGAAGAGGATGCCGTTGTTGGCGAGGATCGCGATCGGGTAACCGTGCAAGTGAGCAAAACCGCACACCAGCGTGGTCCCGAACAGTGCCTTGAATTCGTCGAACACCGAACCGTCCACCAGCCGCGCGATCACTTCGCGCACATCGAACGGCTGCTTGGCGTCGGCCGAGACCACGCCATACAACTCGTCGCTGCTGTAGAGCGGGGCGATGGGCGTGCGTTGTTGCAGTTCGCCGAGCTTGCGCCAGTTGAGGTTGGCGATGCTGCGTCGGGCAATGGCCAAGGCGTGTTCATCGCTCTCGGCATAATGGTCGGCGACCCCGGAAATCTTGCAGTGCACGTCGGCACCGCCCAGATCTTCGGCGCTGACCACTTCACCGGTCGCGGCTTTCACCAGCGGTGGGCCGGCGAGGAAAATAGTCGCCTGCTCGCGAACCATGATCGCTTCGTCGGCCATCGCCGGCACGTAGGCGCCGCCGGCAGTGCACGAGCCCATGACCACCGCGATTTGCGGAATGCCCATGGCGCTCATGTTGGCCTGGTTGAAGAAGATCCGCCCGAAGTGCTCGCGGTCCGGAAACACTTCATCCTGACGCGGCAGGTTGGCGCCGCCGGAGTCCACCAGATAAATGCACGGCAAGCGGTTCTGCTGAGCGATGGTCTGGGCGCGCAGGTGTTTTTTCACGGTCAGCGGGTAATACGAGCCGCCTTTCACCGTGGCATCGTTGGCCACGATCATGCACTCGACGCCTTCCACTCGACCGATCCCGGCAATCACGCCCGCGGCCGGCACGTCTTCGCCATACACCTCGTAGGCCGCCAGTTGGCTGATTTCGAGAAACGGCGAGCCCGGATCGAGCAGGCGATTGATCCGCTCGCGGGGCAGCAATTTGCCCCGCGAAGTGTGGCGTTCTTGCGCTTTCGGACCGCCACCTTGCTGCACTTGCGCGAGCAAGGTATGCAAGGCGTCGACCTGGGTGAGCATCGCCGCGCTGTTCGCGGCAAACTCCGCCGAACGGGGGTTGAGCTGGGTATGCAGGATAGCCATGGACAGCTCCGTTTAGCGGGTTTCGTTGAACAGTTCGCGACCGATCAGCATGCGACGGATCTCACTGGTGCCGGCGCCGATTTCGTACAGCTTGGCGTCACGCAGCAGACGACCGGCCGGGAATTCGTTGATGTAACCGTTGCCGCCGAGAATCTGGATTGCGTCGAGGGCCATTTGCGTGGCGCGCTCGGCGCTGTAGAGGATCACGCCGGCAGCGTCCTTGCGCGTGGTTTCGCCGCGCTCGCAGGCCTGGGCCACCGCATAAAGGTAGGCGCGGCTGGCGTTGAGTTGGGTGTACATGTCGGCGACTTTGCCCTGGATCAGCTGGAATTCGCCGATGCTTTGCCCGAACTGCTTACGGTCGTGGATGTACGGCACGATCAGGTCCATGCACGCCTGCATGATCCCGGTCGGGCCGCCGGACAGAACGACACGTTCGTAGTCGAGGCCGCTCATCAGCACTTTCACGCCGCCGTTGAGCACGCCGAGGATGTTTTCTTCCGGCACTTCGACGTCATCGAAGAACAGCTCGCAGGTGTTGGAGCCGCGCATGCCGAGCTTGTCGAACTTGTTGCTGCGGCTGAAGCCTTTCCAGTCGCGCTCGACGATGAACGCGGTGATGCCGTGCGGGCCTTTTTCCAGGTCGGTCTTGGCGTAGATCACATAGGTGTTGGCGTCGGGACCGTTGGTGATCCAGGTTTTGCTGCCGTTGAGCACGTAGTGATCACCACGTTTGTCGGCGCGCAATTTCATCGAGACCACGTCGGAACCGGCATTCGGTTCACTCATGGCCAGGGCACCGATGTGCTCGCCGCTGATCAGCTTCGGCAGGTATTTGCTTTTCTGTTCGTGATTGCCGTTGCGGTTGATCTGGTTCACGCAAAGGTTGGAGTGCGCGCCGTAGGACAGGGCGACCGACGCCGAACCGCGGCTGATTTCTTCCATGGCCACCACGTGCGCCAGGTAACCCAGGCCAGCACCGCCGTATTCTTCCGGGACGGTAATGCCGAGCAGGCCCATGTCGCCGAACTTGCGCCACAGGTCGGCGGGGAACAGGTTGTCGATGTCGATCTGAGCGGCGCGCGGGGCGATCTCTTTGGCGACGAAGGACTGGACCTGATCGCGCAGCATGTCGATGGTTTCACCGAGGGCAAAGTTCAGGGATGGATAGCTCATGGGTCACCTTTTGGCTTTTTTGTAGGGCGGGGAGGGTCGTGATTTGGCTCTCACCTTTACGTTAACGTAAGCCTGTGACGAATGGCTGTCAATCACCCTTTACGTTAACGTCAACTTGAGCGAGAGTAGAGCCAGTTCAAGATAGAAAGCGGACCCAACTTGTAGGAGCGATGCTTGCTCGCGAAAGCGTCAGATCAGTCGACATAAATGTTGAATGTAGAGGCCTCTTCGCGAGCAAGCATCGCTCCTGCAGGTATCCGTTGGTAGCCCATTAATAAAGACAATAGGGGTCGTCATGGATCAACCCAGTGCAAGCCCGCAGCGCAGCTATACCCGTGGTTCTCAGGACAAAGCCTTGTTGGCGATGACCATCGGTCAGGCATTTGATAACACCGTCGCGCAGTATCCGACGGGCGAGGCGCTGGTCGTGCGCCATCAACAGTTGCGCTACACCTGGCAGCAACTGTCCGACGCCGTGGACCTTCATGCCCGGGCGCTGCTCGCGCTGGGGTTGCAGACCGGTGATCGCCTCGGCATCTGGGCGCCGAATTGTGCGCAGTGGTGCATCAGCCAGTTCGCCAGCGCGAAGATCGGCGTGATCCTGGTCAACATCAATCCGGCGTATCGCAGCTCGGAACTCGAATACGTGCTGAAGCAGTCAGGCTGCAAATGGCTGGTCTGCGCGGGCGCGTTCAAGACCTCCAACTACCACGGCATGTTGCAAGGCCTGGTGCCCGAGCTGGCAGAACAATCCATCGGCCAGTTGCAGAGCGAGCGTCTGCCGGACTTGCGCGGCGTGATCAGCCTGGATGCGCAGCCGCCATCAGGTTTTCTGCCGTGGTCGCAACTGAGCGATCTCGCAGCGGGTGTATCCAGCGAGCAGTTACGCGAGCGGGGCGACAGCCTGCATTTCGACCAGGCCGTGAACATCCAGTACACCTCCGGCACCACCGGTTTTCCGAAGGGCGCGACCCTCAGCCACTACAACATTCTCAACAACGGTTACATGGTGGGCGAAAGCCTCGGCCTGACCGCCAATGATCGGCTGGTGATCCCGGTGCCGCTGTATCACTGCTTCGGCATGGTCATGGGCAACCTCGGCTGCATCACCCACGGCAGCACCATGATTTACCCCAACGATGCCTTCGATCCGCTGCTGACCCTGACCACCGTCGCCGAAGAAAAGGCCACCGCACTGTATGGCGTACCGACCATGTTCATCGCCATGCTCGATCAGCCGCAACGTGCGCAATTCGATCTGTCGAGCCTGCGTACCGGGATCATGGCCGGCGCGACCTGTCCGATCGAAGTGATGCGTCGCGTAATCAGCGAAATGCACATGAATGAAGTGCAGATTGCCTACGGCATGACGGAAACAAGTCCGGTGTCGTTGCAGACCGGTCCTTCAGACGAACTGGAATTGCGCGTCACCACGGTCGGTCGCACCCAACCGCAGCTTGAAAGCAAAATCATCGACGAGGCGGGCAACCTGGTACCTCGCGGCACCATCGGCGAACTCTGCACCCGTGGCTACAGCGTGATGCTCGGCTACTGGAACAACCCGCAAGGCACAGCCGAAGCCATCGATCAGGCCGGCTGGATGCACACCGGTGATCTGGCGAGCATGAATGATGAAGGCTACGTGTGCATTGCCGGACGCAACAAGGACATGATCATCCGTGGCGGTGAGAATATTTACCCGCGGGAGCTGGAAGAATTCTTCTTCACTCACCCGGCCGTGGCGGACGTGCAAGTGATCGGCATCCCGTGTTCGCGTTATGGCGAAGAGATCGTCGCCTGGATCAAATTCCACCCCGGTCACAGTGCCACCGAACAAGAACTGCAAACCTGGTGCAAGGAGCGCATCGCGCACTTCAAGACACCGCGCTACTTCAAGTTTGTGGAAGAGTTTCCGATGACGGTGACCGGCAAGATCCAGAAATTCCGGATGCGCGAGATCAGCATCGAGGAATTGCGCATCAACAAGGCGTGACAAATTTTCCCTTGTGGGAGCCAGCCTGCTGGCGATAGCGGAGTGTCAGTCAACATAACTATGTCTGAACCACCGCAATCGCCAGCAGGCTGGCTCCCACAGGGGCGATGGGGAAAACCTGAATCGCAGAAAGCACAAAGGGGAGCCGAAGCTCCCCTTTAATTTTTCGTTGCGCATGCTCTTTTTTTATTATTGAGGGGCGGTCTGTTTTTGTTTTTGGCAACCGTGACCCTTTACCGCTGTTTTTGTCGATCCCCATCCGGGATCAAGAGCAAACGTATTTTTTTGAGCGCTGATCTACTTTTTCGCTAAGCGATCCAACCAGTTCGGGAGCTACCTGAAGGTAGTTTTATTGTTCTCTGCCCGGTTGCGGGTTACTCCGAAAAGCACCCTGAAAAGCACACCTTCTCCAAAAAAATCTGTTAGCTGCGTCTCTGCCGTGTTGTTCTTGTTATGTCAGAGTCGTTACGTCTTATTTTTATTGGTTTGCTGCTTTTTATTCTTGTTATGCCATAGAGATAGCAGAAGCCGTGCCAACTTTTAAAAACCCTTTAAAATCAATGACTTGAGTTTTTGTGGGGTTTTTCGCTCAGGTAAACCCCTACAATTTGTTTCCGTGTTACTCGCTTATCCCCCACGTTCCAGACGCAGCGGTAACACCTGGACACATCAGCGCACTTACTGCGCGCTGCGAGCCTTGGCCACGCGCGAACCGGTGGGGCGCCCCAGCACCGTGCAAATCTGCTGACCGGCGAGAATCAAGGCGTCCAGGTCGATACCTGTTTCGATGCCGAGGCCATTGAGCAGGTAAACCACGTCTTCGGTGGCGACGTTACCGCTGGCGCCTTTGGCGTAGGGGCAGCCGCCGAGGCCGGCGATGGAGCTGTCAAACACCGAGATGCCTTCGAGCAGGCTGGCATAGATGTTGGCCATGGCCTGGCCGTAGGTATCGTGGAAGTGCCCGGCCAGTTTCTCCCGTGGCACGTCGGCCGAAACCACTTCGAACATCTTGCGCGTCGCGCCCGCCGTGCCGGTGCCGATGGTGTCCCCCAGCGAGACTTCGTAGCAGCCCATGGCATAGAGCTCGCGGGCGACCAGGGCAACTTGTTCGGGTTTGACGTGACCTTCATAAGGACAGCCCAGCACACAGGACACGTAACCGCGCACGGTGACGCCGTGCAGCCTGGCGGCTTCCATGATCGGCGCAAAACGCTCCAGGCTTTCGCTGATCGAGCAATTGATGTTGCGCTGGGAAAACGCTTCGGACGCTGCGGCGAACACTGCGACTTCCTTGACCCCGGCGGCGATCGCATCTTCGAAGCCGCGCAGGTTGGGGGCGAGGGCGCCGTAGGTCACGCCTGGTTTGCGCTGGATTTGCGCGAAGACTTCGGCGGATCCGGCCATCTGCGGCACCCATTTGGGTGAAACGAAACTGCCGACTTCTATATAGCCGAGGCCCGCGGCCGTGAGTGCATCGACCAGTTGCACCTTATCGGCAACGCTGATCGGTTGAGCTTCGTTTTGCAGACCGTCGCGAGGGCCGACTTCGACCAGGCGTACGTGGGAAGGTAGGGACATGGGAATCGACCTTTGTTGATTATCTGAATGTACGCAAACCCTTGTGGGAGTGAGCCTGCTCGCGATGAGGGCATGACATTCAATATGGATGTTGACTGATCGTCCGCTATCGCGAGCAGGCTCGCTCCTACAGGGGACGGTGTAAACCTATTGAACCACCGGCTGGCTTTTCATCGTTAGTTCCAGCGCCTGGGTGCAGCGCTCCTGTGCGGTGTCCAGTTCCAGCTTCATCTGCTCGATGTCGAGCATCTGCTGCTCCAACTGTTCGCGGCGCTCGGCGATTTTGCTCAGCATGGTTTGCAGCTGTTTCTGATTGCCGCCGGTGGGGTCGTAGAGTTCGATCAGCTCGCGGCATTCGGCGAGTGAGAAGCCAATGCGCTTGCCCCGCAGGATCAGTTTCAGGCTGACCTTGTCACGTGGCGAATAGATGCGTTCCTGGCCGCGTCGCTCGGGGCTGAGCAAGCCTTGCTCTTCATAGAAGCGAATGGCCCGCGTGGTGATGTCGAGCTCGCGGGCGAGGTCGGAAATGCTATAGGTCTGGCTGCTCATGGAAGCGCTCAAAAAAAGGTCATGGCGCTAAGCTAATGGCAGGTTGACGTTTACGTCAAGGGGCGGGTTTTTTCGTCGTCATTGCGGGCCTCTTCGCGGGCAAGTCGGATCGCCGCACCGCTCGCTCCTACAGGTACTGTGTAAATCCTGTAGGAGCGAAGCTTGCTCGCGAAGAACGATAACGCGGTACAAAGCCCTACACCTTATCGAGCTTCTTCTCATGCGCCGTCACCTGCTGGCACAACTCGATCATCTGCTCGCGCATCCAGCGGTTGGCCGGGTCCTGGTCAGTGCTTTCGTGCCAATAGAGGTGGGTCTCCACCGGCGGCACATCGTTGACAGGCAGGTTCACCGAGTACAAATCATGGCGGCGGGCGAAGCGCTCCGGCACGGTCATGACCATATCGGTTTGCTGCAACACCTGCGACGCCATCAAGTAATGCTGGGAACGCAGGGCAATCTTGCGCTGGATGCCCATCTTGCCCAGCGCCAGATCGACATGGCCCAGACCACTGCGGCGGCTGGAAATATGGATGTGCGTCAGTGACAGATAGTCATCGAGGGTGAATTTCTCCTTGGTCGCCAGCGGATGGCCCTTGCGCATGGCGCACACGTAACGGTCTTCCATCAACTTGACGTGACGCACTTGCGGGTCGGTATTGAGCGGCGCGTCCACCGCAAAGTCGAGTCGCCCGGCCGCCAGTTCCTTGGTGGTCTCGCGGCGCTTGGACAGAAAGCTTTCGATGATCACCGTCGGCGCCAGGCGGCGCAGGCGCTGGAACAACGGCGGCAGGATCACCGCTTCGGTGAGGTCGGTCATGCTGATGCGGTACGTCTTGACCGCCTGCAACGGGTTGAAGATGCGGCTTTCCTGCACCGACACCCGCAGCAGCGAGAGGGCGTTGCGCACCGGGCCGATGATGTTTTGCGCCATCGGCGTTGGCACCATGCCTTGGGCCGTACGCACGAACAAAGGATCGTTGAACGTCTCGCGCAGGCGGGCCAGAGCGTTCGAAACAGCCGGTTGAGTAATGCCGACAATCTGTCCGGCGCGGGTCAGGTTGGCTTCGGTGTAGATCGCGTCGAAGACGATGAAAAGGTTGAGGTCGACCTTGCTCAGATTCATTGCGCTGCACTCTTATTGTTGGTTCTCAATCAGCCGATCATATATCGGTGATGAATGTTAATACACGCCGAGAATAGGCTAGGTAAATTTTCGTAGCTGTTCTAGCATCGATTGCATGACCTAAACAACCTCCCCCCAGAAGGTAGCTGCTCATGGATTTCGCTTATTCGCCCAAGGTGCAAGAACTGCGTGAGCGCGTGACCGCGTTCATGGACACCTACGTTTATCCCGCCGAAGCCGTGTTCGAGCGCCAGGTTGCCGAGGGCGACCGCTGGCAGCCGACTGCGATCATGGAAGAACTGAAACTCAAGGCCAAGGCTGAAGGCCTGTGGAATTTGTTTCTGCCTGAGTCCGAACTCGGCGCCGGCCTGACCAACCTCGAATACGCACCATTGGCAGAAATCATGGGCCGCTCGCTGCTGGGGCCTGAGCCATTCAACTGCTCGGCGCCCGACACCGGCAACATGGAAGTGCTGGTGCGCTACGCCAACGAAGAACAGAAACAACGCTGGCTCGAACCGCTGCTACGCGGCGAGATCCGCTCGGCGTTCGCCATGACCGAACCGGATGTGGCTTCGTCCGACGCCACCAACATGGCCGCCCGCGCCGTGCGTGACGGTGATGAGTGGGTGATCAACGGCAAAAAGTGGTGGACCTCGGGTGCCTGCGATCCACGCTGCAAGATTCTGATCTTCATGGGCCTGAGCAATCCTGATGCGCCGCGCCACGCCCAGCACTCGATGATTCTGGTGCCGGTGGATGCACCGGGCGTGAAGATCGTTCGTCCGCTGCCGGTGTTCGGTTACGACGACGCGCCTCACGGTCATGCCGAAGTGCTGTTCGAAAACGTCCGGGTGCCGTACGAAAACGTCCTGTTGGGCGAAGGACGCGGCTTCGAAATCGCCCAGGGTCGCCTTGGCCCGGGCCGGATTCACCACTGCATGCGTTCGATCGGCATGGCTGAGCGTGCGCTGGAACTGATGTGCAAACGTTCGGTGAATCGCACTGCGTTCGGCAAACCCCTGGCGCGCCTGGGCGGTAACATCGACAAAATCGCCGACTCGCGGATGGAAATCGACATGGCACGCCTACTGACTTTGAAAGCGGCGTACATGATGGACACCGTCGGCAACAAAGTGGCGAAGAGCGAAATCGCGCAGATCAAGGTGGTGGCACCGAATGTGGCGTTGCGCGTCATCGACCGGGCGATCCAGATCCATGGCGGGGCAGGGGTTTCCAACGATTTCCCGCTGGCCTACATGTATGCGATGCAACGCACGCTGCGCCTGGCCGATGGCCCGGATGAAGTGCACCGCGCGGCGATCGGCAAGTTCGAGATCGGCAAGTATGTGCCGAAGGAAATGATGCGCAGCAGCCACTGAGTGTCACTCCTCTGTAGGAGCGAGCCTGCTCGCGATGGTCGCCAACGATAACGCGTGTTTATTGGATAAACACGGTGTTCATTAGTCCATCGCGAGCGGGCTCGCTCCTACAGTTGATTGCGTTTCAGTCGATCACTGGCAGTCCGTAAAAAGCCCGCGCACAGGCAGTGCTGTGGGCCGCCAGCTCTTCCTCGCTTTCCCCGCGATGCAACGCCACTTCCCGCAACACTTCAGTCAGGTATGCCGGTTCGTTGCGGCCATTTTTCGGCTTTGGCCGCAAGCTGCGCGGCAGCAGATACGGTGCATCGCTCTCCAGCATCAACCGCCCGCGTTTGATTTCTTTCACCAACGGATGCAAATGCGTGCCCCGACGCTCGTCGCAGATCCAGCCGGTGATGCCGATGTGCAAGTCCAGGTCGAGGTAGCTGAACAGCGCCTTCTTTTCGCCGGTGAAGCAATGCACCACGGCGGCCGGCAATTGGTCGCGGTAATCGCGCAGGATTTCCAGCAAGCGCTGACTGGCATCACGTTCGTGGAGAAACACCGGCAGTTGCAGATCGACCGCCATCGCCAAGTGTTCTTCGAGGACTTTTTCCTGTTGCGGACGCGGCGAGAAATCGCGATTGAAATCCAGCCCGCATTCACCCACCGCCACTACGTTCGGCTCTTTGAGCAAACTGCGCAGACGCCGGGCGCTGTCGGCGTTCCAGTCGCTGGCTGCGTGAGGGTGAATGCCGGCGGTGGCGAACAGCCGTTGCGCCGTGTCATCCAATTGCCGGCACAGCTCCAGCGCCTGTTCGCTGCCTTCGACATTGGTGCCGGTGAGCACCAATTGGCAGACTCCGGCGGCATAGGCGCGGTCGAGTACAGCCTGGTGTTTGTCGGCAAAACTGGGGTTGGTCAGGTTGACGCCGATATCGATGAGTTGCATGGTGCTACCTCGGACCAAAGGCCGGAAAGCATATCAGAGCTGTAGATTTATAAGAAAAGCCAAGAACTACAACGAGTTAAAGCTGTCTTTTGATGCCGCGAGACAAGCTGGGGTGGTCAGCATGCCATCACTGTGCCAGTCTTTCGCACTTTGCCAGCGCTCAAGGCGCTCTGTTTCTGTCGTTCGATTTCAAACATTTTTTTGAAATTGGCCCAGTATTCTTTCCGGAGAGTGGATGACGCGTCCCTCGATTTTGTTACTGCTGTGTGGTTCGTTGCTGCTGCCGATGCCGGCGGTTGCGCGGCTGGCCGGCCCGCTGCAAGCCGTGCCGGCGGCCCAGGTGCGTGACCTGCAGGAAATCCGCAGCAGCCGTGTGCTGAAGGTGCTGGTCAACCAGAGCCGCAACAGCTCCGGCGAAGTCCAGGGCCAGGCCATCGGCGTCGAATACCATCGCTTGCGTGCCTTCGAGCAATACCTCAATGGTCATGCCCGTGACGGTCAGGAAGTGACGCTCAAGATCATTCCCAAAGCCAAGGATCAACTGCTCGGCGCGTTGCAGCGCGGGGAGGGGGATCTGGTTGCACCGGGCGAGTTGCTCGATCTGCAACCGGGCTACGCTGTCAGCACCAGCGAACCGATTGCCAGCGACATTCCTCTGGTCCTGGTCGGAATCAAGGGCGAGAAACGCTACACCCGCCTCGAACAACTGTCCGGTAAAACCCTGGCGCTACCCACCGGCAGCGCCGCCGGTGACGCGATCAGTCAGATCAATCAAAAGCTTGCCTTGCACAAACTGGCACCGGTGAAGATCGAGTGGGTCGATCCGAGCCTGGCGGTCGAAGACGTGCTGGAAATGGTTCAGGGCGGGATTTTTCACCTGACCATCGTCGAGCAGCCGATTGCCGAACGCTGGGGCAAGATCCTGCCCAAGTTGCGTTTCGATCGGCAGGTGCTGATCAGCGAGCCGGGGGAAGAGTTCTGGTTCGTACGCCGCGATGCCTCGATGCTGCGGGCGAGCATCGATCGCTTCCTGATCGGGTACAAAAAGCCTTCGGATCAGGACGCGGCGTTCCTGCGCATCTATCGTCGCCTCTATCAAGTGCATTACCCACTGGCCAAGACTGATCGCCAGCGCCTGGAAAAACTCAGACCGGTATTGCAGAAACACGCCGATGCCCAAGGCATGGATTGGTTGAATCTGGCGGCATTGGCCTTCAAGGAGTCCGCGTTGCAACCCCGCGCACGAAGCGGCGGTGGCCCCACTGGCCTGATGCAGATCACTCCGTCCGCGGCCCAGCGGGTAGGGGTCAACAACATTCAGGACCTCGATGCCAATGTGCAGGCCGGGGCCAAATACCTGGCGATGATCCGCCGCAAGTTTTTTGCCAGCCCCAAACTCAACGAGCGTGAGCGCATGGCGTTCGTGCTGGCGGCTTACAACATCGGGCCGGAGCGGGTTCAGGGCATGCGCGCCGAGGCGCGTCGGCGAGGCTTGAATCCCAATCAATGGTTCTTCCAGGTCGAGCGCATCGCCATGGAGCAGGTGGGAATGGGACCTGTCAGCTATGTTAATAGCGTGAACAAGTATTACTTGGCGTTCGATCGGGAGCGGGAGTCGTTGGAGCCCCAGGGGCAGAAAGTAGCCTTAAGGAAGTGATCGAATAAACTGATTGTTATGGCGAAAAATTTGCGCTTTTAGCATTTAATTTATTGATTAATATAGCGGCCAACCAACACACAAACACACAATGGATGACACAGCATGAGCTCACTGATCAACAAGGTACTGTTTACCCGCGCTGGCTACGGCCTGACTGTCCTGCGGATCTTCGTCGGCATCATCTTCGCGGCCCACGGCTCGCAGAAACTCTTCGGCGCTTTCGGCGGCTACGGTCTGGCGGGCACCGCGCAGTACATGGAAAGCATCGGCCTGGCACCGGGTTACCTGATGGCCACGTTGGCCGGTGGTACCGAGTTCTTCGCCGGTCTGGCCTTGATCATCGGCTTGCTGGTCCGCCCGGCGGCACTCGGCCTGACGTTCCTGTCGCTGGTCGCCATCTTCAGCGTGCATATCAGCAACGGTCTGTTCATGGCCAACAACGGTTATGAATTCGCCCTGGCCCTGCTGGGTGGCAGCGTCGCGGTGCTGTTCGAAGGCGCCGGCAAGCTGTCGGTTGATCGCGCCATCGCTGGTTGATCGCTCTGGCTCAACGAAAAGGCCCGCATTGCGCGGGCCTTTTTTGTTGTGCGTCATTCTTGACACTGTCCGGTCAGCTTCTCTAGGATGCTGCTCATGCGCCGATTTAAACAGCTACTTGCGGGGCGCCAGGTGACTCATTCAGTTGCCGATAGAAGCTTGAAACAGGCTTCGAAATACCGCTAAAGCGCTGGTTCGGTGTTGCCTCTCACCTGCCATGCAGACTTTTGAGGCAGAGACACGACACGATGAATGCACTAAACCCCGTTGTACGCCCCGCGCCGATCACGGCACATCTGACCCAGCGCAATCCAAAAATCCTGCTTGGCGGCAAACATCAGCCGACGCTCCTGCGTTACCTCGATGGTTGGCCACGTCGCACCGGTGGGCCCGCAGCTTTCCTGATCCAGTTTGTCGAAGACGGTGAGTCACTGGCGCGTTTTGCCAGCGACAGTTTCGACCTGGCGGTGATTCAGTCGCCCGCCCTTGAAGACGCGCCAGAGATGATCAGGCAACTAACGCGCGTCGCCCGGCAAGGGCTGATCACCCGCCGTTAAGGCTTATGGGTAATCAATCGCCACGATATACACGCACTGTTCGCCGGTAGGCGTCTGGACCCGAACTTCGGCGTCCAGTGCCTTGCCGATCAGGGCGCGAGCCAGCGGTGAGTCGATGCTGATCAGGCCCAGTTTCAAGTCCAGTTCATCCGGCCCGACGATGCGGTAGCGCGACTCTTTGCCGTCCTCGTCTTCGATGGTGACCCAGGCCCCGAAGTAGACTTTGTTCGGATCGCTGGGTTTTTCGCTGACCACCTTGAGCGCTTCCAGGCGCTTGGTGAGAAAGCGCACGCGACTGTCGATTTCGCGCAGCATCTTTTTGCCGTAGGTGTATTCGGCGTTCTCGGAGCGATCACCCTGCGCCGCGGCCTCGCTGACCGATTGCGTGACCTGCGGTCGGCGCACATGCCAGAGCTCATGGAACTCGGCCCGCATCCGCGCTTCACCTTCAGGGGTGATCAGCGCGGTGCCAGCGGTGCGGGGAGGGCGATAACGGCTCATGGCAACTTCTTGTGGTTGAGAAGGGTTGAGTCTATCAACCCTCGCGCAAGACTGTCAGGGGGCTGGCGTTCAAGGCACGTCGGGTGCCAAACACGCCGGCACCGCCGATCAGCACGGCGCCGATCAGTGGCAACACCAGCAGCCACGGATGCGGGTGCCACGGCAAGTCGAAGGCGTAACGGTACAGCACCAGGCTCACCAACTCCGAGCCCAGTGCCGCCAGCAACCCGCTGACCGCGCCAAGCAGGCCGAACTCGATCCGTCGGGCCTTGACCAGCAACTGGCGCTCGGCTCCCAGTGCCCGCAACAATGCGCCTTGGCGAATGCGTTCATCCAGCGTGGCTTGCAGGCCCGAGAACAACACCGCCATCCCCGCCGCCAACACAAACAACAACACGTATTCCACTGCCAGGGTGACCTGGGCGAGGATGCTGCGCAGCTGCGCCAGCAAGGCTTCGACTTGCAGAATGGTCACCGCCGGGAAGGCGCGGGACAGGTCGACGATCTGCTGGTCGTGGCCCGCCGCCAGATAGAAACTGGTCAGGTAGGTCGCTGGCAGATCCTTCAATGTGCCGGGCTGGAAAATCATGAAGAAGTTCGGCTGGAAGTTGTCCCAGTTGATCTCCCGCAGGCTGGTGACCTTCGCTTCGCGATTGACCCCGCCGACAGTAAAGACCAAGTGATCGCCGAGCTTGAGCTTCAGGCTCTCGGCGACTTTGCCTTCCACCGACACACCGGGAACGTCGTCCGGCGCCTGGTCGCCCCACCAGTTGCCGGCGGTGAGTTTGTTGCCGGCCGGCAGGTCTGCCGCCCAGGTCAGGCTGAGGTCGCGCTGAATCGCCCGATCACCGGCCGAGTCCTTGCTGACGATGTCCTGCACCGGTTCGCCATTGATGCTGATCAATCGCCCCGGCACCACCGGGTACAACGGCGCCGATTGTGCCGACAGTTCGATCAGGCGATCGGTGAATGCCTGTTTTTCCGCCGGCAGGATGTTCAGCGCGAAGTAATTCGGCGCGTTTTTCGGCAACTGGTTTTGCCAGGTGTCCAGCAATTCGCCGCGCAGCAAAGCGATCAGCGCCATGGACAGCAGGATCAGACCGAAGGCCAGCGATTGGCCGGCTGCTGCCAGTGGATGACGCAGCAGTTGACCCAGGCCGAGACGCCACGGCAACGAAGCGCGCGCGAGCATCCGGCGCAGGCTCTTCAGTAGCAGCAACAGCAGGCCGCCCAGCACCAGCGCCGCGATCACGCCGCCGCCGAGCAGGGCGAAGGTCAGTACCAAATCCAGGCTCAGGCGCCACATGATCAGCCCGAGAGCGCCCAGTGCAGCGCCGTAGACCATCCAGGTGCTGGAAGGAATCGGCAGCATGTCGCGACGTAATACGCGCAGAGGTGGGACCCGACCCAACGCAGCCAGTGGCGGCAAGGCAAAACCGGCCAGCGCCACCAGTCCGGTGCCGATCCCGGCGATGGCCGGAAGCAGGCCGCCCGGTGGAACATCGGCCGGCAACAAATCATGCAGCAGCGCGAACAACCCGAGTTGCGCCAGCCAGCCGAGCAAGGCGCCGCTGATGCTGGCCAACAGTCCGAGAACCGTCAGCTGCAAACTGAACAGCACCATGGTTTCCCGACGGGACAGCCCGAGACAGCGCAACAGTGCACTGGCATCGAAGCGGCGGGTGGCGAAGCGCGTCGCCGACAGCGCCACCGCGACACCGGACAACAGCACCGCGACCAGACTCGCCATGTTCAAGTAGCGCTCGGCTTTGCCGAGTGCGCCGCCGATCTGCCGGTTGCCATCGCGGGCGTCTTGAATGCGTTGATTGGCGGCGAGGCCGGGTTTGATCAATTGACGGTAGGTTTCCAGCGCTTCGGCCTTGCCGCGCCAGAGTTCGCGGTAGCTGACGCGGCTGCCGGGCTGCACCACGCCGGTCGCCGCGAGATCGCTGAGGTTGATCAGCACCCGTGGCGTCAGGCTGTAGAAGTTGCCGGCGCGATCCGGTTCATAGGTCAGTACACGCGCAAGTTTCAGGGTGCGCATGCCGACGTCGATGCTGTCGCCGATCTTCAAGTCCAGCGCGGTCAGCAGTCGCGCTTCAACCCAGGCTTCGCCGGGTTTCGGTCCGCCTCCGGATTCTTCCGCAGCGAAGGGCGCGGCGGCGCTTTTCAGCTCGCCGCGCAGTGGATAGACGTCGTCGGCGGCCTTGATGCTGGACAGCTGAATGCCATTGTCGGTGGCGATTACGCTGGAGAACTCCACCACCTGCGCATGTTCGAGGCCCAGATCCGCGCCGCTTTTGATCTGTTCGGGTCGCGCCGGCGAACTGCCTTCGAGCAGCAGGTCGGCGCCGAGAAACTCGGTGGCGCGCAGCATCATGGCGCCATTCAGGCGGGCGCCGAAGTAACCGATGGCGGTACTCGCCGCCACCGCTACCAGCAAAGCGAAGAACAACACCCGCAGCTCACCGGCGCGGGCGTCGCGCAGCAGTTGGCGGATGGCGAGACTGAACAGGCGCAACAGCGGCAGGCGTGCCATCAAGGCTCCAGAGGGGCGACCAGCAGGCCGGCTTCAAGGCGGATCAGGCGCCGGCAACGATGTGCCAGGCGTTCATCGTGGGTCACCAGCACCAGGGTCGTGCCGCGTTCCTTGTTCAGTTCGAACAACAGATCGCTGATGCGCTCGCCGGTGTGGCTGTCGAGGTTGCCGGTGGGTTCGTCGGCGAACAGCACATCGGGCTCGGCGGCAAACGCACGGGCAATCGCCACGCGTTGCTGCTCGCCACCGGAGAGCTGGCGGGGCGAGTGGGTCAGGCGTTGGCCCAAACCGACCCGTTGCAGCAATTCGGTGGCGCGCTCACGGGCGTCTTTGCGGCCATCGAGTTCCAGCGGCAGCATGACGTTTTCCAGGGCGTTGAGGCTGTCGAGCAGCTGGAATGATTGAAAGACAAAACCGACGTGTTCGGCGCGAATGCGTGCGCGTTGGTCTTCATCGAGATTGCTCAGGCCCTGGCCTGCGAGGGTGACTTCACCGCTGCTCGGCAAGTCGAGGCCGGCGAGCAGGCCGAGGAGGGTGGATTTTCCCGAGCCGGACGCGCCAACGATGGCCAGGCTGTCGCCCTTGTTCAGTTCCAGGCTGAGTTCGTGCAGGATAGTCAGATCACCTTCCGCGCTGGGAACCACTTTGCTGAGGTCCTTCGCGGTGAGAATGCTTGCGCCCATGGAGAATCCGATGCGAGTGTGGTTTTTGAGTGCTGGCCTGGCCTTGATGTGCATGGCCCAGAACGCAGCGGCGGGTACTGTCCTGATCGTTGGCGATAGTATCAGCGCCGGTTTCGGACTGGATACCCGCGAGGGGTGGGTGTCGCTGCTTGAGCAACGGCTCAAGCGCGAAGGTTTCGACGATAAGGTGGTCAATGCGTCCATCAGCGGCGACACCAGCGCCGGAGGCCGGGCGCGCCTGCCTGCGCTGCTTGCAGAGCATAAACCGGAGTTGGTGATCCTCGAGTTGGGTGGCAATGACGGGCTGCGCGGAATGCTGCCAACACAATTGCAACAAAACCTTGCAGCGATGATCAACAGCTCCAAGGCCAGTGGCGCCAAAGTGCTACTACTCGGCATGCAACTGCCACCCAATTACGGTGCGCGCTACAACAAGGTCTTCGCTGAGGCTTTCAGCAACGTCGCCGCCGAGAAAAAAATCCCGCTGGTGCCGTTTTTCCTCGAGGGCGTGGGCGGGCATCCTGAGCTGATGCAGTCAGACGGCCTGCACCCGGCTGCGGGCGCTCAGGACAAGTTGCTGGAAAATGTCTGGCCGACACTGAAACCGCTGCTTTGACGCTTTTCTAGCGGCGGTGTTTCGGCTAAGGTGGCGCCCCCGATTTGGAGCCCCCGATGCCGCGTCCCGCCTGGTCACTTTTTGCCTATCAACTGATCGAGCCTGACGAACAGCTGGATCTGTTCGCCTGCCAGGAAGTGCGGGTACATCTGGTGACCCGTCAGCTGGAGCTGGGCGGCTCGGCCGATCGCACCTTGTGCGGAAGTCTGCTGCCCGCGCAACCGCGCTGGTCGAGCGTTGATCGCCGGGTGTTCCAGGACCAGCGGCTGTGTTCGTTGTGCCGGGCCATTCTGGAGTCGCAAAAACGCGGTACTTCGCCGATCTGGCCGGAGCTGCGGTTCGAGCTTTGATGGCTTGATGTGGGGTTGGGTTGGGTTGGGTTGGGGGCATATCCGTTTTTGCGGTAACGGCCACTTATGGTTTCGCCCTTACGGCGAGTCACTTTGGAAAAGCCCCAAAGTAACCAAAGGGCTCTTGCCCCTTTCGTTCGGTGGCTCGCTAATGCTCGCCATACCCTCGCTCCGGTCCTGCTCCGTGGGCCCGCCGCCATCGGCCATCCATGGCCGGGGGCGGCTAACCCGGCATCCATGCCGGGTTGCCCACTGCGCAGAACCTCCACTCGGCCTCTCGAGGGGGCTACTACCGCCACAGCCGCCGAGGCGGCCTGAAAGCCGACCTGGCTCTTTTGATGTCCGCGTTCTCCTTTTCTACTGCGTTCACTCATTCCGGACATGTGCCCCCCCTGTAGGAGCCGGCTTGCTGGCGATAGCGTCAGTCCAGCCAATAAATGCGTCGACTGATCCACCGCTATCGCCAGCAAGCCGGCTCCTACAATGGATTGGGTTCACACGACTCAAAATTGTAGGAGCCAGCTTGCTGGCGATGGACGTCAACGATAACGCTGGGTGTCTGAATGAGCGCGTCGCCCCGACGTTTTTCGCCGGCAAGCCGGCTCCTACAGGGAATCCCATACGCTTTTGATTTTCACCACTCATCAGGCCGAGCGTTAGCTCGCCTTCCGCTTTTGATCTGAGCGCCCCCTCGAGAGGCCGAGTGGAGGTTCTGCGTAGTGGGCAACCCGGCATGGATGCCGGGTTAGCCGCGCACGGCCAAGGATGGCCGATGGCGGCGGGCCCACGGAGCAGGACCGGAGCGAGGGCATGCCGAGCCTAGGCGAGGCACCGAACGAAAGGGGCAAGAGCCCTTGGTTACTTGGGGCTTTTCCAAGTGACTCGCCGTAAGGGCGAAACCATTAGCGGCCGTTACCGCAGAAACGGATATGCCCCCTGAAAAAATATCGCAGCCAATTCACGCTCTATCGGTGTCACTCCCCGAATACCAGAGCGCCAGTGTACAATTGCGTTCTTAAACCCCAGTCGATTATGCGAAGGATTTTCCGGATGTTGCCGCGCTTTCCTGCCGTCACCCGCTGCCTGACTCTTGCCGCCCTTTGTGTGGCTGGCCCCGTAGCAGCATTGGAGCTACCCCTGCCACCGCCCGGTGAAGACATCATCGGCCAGGTGCAAGTGATCAAGGCCAAGTACGAAGACACCTTCGCCGACCTTGGCACCACCTACGATCTGGGCTACTCGGAAATGGTCGCGGCCAACCCGGGCGTCGATCCATGGTTGCCGGGTGCCGGCACCGAGATCGTGCTGCCGACGCGCTTCATCCTGCCGCCAGGCCCACGTGAAGGCATCGTCATCAACCTGGCTGAATACCGCCTCTACTACTTCCCGAAAGGCCGGAACGTGGTCTACACCTTCCCGCTGGGTATCGGTCGTGAAGGCTGGGGTTCGCCGATTGCCCACACCAGCATCGTTGCGAAGACGCCGAACCCGACCTGGACGCCTCCAGCGTCGATCAAGGCCGAGCACGCCGCTGACGGCGATCCGCTGCCGAACGTCGTGCCGGCCGGCCCGGACAACCCGCTGGGCCCGTTCAAGTTCACCCTGGGCACACCGGGCTACCTGATCCACGGTTCGAACAAGAAGTTCGGCATCGGCATGCGCACCAGCCACGGCTGCTTCCGCATGTTCAACAACAACGTGCTGCAAATGGCAGGCATGGTGCCGGTCGGCACGTCAGTGCGCATTCTCAACGACCCGTACAAGTTCGGTGTAAGTGGCGGCAAGGTGTATCTGGAAGCGCACACGCCGCTGGACGACAAGGGCAACCCGTCGGTCGTCGACAAGCACACGGCTGTGATCAACGCGATGCTCAAGCGCGAAGACATCACCAACAACCTGCGCATGAACTGGGATGTGGTGCGTGATGTGGTTGCCGCTGAAGATGGCCTGCCGGTGGAAATCGCCGTGCCGAATACTTCTGCGCCGATGGTGACGAGTGCACCGATCGATCCGTTGCAGTAAGGCTTGAACAGAACCCGCCGGCGCTGAGAGCGTCGGCGGGTTTTTTATTGCCTGGACAAACGCCGGGCAATAAAAAAGCCGACCCAAAAAATGGGTCGGCTTGATAACAACCCCGAAGGATTATTACTTGCGGCTAGCTTTTTCCAGCATGCGCAGAGCACGCTCGTTAGCTTCGTCAGCAGTCTGTTGTGCTTTTTGAGCAGCAGCCAGAGCTTCATCAGCTTTACGGTAAGCTTCGTCTGCACGAGCCTGGGAGCGAGCAGCTGCGTCTTCAGTAGCGGTCAGACGTGCTTCGGTTTCTTTCGATACGCTGCTGCAACCGGTAGCCAGAACTGCGGCCAGAGCCAGAGCAGAGAATTTCAGAACGTTGTTCATCGTGTTCCCCTTCAAGGACTTTCAATTAAATTAGCTGTCTCCTCAGAGTGAGGAAATAGCCGGCGTACATACTACCCATTACTTGTCGTAAGTAAACTGACGTAAAGCAAGAAGCAAAAAAAATTGTAGGCGTTGATTCTTTTTCGAGCAACTTTTACTTGCGATTGATTAAAAAATATCCAGCTGCAAGGCCCGAGCTGAGCGAGTTGGCACGAAAAAGTTCCCGGAGGCAGGACTGTTTTTCCCATCTTGGCTAAAGTCTGTCTAGATGGATTCGTCTACACTTTTGTTCGGAATTTGCGCGGCACCTCTCAAACTCTTTCGCCTAGTTGAGGTGACTTAATAGAGGGACGCTCGTCTTAAGTCTCAACATCCGGCAATGTTCAGGCTATCGACCCGCAGAGCGCTTCGGTCGAGCCGTCCCTGCGTAACCCGGAGCAGCACCCGCCCAACCCCGCGTGATGACGAGCGCACCTTGAGCATTTCTGCCAATGGTGCCTACTATTTGATACGTGCTCGGTTGCGCGAGATCGGTGCAGCTCTTCTCGGTGTCCATTCAGGCACGGGGGTGGCGTAGATGTTCCTTCGCCGGAAAAACATCGGTAAGGTAGGGGTCAGAATTCAAGACCCGCAGAGGAGTTGTGATGAGCGAGGCGTTGTCCATCAACCATGACCAGGCAGGTCATCAGTTCGAGACCAATGTGGACGGTCATCGTGCCTACCTGACCTATATGGATCTGGGGAAACAGACTCTGGATATCTATCGCACCTTCGTGCCCAACGCATTGCGTGGTCGCGGCATTGCGGCAGCCTTGACCGAGAAGGCGCTGGAGTACGCCGAGGAAATGGGCTACACCGTGATTCCATCGTGTTCCTACGTGGAGCGCTACATGGAGCGCCACCAGCGGCATGCGGCCAAGCTGAGCCAGTAAAACGAACGCATAAAAAAACGCCGGGTTAAGCCCGGCGTTTTTGTGTGCGCTGAACAGTGATCAGGTGCGATCACGTTTAGGCAGCACATCCTTGAGCTTGGCGTGCATGCTGCGCAAGGTGTTTTCGGTGGCGGACCAGTCGATGCAGGCATCGGTGATCGACACGCCGTATTGCAGGTCGGCGAGGTCTTTCGGGATCGCCTGGCAGCCCCAGTTCAGATGACTTTCGACCATCAGGCCGATGATCGACCGGTTGCCTTCGAGGATCTGGTTGGCGACGTTCTCCATCACCAGCGGTTGCAGGGCCGGGTCCTTGTTGGAGTTGGCGTGGCTGCAATCGACCATGATGTTCGGCTTGATCTTCGCTTTGTTCAGCGCTTGTTCGCACAGTGCGACGCTGACCGAATCGTAGTTCGGCTTGCCGTTGCCGCCGCGCAGCACCACGTGACCGTAGGCATTGCCCTTGGTGGTAACGATCGACACGCCACCTTCCTGGTTGATCCCCAGGAAACGATGCGGGCTGGAAACCGATTGCAGGGCGTTGATCGCAACGGTCAGGCCGCCGTCGGTGCCGTTCTTGAAGCCGACCGCCGAGGACAGGCCGGAAGCCATCTCACGGTGAGTCTGGGATTCGGTGGTGCGCGCGCCGATGGCCGACCAGCTGATCAGGTCCTGCAAATATTGCGGAGAGATCGGGTCAAGGGCTTCGGTCGCGGTCGGCAGGCCCATTTCGGCCAGGTCCAGCAGCAACTGACGACCAATGTGCAGACCGTCCTGAATCTTGAAGGAGTCGTCCAGGTACGGGTCGTTGATCAAGCCTTTCCAGCCGACAGTGGTGCGTGGCTTCTCGAAATACACGCGCATGACCAGATACAGCGTATCGGACACTTCCGCGGCCAGCACTTTCAGGCGCTCGGCGTATTCGTGGGCAGCCTTGATGTCGTGGATCGAGCACGGCCCGATGACGACAAACAGGCGGTGGTCGGTGCCATCAAGAATGTTGCGAATGACTTCGCGACCCTTGGTGACGGTGCGCAGGGCAGCGTCGCTCAGAGGGATATCACGCTTGAGCTGGTCAGGAGTGATCAGCGTCTCGTTGGAGGCGACGTTTAGGTCGTTGATCGGTAAATCAGCCATCGTTTACTCGTCAGGTCACGGGTGCCGGCCGCCAGCGAACCCGCGCGGCGGAGCACAGCAAATTAAGCGCGTCGGGGAGCGGAACCTTAGCGCGTTACACCGTGGCTCGACAATGGGCAGACAGCGGTTTAAGGGCCATTCGCAACGAATTGATGACGTCCCTTAATCCAGCACCGCCTGCGAAAATGCCTTGCGAACCGTGTCGTGGGAGAACTCGTCGGCGTGCTGCTGGACCCATTCGAGGGCCAGCGCCTGGGTTTCCTGCAGGTCGTCGTGGGCGTCATGCAAGCGACAGTAACGCTCGATCTGACACACCTGTTCGCCCATTCGGGCGCTGAACATCATCTGCTCGTCAACAAAGGCAATGCCTACCAGGTAGCCGCGCTTGCGTCGCAAGCACCAGGCCACGTAGCCCAGAAAACGCATATCGGGGTTCAAGGTCGGCATGCGTACTTCCAGCGCGGTACCGTGACGCCAGGCGCGGTGGTAATTGCAAGCCATGCCCCCGAGGCTGATAGTGTGCAGCTGTTGCCGTGAAATACACTCAGGTTTTAGCAACGTTAATTCGACGGGTACATCGTCAGGATGAGGAATAAAACGTCCCATGAGCACGGACTCCATGTGTCGGCCATCTGACATTGTTTCCCCCAGTATAGTGGTCGAATTGGCACTGACCGATTTCGACGCCGACCAACGGTTGCTGGCGATGAGCGGCGTTTCGCTGGTTGTTTTTACCAGCGTCGGCTGCGCCAGTTGCCGTTTTGCCCGAGAGCAATTGCCCAGGCTCGATCTGGATGTCGATCGCTTGTGCTGGATCGATGCCGGGGACAACGGCGGGGTGGTCGAGCGTTATCAGGTCTTTCATTTGCCGGCGCTGTTTGTGGTGCGCGACGGTGAGTTCTTCGGGGCACTAAAATCACGCCTGACCGCTACCGAGCTGAATGAGGCCGTAGGTCAGGCGTTGACGAGAACAGCAGAGGAGTTGCCATGACGGCTGCAGTTGCCAAACCGACCATCGGTATTATCGGAACCGGTGCGATCGGCGGGTTTTACGGGGTCATGCTGGCGCGTGCCGGTTTCGATGTGCATTTTCTGCTGCGCAGCGAGTTTTCGGCGGTGGCCGAGCACGGACTTCACATCGACAGTGCACCACACGGCGCGCTGACGTTGAATCCGGTTCAGGCCTATTCGTCGGCCGAAGACATGCCGCCCTGCGACTGGTTGCTGGTGGGCGCCAAGACCACCAGCAATGCCGGTCTGGCGCCGGCGATCATTCAAGCCGCAGCGCCGAATGCCAAGGTACTGCTGCTGCAAAACGGCCTGGACGTCGAAGACAGTCTGCGGTCATTGCTTCCCGATACGCTGCACCTGCTCGGCGGGCTTTGTCTGATCTGCGTGCATCGCACCGGCCCGGGCGCGATCACCCATCAGGCCCTCGGCGCGGTGAACGTCGGCTACCACAGTGGCCCCGCTGGCGATGAGCCGGCGCGCATGGCGATCGTCGAGGAGGGCGCCGGGTTGTTCCGCAGCGCCGGCATCGATTCCCAGGCCATGGCGAACCTGCAACAGGCGCGTTGGCAAAAACTGGTCTGGAATATTCCTTACAACGGCCTCTCGGTTCTGCTTGGGGCGGGCACCACAGCGTTGATGGCCGACGCCGACAGCCGCGAACTGATCAAGGCCTTGATGGCCGAAGTGGTCTTGGGCGCGAAGGCTTGCGGTCACGACATGCCGGCCGGTTATGCCGATTATCTGTTCATGATGACCGAGAAAATGCCGGACTACTGGCCGAGCATGCACCACGACTTTTTGCACAAGCGACCGCTGGAACTGGCGGCCATTTACGCCCGGCCACTGGCGGCGGCCAAGGCTGTCGGGTGCGAATTGCCGCGAATCGACGCGTTGTATCGCAGTTTGAGTTTTATCGATCGACGCAACACCTGAGTCGATCAACCCGAGGGGGAAGGGCATGGCAAAGACGATTGACGACAAACTGGTACTGGCGATTTCTTCGCGTGCGCTGTTCGACCTGAGCGAAAGCCACAAGGTTTATCTGTCGAGCGGCGTCGAGGCCTATCGGCAATATCAGATCGAACACGAAGACGAAATCCTCGAGCCCGGCGACGCATTCCCTCTCGTTGAAAAACTCCTGAACCTGAACGCCAGCCTCGGCCGCGCCAGGGTCGAGGTGATCCTGGTGTCGCGCAACAGTGCCGACACCGGGCTGCGGGTGTTCAACTCGATTCACCATTACGGGCTGGCGATTTCGCGCGCGGCATTTGTCGGCGGGCGCAGTCCCTATCCGTACCTCAAGGCGTTTGGCTGCGACCTGTTCCTCTCGACCCATGCCGAAGACGTGCGCAGTGCGCTGGATGCCGGGTTCGCGGCGGCGACCATTCTGTCGGGCGGCGCCAGCCGTGCGGCCAGCGATGAATTGCGGATTGCCTTCGACGGTGACGCCGTGCTGTTTTCCGACGAGTCGGAGCGGGTTTATCAGGCGGGCGGCCTTGAAGCGTTCCAGGCCAGCGAACGCGAAAGCGCCCGCGAGCCCTTGCGCGGTGGGCCGTTCAAGGGCTTTCTCGCGGCGCTCAATCTGTTGCAGCGCGAGTTCCCGGAGGACGACTGTCCGATCCGTACCGCGCTGGTCACCGCGCGTTCCGCACCGGCTCATGAACGGGTGATTCGGACCCTGCGCGAGTGGGATATTCGCTTGGACGAATCGCTGTTTCTGGGTGGCCTGACCAAGTCCGCTTTCCTTGAAGCCTTTGCCGCTGACGTGTTTTTCGACGATCAGGCCGGCCATTGCGAGTTGGCTCGCGAGGTGGTCGCTACCGGCCATGTGCCGCATGGCATAAGCAATGAGCAAAAGGTTTAAGCCCGCCGTTCAACGCGTTACGCGGGACGTCGCACTCGCCAAGGCACTGCTAAGCTGAATCAATCTCCGCCATGTTGGCACTCGAGGAGGTCATATGATTCGTTCGATGCTCTATGCCACTGACCTCGGCCTGTACGCCCCTTTGGTGATGCAGCATGCCCTGGAGCTGGCTCGAACATTCAATGCCGACCTGTATGTGGTGCACGCGGTTGAACCCATGGGGCTGTTTGCCGAATCGGTGCTTCAGAGTTACCTCGATGAGCAGGCGCTGAACGAGTTTCACAGTCAGGGCCTGAACACCGTGATCGCCAATATCGAGCAGCGCGTGCTCGACAGTTTTCGTGAAGAACTGGGGGATGAAGGGGAGCAGGATCTGGAGCGGATACAAGCGGTGCGGGTGCTTCAGGGCGATCCGTCGCAGGTGATTCTCGAACAGGCGCAGAAACTCTCCGTGGATTTGTTGATCGTAGGTAGTCATAGCCATGGTGCTGGTGCGGAAACGCCTTTGGGGCGGACCGCAGCGCGGGTGTTGCAGTTGGCTCGGGTCCCGGTCTATCTGGTGCCGCTGGTGGAACGCCGTCGCCAAGGGGACCGCTAGTCCACGAATAGTGGCAGTTTGATAAAAAAGTTCTAGATTTATTCTTCAAACCATTAATATAGTTATATACCGTCGCTGATGCCCGTGGCGTCTACCTGCTTTGAGGGATTCATATGAAGCTTCAACAATTGCGCTACATCTGGGAAGTGGCGCACCACGACCTCAACGTTTCCGCTACAGCCCAAAGCCTTTACACCTCGCAACCGGGCATCAGCAAGCAGATCCGTCTGCTGGAAGACGAATTGGGCGTCGAGGTTTTTGCTCGCAGCGGCAAGCACCTGACCCGCGTCACCCCGGCCGGCGAGCGCATCATCACCACCGCCGGCGAGATCCTGCGCAAGGTTGAAAGCATCAAGCAGATCGCCCAGGAATTCTCCAACGAGAAGAAAGGCACCCTGTCGATCGCCACCACGCACACCCAGGCGCGTTATGCGTTGCCGCCGGTGATCAGCAATTTCATCAAGCAATACCCGGACGTTGCGCTGCACATGCACCAGGGTTCGCCGATGCAGATCGCCGAAATGGCCGCTGACGGCACTGTCGATTTCGCCATCGCGACTGAAGCGCTGGAGCTGTTCGGTGATCTGGTGATGATGCCGTGCTACCGCTGGAACCGCTGCGTGGTCGTGCCTCAGGGCCACCCGTTGACCAAGCTGTCGAAGCTGACTCTCGAAGCGCTGGCCGAATACCCGATCGTGACTTACGTGTTCGGTTTCACCGGCCGTTCGAAACTCGACGAAGCCTTCAGCCATCGCGGCCTGACGCCGAAAGTGGTGTTCACCGCCGCCGACGCCGACGTGATCAAGACTTACGTTCGCCTGGGGTTGGGCGTGGGCATCGTGGCGAAAATGGCGGTCGATACCAAGCTCGATAATGACCTGGTGGTGCTCGATGCCAGCGAATTGTTCGAATCCAGCATCACCAAAATCGGTTTCCGTCGCGGCACCTTCCTGCGTGGCTTCATGTGCGACTTCATCGAGAAGTTCGCCCCGCACCTGACCCGCGAAGTCATGGCCAAAGCCATTCAGTGCCACAACAAGCAGGAACTGGAAGAGCTATTCGACGGCGTCGAACTGCCGGTTCATTGATCTCCCGCTAAACCACCTCGGTAACAGAAAACTGTTGCCGAGCACCCGCCACCAGAATCTCCACCTCGTCCCCTTCGAACTTGCCCAGCAGGCTTTTGCCCAGCGGCGAGCGAGGGGTGATGACGGTAATCCACTGCCCCACCAGATCGACCTTCAAACCCGCCGCGTCGGGCGCCAGGAACAGCCATTGCTCACGTCCCTTTTCGTCTTCGAGACCGAGCAGGGCGCCGACTTCGATGCCGCGCTGATCGTCATAAGGCCGCAGCGTCAGGTTCTGGCACAGCGTCAGTGACTGCCTGATTTCCTCCACGCGCTTTGCCTGCCCGGCTGCCAGATATGACGCCTCCAGGCCCAGGGTGTCGTACTTGTTTTCGGCGATGTTTTCTTCGTGGGTCGCCGTTTCGTAAGCGGTTTGCGCGGCACGCTCGGCAATGTCGAGATCAATCCGCAGCTTGTCGATAATCAGTTGGTGGACGGTTTGCTTATTCATGATCAATCGCAGAATTGCAGGACATTGGCGCGGCTTTTTTCGCTCGGTGCGGTGCGGTCCTGTTGCAGCCAGAACTGGCAATTGGGGTTCGACAGATTGCGGTTGCTGCTGCGCGCCTGATCCAGCCGTTGTGCCTGTTCGTTCTTGCGCAGGTTCTCTTCGTACTGCTGGAACATCGGGCTCTGCGGCGGAATGTCCGGCACCGGTTGCACCACTACCGGCGGCTTGGCCAATTGCTCCACCGCTTGCGCGACGGGCGCCAGTTGCTCGCTGAACAACAGGCGCGAGGCGAGCCAGCAGGTCAGTGCGATCGCGAGGAAACCCAGCCACAATCCGAGGGCGATACTGCCCGTCAGTTGCAGGGCATTAAGCTGGATCGGCAAGCGGCGGCGCGGATTGGGACGGTAGGGCATGACTGCCTCCTGGCGGGTGGTCGCGGGCGAGTGGCGATTGTCGCATGAAGATTAATCGCCGTCGGCTCTTCTGCACGGGGTAATTTATGCGGACAATCGGCGCCTTTGCCAACGGGAGCCCGGAATGCCTGAACTGCCTCAAATGAAAAACCGCAGGCGCTGGGATATTTTTTGCACCGTGGTCGATAACTTTGGCGACATCGGTGTGACCTGGCGCCTGGCCCGCCAATTGGTGGCCGAACATGCGATGGACGTGCGTTTGTGGGTCGATGATTTGCGGGCCTTCGAGCGTTTGTGCCCAGCCATTGATCTCAATCTTCCACAGCAGTGGCAGGAGGGGGTCGAGGTGCGTCAGTGGACGGCCGACTGGCAGCCGACTGACGCGGCTGATGTGGTGATCGCCGCGTTCGCCTGCCAGTTGCCGAGTGCTTACATGGAGGCCATGGCGGCGCGGGAGAAACCGCCGCTGTGGTTGAACCTCGACTACCTGAGCGCTGAGGATTGGGTCGTTGGCTGCCACGGCTTGCCGTCGGTGAAGTACAAAAATGTGCAGAAATTCTTTTTCTTTCCGGGGTTCCAAAAGGGCACCGGTGGCTTGCTGCGTGAAAGCGGATTGCTGGAACGGCGTCGGCAGTTTCAGCAAGACCCGAAGGCTCAGCGCGCATTCCTGCAAGGTTTAGGGATTGATCGGGCGCAAGGCGCGCAGTTGATTTCTCTGTTCGCCTACGAAAATGCCGGCCTGGCCAGTTGGCTGGATGTCCTGGCCGCAGATTCCGTGCCCACGCATCTGCTGGTGCCCGAAGGGCGGATTCTCGGTGATGTCGAGCGTTGGCTCGGTGTCGAGGGTTTGGCGGCTGGCGCGGTGCATGTGCGCGAGTCATTGACCGTGCAAGTGCTGCCGTTCGTCCGACAGGATCAATACGATCACCTGCTTTGGTGCTGCGATTTCAACGCCGTGCGCGGCGAAGATTCGTTTGTCCGCGCGCAATGGGCAGGGCGGCCGCTGCTCTGGCACATCTATCGGCAGGACGAAGACATTCACCTGGACAAGCTCGAAGCCTTCCTCACGCTCTACACAAAAGGCCTGTCTGCGCCTGCCCGCGAGGCGATCAGCGGTCTTTGGCGAGAGTGGAATGCCGGGCATGATATGTCCGACCATTGGGCTACGACCCGTAAACACTGGCCAGAACTGCAAAAACACGCCGAAGCGTGGTGTCTGGAACAGGCTTTGCAGGCTGATCTTGCCGCAGCGCTGGTACAGTTTTACCTAAATTGGATATGATACGCGGCCTAGATTTTTGTAAATCCCATCCAAATTCGGATATTCGCAATGAAAACTGGTAAAGAACTGAAACCCGGTACCGTGATCCGTCTCGAAAACGATCCATGGTTGGTTCAGAAAGCTGAATTCACCAAATCCGGTCGTAACAGCGCGATCATGAAGACCAAGCTGAAAAACCTGCTGACCGGTTACAAGACCGAGATCGTTTACAGCGCTGACGACAAACTGGACGACGTAATCCTCGACCGCAAAGAAGCGACCCTGTCCTTCATCAGCGGCGACACCTACACGTTCATGGACACCACCGACTACACCATGTACGAACTGAACGCTGAAGACATCGAAGCCGTTCTGCCTTTCGTTGAAGAAGGCATGACCGATGTTTGCGAAGCGATCTTCTTCGAAGAGCGTCTGGTTTCCGTAGAACTGCCGACCACTATCGTGCGTCAGGTTGACTACACCGAAGGTTCCGCTCGCGGCGACACTTCCGGCAAGGTAATGAAGCCTGCCAAACTGAAGAACGGTACCGAGCTGTCGGTTGCTGACTTCATCGAAATCGGCGACATGATCGAGATCGATACCCGCGAAGGCGGTTCCTACAAAGGCCGTGCTAAATAAGCACTGCTTCAGGAATGAAAAAGCCCGACCATTGAGTCGGGCTTTTTTGTGCCTGCCAGAAACACGCTGACTGGGAAAACGCCGCAAAACCTGTAGGAGCCGGCTTGCTGGCGATGGCGATTTTGAAGACGCCATCGCCAGCAAGCCGGCTCCTACAGGTGAGTGGTGTTATTTCTTCAGGTGTTGCTTCAGTTCTTCGGACGCTTGCAGCATTGCGGAGCGAACCGCTGGCACCTGGCTCACTACGTTCAGCAAACCGTAATCGTGAATCATGCCGTTGTAACGCACCGCCGTGACCGGCACACCCGCCTCATCCAGTTTGCGCGCATAGGCTTCACCCTCATCGCGCAACACATCAGCACCGGCCGTCTGCACCAGCGCAGGTGGCAAGCCCTTGAGTTGTGCGGTGGTCGCCCGCAGCGGTGAAGCGTAGATCTCGTTACGTTGCTTGGCGTCGGTGGTGTAGTTGTCCCAGAACCACTTCATCATGTTTTTGGTGAGGAAGTGCCCCTCGGCAAACTGGTTGTAAGACGCGGTTTCAAAGCTGGCGTCGGTCACTGGCCACAACAGCACCTGGAACTTGATCGCCGGGGTGCCTTTATCTTTGGCCATCAGCGCAACCACGGCCGCCATGTTGCCGCCGACACTGTTACCGGCCACGGCCAGTCGCTTGCCATCGACGTTGATCTCTTTGCCGTGCTCGGCCACCCATTTAGTGGCCGCGTAAGCCTGGTTGATCGCCACCGGGTAATGCGCTTCCGGCGACGGGGTGTAATTGACGAACACCGCCGCTGCCCCCGAACCCGTGACCAGATCCCGAACCAGCCGCTCGTGGGTCGGGAAATCCCCCAGCACCCAGCCGCCGCCGTGGAAGAACATGAACACCGGCAGCTCGCCTTTGACCCCGGCCGGCCGGACGATGGTCAGGCTGAGCGGTTGGCCGTCGACTTGAATGGTCTTCTGGCTGACGTCTGCTTTTGGCAGCGTCAGTTTCACCCCGGCTTGCGCGCCGACCAAAATGGCCCGGGCATCTTTCGGTGAAAGCTGTTCCATCGGTTTGCCGGTGCCGGCATTCAGGACATCGAGGAACGCCTGGGTGTTGTGTTCAACCCCGTCGCCCGCGAATGCGCTGTGGATGGACAGGGCGAGAAGGGTACCGGTCAAGACTTTGCTGAAAGTGTTCATGTTCGTTTCCTGTTCGGTCTTGGAGTCGACGGTTAGACGGTCACGTGCAGGCGCACTTCGACGTTGCCGCGGGTGGCGTTGGAGTACGGGCAGACCTGGTGGGCCGCGTCGACCAGGGTTTGCGCATCGGCTTGTTCAAGACCCGGCAGGCTGATGTGCAGATCGATGTCCAGACCGAAGCCGCCAGGAATCTGGCCGATGCCGACGTGGGCAGTGATCGAGGCGTCGGCCGGGATGCTGCGTTTGGTCTGGCTGGCAACGAATTTCAGCGCGCCGATGAAGCAGGCCGAGTAACCGGCAGCGAACAGTTGTTCCGGGTTAGTGGCCGCGCCGCCAGCACCACCGAGTTCTTTCGGGGTCGCGAGTTTGACGTCGAGGATGTTGTCGCTGGAAACCGCACGACCGTCACGGCCGCCAGTGGAGGTTGCGATTGCGGTGTAGAGAGTTTGCATGATGTAGGCCTCGTTTCAGGTTTGTATGGTTTGCGCTAAATGTTTGCGCGCTAAGTAAGTGCGAGATGAATGTATCGCGCTAATATTTAGCGCGCAAGATAAATTTTTAAAAAAGTTTCCCTGAAAGCATGCGCAGGGTATGCATTCGGCGGGGAGAGGCTTGATGTAGAGGCTTTGGTGTGGGAG
Source organism: Pseudomonas sp. PDM01 (assembly GCF_014852325.1). Lineage (NCBI taxonomy): Bacteria > Pseudomonadati > Pseudomonadota > Gammaproteobacteria > Pseudomonadales > Pseudomonadaceae > Pseudomonas > Pseudomonas sp. PDM01. Next base: position 318,962 of record NZ_JACVBK010000008.1, read on the forward strand.
TAACAGGCAGGAATTTTTTTGTGGCGTCGAGGATGCTTTCGCGGGCAAGCCTCGCTCCTACAGACCGCACATGACCTGTAGGAGCGAGGCTTGCCCGCGAAGAACGATAACGCGATCTATCAGGTGATCGCTTAAAGGCTGTCCTGCAGATTACTGCGCAGCACTTGCAGCTCCGCTTGCAGTTTTTGCAAGCGCTCAAGCGTCATGCCGCTGGCGCCGAGGATGCACTGGGGCACGCCGCGCGCCTTGTCCCGCAACGCGCGACCCTGTTCAGTCAGCTCGACAATCACCACTCGCTCGTCCTCGCGGCTGCGAGTGCGGCTGAGCAAGCCTTCGACTTCCAGGCGCTTGAGCAATGGGGTCAGCGAGCCGGGATCGGTCAGCAAGCGCGTGCTGATTTCGCCTACGGTCAAACCGTCCCGTTCCCACAACACCATCATCGCCAGGTACTGCGGATAGGTCAGGCCCAGCGCTTGCAGCAGCGGCTTGTAGACCTTGGTCATCAGCAGTGAAGTGGAATGCAGGGCGAAGCAGGCCTGGTTGTCCAGCAGCAGGTCGTCGCAGTTATCCGTGGTGTCGCGTTCGGTGTTCATCTCAAAGCCTTGATCAGTGATCTTCATGAATCTAGCGGGCGAATCTTTAATGCGCCAGATAATTCTGACCTAGTGCCGGTCCAGATTGGTTCGCAGCGCCAGATCCCATGGCGGGACAGGGCTGAAGCGGACTTTCAGGTACTCCAGCAATAAACGACTCCTCGGGTTGGGTTGCTGCTCCAGGCGCAACGCATAGATGCCGGTGGTTTCCGGCGGTGGCAGGCCGTGTTCACAGAACAGCGGCAGCAGTTCGCCGCGCAACAGGTATTCGCTGGTCAGCCAGGTCGGCAAGTGCGCGATACCGAGCCCGGCCAGCGCACCGCAGACCAGCGCCTCGGCATTGTTGGCGCTCATGCGGATGCGCCCGGGACGATGCAAATGCATTTCTGCGTTTTGCTCGAAGCGCCAGGCAAATGGCGGCGCCAGGCCATCCCAGTCGAGACCGTCGTGATCACTCAACTGCGCCGGATCGGTCGGCACGCCTCGGCGTTGCAGGTATGCGGGGCTGGCGCAGGCGATGCGCACCATGCTCGCCAGCGGCGTGGCCACCAGCCGGGTGTCGGCCATTTGCCCGGCGCGCAGCACCAGATCGACCTTGCCCAGATTCAAACCCTGCATGTCGACAAAACTGTCGATCAGGTGCAGTTGCACGTCGAGGCCGGGGTACAGCATCAGAAAATCAGCGATCACCGGCGCCAGATGCCGTCGGCCGAACGCGGCCGGCGCGTCGATCCGGATCAAGCCTTCCGGCGCGCTGCTCAGGGACACTGCCTCGGCGCGGGCCAGTTGCAATTCCGCCACGATCCGCCGCGCACGCTCGGCAAACGCCACGCCGGCCGGGGTCGCTCGGACGGCATGGGTGCTGCGAATGAACAACTGGCTGCCGACCGCGCTTTCCAGGCTATCGATGCGCCGCGCCACGGCCGAAGGGGTCAGTGGATGACGGCGAGAGGCAGCGGAAAAGCTGCCGGTTTCCAGCACATCGAGGAACAGCCCGAGTTGTTCGGTCAATTGATTAGGGTTCATGGCGTATTAATGCTTGTGCGAAGTTGGCACAGCCATTGTGCGTTGCTGTGCGTTTCCCCGCCAGCGCCGACTGCGTAGGATGAATGGCCTGAGATAAAAGGAAATCGGCCGTGATCGAGTTTTTGATGTACCTGGTATTTGGCGCAGCCCTGGGAACCCTCGGCGGCTTGTTTGGCATCGGCGGCGGTCTGATCGCGATTCCGTTGCTCGGCGTGTTGTTCGGTCTCGATCAGCAAATTGCCCAGGGCACCGCGCTGGTGATGGTCGTCCCTAACGTGATGCTGGCGCTATGGCGTTATCACCAGCGCAACAAAATCGAAATGCGTCACGCGCTGCCGCTGGCCTCGATGGGGTTTTGCTTTGCCTGGGCCGGCTCCATCTGGGCGGTGGGTATTGATGCGCAAACCATGCGCATCGGGTTTGTCGCCTTCCTGATCGCGCTGTCGGCCTACAACCTGTTGCGAATGTTCTACGCCAATGCGCCGGCTTCTTCGCAGATGAATTACGCCTGGCCATGGCTGGGTGTGCTCGGCGCGGCGTCCGGGACCATGGGCGGATTGTTTGGCGTGGGCGGGGCGGTGGTGGCAACGCCGGTGCTGACCAGCCTGTTCGGCACCAGCCAGGTGGTGGCCCAAGGGTTGTCGCTGGCACTGGCATTGCCCAGCACGGGCGTCACGCTGGTCACCTATGCCGTGCATCATCAAGTGGACTGGATGATCGGCGTGCCGTTGGCCGTGGGTGGACTGCTGAGCATCAGCTGGGGCGTGAAGATCGCCCACGCCATGCCGGAGCGCCTCCTGCGCGGGCTATTCTGTGGCTTCCTGGTGCTGTGCGCGGTGATGCTCGCGTTTAAAGTTTGAAGCCGTCGATGATGTGTTCGGCCAGGCATTCGGTAATCGGTGACGGATTGTGCAGGTTGCGCACCAGCATGATGCTGGCTTCAGGCAGCAAGGGCAGGTCTTCGGCGTCACCGAGAATGCGCATGTCCGGGGTGATCAGGCTTTCCAGTTGTGCGGTGACGGCCAGGCCGGCGCTGACCACCGCCATGATCGCCGACAGGCTTGAGCTGTTGTAGGCCACGCGGTAGTCGCGACCCATCGCGTCCAGCGCATTGCAGGCCCACAGCCGGCAGAAACAATCACTGTTGAACATCGCCAGCGGCAACGGCGTCTGCTCGTGGGCGCTGTAGCATTGTGCCTCGGCCCAGACGAAACGTTCCTTGCGCAGCAACTGGCCGATCTCGTTGCCCGGCTCGCGGGTAACGATGGATAAATCCAGATCCTGGCGTAGCAGCAATTGTTTTGATGATTCGCAGTGCACCTCGATCTGGATCAGCGGATATGACTGGGCGAATCGCCGCAGAATCCCCGGCAGAAAACGCATCACGTAATCGTCCGGCGTGCCGATCCGCACCGTGCCGACCATGTGCGGTTCGCGCAGGGTGTTGAACACTTCGCTGTGCAACTTGAGGATGCGCCGGGCGTAACCCAGCAGCACCTGGCCTTCAGCGGTCAGCCGCACCTGGCGGCCGTCGCGCTGGAACAGTTGGCGTTGCAACACGTCCTCTTCCAACCGCTTCATTTGCATGCTGACGGCGGATTGCGTGCGGTTGACCAGCTCCCCTGCGCGGGTGAAACCGCCCTGATCGGCGATGGCAACAAAGGTGCGCAGCACTTCGGTGTCGATACTTGGGAAGGCGGACATACATCAATCTCCGAGATGTATTGCATAAGAAACATTCGTTGGATTGATCTTAGCTCTGGCGTGACACTTGAGCCATCCCAAACGGAGGGCAACAAGATGAAAGGTCAAAAAGGTTATGTCGAGGTAGAGAAACATTCCATCCACGTCGTCTCGGATTTACTGCACAAGATCAGTCGCTGGTACGAATTGCACCGTGAACGTGAGTTGTTGGCGGGCATGAGCGACGAAGCGTTGAAGGACATCGGGCTCAGTCGTGCGGATGTCGAGCACGAAACCGTCCGCCCATTCTGGGATGACCCGATGCACAAATGAGTAAGCCACAACTACACAAACCGTCTCCCGGTGAGGTAGGTTGCGAGCAGACAAGGAGATGCTCATGCCCGCAATGCTGTCCTTTTCCATCAAACAGGCTCGACGCCTGGCGCTGGCCGCCCAAGGATTCAACGGGCGCCAGCCGCCAGCGGCGATCAAAGCGGTACAGCTCAATCGCCTGATCGAGCGGCTGGGCATCTTGCAGATCGATTCGGTCAATGCGTTGGTGCGTTCGCACTACCTTCCCTTGTTTTCCCGCCTCGGCAATTACTCATCCGACTTGCTCGACCAGGCTGCCTGGAGTTCGGGCCGGCGACGCACGCTGTTCGAATACTGGGGGCATGAAGCCTCGTTGCTGCCGCTGTCGATGTACCCGTTGATGCGCTGGCGTATGCAGCGCGCGGGTCGTGGCGAAGATATCTATCAGCAGCTGGCACGTTTCGGGCGTGAGCAGCAGGACACTGTCCGGCGGGTGCTGGCCTCGGTTGAAGAGCTCGGCGCGCTGGGTGCCGGCAGCCTTTCGACCCGTCAGGAGCGGGCAGGGCCGTGGTGGGACTGGAGCGCGGAAAAGCATGCGCTGGAATGGTTGTTCGCCGCCGGGGAAGTGACCGTGGCCGGGCGGCGTGGATTCGAGCGGCTCTATGATTTGCCGGAGCGGGTGATTCCTTCGGCGATTCTGCAGCAGCCGTTGCTCGCGGAGGACGAGGCCCAGCGCGGGCTGTTGTTGCACGCCGCGAATGCCTTGGGTGTGGCGACGGAAAAGGACCTGCGCGATTACTTCCGGCTCAGCCCGGGTGATGCGCGTCCGCGCTTGGCGGAACTGGTGGAGGTCGGGGAGCTGCTGACCTGTGAAGTCCAGGGCTGGCGGCAACCGGGCTTTTGTTTGCCAGAGCCGAAAGTGCCGCGCAAGGTTGAGGCCAGTGCCTTGCTGTCACCCTTCGATTCGCTGATCTGGGAGCGCAGTCGTACCGAGCGTTTGTTCGATTTTCGCTATCGGTTGGAGATTTATACGCCGCCGGACAAGCGGGTCTACGGCTATTACGTGCTGCCGTTTTTATACAACGAGCGGATTGCTGCGCGGGTGGATTTGCGTGCGGAGCGGGCGTTGGGGCGGTTGGCGGTGCATGCCGTGCATGAGGAAGAGCCGGGGCTGGATGAGGAAGGGATGCTGGCGTTGGCGGTGAATTTGCGGCGGATGGCGGATTGGTTGGGGTTGGAGCGGGTGCAGTTGAATTGCCCGCGGGAGAGTGCGGGGCGGTTACGGGTGGCATTGGCCGGTATTGGTGGTGACTGAGCTGACGCCTTCGCGGGCAAGCCTCGCTCCTACAGAGGGTCGCGATCCCTTGTAGGAGCGAGGCTTGCCCGCGAAGGCAGCGACACGGTTTACCGGCGGACTTGTTTCAACGTCTCGGCAATAAGGAACGCCAACTCCAGCGACTGATCCGCATTCATCCGCGGGTCGCAATGGGTGTGATACCGATCCGACAGCCCGTCCTCGGTGATCGGTCGCGCACCGCCAATGCACTCGGTGACATTCTGCCCGGTCATCTCGATGTGAATGCCGCCGGCATAGGTGCCTTCCGCTTCGTGCACCTGGAAGAACTGCTTCACCTCGCCAAGAATCTGCGCAAAGTCGCGGGTCTTGTAGCCGCTGCTGGCCTTGATGGTGTTGCCGTGCATCGGATCGGAACTCCAAAGCACCTGCTTGCCTTCACGCTGCACCGCGCGGATCAGTTGCGGCAAATGATCGCCAACCTTGTTCGCGCCCATCCGTGCGATCAGGTTCAAGCGACCTGGATCGTTGTCCGGGTTGAGCACGTCGATCAGGCGAATCAAGTCTTCCGGGTTCATGCTCGGACCAACCTTGACCCCGATCGGGTTGTTCACCCCGCGCAGGAATTCGACGTGAGCGCCGTCGAGCTGACGGGTGCGGTCGCCGATCCACAACATGTGCGCCGAGCAATCGTAGTAGTCGTTGGTCAGGCTGTCGCGACGCACGAAGGCTTCTTCGTAGTTCAGCAGCAGCGCTTCGTGGGCGGTGAAGAAACTGGTTTCGCGCAGTTGTGGCGAGCTGTCCATGCCGCAGGCGCGCATGAACGCCAGGGTTTCATCGATGCGATCAGCGAGGTGGCTGTATTTTTCCGCCAGCGCCGAGTTGGCGATGAAGTCCAGGTTCCACTTGTGCACCTGATGCAGGTCGGCAAAGCCGCCCTGGGCGAAGGCGCGCAGCAGGTTCAGGGTCGCGGTGGACTGGTGATAGGACTGGAGCAGACGCTCCGGGTCCGGCACACGGCTTTTTTCGTCGAAGCCGATGCCGTTGACGATGTCGCCACGGTAGGCGGGCAGGGTCACACCGTCGATGGTTTCGTCGTTGGCCGAACGCGGTTTGGCGAACTGACCGGCCATGCGCCCGACCTTGACCACCGGGCAGCCCGCGGCGAAGGTCATGACGATGGCCATTTGCAGCAGCACTTTAAAGGTGTCGCGGATTTTCGCGGCAGAGAACTCGGCGAAGCTCTCGGCGCAATCGCCGCCCTGCAACAGAAATGCGCGGCCCTGGGTCACTTCGGCAAACTGACGTCGCAACTCCCGGGCTTCACCGGCAAACACCAGCGGCGGATAACTCGCCAGGGTTTGCTCGACGTGCAGCAAATGCGCCGCGTCGGGGTAGTGGGGTTGTTGCTGGATCGGCAGGGCGCGCCAGCTGTCAGGGCTCCAGGGTTGGCTCATCACGGTCTCGGTTGTTTTACGCTCGGACGTTCATGTTATCAGCAAATTAGTGCGTGACCTGTTCCCGTCGCTTCGCGGACAATCGCGCCTTTGCCGCCTGATGTTGCGGTGCATTGCGTTGCCGGGCCCGGTGACGATCTGGAGACGAAATGACTGAGGAGCGCGTCGAGCATCTGCTCGCCGAGGTACAGGACGAGTTCGGCGTGATTCGCGTGCTGGAAGTGGCCGATTACCGTTTTCTCGAGTTCGGTGATGCCATCGAACAGAGCTGCGTGTTCACTGCCGACCCGAGCTGGCTCGAATACGATTACACCCGTGCCATGCTGATCGGCGCGTTGTGCCACGAGCAACCGGAAAGCGCGCTGTTCCTCGGCCTCGGTGCCGGCACGCTGACTCAGGCTTGCCTGAAGTTCTTGCCGCTGGAAGATGTCGAAGCCATCGAGCTGCGGCCCGACGTGCCGCGCCTGGCCATCGAATACCTGGGGCTGGATGACGATCCGCGGCTGTACATCCGTGTCGGCGATGCGCTGGAACTGCTCGATACCGCCGAGCCGGCCGACCTGATTTTCGTCGACCTTTATACCGATGTCGGGCCGGGTGTCGGGCATCTGGCCTGGAGTTTTCTGGAAAACTGTCAGAAACGCCTGAATCCGGGTGGCTGGCTGGTGATCAACCAGTGGGCCACCGACGATGGCAAACCGTTGGGCGCGGCGCTGTTGCGTGGGCTCTATCACCGGCATTACTGGGAGTTGCCGGTGAAGGAGGGCAATGTGATTCTGCTCGTGCCGTCGGAGCTGGATCAGGAACTGGACATGGATGGGTTGGTTGCGCGGGCCGAAGGGCTGGCGCCACGGTTGGGGTATTCGTTGCAGTCGTTGATCAAGGCGATTCGCCCGGCTACTTGATTTGTTGTTCTTTAGGGCCTCTTCGCGGGCAAGCCTCGCTCCTACAAGGGGGCGCATTTCCCTGTAGGAGCGAGGCTTGCCCGCGAAGGCAATATCCGCCTCGCCACAAACCTCAAACCCCTTTGAAAATGCCCGGCCGCTTCTCAACCATCGACCGCACGCCTTCCTTCGCATCCTCACTCGCCAACAAACTCTTCACCAGCGGCGGCAACCCCAGCGCAGCGGCTGTTTCGCCTTCATAACGCGCCTGTCGCGCCGACATCAACGTCGCCTGTACCCCCAGCGGCGCCTGCCGGGCAATCCGCTCCGCCAGCTCAATCGCCCGGGGCAGCAAATCCTCGCTGGCCATGACTTCCTGCACCAACCCCAGATGCAACGCGTCATGCGCATCGAATTCATCCCCGGTCAGCAACCAGCGCATCGCATTGCCCCAGCCGGCGACTTGATGCAGGCGCAATGTGGCACCGCCGAACGGGAAAATCCCGCGCTGCACTTCTTTCTGGGCAAACCGGGTGTTACTGGCGCAGAGGTTGATGTCGGCGGCGAGCATCAGCTCGATACCGATGGTCAGGCAATAACCTTGCGCGGCGACGATCACCGGTTTGCTGACTCGCGGACCCGCGAACACGCCCCACGGATCGCAACCGCCGGGCGGTGCCTGCCAGCCCTCGGCCAGGGCCGAACTGGCGCTGACCAGGTCAAGCCCGGCGGTGAAATGCTCGCCATGGCCGAACACCACCGCCACCCGCGCTTCGCTGTCAGCCTCGAACTCACCGTAGGCCAGACTGAGTGCGTTGAGCAGGTCGAGGTCGAAGGCATTGCGCTTGGCTACCCGATCCAGGCCGATCAACAGGACATGGCCGCGCCTTTCGCAGGTCACACGGCTGGTAACAGGTTGATTCATCGAACAATTCCTCGGGCGGGAAGGGGTTTGAAGGGGTAGGCGAGGCCGCAGGTCCGAGTCACAACGGTGAACCGTTTTAGCGCCATCCCCAGCAGGGCCGGGCCTTTGAAAAATAGACCGTCGCACGATTATCCGCAAAGCCTGTGACACAACGGTGTATCCGTCAGTTTTCCGACAAATAATGCTCCCTTTTTGGGCGAATTCCGGTATAGTGCGCGCCGGCCTTTAACCGGGCCGCGTTTAGGTAGCGCAATTCCCCGAAGTCAGCTTCGGCTGCACGTCCGCACAGCGGACTCTCCCTTGACGAATCTTTTTCATTCATTCGTTTTCGCAAATCCCCGCCGACAAAGCAGCCAGGGCGACTCTTGAGTCTTACACGGCATGCGCAGCTTTGGAGCATGGGTCTTTGCGGATGCACTTAGAGGCAGACCCATGACCCAGGAAACCGGCGGCTTCGCCGCTTTTAATCTTAATCCGAATATCCTTGCAGCCGTCATTGCGACTGGCTACGAAGAGCCTTCGGCTATTCAGCAGCAATCGATCCCGATCATCATGGCCGGCCAGGACATGATTGGTCAGGCGCAAACCGGTACGGGTAAAACCGCTGCGTTCGCCCTGCCTATCCTGCACTGCATCGATCCTGCCAAGCGCGAGCCGCAAGCCCTGATCCTGGCGCCAACCCGTGAGTTGGCGCTGCAAGTAGCAACCGCTTTCGAAACCTACGCCAAGCAAATGCCAGGCGTTACCGTTGTGGCCGTTTACGGCGGCGCCCCTATGGGTCCACAACTGAAAGCAATCCGTAATGGCGCACAGATCGTTGTCGCCACTCCGGGCCGTCTGTGCGACCACCTGCGTCGCGACGAAAAAGTCCTGTCGACCGTGAACCACCTGGTTCTCGACGAAGCCGACGAAATGCTCAAACTGGGTTTCATGGACGACCTCGAAGTCATCTTCAAGGCGCTGCCTCCAACCCGTCAGACCGTATTGTTCTCGGCTACCCTGCCGCAGTCGATCCGTGCCATTGCCGAACGCCACCTGCGCGATCCGCAACACGTGAAGATCCAGACCAAGACTCAGACCGTTACCGCGATCGAACAGGCTCACCTGTTGGTTCACGCTGACCAGAAGACCTCGGCTGTATTGAGCCTGCTGGAAGTCGAAGACTTCGACGCCCTGATCATGTTCGTGCGCACCAAGCAAGCGACCCTGGACCTGGCCAGCGCCCTGGAAGCCAAAGGCTACAAAGCCGCTGCGCTGAACGGTGACATTGCCCAGAACCAGCGTGAGCGCGTGATCGACTCCCTCAAGGATGGCCGTCTGGACATCGTTGTGGCGACCGACGTTGCCGCTCGTGGCCTGGACGTTCCGCGCATCACTCACGTGTTCAACGTTGACATGCCGTACGATCCTGAATCCTACGTTCACCGTATCGGCCGTACTGGCCGTGCCGGTCGCGAAGGTCGTGCACTGCTGCTGGTGACTCCGCGTGAGCGCCGCATGCTGCAAGTGATCGAGCGTGTAACCGGTCAGAAAGTTGCCGAAGTTCGCCTGCCGGACGCTCAGGCTGTTCTCGATGCCCGCATCAAGAAACTGACCAACAGCCTGTCGCCGCTGGTTGGTGATGCCGAATCGACTCACGGTGATCTGCTGGATCGCCTGACTGCCGATATCGGTTGCACGCCGCGTGCACTGGCTGCTGCCCTGCTGCGCAAGGCGACCAACGCTCAGGCGCTGACCCTGGCTGCAATCGAGAAAGAACGTCCACTGGTGCCGAACAACGCACCGCGTGGCGATCGTCCAGAGCGCACCGGTGATCGTCCGGACCGTGGTGATCGTGAGCGTCGTGCTCCGGTTCCATTGGCCGAAGGTCGTGCCCGTTGCCGTACCGCGCTGGGCGCGCGTGACGGTATCGCGGCGAAAAACCTGCTGGGCGCCATCCTCAACGAAGGTGGTCTGGCGCGTGAAGCGATCGGTCGCATCCAGGTGCGTGACAGCTTCAGCCTCGTCGAGCTGCCGGAAGATGGTCTGGAGCGTCTGCTGACCAAGCTGAAGGACACTCGCGTTGCCGGTAAGCAGTTGAAGCTGCGTCGCTATCGCGAAGATTGATCCGCCCCCGGGCTGATTGATCGAACATAAAAAATCCCCGACTGGTTCGGGGATTTTTTTATGCCTGCGATTTGTTAGTCGCTGCCAATCACGCGATTTTCCGCGACCCCTGTAGGAGCCGGCTTGCCGGCGATGGACGCAAAGGCACCGCGTTCATTCAGGCAGCAAACGTAATCGTTCACGTCCATCGCCGGCAAGCCGGCTCCTACAGGAGGTTAATCTGTTGCGGGCCCGCCACCCGCCGTGACCACTTGCACACTCATGCGCGGTGTCGCCAGATCAAGCCCGGCTTCATCCAGGTGCCGTTTCAAGGACAGGTTGAACGCCCGGGAAACTTCCCACTGCTTGATCGGCGCGGTCTTGAAGCGGGCCCGCAGAATCGCGTTGCCTGACTCGAAACTCTCGACCCCTTGAATCTCCAGCGGCGACCAGATGTTGCGTCGTTGCAGTGGATCGGCGCGCATCTTCTGGCCGACGTCGCGCATCAGTTTGATCGCGTTATCGATGTCCATGTTCGAGGGGATCGCCACGCGAAAGATCGCGTAGCCGAACTCCCGCGAGTAGTTCTTGATGCTTTTGATTTCACTGAACGGGATGGTGTGGACGATGCCGTCGATGTCCCGCAGGCGCACGGTACGAATGGTCAGGCCCTCGACAGTGCCGAGGTGGCCGCCAACATCCACGTAGTCGTCGATGGCCAGGGAGTCCTCAATGATGATGAACAGCCCGGTGATCAGGTCCGCGACCAGCGACTGTGCGCCGAAACCGATGGCCAGGCCGATCACGCCGGCACCGGCCAGCAGTGGCGTGACGTTCATGCCCATGTTCGCCAGGGCGACGATCAGTGCAACGATGAAAATCGCCACGAACAGCACGTTGCGGATCAGCGGCATCATCGTCTGCGCACGGGCGTTGGCCTGGCCTTTACGCGAGCGGGTGAGGGCGTGGTGCACGGCGGTGTCGCTGAGGATCCAGATCAGCCAGGCAAAAATCAGTGTGCCGCCGAGGCTGAACAGTTTGACGCTGACTTCATGGCCTTCGCCTTCGGTGAACGCAATCAGCGACATGCCCCAGACCCGCAGGCCAAGTTCGATGAACGCCAGCCACACCAGCAAGTGGGCGAGGGTATAGAAGAAGCTTTTCAGGCGTTCGGAATACAGTGCATGGCGCTTCACGCCACGTTGCGGTTTCAGTGCATGCCGGCGTACCAGTCCGTTGATGACCATGCACAACACCAGCAGCACGGTGCAGATCAGCGACTGGCGCAACGCGGTGCTGGTGTCGCCGGCGGAAACGAACGTGGCGAACAGCGAAATCGCCACCAGCACCAGCGCTGGCATGTACCAGAAGGTGCCGAGAATTTCGATGGTGTCGCTGAGCGCGCGGCGGGTCAGGCGCCGGGACAACGGTTGGTTGCGGATCAAGTGGGCGATGGGGCGTCGGAAGCGCAGGATGAACAGCCCGGTAGACAGCGCGGCCAGCACGTTGGCGATGGTGGCGGCGGTGTGCGCCAAATGGCTGCCGAGGCTGGCGACCAGTCGCGGGTCGTTCAAGGCTTCGCCGAACGCGGCAAAACTGCCGATCAGCCACAGCGGCCGAAAGGCCTGATGCCGCAGGATGTACAAGGCGCGGTGGCGGTGTGGCCCGTCGAGCAAGGAAAAGGCGATCACACAGATCGCCGAAAAACACGTGCCGACCACCAGCGCATAGGCCAGCACCATCGCCAGGCTTTTGCCCAATGACGAGGGCAGGGCGTAGGTCATGTAGACGGTCATCACCAGGGCGATCAGCCAAGGCCCGAGTTTGCGCAGGGCAAAGCGCAACATGTCGAGGGCCTTGGGGTGCTGTGGTAATTCTTCGGTCAGGCCGAAGCGCATCCGTACCCGGTGACCGAGCCAGATCAGCGCGGCGGCCAGCAGGCTCCAGACCATCAGAATCATGGCGAAGCCAAAGATGATCGGCAGCCATTCATTGGCCGGCAACACCAACCCTGCCAGTTCTTCCTTGGCCAGATCAAACTCGTCGGACCAGCGTGTGAGCGGGCTGTCAGCGCCGGAGAATTGTTTTTCAAAATTGGCCAGCGTGCCGCCAATCAGGCCCAACACGCCTTCTTCAGCAGCCGGTTGGGCTTTTTTGGTGGCGTCGCGCAGCTTCTTCAGGTCGGCCAGCAATTTGCTGCGTTGCTGATCGTTCTCCAGTGACTTGATGACTTCGTCGAGGGATTGCCCGAGGGGTTCTTGCGCCTCGGGCTGGGTTTTCGCCGAGCTGTTGAGCAAGCTCGGTAAACCGACGGCCTGGGCCGGCATGACCGGCAGCAGCGCCATCAGGCAGACGAGGAAAAGGCTGGGCAGGGCAAAAAGACGAGCGAACACTAGGCGGTCAACCTTGAAAAGAGCAGATCGACCGAGTGTACGAGCCCGCCAAAATCAATGCGAGCCGAGGGCGAGGATTTATTCGTTGAGTTTGGCGAGGATCTTGAAGACGACGGTAGCGAGGATGGTCAGCATGCCGATCCACATCGCGAACACGCCAGCATTTTTGTCGCGGAAGTTGAAGCCGATCGCCAGCAGGATCATCCCGGCAAGAATCGGGATCAGCATGGCGTGAAATGAAGACATCGAGATCATGAGCGACTGCCTTGTCGAAGGGGGTATTTAAAGTCTAGCGGTTTTAACACTTGTAGGAGCCGGCTTGCCGGCGATAGCGATTTCAAGGACGCCATCGCCGGCAAGCCGGCTCCTACAGGTTTTATGGCAATTCCTGGCTGGCGTAGAACGCGCTAAGCACTTTCACCAGGTGCGCCAGATCATGACTGCCGCACAGTTCGCGGATCGAGTGCATGGCGAATGTCGGCAGGCCGATGTCCACGGTGCGCACGCCCAGGTGGCTGGCGGTGATCGGGCCGATGGTCGAGCCGCAGCCCATGTCGCTACGCACCACGAAGCTTTGCACCGGCACTTCTTCGGCCATGCACAGATGGCGGAAGAACCCGGCGGTTTCGCTGTTGGTGGCGTAACGCTGGTTGCTGTTGACCTTGATCACCGGGCCGGCGTTGAGTTTCGGGCCGTGGTTGGCGTCGTGCTTGTCGGCGTAGTTGGGGTGAACGCCGTGGGCATTGTCGGCCGAGACCAGCAGGGATTTCTGAATGGTGCGTACGAATTCATCACCTTCGGGCAACAAGCGACGCAGCGTCTGTTCCAGCATCGGGCCGTCAGCGCCACAGGCCGAGCAGGAGCCGACTTCTTCGTGGTCATTGGCGACCAGCACGCAGGTTTCGTCGGTTTCAGCCGTCAGCAACGCTTGCAGGCCGGCGTAGCAGGACAGCAGGTTGTCGAGGCGCGCACCGGCGATGAAGTCGCCATGCAGGCCGATGACCGCAGCGCTCTGGGTATCGTAGAAGCTCAACTCGTAGTCGAGCACCACGTCGGCGTTCAGGCCATGCTCGAGAGCAAGTTGATTGGTGAGCACGGCGCGGAAGTCCACGCGCTCGTCACCGGCGAACTGCGCGAGGATCGGCGGCAATTCGGTCTGGGCGTTGATCGCCCAACCCATGTTGGCTTCACGATTGAGGTGAATGGCCAGGTTGGGAATGATCGCAATCGGCGTCTTGAAGTCGATCAGCTGGCTCTCGACCTTGCCGTCGCGGCGGAAGGTCACGCGGCCCGCCAGGGACAGATCGCGGTCGAACCACGGAGCCAGCAGCGCGCCGCCATACACTTCGACACCCAGCTGCCAGAAACCCTGGCGTTGCAGTTCCGGCTGGGGTTTGACTCGCAGGCACGGGCTGTCGGTATGGGCGCCGACCAGGCGGATACCGCCGTGCAGGGGAGAGTGACGGCCCATTTTGACGGCGACAATCGAAGAGTCGTTACGGGTGACGTAGTAGCGGCCGTTGGCTTCGGTGGTCCAGGGCTCGCGTTCGTCGAGACGCTGATAACCCGCCGCTTCCAGGCGCTGAACAAGGCTGGCGGTGGCATGAAACGGGGTAGGGGAGGCCTTGAGGAAATCGATCAGGCCTTGGTTCAACTCTTCGCGCATAAGTAGCTCCAGACAGCAATGGCGCAAGTTTACCGTATTGGCTCACGGCATTGCAGACACAATGCCGTCCGTCGCGCGACGTTTGTCGGTGGGTCTGATTTGCGCGTCAGCCTGTGATCAGAAGTCCGCTGAGGAACACTTCACGGCGTTGCTTGCGACCCACGTATTCATGCTTGCTCGCGACATACACCGGGTTGAACTTTTTCTTCGAGATGCCAGGGAGTTGTCCTGTGTACGTTTCAACCAGCCGATCATAGTCGGCTTCAGTAATGTGTTTGTAGATTTCCCGGCGATAGAAAAATCCCAGCTGGAAACCCAGGGTTTCGCTTTGATGGGGTGTCTGGCCGGAGAAGCAGTTTTCAAAATCGATGGCTTTGAGCGGTGACTGCGACGATTCGGGGATCATGATGTTGCCGGCCCAGAAATCCATGTGAGTGATGTTCTTCAGGGCAAGGGAGTGGAGCAGGTCGAAAGCATCCAGGATAAATGCCTCCACGTTGCCGGGGTTGCGTTTAAGCCACTGTACGCCGTCAAGATGGTCGTCAAGCAGGCGCGTGATAATGAAATACTCCTGGGTCAGTCCCAGCAGATCCTTGGTGTAGCCAAACCCTTGCAGTGGTGGCATCCGGACGCCACGGCGCTGCGCTTCATGGGTATTGATCAGTTCTTCCAGCGGCCAGTCGAAGCGACCGTTGCGCTGTGGTTTGCCAAAGGTTACCCGCACTTTCGCCTTTAACGTATCCAGCGGCTGAACCTTGGCAAATAGAGGGGTGTCACCGCTGGCGAGCGGTGCGCTCGCGCGGGTGAGCTTGCGAGCGCTGCGCTTTTCAATCAGTTGCTCCAGCGCTTGCCGTGCTTCGATGCAAGGCTGTTCACTGAGGTGCAGGGTGGTGTTGGAAAAGTTGAAGGTGATTGGGTAGTCGTTCTGAAGTGTCTTGCAACTGAGCACGGGGCATCCTGCCTGCTATCGTAGTGCCATCATTTTACGTTTCTTTACAAATTTATGACAATAATTTAACGCCATTTTTACGACGGGTAATTTGTTTCAGTAAATGAAAACGCCCTTCAGTTGAAGGGCGTTTTTCATTTCGGCGAGTCTGCTCAAAACGGAGCGGGGCACTCGAAACGCAGGCGTTCACCGGTCTGCGGGTGAGTGAAGCTGAGCATGCTCGCGTGCAGGCATAGCCGTGGCCAGGCAGCCAGCGCCTGCTCGTGGGCATAGAGCCCGTCACCCAGCAGCGGGTGGCCGATGGAGAGCATGTGCACGCGCAACTGATGGGAGCGGCCGGTGATTGGCGTCAGTTCAACCCGGCACCAGTCGCCGCATCGTTCCAGCACGCGCCAGAATGTCAGGGCGTTTTTGCCGAACTCGAAATCCACCACATGGCGCGGCTTGGTCGGCGGGTCGTAGCGCAGGGGCAGGTCGATGCTGCCGCTGTCCAGTTCCGGCTGACCCCAGCAAAGTGCGGTGTAGGCCTTTTCGGTTTCACGGTCGTGAAATTGCCGAGACAATTCGCGATGGGTGTCCGGGTCACGGGCCAGCAGAATGATGCCGGAGGTTTCCCAGTCCAGGCGATGGACGATTCGGGCTTCGGGGTAGCCGTTTTCTTGCAGGCGGGTGATCAGGCAATCCTTGTTGTCATCGGCCCGGCCAGGGACGGAAAGCAACAGGGTCGGTTTATTCACCACCAGTACGGCGGCGTCCTGATGAATGATGTGGACGTTGGACAGCGGCATTAAACAGCCTCGTAACAAACGCCAACGGCGACTCAGGCTTTCAGGGCTCTTGTAGGAGCGAAGCTTGCTCGCGAAGGTGTGTCAGCAACGTTAATGTCGACTGACACACCTTCGCGAGCAAGCTTCGCTCCTACAAGGAGCTGCAAAAGCCTGAGCCGCCGTGGCTCCCGACGGATCGACTCAGCGATCCGGCAGGGTGATATTGAGTTCCAGAATCGAGCAGCTACCCTGGTTTTCCAGGGCGACATGCACGTCATCGGACCCGATATTGACGTACTTGCGGATGACTTCGACCAGCTCTTTCTGCAAGGCTGGCAAGTAATCCGGCGTACTGCGTTGGCCGCGTTCATGCGCCACGATGATCTGTAGACGCTCTTTCGCTACCGAGGCGGTACTTGGCTTCTTGTTAGCACGAAAGAAGTCAAAAATGTTCATTACCGGCCTCCAAACAGACGCTCAAAGAATCCTTTCTTCGTCACATCGAGAAACCGATGCTCCACGGTTTTGCCCAGCAGGCGTTCGACCGCATCGCTGTACGCCTGACCGGCGTCGCTTTGATCGTCGAGAATCACCGGCACGCCGGAGTTGGACGCCTTGAGTACCGCTTGGGACTCAGGGATCACACCCAGCAGGGTCACAGCGAGAATTTCCTTGACGTCTTCAACGCCGAGCATCTCGCCATCGCTGACGCGTTGCGGGTTGTAACGGGTCAACAGCAAGTGTTCCTTGATCGGGTCTTCGCCGTTTTCAGCGCGACGCGATTTGCTGGCCAGCAGGCCCAGCATGCGGTCCGAGTCACGAACCGAGGAGACTTCCGGGTTGGTCACGACGATCGCTTCATCGGCGAAGTACATGGCCAGGTGAGCACCTTTCTCGATGCCGGCCGGGGAGTCGCAGACCACGAATTCGAAGTCTTCCTTCAACGCCATCAGGACTTTTTCCACGCCTTCGACAGTCAGCGCGTCTTTGTCGCGGGTCTGACTGGCGGCCAGTACGTAGAGGTTTTCCAGGCGTTTGTCTTTGATCAGGGCCTGTTGCAGGTTGGCTTCGCCGTTAACCACGTTGACGAAGTCATACACGACGCGACGCTCGCAACCCATGATCAGGTCGAGGTTACGCAAGCCGACGTCGAAGTCGACGATAACTGTTTTGTGACCGCGCAGTGCGAGGCCGGTACCGATAGCAGCACTGGTGGTGGTCTTACCCACACCACCCTTGCCGGATGTAACCACGAGAATCTTGGCCAAGGTGTTTCACCCCTAAGGAAAAAGGACATTTAGCCCCTGAAAAACATCTCTGGAAAAACGACTGCAGTCGGACAGCTTGGCTGGAATCCGGTCATGAACCGCGCTTACCCCCGGTAAACACTGCTTTAGGCCTTTTTCCTACTTCGTTTGAGCCGTTTTCGCTACGTTTTAGAGATGCTTGGAAAATGCGGCAGTATCCGTTAAAGCCGAATGATGTTCAACACATCGCCCGACAGGCTGACCTGTACGCCCGCGCCCCACAAAGGGTCGCGACGCAGATCTTCCGAAACCTTGTAGTGGCCTGCGATGGAGACCAGTTCAGCGCTCATTTGCTGACAGAAAATCCTGGCTTTCGTGTCGCCTTTGACCCCGGCCAATACACGACCACGCATCGGTCCGTATACATGGATGTTGCCGTCGGCGAGAAGTTCCGCCCCCGGGCTGACCGAAGAGATCACGACGAGGTCGCAACCCTGGGCATAAATCTGCTGGCCGCCGCGTACCGGCGAGGTGATGATTTTCGTCGGTTTGATCGTCGGTTCAGCGGGTTTTTCCGGTTTCTTCGCCACGGTGCCTTCAAGCGGGTCCAGCGCACGCTCGCGGGCGCCGGAGGGCGGCAGCACCGGCAGGTCGACCGCGATGGCGGCGGCGATGTCTTCGATGCGACTGGCACGGATCGCCAGGGTGCGCAGGCCGTGCTGGCGGCAGACGCGCATCAAGCCTGGCAGATCGACCGCACCTTCGCTGGCCGGAAGCTTGTCCAGCGCCAGTACCAGCGGCGCGTTGCTGAAAAAGCCGGGCGCCTGGGCGACCTTGGCGGCCAATTGCCGATCAAGGCTTTCGAGGTCGTTGCGGGCCAGCTCCAGCACGGTAATGGCGAGCATGCTGCCCTTCAACTGGAACACGGGATCCTGGTCTTGCGGTTCGATTTGGCTCATGGTCGGCATACAACGGCTTGTCACTAAAAGTGCCGAGACTTATAACGAGAACGCTCGCGAGCCGCAAGCCGGGTCGAACGATGTAGAATGCGCGGCCATTGTCTTTCCGGAACCTTTAATGGATCGCCCGCGTTTTCAAAAAACATTTCTGATGCCGCGTTTCTGGCCGCTGTGGTGCGGCTTGGGGCTGTTGTGGCTGATCGTTCAGTTGCCATACCCGGCGCTGCTGTTTATTGGTCGTGCCCTCGGTGCATTGATGTATCGCGCGGCGGGCGACCGACGGCGCATTGCCAAGCGCAACCTGGAGCTGTGCTTCCCGGAAAAATCCGCTGCCGAGCGCAAGCGCCTGCTCAAGGAAAACTTTGCCTCCACCGGCATCGCATTCTTTGAAATGGCCATGAGCTGGTGGTGGTCGCGGGAGCGCCTGGCCAGGTTGGCGCATGTCGAAGGGCTGGAGCACCTGAAAAAGGCCCAGCGCGAAGGCAAGGGCGTGATTCTGATGGCCGTGCATTTCACCACGCTGGAAATCGGCGCGGCGCTGCTCGGCCAGCAACACACCATCGACGGCATGTACCGCGAGCACAAGAACCCGCTGTTCGATTACATCCAGCGCAATGGCCGCGAGCGACACAACCTCGACTCGCTGGCTGTGGAGCGTGAAGACGTGCGCGGCATGCTCAAACTGCTGCGGGCCGGCCGGGCGATCTGGTACGCACCGGATCAGGACTACGGCGCCAAGCAAAGCATCTTCGTGCCGCTGTTCGGGATTCAGGCCGCGACCGTCACTGCCACCAGCAAGTTTGCGCGGCTGGGCAAGGCGCTGGTGGTGCCGTTCACGCAAGAGCGTCTGGCGGACGGCAGCGGTTATCGCTTGGTGATCCATGCGCCGCTCGAAGGTTTCCCCGGCGAGACCGAAGAGGCCGATTGCCTGCGGATCAACCAATGGATCGAAGGCGTCTTGCGCGACTGCCCGGAGCAATACCTCTGGGCCCATCGCCGCTTCAAGAGTCGTCCGCCGGGCGAACCCAAGTTGTACGCAAAACGCGGTTGAACCCCCAATCCCTGTAGGAGCGAGCCTGCTCGCGAAAAACCCGAGAGCGTCGCGGAGTGTCAGGCAGCCAACGTCATCGTTGACGACCATTGCCGGCAAGCCGGTCTCGCTCCTACAGGGGAATGGAAAATTCCAACTAGCACCATGGAGAGTTGTGCATGAGTCCAGGCGAACCGGTTACAGGGTTGATTCTTTCCGGCGGCGGGGCTCGGGCGGCCTATCAGGTCGGCGTGCTGGCAGCGATTGCCGAGCTGCTGCCGGTGGGGGCAAACAATCCGTTCCCGGTGATCGTCGGCACCTCGGCCGGGGCGATCAATGCGGTCAGCCTCGCCAGTGGGGCGATGGACTTTCGCAATGCCATCGAACGCCTGACTGCTTTCTGGCAAGGGTTCCGTAGCCATCTGGTTTTGCGCAGTGACTGGCCGGGCGTGATCCGTCAGGCCAGCCGGTTTGTCAGCCACAGTCTGCTCGGCATCGGCGCTCAGGTGCCGGTGGCCCTGCTCAACAGCTCGCCGCTGCGCCGGTTGCTCAACGACAAATTGCACATGACCGGCATCGCCGAAGCCATCGCGCAGAAGCAGTTGAAGGCCGTGGCGGTCACCGCGTTCGGTTACGAATCGGGTCAGGCAGTCACCTTCTATCAGGGCGGCGGCACCATCGACGCCTGGTTACGCCATCGACGCATCGGCGTTCCTGCGCAGTTGACCGTCGAGCACCTGCTCGCCAGCTCCGCCATCCCATTGCTGTTCGCCCCGGTAAAAATCGGCGAGGAATATTTCGGTGACGGCGCGGTGCGCCAATCGGCACCGATCAGCCCGGCCCTGCACCTGGGTGCCAGCCGCGTGCTGGTGGTGGGCGTCAGCGGCAACCCGCGCGGGGTCGACCCGGAGCGACCGCTGCAACGGGCCTACACCGGACAGCAGCCGACGCTCGCGCAGATCGGTGGGCACATGCTCAACAGTACGTTCATTGACAGCCTGGAAAGTGACATCGAACTGCTGCAGCGCTTGAATCAGTTCAGCCATCTGATGCCCGCCGGCACGCCGACCCGCACGCTCGGCGTAGCGCCGGTGGAGGTGCTGGTGATTTCGCCGAGCCAGCCGATTGATGAGATCGCTGCGCGACATCGCCAGGAGTTGCCGGCAGCGCTGCGTCTGTTTTTGCGCGGGCCGGGTGCGACCAAGACCAGTGGGGCGGGGGTGTTGAGTTATCTGCTGTTCGAGGCGGGGTATTGCAGCGAGTTGATAGATCTGGGGCGGCGGGATGCGTTGGCCAAGAAGGATGAGTTGTGTCGGTTTCTTGGGTTGGTGCAGCCGGTGGTAGCTGCTTGAGATCGGCGGTGCGGCCTTCGCGGGCAAGCCACGCTCCCACAGGTTTTGTGTCGTTCACATAATGGGCGAACGACACAAAACCTGTAGGAGCATGGCTTGCCCGCGAAGGCGTCCTCACAGACGCCGCTGGATCAGAAGTGGAACTTCACCAGGAAGCTCGTCGTGCTCTGATCAGTCTTGAAGTACTGGCTATCCTTAATCCCGTACTTGTCCGACCAATAGTCATACTCCACACCCACATACAACTGTTTCTCGCCAAAATTCAGCGCTTTACCCAGGTCATATTTAACCTGCGGGTTGAAGTGCAGGTTGGCGTAGTAGTCGCCTTTGGAGTTGGAGTCGTTGTCGACTACCCAGTCCATGAAACCATCGATCAGGATGCTCGAATCGCCGACCGGGATGGTGTAGGACCAAACCGGGGTGATCTGCCAGACGTTGTCGCCCGCACGGCTGCCTTCGGTATGACGCTGGTAGAAGTTCAGCTGGAAGTAGTCGAAGCCTGGAATCGCCAGGTCGAAACCCGGGCCGATCAGGTAGGACTCGGTATCGCCTTCACCAAACTCGTACGTCATGGCCAGCAACACGTCTTTGACCGGGCCGAATTCGATTTTCTGGTCGAGGACTTTGCCCAGGGAAATGCGTGGGCTGAACTCACCGTAATAGGTGTTCGGGCCGACGTTGAAATCCTTTTCGCCGTTGTAGAAGATCTTGTCGACGAAGAAGAAGTTATCCCCATATTTCCAGCCATCGGCGTGTTCGAAGGTCACGGTCTGCTGAATGCGCGGGTTGACCTGGAAGTCCTTGCCATACAGGTAGGTCAGGCTGTTGTTCTGCCATTGCAGCAAGTCGCCGGCCATGGCCTGGCCCCCGGCCAGCAAGGATCCCGCCAGCATCAGGCTAGTGCACGTACGTTTCATTCGGTTGCTCCCAAAAAGTAGGTGTTTCACGTTGTTTTTTTAAGGTCGGCGCTCTGGTGTGGCGCCTTTTTCCGTAGCGGTAAAAAATCATCCAATCGGTCAGCTTCAGTGCTGTTAGCAAGAGCTGCGCCAAGGCTTTCGAAAAGCAAAAAAACTCCCGTTCGGCGGCTCAAGAGCCGTCGATTGAGAGGGGGGTTGGAATGCCTTGATACCGTCCAGGGCCGGGATAAGTTGGCTTTCTGGTCAGGAATTAAATCCGGGCTTTTTTTTAAAGCGGATTCAGGCGGCCGCGGAGAATACTGACTCCAGGGCCGGGTCTCAAGTGCCCCGCAACAGCGCACCGACGACAGGTTTTGGGCACTGTTGCGGGTCATCTTAAAAGTGCACCTTCACCAGCAGGCTGGTGGTGTTTTCATTGGTGTCGAGGCGGGCGTTGTTTTCCACGCCGTACTTGTCTTTCCAGTAGCTGTACTCGACGCCGACATACACCTGTTTCTCCCGCCAGCCCAGGGCCTTGCCCAGGTCGTATTTGATCTGCGGGTTGAAATGCAGGTTGGCGTGATAGGTGCCGCGCGCGTTCTGGTCGTTGTCCACGACCCAGTCGAGGTAGCCGTCGATCAACAGGTTCGAATTGCCCAGCGGGACGGTGTAGGACCAGGCCGGTGTGATCTGCCAGACATCATCGCCGGGGCGCGAGCCTTCGGTCTGGCGATAGTAGAAATTCAAGGTGAAAAAGTTGAAGCCCGGTACTGCAAGGTCGAAGCCGGGGCCGATCAGGTAGGCTTCGGTGTCGTCTTCGCCATTCTCGTAGGTCATGGCCAGCAACACGTCCTTGATCGGGCCGAATTCGAAGCGGCGGTCGAGGATTTTGCCGAAGGAGAGGCGCGGGCTGAATTCGCCGTAATAGGCGTGAACGCCTTTGTTCCGGTCTTTCTCGCCGTTGTAGTAGGTGCTGTCGACGAACAGGAAGTTGTCGCCGTACTTCCAGCGGTCGGCGTGTTCGAAGGTGATCGTCTGCTGAATCGACGGGTTGATCGCGAAATCCTTGCCGTACAGATAGCTCAGGCTGTTGGTCTGCCACAGCAGTAAATCGCCGGCCATGGCTTGGCTGGCAGCCAGAAGACCGCTGCCTAACAGCAGGTTTGTCTGTGTCCGAATCATCTGTTGCTCCCTCTTGTTTTTATTTTCAAGGCGCAGGTGTCCCACCCCTGTAGGAGCCGGCTTGCTGGCGATGAGGTCAGAACATCCAACATTGATGTCGTCTGACCCACCGCTTCGCCAGCAAGCCGGCTCCTACAGGGTTTGCGTTCTGTCTTAGTGCGAGTGGGCGTGGCAGTCGTTGATCGCGGCGCGTTCCTTGCCGCCGAGGATGTTGAACAGCAGGTTCAGCGCCAAGGCACTCAACGTCGCCATGGCGATGCCGCTGTGGGTGATCGGGCTCATCCACAACGGCAGGTGGGCGAAGAACTCCGGACGTACCACCGGAATCAGGCCCAAGCCGATGCTCACCGCCACCAGCAATTGGTTGCGACGGTCACCGATGTCGGCTTCCTGGAGAATCTTGATCCCGGTGGCGGCGACCATGCCGAACATCGCAATCGCTGCGCCGCCAAGCACGGCGGGCGGAATCGAGGCGACCAGGAACGCGGCTTTCGGCAGCAGGCTCAATACGATCAGCAACCCGCCGGCAACGATGGTCACCGAACGGCAGCGCACGCCGGTCATCTGCACCAGGCCGATGTTCTGCGCGAAAGAGGAATGGGTGAAGGTGTTGAAGAAACCGGCGAAGAACGACGCGCCGGCATCGCACAGCAAGCCGCGACGCAGCATCCGTGGGCAGACTTCCTGGCCGGTGATTTTGCCCAGCGCGAGGAACATCCCGGTGGACTCGACGAAGATGATCACCACCACCAGGCACATCGACAGAATCGGCGCGAGTTCAAACTTCGGCATGCCGAAGTGCAGCGGGGTGACGAATTGCAGCCAAGGCGCCTGGGCCATTCCGCTGAGGTCGACCATGCCGATCAACCCGCAGATCACGTAACCGAGGCACATGCCGATCAGCACGGAAATGTTGACCCAGAAACCGCGCATGAAACGATGGACCAACAGAATGGTGGCCAGCACCAGTGCGGCAATGGCCAGGTAAATCGGTGAACCGAATTGAGCGGCGCCGGCACCACCGCCCGCCCAATTGACGGCGACGGGGAACAACGACAAACCGATCGAGGTGATGACCGTGCCGGTCACCAGCGGCGGGAAGAAGCGTACGACTTTGGACATGAACGGCGCGATGAGCATGCCGAAGAATCCGGCGGCGATGGTCGCGCCGAAGATTCCTTGCAGGCCGATACCGGGCATGCCGGCCATGGCGACCATGCTGCCGACAGCGGCGAAGCTGGCGCCCATCATCACTGGCATGCGAATGCCCATCGGGCCGATGCCCAGCGACTGGACGATGGTGGCGATGCCGGCCACCAGCAGGTCGGCGTTGATCAGGAAGGCGATTTCTTCACGACTCAGGCCAGCGGCCTGTCCGATGATCAGCGGCACCGCGATGGCTCCGCCGTACATCAGCAAAACATGTTGCAGACCGACCAGGATCAGTTGCAAAAGGGGCAAACGCTGAATGGCGGGTGCGTCGGGGATGCGCGCTTGGGATAGCTCGGACATGCAACACCTCGGATCTTTTTTATTCTTGTGATTTTGTGCATCAGGGAAGACCGCGTTGCGGCCATTCGCGGGCAAGCCTCGCTCCTACAGGTTTTGTGCCGTTTGCATCATTTGTGAACGACACAAAACCTGTAGGAGCGAAGCTTGCTCGCGAAGCTTTTAGCGATTAATTGGTCGGAGCTCCCTGAACAATCCACGCGCCGATCAGGTCACGTTCCTGCTGGGTCATCTGGGTGATGTTGCCCAGTGGCATGATCTGGCTGGTGACGGCTTGAGCCTGGATGCGCGCCGCGTTCTGGCGGATCTGCTCGGGGGTATCGAACATCACGCCGGCCGGTGCTGCGCTGAACAACGGGCTGGTCGGCTTGGCCGAGTGGCATACCGCGCAACGTTCCTGGATCACGCTGTGCACTTTGTCGAAACCCGGGCCGGCATTTGCCGCCTGGACCGGTGCTTCAGCAGGTTTCGCGGCGGCAGGTTTGGCACCACCGCCGAGGGCGGTTTCCGGCAGCGGCTGGTACTCGATGGTGCCAGGTGCCTTGGCCACTTCAGGTGCGCTTGGCATCTGCGCCGGGCCAGTCACGTAAGCCAGGCAGATCATGCCCACGGCTGCGACGGGCAGGGTCCAGGCAAACTTGTGGCTGTCATGACGGGTGTTGAAGTAGTGACGCACCAACACCGCCAGCACCGCGATCCCGGCCAGGATCAGCCAGTTGTACTGGCTGCCATAAGTGCTCGGGAAGTGGTTGCTGATCATGATGAACAGCACCGGCAAGGTGAAGTAGTTGTTGTGACGCGAACGCAGCAGGCCTTTGGCCGGCAGTGCCGGATCGGGCGTGCGGTTCTCGGCAATCGCCGCTACCAGTGCGCGCTGCGCCGGCATGATGATGCGGAACACGTTGCCGACCATGATGGTGCCGATGATCGCGCCGACGTGCAGGTACGCACCACGACCGCTGAACACTTTGCTGAAGCCGTAAGCGGCGCCAATGATCAGCACGAACAGGATGAAGCCGAGCAGGGCAGGGCGTTTGCCCAGGGCCGAGTCGCAGAGGAAGGAGTAGACGAACCAGCCAACGAACAAAGAAGCGATGCCCAGGGCAACACCTTCAGGGCCGGTCAGGCTGCTGCCCGGTGCCAGCAGGTACAGCGTCGGGTTGGAGTAGAACACCACGCACAGCAGCGCGATCCCCGACATCCAGGTGAAGTAGGCTTCCCATTTGAACCAGTGCAGGTTGTCCGGCATGGTCGGTGGAGCCAGTTTGTATTTTTCTAGGTGATAGATACCGCCGCCGTGGATCGCCCACAAATCGCCGGCCAGACCACTTTTCGGGTTGACCCGATTGAGGTTGTTTTCCAGCCAGACGAAATAGAACGACGCACCGATCCAGGCCACGCCAGTAATCATGTGAACCCAGCGCACGCTCAGGTTCAGCCATTCCAACAGATGTGCTTCCACAGTCTTTACCTCTCGCCTGTCACTCTGTTGTCGAGTGATCAGACCTTCTCTTATTGGTGGGGGGCGAGGATCAAACGCTCATCCTCTTTGAAAAAATGCTCATCGCAGTTATTGCCTGTGCCACTGCGATCAACCACCAGGAAGTCATCCCGCTTTTCGATCGTCAGCACCGGGTGGTGCCAGACGCCGCGATGGTAATTAATGCCCTGCCTGCCGTTGGTGACGAAGGCGCGGACCAAGCCTGATACAGGTTCATCGCCAAGTGGCGCGACCACGATCAGAAAGGGGTTGCCGAGCAGCGGAATGAAAGCCTGGCTGCCCAGCGGGTGACGCTCCAGCATGCTGACGGTCAGCGGCATGTCCTGCGCGTCGGCGCGGAAAATGCTGATGATCGCCTTGTCTTCTGGCGTGGCGGTTTCCACCGTCGCCAGTTTATGAAAGCGCATGGTCGAACCGTTGTTGATCATGAAGTGATCGCTGCCGTCGGTTTCGATCACGTCACCGAAAGGGGCGAAGGCTTCTTTGGTCAGCGGTTCAATCGTCAGTGTGCGCATGCTGGTCTTCTTTTCCGAATTCTGTGTTGTTGGTTCTGTTGCTATCGCTAGCAGGCTAGCTCCCACATTTGGAATGCATTCCTCTGTGGGAGCCAGCCTGCTGGCGATTGGGTTCAGCGCTTATTTAGCGACCTTGCCCAGGACACGCAGGCGGCTCACACCGCCATCCGGGAACACGTTCAGGCGGATGTGGGTGATCGGGCCCAGTGCCTTGATCTGCTCGGCGAAGGTGTGTTCGGCGTGCATTTCCAGTTTCTGCGCCGGCAACAGTTCGCGCCAGAACAGCGATTGGGTTTCGATCTGGCTGTCGGTGCCGCCCTTCACAAAGGCGCCCTGGATCGAGCAGGTGTCCGGGTAGTTGCCCTTGAAGTGCAGGGTGTCGACGACGACTTTTTCGATCTCGCCGGCATGACCCAGCGCGACGATGACCCAGTCATTGCCCGGCGTGCGACGACGCGCGGTTTCCCAGCCGTCGCCCATGTTGATGCCACGGCCCGGGTTGAGGATGTTGCTCATGCGGCCGAAGTGTTCGTCGGAGCAGGCGAGGGCGCGGCCACCGTTCAGGGCTGCGGCCAGGTCCACTTGCTCGTTGTCACCCACAGCAGACCAGTCGCGGAACGGAATGCCGTAGACACGCAGACGGGCCACGCCGCCATCCGGGTAGATGTTGAAGCGCAGGTGGCTGAAGGCCTGGTCGTTGCTGATTTCGTGGTAGTGATGGCTGTTGCCTTGCAGCTCGACGGCCGACAGCACTTCAGTCCACTGGGTGTTGTCGTCCGGCTCGCCCGAGGCCAGGAAGCAGGCTTCCAGCGAGGCCGACGGCGGGAAGTTGCCGGTGAAGAATGAAGTGTCGATGTCTACGCCTTTGATCGAACCCGGCACGCCCAGGCGGATGACCGCGCTGTCGTAGCCTTCGAAGCGTTTGCGACGCGATTCCCAGCCGTCCATCCACTTGCCGTTGTCATCGAACACGCCCTCCTTCCACACGGCCGGGGTCGGTTGGAACAGACGGTTGGCGTCTGCGAACCAGTCATCGGTGACCGAAATGATTTTGGTGCCCAGGCGGGCGTCGGCCAGGTTGACGAACTTCTCGAAAGGTACGGCGTAAGCTTTCATTCTTCTTGTCTGCCTTTAATAAGTTGGCTTGGGATGCTTGCAGTGCCCTGGGCGATGTTTGCGTCCAATGTCGCTCGGGCAAGGCTCGCTATAGGGTCAGTAATCGGAACAGGGCGATCTTGTTGATCTCCGCCAGCGCGCACTTGAACTCGGTTTCTGCCGGGTTGTGAATGCGCGTTTCGAACGCCGCGAGGATCTGATGCCGGTTGCTGCCTTTTACCGCCATGATGAAGGGAAACTTGAACTTGGCTTTGTAGGCGTCGTTCAGCTCGGTGAAGCGAGAAAACTCTTCGGCCGTGCATTGGTGAATACCGGCGCCAGCCTGTTCATTGGTGCTGGCTTCGGTCAACTGGCCCTGGACGGCGGCTTTGCCGGCCAGGTCCGGGTGAGCGTTGATCAGGGCCAACTGGCTTTCGTGATCAGCGCTCAACAGGATGTCGCTCATGCGCTGGTGCAGGGTTTCGATCTCGTCGATCGAAGCGTCCTGGCCCAGGTCGAAGGCCTTCTCGGCCACCCATGGCGAATGTTCGTAGATGTCGGCGAAAGCGGTGACGAACGCGTCGCGGCTCAGGGTCGAGGGTTTCAGGGTTTGAAAGGTGCTCATTGGGCAGCCCCTTGGTACGGGTGGGTTTCGTGCCAGTGGCGAGCGATGTCGACGCGGCGGCTGAACCACACCTGTTCATGACTTTTAGCGTATTCGATAAAGCGCTTGAGCGAGGCGAGACGCGCCGGACGGCCGATCAGCCGGCAGTGCAGACCGATCGAGAGCATTTTTGGCGCTTCGGCACCTTCGGCGTACAGCACATCGAAAGCGTCTTTCAGGTATTCAAAAAAGTCGTCGCCCTTGTTGAAGCCCTGGACCTGGGTGAAGCGCATGTCGTTGGTGTCCAGGGTGTACGGGATCACCAGGTGCGGCTTGCCGGTCGGGTTGTTCGGTTCCCAGTAGGGCAGGTCGTCGTCGTAGGTGTCGCAGTCGTAGAGAAAGCCGCCTTCTTCCATCACCAGCCGACGGGTGTTCGGGCCGGTGCGGCCGGTGTACCAGCCCAGTGGGCGTTCGCCGGTGATTTCGGTGAGGACGCGGATCGCTTCGAGCATGTGCTCACGTTCCTGTGCTTCGTCCATGTACTGGTAGTCGATCCAGCGATAGCCGTGGCTGCAGATCTCGTGACCGGCATCGACCATCGCGCGGATCACGTCCGGGTGGCGCTGGGCGGCCATGGCCACGGCGAAGATGGTCAGCGGAATGTCGAATTCCTTGAACAGTTTCAGAATCCGCCAGACACCGGCGCGGCTGCCATACTCGTAAAGGGATTCCATGCTCATGTTGCGCGCGCCTTGCAGCGGCTGCGCCGAGACCATTTCCGAAAGGAAGGCTTCGGACTCTTTATCGCCGTGCAGGATGTTGCGCTCGCCGCCTTCTTCGTAATTGAGCACGAAAGACAGGGCGATGCGCGCATTGCCCGGCCAGTGTGGGTGAGGAGGGTTACTGCCGTAACCGATCAGGTCGCGTGGGTAGTCAGCGCTCACTGCAGTCTTCCTTCTTATTCGTTGACAGGTTGTGTGGCGGCCTGGCGATGGGATGACAGGCTGGCGTCACAGCGATGGGCTGATTGTATACAACTTTATATCCACTTTGTAAGCCTGAATTTTCGCATTTTTCATCTGCTGTCATCTTGGAGTGCTACTGCAAGAAACCTGCCCAGTTGGTCAGCTAATGGATAGAAGGTCCGCTGCTCGCATGGTTTGGCGTAAGATTGACTGCGAATCCTTGAATGGCGGTACTGGCTGCAAAAATGTCGTTTTTATTGTGTACAATTTTTATGAAAAGTGTCTTAATCAGTCGCTCGCCGCAGCTTTTCGTGCTCCGAATCGGTGCGGTCTCCTTTTCAACTGACTTCGGGAGGCGCGAGGTCTGACTGCTCCAAGCAGGCAGGCGCGCAGAATCAATGGGACGTTTGACTACACACGTTTTGGACGCTGCACACGGTTGCCCGGGCAGCTCGATCAAGGTCGAGTTGTACCGCGTTGAAGGCTCGCAGCTGGAATTGGTCGCCAGCGCAATCACCAACAGCGACGGCCGCGTCGATGCACCGCTGCTGCAGGGCGATGACTACCGCACCGGGGTCTATCAGGTTCAGTTTCATGCGGGCGATTACTACCGCGCCCGTGGCGTTCAGCTGCCGGAGCCTGCGTTCCTGGATGTGGTGGTGCTGCGGTTTGGCATCTCTGCGGAACAGGATCACTACCATGTGCCGCTGCTGATTTCGCCTTATAGCTATTCCACGTACCGCGGCAGCTGATCCCCCAAGCAGCTGTCGCCTCCGAGAAGCGACTGCGCATATAGCTTCTTTGGTCTTTCGCCCGCTCACACTGCGGGCTTTTTTTCGTCCCGAGGAATGTGGTGAATGTGCCGACGCCTTCGCGGGCAAGCCTCGCTCCTACAGGTTTTTGTGTCGTTCATGGAATGGAGAACAACCTTGTAGGAGCGAGGCTTGCCCGCGAAGCTCTTAACGGCTCAACAGCGACGCTGCGCCGGCGCCGCTAAACAGTCCGGCACTCACCCGGTTAAACCAGCTCTGCCCCTTGCCACTGCGCAGATACCGCGCCGCACCATGGGCACCTAACCCGTAAGCCAATTTGCACAGCAGATCCAACACCGTCCACGTAGCAATCATCACCAGCAACTGCGGCAGGAACGGTTGCCCGGCGCTCAAGAACTGCGGCAGGAATGCGGCAAAGAACAGGATGTCTTTCGGATTGCTCGCACCCAGCACAAATGCGCGCCCGAACAGGGCACGGAAACGCGGCACCGGCGCAGCCTGGGGCACTTCAGCGCCGACCGATGGCTGGCGCGATTGCTGCCAGCTCTGCCAGGCGAGGTAGAACAGGTACAGCGCACCGACGATTTTCAATGCGCTGAACAGCTGTTCCGAAGCCAGCAACAACGCCCCCAATCCCAACGCGGAAGCGCTGAGCAAGCAGATCGACGCAATCACGCCACCCAGAAATGCCGGGTAAGAACGACGCAAACCGTAATTCAGACTGTTGCTGATCATCAGCAACGACAGTGGCCCCGGGATCAGGATCACCACCAGCGCAGCGCCGCTGAACAGCAGCCAGGTTTCCAGACTCATCACTTTCCTCCATTTGCACAAAAGCCTCACCCGACGGGGTGAGGCTGTTTTCAAGCGAGTACCTGTGTTTACAAGAAGATGAACTTGGCGATGAAGATCGCGCAGAGCACCCACAGGCTCACGGAAATTTCCTTGTATTTACCGGTGCCGGCTTTCAACGCCACATAGGTGATGAAGCCCAGCGCAATACCGTCGGCGACCGAGAAGGTCAGCGGCATCATGATCGCGGTGACGATCGCCGGAATGCTGTCGGTCGCTTCGTCCCATTCGATGTGCGCCATGCCGCCCATCATCAGCATCGCCACGTAAATCAGCGCGCCGGCTGTTGCATAAGCGGGGATCATGCCAGCCAGCGGTGCGAAAAACATGGCTGCAATAAATAACACACCTACGGTCACAGCGGTAAGACCAGTCCGACCACCAGCGGCTACACCCGCGGCACTTTCCACATAACTTGTTACCGGAGGAACACCCACCACGGCGCCGAATACGCTGGAGGCGCTGTCAGCTTTCATGGCGCGAGAGAGGTTTTCGATGCGGCCGTCCGCGTTCACCAGGTTGGCGCGTTGGGCGACGCCCATCAAAGTGCCGGCGGTGTCGAACATGTGCACGAAGAGGAAGGCCAGCACTACGCTGATCATGCTGACGTTGAATACGCCGGCGACGTTCATGGCCATCCAGGTCGGTGCCAGGCTCGGCGGTGCCGACATGATCCCTTCGTAATGCACCAGGCCCAGACCCCAACCGGCCAGCGTTACGGTGATGATGCTGATGAGAATCGCACCGAACACCTTGTGGTAGCTGAGCACGGCGATCATCAGGAAGCAGATGGCGGCGAGCAGCGGGCCGGGTTCACGTAGCGAGCCGAGCTTGATCAGCGTCGCCGGGCTATCGACGACGATGCCGGCGGTTTTCAAGCCGATCAGGCCGAGGAACAGACCTACGCCGGCGCCCATCGCAAAGCGCAGGCTCACCGGAATGCTGTTGAGCAGCCATTCGCGGATCTTGGAGAAGGTCAGGATCATGAACAACACACCGGACACGAACACTGCACCGAGTGCGGTTTCCCAGTTGTAGCCCATGGTGCCGACCACGGTGTAGGTGAAGAAGGCGTTGAGGCCCATGCCCGGCGCGAGGCCGACTGGCCAGTTGGCGTACAGGCCCATCAACAGGCAACCCAGCGCAGCCGCGATGCACGTTGCAACGAATGCCGCGCCGTGATCGATCCCGGCGTCGGCCATGATGTTGGGGTTGACGAAGATGATGTAAGCCATGGTGATGAAGGTTGTCAGACCGGCAATCAACTCGGTCTTCACCGTGGTGCCATGCAAGCTGAGTTTGAAGATACGTTCCAGCCAGCCATTGCGTAATGGCGGCGAGAGTTCCAGCGACGGGGCTTCGGATTTGCGGCTTTCCACAGCGAGTACTCCTCAAGAGTTTTATTGTTATTTCCAGGGCCGGACCCATGAGGGTGGCAGCGGCCCTTTGAGGCATTCGCGAATTTGTTGACCGCTTGGTCAGGAACTCGCACGCAGTGGATTATGCTTTTGTATACAAATAATGCAAATAATGTTTTTGATTTTGTAGACGAAAAGTTTGGCAATAGGGATATATCGCCAGAAAGGACGCCTTCGCGGGCAAGCCCCGCTCCTACAAAAGCGGCGCATATCCTGTAGGAGCGAGGCTTGCCCGCGAAGGCGGTTTCCAGGATTCAGATTTTTTGCTGGTTCTCCCCCAACGCCAGATTCACCGCCAACCACCCATTCACCGCCGTCTCCCCAGCCTCGGCAAACACCCGCTCCAGCAGTTTCACCTGCTCACGTCGCAACGATTGCTCAAACCGCGCCCCTTCCACGGTCAGTTCCAGCAACCGTTTACGCTTGTCGGTCTCGGACGCAACGCTGTCCACCAAGTGCATTTCCACCAACTGGCGCAGTGGAATGTTCAGTGCCTGCTTGCTCACGCCGAGCAATGCCAGCAACTCCTTGACGCTGAGATTCGGGTATCGGGCGATGAAAAACACAATGCGTTGATGCACCCGGCTCAAGCCGCGACGCTCGAGCATTTCGTCGGCCTTGGCGGTGAACGCCTGGTAGCCGAAGAAAAACGCTTCCATGGCCTGTTGTTGGGAGGCGGGATTTTTAAGGTCAAGCATGTTGACGTATCCGTTCGGGTTGTCGTAATTTCGGTCAACCAGTTTGACTCATTTTCCTCAGGCCTCGCTACCGGTGACCCCCCATGGCTTTTTCCGAACGTGTCTCGCGCCTTAAAAGTTCTTTGATTCGTGAAATTCTCGCCGCCGCCCAGAGCCCGCAAGTGATGTCGTTCGCCGGTGGCTTGCCGGCCGAAGTCATGCTGCCGACCGTCGAATGGGCCGACATGCCGCTGTCCATCGGCCAATACGGCATGAGCGAAGGCGAACCGGAATTGCGCGAGGCCTTGGCCGCCGAGGCGCGAGCACTGGGCGTGCCCTGTGAGGCGAGTCAGGTATTGGTGGTCAGCGGCTCGCAGCAAACCCTCGATCTGGCGGCCAAGCTCTACATCGACAAAGGCACCGAGATCCTGCTCGAAGCGCCGACGTATTTGGCGGCGTTGCAGATCTTTCAACTGTTTGGCGCCGACTGCATCACCGTGCCGCTGGAGGCCGATGGCCCTAATCTGCTTGAGCTGCGCACGCGTCTGGAAAAGCACCAGCCTGCTTTCATCTACCTGATCCCGACTTTCCAGAACCCGTCGGCGGTGCGCTACAGCGAGGCCAAGCGCGATGCGGTCGCCGCGTTGCTGGATGAGTTCGGCGTCACCCTGATCGAAGACGAGCCGTATCGCGAGCTGACGTTTGATGGCGGCAGTGCCAGGCCAATCGTCAGTCGCTTGAAAAAGACCAGCTGGATCTACACCGGCACCGTGTCGAAAACCCTGTTGCCGGGGCTGCGAGTCGGCTACCTGATTGCCAGTCCGGACCTGTTTCCGCATTTGCTGAAGCTCAAGCAGTCCGCCGATCTGCACACCAACCGCGTCGGCCAGTGGCAAGCGCTGCAATGGATCGGTACCGAGAAATTCCAGCAGCACCTGAGTGAACTGCGGGATTTTTACCGGGTGCGCCGGGATGCGTTTCAGTCGGCGCTGGAAACGCATTTTTCTGATTTGGCAGAGTGGAACGTGCCGCAGGGCGGGTTGTTTTTCTGGTTGACGCTGAAACAACCGCTGGACACGCGCACGTTGCTCAAGCCTGCACTGGCGGCGGATGTGGCGTTCATGCCGGGTGAGCCGTTTTTTCCAGAGCCGGACAATCACCCGGGGCATTTACGGCTGAACTTCAGCCACATCGATCCGGCGCGGCTGGATGAAGGGTTGAAGCGATTGGCGGCGGTGGTGCGACAGGCGCAGGCTGCGGAAGCGGCCTGATCGCAGAGATAAAAAAACCGGCTCATGGGCCGGTTTTTTTTTGTTTGAGATTTGTGGTGGTTGATCCGACGCCTTCGCGGGCAAGTCGGATCGCCGCACCGCTCGCTCCTACAGAAGATGCATAACCTGTAGGAGCGAGGCTTGCCCGCGAAGAGGCCATCAGCCACACCGTAAACCTCAGGCCGCCGCGAAGCGCTTGTCCAGATAATCAATGATCACCTTGGACTCATACATCCAGGTGGTCTGGCCATTCTCTTCAATGCGCAGGCACGGGACCTTGATCTTGCCGCCTTGCTCCAGCAGAACCTGACGATCCTGCTCGTTGTTCTTCGCATCACGCAACGCCACCGGCACGTTCAGGCGGCGCAGGGTGCGGCGGGTTTTCACGCAAAACGGGCAGGCGTGGAACTGATACAGCGTCAGGTCCTTGGCAGCCGCTTCAACCTGAGCCTGGGCGGCGGCAGGGCGCTGCTTCTTGCCGGGACGGGTGATGAAGTCGATGAAAATGATCAGTTGGCCGAGGCCGACACGAAGCGCTTTAACGAACACGGTACAAGCCTCACGGGGCGAAAGAAGGCGCGCAGCTTACCTGATTTTTCGCAGACGAAAAAAAACCGGCGATGAATGCCGGTTTTCTTCGTTGCTGCGAATTACTTGATCAGGCTGAGAAACTCGCTGCGGGTCGCCGCGTTTTCGCGGAACTCACCGAGCATCACCGAGGTGATCATCGTCGAATTCTGCTTTTCCACACCGCGCATCATCATGCACATGTGCTTGGCCTCGATCACCACCGCAACGCCCAGGGCGCCGGTGACTTGCTGGACCGCATCGGCGATCTGGCGGCTGAGGTTTTCCTGGATCTGCAGGCGGCGGGCGTACATATCGACGATCCGCGCGACTTTCGACAGGCCCAGCACTTTGCCGCTCGGGATGTAGGCGACGTGCGCCTTGCCGATGAACGGCAGCAGGTGGTGTTCGCACAACGAGTAGAGCTCGATGTCTTTCACCAGCACCATTTCGCTGTTGTCGGAGCTGAACAAGGCACCGTTGGTGACTTCTTCCAGTGTCTGTTCATAACCGCGGCAGAGGTACTGCATGGCTTTGGCGGCACGTTTTGGCGTGTCGAGCAGGCCCTCGCGGGAGACGTCCTCGCCCAATTGGCCGAGAATCGCGGTGTAATTCTGTTCCAGTGTCACAGGGGCTGATTCCATAAGGGTTTCAGAGGGGTACTGTTTCTGTCTGTACCAATGTTGTACCAATCGAGCTCGTTTCAAACGGCCCGTTCACTCTGGTCGATGCCGGAGTTGATTCGTCGGGCGTGGTCGATAGCAACATCTGAACGCTACGACCGAGCCGAGTGGCAATAAAACGCAGGGTTCATCCCCGACATGAGGCACATGGTAGCGTATGTGTGACGGCAGTTGTATTGCCAGCGGGCGCGAAGCCCAAAATCGGTCGTTGCGGCCTGCAAGTGTTCGTCGGTCGCGCAGGCCTGCCGGATTTTATCCGCATCCCGCTACAGCCTGTCGCCAGGCTGCAGCAGTGATATTCCCCTGAAACCTGTTTTGCTCATCAGGCCGAGCAGGTCTATCAGGCGTGAGTGATCGACAGATCGCTGATGATGCAGACAGAACCGTCTAGCGGGTCGGTGGTGTCGGAGTAATCGATCTGGTTGTACACGCCGCCGTGAAAGGCAAGCGTCTTCGTGTCCCAAGTGTTGTCGAGGCGCATGATCGCGGAAGTGGATTTGACGCCGTTACAGCTGGCCGATACAGAAACGGCGCCGCTCGAGTTGGCGTGAATGTTGATTTTGAAAAGTGCACCGAGCGGTACGTTCTCCAACACCGTCGAGTTGACCGGATCGTCCTGGAGGTAGCTTGACCGGAACCCCATGGTGATTTTTCCTTTGTTCCAGAACACCTTCACCGGAGGTCGTTCTGAACCCTTCACATGAATTTGGCCAATCACGACTTTCTGCAGCGAGTTGACTTTGGTCAGTCGCATTTCCTGGCGGTTCCAGTGGTCCGCTGCGCTGGAGAACAGCCAGTAACCTGGCTCCTTCCACTCACAGCGAGTTCGTAGCGTGCTCTTGCTGGACGCTCCAAGCGTCGGCGCCGTCATCTGCAGCGAACCATCTTCAAGCATTGAGATGACGTCGGGGCATTCGAGCAGTGCGCGCCAGCCGATGAGCTCAAGCGCAATCGGGTTGGTGTCGGAGATTGGAAGCGGGGTAGCGATGGTGAAGTTGCTGATGTCTACAGTCATGGTTTTTACCTCAGTCCATTGATGTCGCTTTTTGCTCTGGTGAGCCTTGCGTTTGATGCAGGCCTACATCCCACTGCCCACTCAATGAATGGGCAGAAGTGATAGTTGGCAGCTTCCGATCGATTTCCCGTTGGCTTGAATACGAATATAGGCCTTCCCATATTTCGTGTAAACGGGTATTCCCATATTTTATTCTGCGCCTGTATTTCAGGTGCAAAAAAAAGCCCGCGCTTGGCGGGCTCCTCTTGGATGTGCGTCGATTTGCTGTATTGCACGTCATGGCACTGGACGTTCACGAATCACCGCAACTCGGTTCACCGCGAATACATTGCCCACCAAAAGACATGACCCAGGATCGCAATCTGCTGCTCCTGGACCTCGGCGAAGGTGTAGTCCTCGTCCGGATGCTCGTCACGGTTAAAGCTGCGTAGACGGATCCCGCTGGGCAGTCGGTAGACTTGTTTCACGCGGAGCTGGCCGTTGTGGTTGATCGCGTACATGTCGCCGTCGACGATGTCGCCCAGCGAATTCTTGCCAATGTTCATGCCGACGGTGGCGCCGTCGCGCAGTACCGGGAACATGCTGTTCCCGCTCACCCGCACGCACCTGGCGTTGTTGAACTGCACGTTATTGTGACGCAGGTCTTTCTTGAAGAAACGCAGCCTGGCGCTGTCGTTTTCTGCGATCACGAAACGACCTGAACCCGCCGCCAGCTCAACTTCACGCAGGAAGGGGACATAAACCTCATCGTCATCCAGGGGTGTGCTGTCGTCCCAAGGCTGGATGTCTGACATTGAAATGTCTGGAGGGGGGGAGACCCCTTTAAGCATGTCACCGACACCTTCAGCCAGCCACATCGGTGAAACGCCACACACTGAGGCGATCTGGGCAACAAAGGCTGTCGCTTTCGATTTCCCGCGCTCGAGGTCGGAGATTGAGGTTTGAGTCAGCCCCGCGCGCTCGGCAAGCTCGGTCTGATTGAGCTTGGCGTGTTGGCGGGCTGTTTTGAGTCTTTCTTTAAATTCCATCTGCGAAGTATTACGGGAGCTCCCATATCATTGCAAGTCGGTGTACCTGTACTGATTGGTCAGCCAGTAGCCAGATCGGTGTGGCGGATACGACGCTGCAAGCGTGGCGCAACGACTTTACTCGTCGCGACCTTCCATCATGGTGCGTTTGAGCATCACATAAACCGCTCCGGCACCACCATGTTTCGCCTGGCACGAGGTGAAGCCAAGTACCTGTGAATGCTGGCGCAGCCAGGTGTTGACGTGGCTTTTGATCATCGGCCGCTTGCCGTCCAGGCGCACGGCTTTGCCGTGGGTGACGCGCACGCAGCGGATTTCGAATTTGGTCGCTTCCGCCAGGAACGCCCAGAGGGTTTCCCGGGCCTTTTCCACACTCATGCCGTGCAGGTCGAGGCTGCCTTCGAAGGGGATTTGCCCGATCTTGAGCTTGCGCATCTGGCTTTCCTGCACGCCGTCGCGCGCCCACATCAGCTCGTCTTCCGGGCCGACGTCGATCACGAACTGATCGGACAGACCGTCAACGGTGGTGGCATCGGTGCGCACGGTGGCGGCTTGACGCAGCTTGGCGATCTGCGCGCGGTCAGCCTTGGGTTTGCCGGTTTCGGCGCGATCGTGCTTGATCGGCTTGACGCCTTGGATCGCGCTTTTGAACAGGGAAAAATCGTTGTCTTGCATATCAGCCTCCGCGAAGGGCGGCCAGTTTACCCAAGTCGAGACACGACCGATAACAATTGGGGCCCGCTAAACGTCAGGCCGTCAATTCAGTCGTGTTTTTTCATCAGATGCGGGGACATGTTCAGCTCTTGCGACTGGCGCGCACGGCGACGGCAACGCCGCCACAGCCAAACGCCCAGGTAGAGCAGGAACAGACCGACCGCCAGAATGATTGCCGAGCCCAGCGGGCTGGCATTCAACTCGCCGAGTGCCGGCGGGTGGCCCAGCAGGCTGGCGGCGCCGGCCATCGCCAGCAACACACCGCACGTTGCCAGCAAGGCAGCAAAGGCTGCGCCGAATCGAAAACGCCAGTTGCTTTGGCCTTTGGGCCGCAAGCGGCGTGCGTCAAAACCATCGGATAACTTCATTCCGACCTTCCTCAATGGGTATCGGCCCTTCGACCGGGAGTTGACCGGGATGTTCCTGAGGCTATGACATTTACAGCGAACGAGAGGCTTTTGCGGATGAGCGGCGGCATGAACCGCTCATCAAGCGTCGATCAGATCAGATCGTGGGTCAGGGCGAGGGTGGCGAAGTTGTCCGCCATGATCGCCATTTCGGTCTGTTGAACGTGGTCAGCGCTCAACACGCCACCCTTGTAGGGCAAATCGCGCGTTGCACAGGCGTCTTCAACGAGGGTGCAGCGAAAGCCCAGGTTTTTCGCGGCGCGCACGGTGGTGCTGACGCTGGAGTGACTCATGAAACCGCACACGATCAGGTCCAGGGAGCCGAGATTTTGCAGGCGGTCCAGTAGTTCGGTGCCGTGAAACGCACTCGGCAACAACTTGCCGATGATGGTTTCGTCGCTCTGTGGTTCGAGGCCCGGGATGAATTCACCGCGCTCGCCTTGCGGATCGAACAGCCCGCCGACGGTGCCGAGGTGGCGCACATGCACGATAGGACGGCCGGCTGCGCGGGCAGCGCTCACCAGCTGCTTGATGTTCGCGACAGCAGCATCCATGCCGACCAGGGCCAGGGGGCCGCTGAGGTATTCTTTCTGGGCATCGATGATGACAAGGGTCGCATGGCTCAGATTGGCGGCGGCATAACCGCGACCGCTGAGTTGAAACATCGTTTTTGGAACGGACATTCTGGGGCTCCTTGGAGTGGGGCTTTTGCGACATTGTCCTCTGGCTGAGCGCTTCTGTGAATCGCTACCATCGTAGGCGCCGTCGTTACTGGCCTGCAGCCTTGTCAATATCCTCGTTTTGTTCAATAGCCAGCGATAAAAATGGATATGTCCTACATCTGAGCCGGTGTTTTTCCTGCGTCGTCGTAACGCGTTTTGGCTGTTAGAATCGCCAGTCGTTTTTTCTGGAGTTTACCCCGTGATCACTTCCCGACTTCGTACCCTGCGTGACCATATCCGTTGGGCCGTCAGCCGCTTCCATGGGGAGGATCTGTTTTTCGGCCATGGGACCGACAACGCCTGGGACGAAGCCCGTCAACTGGTGTTGGGTGCCTTGCACTTGCCGTGGGAAATTGCTGACAGCTACCTCGACTGCAATCTGGAAGACGATGAGCTGGTCAAGCTGCAGCGTTTGCTCAAGCGGCGCATCGAAGAACGCATTCCGACCGCTTATCTGTTGGGTGAGGCGTGGTTCTGCGGCATGTCGTTCATCGTCGATGAGCGTGTATTGATTCCGCGTTCGCCGATCGGTGAGCTGATTGAAAAGGGGTTCGCACCGTGGCTGGGCGCCGCGCCTGCGCGGATTCTTGACCTGTGCACCGGTTCCGGTTGCATCGGTATCGCCTGCGCCTATGAATTCCAGAACGCCGAAGTCGTGCTGGCGGATCTGTCGTTCGAAGCGCTGGAAGTGGCCAACCAGAACATCGAGCGCCATGGTGTCGATGAGCGGGTCTACACCGTGCAGGGCGATGGTTTCGATGGCTTGCCGGGTCAGCGTTTCGACCTGATCGTGTCGAACCCGCCTTACGTCGATGCGGAAGATTTCGCCGACATGCCGCAGGAGTATCAGCATGAACCCGAGCTGGGCCTGGCCTGTGGCGATGATGGCTTGAACCTGGTACGACGGATGCTCGCCGAAGCGGCGAATCATCTGACCGAGAAGGGTTTGCTGATTGTCGAAGTGGGCAACAGCCAGGTTCACGTTGACGCGTTGTACCCGGAAGTCGACTTTGCCTGGCTCGATTTCGAGCGCGGCGGGCATGGCGTGTTCATGTTGACGGCGCAGCAGTGCCGGGAGCATCAGGCGTTGTTCGCTTCACGCGTCTGACCTGAGGACGCCTTCGCGGGCAAGCCTCGCTCCTACAGGATTAGCGCATGACCTGTAGGAGCGAGGCTTGCCCGCGAATGGCCGCACCGCCGATTAACGGTGTGTGGCAATCCAGATCAACAACCCCGCCTGAAACACCGCAAACGCCACCAGGCACGTAATGGTGAACCGCAGCCCCGCGTCTTCGCGTTTGTATTTGCTGACCTTTTCTTCGTGTTTCTTCAGCTTCACTTCCTGCTCGGCCAGGTTCTGCTCGGCCTGCTGCAGCATCTGCGCCGCTTCGAGAATTTCCACCTGCTGCAACTTCTCGGTGTTCCAGTCGGCCAACAGGTCGCCGACCTGCACCTCTTTGACGCTGCCCTTCAAATGCTGGGCGTCGGCATACACCACCTCAAAACCATGCGCTTTCAAAAAGCGATCACGGCGCAGGCGCGTGTCTTCGTTCAGCGCGTCCTTGTTGTTCAGGTCGGTGCCGTCGACGGTGTAGCCGGGCCAGCGCTTTTTAGCCCAGGTAATACCCTGGGCTGCCATGTAGCGGCCGATGCCACGGTTCATCGGTTCGATCTGCAAACCGCTTTCCGGCCCGAAATGCACACGTTTTGTGGTGTGGTCGACCCACACGTCGAGGTGGTTCTGTTCCTTGCGCACGCGCTGGCCGGGCAGGGAAATGGTCATGCGCAACAGACTGTGTTTCTTGTCGTTGCGTTCGGCATAACCGAATTCGACAAAGCGCAGTGGCCGCCCGCCGGTGTTGCGGTCGGTCTGCAACGGTGCCAGGCGGAGCATCTTGTGGTGCTCGACGTGGACGTCCGCCCACGGCAGCTCGACCGCTGGCGGTGCGTCTTTTTCAGCGGTGGTGTCGGGTGAAGTCGGGGTATCAGTCATAACGGCGAGATCCTGTCCA
The DNA here is from genome assembly GCF_014852325.1 of Pseudomonas sp. PDM01. Lineage (NCBI taxonomy): Bacteria > Pseudomonadati > Pseudomonadota > Gammaproteobacteria > Pseudomonadales > Pseudomonadaceae > Pseudomonas > Pseudomonas sp. PDM01. The sequence continues at coordinate 359,990 of NZ_JACVBK010000008.1, forward strand.
AGCTCAGCTTGTCGCCAGTCATAACGCTGGCGACAAAGGCTTATCGGCCGTTTTTTTCAGGACTGGAGGGAAAAAGCGCTTAAAAAAGCGCTCAACTGGAGCGAAGTCCGTCAATAAACCCGAGGATCCGTGTGCCCAGTTCGGCTGCCAGCGGCAATTGCGGATCTTTGTAGGAGGCCAATTGCCGTTTGACGTCGTTGGGCACGATGCGCATGACGTGGTTCATGCCCTCGATCAACGCCAGTTCGGCGTCCGGTTTGGCGGCCTGCAGCAACCTGGCGTCGCCGACACCGACCTGGATGTCGTTGCTGCCCTGAATGATCAGCGCCGGCATTTTCAGTTTGGCGAATGCGGCGGCGGGGTCCTGGCGGAACAGTGAGATCAGGTACGGCTGCACGCTCGGGCGGAATATCACCTGAAGTTGCGGCGGTACGTTGTCATCGGTGCGGCCGGCCTTGAGGCTGTCGAGCAGTTCATTGCTGCGCAGCATCAGCGGAGGAGGCAAGCGATTGCTCAGTTGCTGACGCAGCACTTGATCGATCGGCCGTGCGCTGCCGGACAGGGAAATCACCCCGGCGGCATCGACGCTCGGCGCCGCGAGGCTGGCGATCAACGCGCCTTCGCTGTGGCCCAGCAGAATCAACTGGCCAAAGCGCGGATCGCTTTTGAGCTTGTGGCCCCAGGCCTCGGCGTCGGCCACATAGGCTTCCACCGTCAGATTGCGTTCATCCGGGGTCGCCGCGAGGCTCGCCGCCACGCCGCGTTTGTCGTAACGCACGCTGGCAATGTTGTGTTTGGCCAGTACCCAGGCGAGGCGCTTGAGGCTGTCGTTGCGTCCGCCGTCGGGGTTATTGCCGTCACGGTCTGTAGGACCGGAGCCGGAAATGATCAGGACAACCGGTACGGGTTTGTCGGATTTTGGCAGCAACAACGAGCCGAAAAGCTCCCCGGTGCCGGTATCCAGTGTGATCGGCCGTTGCAGGACGGTGGCCTGTACAAAGCCGGTAAACAAGGTAAGGCTCAAGGCTAAAACTCGCAGCATCATCACGCCATCATGAACAAGATGCCGGTTGGACTCGCAGGCACCCATAAGGTTCGAGGATGAACTAGTTGGGTAGCCTGCGTATACTGGCGCGCATTACGTATTCAGGTTCATTTCACGGAGCGTCCTGCATGTCCGGCAATACCTACGGCAAGCTGTTCACTGTCACCACCGCGGGCGAAAGCCATGGTCCGGCGTTGGTCGCCATTGTCGACGGCTGCCCGCCGGGGCTGGAAATTTCCCTGGAAGATTTGCAGCGCGACCTCGATCGCCGCAAACCCGGCACCAGCCGCCACACCACCCAACGCCAGGAAGCCGACGAAGTCGAAATCCTCTCCGGCATTTTCGAAGGCCGCACCACGGGTTGCTCTATCGGCCTGTTGATCCGCAACACCGACCAGAAGTCCAAGGACTACTCGGCGATCAAGGACCTGTTCCGCCCGGCCCACGCCGACTACACCTATCACCACAAGTACGGCGAACGCGATTACCGCGGTGGTGGCCGCAGCTCGGCGCGGGAAACCGCCATGCGTGTGGCGGCTGGCGCGATTGCCAAGAAATACCTGGCCACCCAGGGCATCGTCATTCGCGGTTACATGAGCCAGCTCGGCCCGATCGAAATCCCGTTCAAGACCTGGGATTCGGTGGAAGAAAACGCCTTTTTCAGCCCTGATCCGGACAAGGTGCCAGAACTGGAAGCCTATATGGACCAGTTGCGCCGCGACCAGGATTCGGTTGGCGCGAAGATCACCGTCGTTGCCGAAGGCGTGATGCCAGGCCTCGGCGAACCGATCTTCGACCGTCTCGACGCCGAACTGGCCCACGCGCTGATGAGCATCAACGCGGTCAAAGGCGTGGAAATCGGCGCCGGTTTCGCCAGTGTTTCCCAACGCGGCACCGAGCATCGCGATGAAATGACCCCGGAAGGATTCCTCAGCAACAACGCTGGCGGCATCCTCGGCGGCATCTCCTCCGGCCAGCCAATCGTTGCGCATTTGGCGTTGAAACCGACGTCGAGCATCACCACGCCGGGCCGTTCCATCGACATCAATGGCAACCCGGTGGAGGTCATCACCAAGGGCCGTCACGACCCGTGCGTCGGCATCCGCGCCACGCCGATTGCCGAAGCGATGATGGCCATCGTGCTGATGGATCACCTGTTGCGTCACCGCGGGCAAAATGCCGATGTGCGCGTGAGCACGCCGGTGCTGGGTCAGCTTTAATGGCTGACCTCTCAGTCGCTGCGGTCTGATGACCGTGGCGGCGCTCCCGTACTGGCGGCTTTCCAGTTTCTATCTGTTCTATTTCGCCTTGCTCGGTTCGACAGCGCCGTTCCTGGCGCTGTACTTCGATCACCTGGGTTTTTCTGCCGCGCGCATCGGCGAGCTGGTGGCGATCCCGATGCTGATGCGTTGCGTCGCGCCGAACATCTGGGGCTGGCTCGGGGACTACACCGGCCAGCGCCTGGCCATCGTGCGCTTTGGCGCAGTCTGCACGCTGCTGACGTTCTCGTTGATTTTCGTCAGCAAAACCTACGCCTGGCTGGCGATGGTCATGGCGTTGCATGCGTTTTTCTGGCACGCGGTGTTGCCGCAGTTCGAAGTCATCACCCTGGCGCATCTGAAAGGGCAGACGTCGCGTTACAGCCAGATCCGCTTGTGGGGTTCCATCGGTTTCATCATCACCGTGGTCGCGCTCGGCCGCTTGTTCGAATGGCTCAGCCTCGACATCTACCCGGTGGCGTTGGTGTTGATCATGGCCGGGATCGTCGTCAGCAGCCTGTGGGTGCCGAACGCACAACCGGTCCAGAGTGAAAAACTGGCGGCTGACGGGTTTCTCAAGCAGTTGCGCAGCCCCGGTGTGCTGGCGTTTTACGCGTGCGTGGCACTGATGCAGATGAGCCACGGCCCGTATTACACCTTTCTGACGTTGCACCTTGAACGATTGGGTTACAGCCGTGGCTTGATCGGTCTGCTCTGGGCAGTTGGCGTGGTGGCCGAAGTGTTGATGTTTCTGGCCATGAGCAAGATCCTTGCGCGCTTCTCCGTGCGCCGGGTGCTGCTGGCGAGTTTTCTGCTGGCGGCGCTGCGTTGGTTGCTGCTGGGGTCGCTCGCTGAATTTTTATCGGTGCTGCTGTTTGCCCAGGTATTGCACGCGGCGACGTTCGGCAGCTTTCACGCCGCTGCCATCCAGTTCGTGCAACGTAGCTTCGGCGCGCGCCAGCAAGGGCAGGGCCAGGCGTTGTACGCAGCACTGGCCGGCACCGGCGGCGCACTGGGCGCGTTGTACTCCGGCTACAGCTGGAATGCCCTCGGGGCCTCGTTCACCTTTAGTATTGCCAGTCTGGCAGCCTTCGCGGCTGCCGTTATCATTGCCACACGTATGCAAGAGGACCGGCCATGAGCCTGACCCGTGAACACCTCGCCCAGGAAATCATCGACGCCGGGCGTTTTTTGTATGGCCGCGGCTGGTCGCCGGCCACCAGCAGTAACTATTCGACCCGACTGTCGGCGAACGAAGCCTTGCTGACCGTGTCCGGCAAGCACAAAGGCCAGTTGGGCATCGACGATGTGCTGGCCACTGATCTGTCGGGCAACAGTCTGGAACCGGGCAAGAAACCGTCCGCCGAAACCTTGTTGCACACCCAGCTCTATAGCTGGCGTGCGGAGATCGGCGCGGTGCTGCACACTCATTCGGTGAACGCCACGGTGCTGTCGCGCCTGACGCCGGAAGATTTCATCGAGTTCGAAGACTACGAGCTGCAAAAGGCGTTCAGCGGCATCTCGACCCACGAATCCCGGGTGCGCGTGCCGATTTTCGACAACGATCAGGACATTGCGCGCTTGGCCGCCAAGGTGCAGCCTTGGCTGGAAGCCCATCCCGATTGCGTTGGCTATCTGATTCGCGGTCACGGCCTCTACACCTGGGGCGCCCGCATGAGTGATGCGTTGCGGCAGATCGAGGCCTTTGAATTTTTGTTCGAGTGCGAGTTGAAGACGCGTTCGATCCTAAACCGTTAAGGAGTTGCCCTGATGAGCAGCCTGTCCGTCTACCATGTCTCAAGCCCTGACATTCCGAACAAGGTGCTGACCCATTTCGAAGACATCGCCTCGACCCTGGCCGAGCAGGGTGTGCGCTTCGACCGCTGGCAAGCGGCGGCGAAAATCCAGCCCGGCGCCAGTCAGGAAGAAGTGATTGCCGCGTACCAGGAGCAAATCGACAAGCTGATGACCGAACGCGGTTACATCACCGTCGATGTGGTGAGCCTGAACAGCGATCATCCGCAAAAAGCCGAATTGCGCGCCAAGTTCCTCGACGAGCACCGCCATGGCGAAGACGAAGTACGATTTTTCGTCGCCGGCCGTGGCTTGTTTACCCTGCACATCGACGATTATGTCTACGCCGTGCTCTGCGAGAAAAACGACCTGATCTCGGTACCGGCCGGCACGCCGCACTGGTTCGACATGGGCGAGCATCCGCATTTCGTTGCGATCCGGCTGTTCAACAACCCGGAAGGCTGGGTGGCCAATTTCACTGGCGAAGACATCGCCAGCCGCTTCCCGCGTCTTGAGGACTGAGTCGATGCCGATCAAAGCGATTCTCACCGACATCGAAGGCACCACCAGCGCGGTGAGTTTTGTGTTCGAGGTGCTGTTTCCCTACGCCGCCAAACACCTGCCGGACTTCGTGCGCCAGCACGCCGCGCGCGCCGATGTGGCGGAGCAACTGCACGCCGTGCGCCGGGACAATCAAGAGCCGGACGCCGATGTCGAACGCGTCATCGAGATTCTCCTGGGCTGGATCGCCGAAGACCGCAAAGCCACGCCGCTCAAGGCGTTGCAAGGCATGGTCTGGGAGCAGGGCTATCAGGCCGGGCAGTTGAAAGGTCACGTGTACCCGGACGCCGTTGAAGCGCTCAAGCGCTGGCATCAGCAGGGTTTCAAACTGTTTGTTTATTCCTCGGGTTCGATTCAGGCGCAAAAACTGATCTTCGGCTGCTCCGAGGCGGGGGATTTGTCGCCGTTGTTCAGCGGCTATTTCGATACCACGTCGGGACCCAAGCGTGAAGCGCAGTCGTACCAGCGCATCACCCAGGCCATCGGCCTTGAAGCAGCGCAGATTCTGTTCCTGTCGGACATCGTCGAAGAGCTGGACGCGGCGCGCACGGCGGGTATGGCAACCTGCGGACTGGCACGTGAAGGCGGGGAGTTGGCAGGGCATGTGACCGTGGACAGCTTCGCCCGGATCAACCCTTCCGCGTACTAATTCACGACGCTAACCTGTAGGAGCGAAGCTTGCTCGCGAAGGCGGCGTATCAGGCGATATTAATGTTGACTGATACGCTGCCTTCGCGAGCACGCTTCGCTCCTACAAGGGCTGGTTTGCAGCGTTGAAACGGTTTATGCCGAGTGATACGTCGGCAGCGCAAAGCGCTGTTGGCTTTGTAGCATGGAGATCTGCGGTAACTCGCTGGCCTGTTCGGCCAGGTCACGGCGGATCGCACTGATCACCCACGACAGCTGATCACCGGCATGCAACTGCTGGTAGGAAACCGAGCGCTTGAAGACTCTGCCTTCACTGCTGCGCAAGGTCAGCAGAATGCCACCGTCGGGACGTGGCTGGGTGGTGACTTCGAAGTTGGAGAACAGGGACGAAAATTTTTCCTGGATCAGGTTCATGTCTATCAGCTCCGTAAGCGCTTGAATGGCAAGCATGCAGAGGTAGTTGCAGTGATTGTGCCAGCACCTGATTTTTTAAAAAACGTTATAAATCAATAAGTTAATTTCAAGCCAGTTTTTTGCTTTCGTGCAATCTGCATGAATGGCCATCGTGCATCCTGCATTTTGCGGGGTCGATGTCGGTTCGATGGAACCATTCACATCCTCCGGGTTCGCGTTTTTCGCGGATACAAAACATTTCAAAAACCGCGTGTACAGCTCAAGAACCGTTGACGTATTTTCGGGCTCAATCACCGTCGCCCGACAATAAAAAGATCGAACGGGAGCACCCATGAGCCGCACGACGAACGACACGATTACCTGGGGCATGATGCTCCGCAAGCTGCCGTCCATTGCCAAAGCCATCCCACGGGTGGTGAAAGGCATGAAGGCCGCCAACGTCAAGGACCCGACCCAACCGTGTGGCCTGGGCTGGAGCTTCGAACAAGCGACATTGCGCAATCCCGCCGGCCCCGCCTTGCTGCAGGGCGCGGTGGTGCTCACGTACTCGCAAGTCAATCAATGGGCCAATCGCATCGCCCATCACCTGATTGCCCAAGGCATCGGCAAGGGCGACGTGGTCGCAGTGTTCATCGAAAACCGCCCGGAGTTGTTGGTGAACATATTGGCGGTGGCCAAGGTCGGGGCGATCAGTGCCTTGCTCAACACGTCTCAAACCCGCGATACCCTGGCCCACAGCCTGAACCTGGTGGCGCCGGCAGCGATCATTGTCGGTGAGGAGCTGGTACCGGCGTTTGCGGCAGTGCGCGAACGGGTCTCGATCGACGCGGCGCGCACCTGGTTCGTCGCCGACCAGGACACCTACCGCCAACCGGGCATTGCGCCCGACGGTTTCATCAACCTGATGACCGCGATTGCCGACAGCCCCAGCGACAACCCCGTCAGCAGCCAGCAGGTTTTCCTCGACGACCCGTGTTTCTACATCTACACCTCGGGCACCACCGGGCTGCCCAAGGCCGGGGTGTTCAAACACGGCCGCTGGATGCGCAGCTCGGCGAGCTTCGGTTTGATCGCGCTGGACATGCGCCCCGAAGACATCGTCTATTGCACCTTGCCGCTGTATCACGCCACCGGGTTGTGCGTGTGCTGGGGCTCGGCCATCAGCGGCGCCTCGGGGTTTGCCATCCGCCGCAAGTTCAGCGCCAGCCAGTTCTGGAGCGACGTGCGCAATTACCGCGCGACCACCCTCGGTTACGTCGGCGAATTGTGCCGCTACCTCGTGGATCAACCGCCCAGCGCCGAGGACAACAAGCACGGCGTGACGAAAATGATCGGCAACGGCCTGCGCCCCGGCGCATGGCACGAATTCAAGACGCGCTTTGGCGTGAACCACATCTGCGAGTTGTACGCGGCCAGCGACGGCAATATCGGTTTCACCAACATCCTCAACTTCGACAACACCGTCGGGTTTTCCCTGATGTCCTGGGAGCTTGCGGCCTACGACCATGACAGCGGTGTGCCGACGCGGGACGCCAACGGCTTCATGCGCAAGGTGGCCAAGGGCGAGCAGGGGCTGTTGCTGGCGAAGATCGACGACAAGGCGCCGCTGGATGGCTACACCGATCCGCAGAAGACTGAAAAAGTCGTGCTGCACGACGTGTTCGAGAAGGGTGACCGTTACTTCAACACCGGTGACCTGCTGCGCAACATCGGTTTTGGTCACGCGCAGTTCGTCGACCGCCTGGGGGACACTTATCGCTGGAAGGGTGAAAACGTCTCGACCACCGAGGTCGAAAACATCCTGCTGCAACACCCGAACATTTCCGAAGCCGTGGCTTATGGCGTGGAGGTCCGCAACACCAACGGGCGCGCCGGGATGGCGGCGATCACGCCCGCCGAGTCCCTGGCGACCCTGGATTTCAGCGAGCTGCTGGCCTTCGCCCGTGAGCAAATGCCGGCGTATGCGGTGCCGCTGTTCCTGCGGGTGAAAGTGAAGATGGAGACTACCGGCACCTTCAAATACCAGAAGACCCGGCTCAAGGACGAAGCCTTCGACCCTGGCAAAACCGGCGACGACCCGATCTATGCCTGGTTGCCGGGGACCGACACTTACGTGCAGGTCGACGAACAATTGCTGGCGGATATTCACGGCGGCAAGTACCGCTATTGATTGTGGCTATGGCGTGCCTTGAGAAAAAACAAGTGACAGTGTCGGGGGCGCTCGGGAAACTGTCGGCTTTGCGAATAACTGTAAGTGGAGTTTCCAATGTCCGATCAAAGCCGCCAGATGACCCCCGAAGAAGCCGCCGAATTTGCCGAACAGGTTTTCAACAAGGCGCGCGAGGGTGATGCGGCGATGATGGCTGCGCTGCTGACCAAAGGCCTGCCGCCGAACCTGCGCAACCATAAGGGTGACACGTTGCTGATGCTGGCCGCTTACCACGGCCATGTGGACACGGTGAAAGTGCTGCTTGAGCACAAGGCTGATCCGGAAATCCGCAACGACAATGGCCAGAGCCCGATTGCTGGCGCGGCGTTCAAAGGGGACCTGGCGGTGGTCAAGGCGTTGGTCGAGGGCGGTGCGCTGGTGGAAGGTGCATCGTTTGACGGTCGCACGGCGTTGATGATGGCGGCGATGTTCAATCGCGTGGAAATCGTTGATTACCTGATTAGCAAAGGGGCGGATCCGAAGGCCAAGGATGCCAATGGAGTTTCGGCGTTGGATGCTGCGAAAACGTTGGGTGCGGTGGATACCGTTGCGCAATTGGAGAAACTGCTGGGCTGATTGAGCATCTGGCCCCGGAACCTCTGTGGGAGTGAGCCTGCTCGCGATGGCTGTGTGTCAGACGCCTGGTTTTTCGATGGTGTACATATCCGTTTCTGCGGTAACGGCTTCTATTGGTTTCGCCCTTACGGCGAGTCACTTTGGAAAAGCCCCAAAGTAACCAAAGCGCTCTTGCCCCTTTCGTTCGGTGCCTCGCCTAGGCTCGGCATGCCCTCGCTCCGGTCCTGCTCCGTGGGCCCGCCGCGATCGGCCATCCTTGGCCGTGCGCGGCTAACCCGGCATCCATGCCGGGTTGCCCACTGCGCAGAACCTGCGCTCGGCCTCTCGAGGGGGCGACTACCGCCACAGCCGCCGAGGCGGCCTGAAAGCCGACCTGGCTCTTCAGTTGTCCGCGTTGTCCTTCTTTGATGCGTTCACTCATTCCCGACATGTACACCGCTCCCCTGTAGGAGCCGGCTTGCTGGCGATTGCGTCCGTCCAGCCAATACATACGTCGACTGACCCACCGCCATCGCCGGCAAGCCGGCTCCTACAGTTGATCGTGTACATTCCGAACACATATGCATTTCCCCGTAGGAGCCAGCTTGCTGGCGATGGCGTCCGTCCAGTCGAAAAGGAGGGGGACTGACCCACCGCCATCGTCGGAGCGCCGCCCGCAGCAAGCCGGCTCCTACAGTTGATCGTATTTATCCAAATGCATATGCATTTCCCCTGTAGGAGCCAGCTTGCTGGCGATGGACGTCAACGATAACGCGGGCTGTCTGAATGAACGCGGTGTCCAGACGATTTTCGCCGGCAAGCCGGCTCCTACAGGGCGCGCGTACGCCTTTGATTTTCACCACTCATCAGGCCGAGCGTTAGCTCGCCTTCAGCTTTTGATCCAAGCGCCCCCTCGAGAGGCCGAGTGGAGGTTCTGCGCAGTGGGCAACCCGGCATGGATGCCGGGTTAGCCGCCCCCGGCCATGGATGGCCGATGGCGGCGGGCCCACGGAGCAGGACCGGAGCGAGGGCATGGCGAGCCTTAGCGAGCCACCGAACGAAAGGGGCAAGAGCCCTTGGTTACTTGGGGCTCTTCCAAGTGACTCGCCGTAAGGGCGAAACCAATAGAAGCCGTTACCGCAGCAACGGATATGTACTCAATTCGTTTGATCGAACAGGGTGTCAATACACCCAAACCTCAACCCGCCGATTCTTGATCCGCCCCTCATCCGCACTATTGGCCGCCACCGGCATCTCGGCGCCAAAACCGCGAATCTCGCGAAACACCACGCCGCTTTTCACCAACTCCCGCCGCACCGCCATGGCCCGCAATTTCGACAGCAGGTCAGCCCGCGCCGGATCGCTCTTGGCATCGCCAAACCCCACCAACGTCACCTGCCGGTTGGTTTTCTGGTTCTGCTGAAGGTAATCAAGCACCCGCGTCAGGTCCTGTCGGGCCTTGTTGTCCAGCGTTGCGCTGCCTTCCTCGAAACGAAAATTCACGGTCAAGCGCTGTGCGTGTCGGCTGAGCGCCTGGTAGCCCTCGGGCATCAATGCATTGGGCGTAACGGCCATCGCCTGGACGGTCTGGGCAATAAACCCGTTGGCCGCGACGATGGCCTGGCCGTTGCTGCTTTGCGCAAACGCCACCAACGCTTCGGCCCAAGGGTTTTTGGCGTTGGGCGGCAGGTAAAAGAACAACCGCCGCGACAATGGATAGTCTTCCGTGGCGATCAGGCTGTTAAGCGGCGGCATAGCCTGGGATTGGCCATCGACGATCGCTACGGCTTTAGCCTGACGCACGTAGGGCAGGCCGATAAAACCGATGCCCTGCGGGTCGAGGCTGACCGCGTCGGACAACTGCTCGCTGGATTCGAAACGTTTCGCTGCGCTGTTCAGCGTTTTCCCACGACGGCTGAGCACCACTTCCTTAAACGTGTCGTACGTGCCCGATTGGTCATCCCGCGCATACAGGTGAATGGCTCCGCCACTGCCGCCGAGTTCTTCCCAGGTTTTCACTTCGCCGCTGAAGATTTGTGCCAGTTGTTCGGTGTTGAGTTGATTCAGCGGGTTTTGCGGATGAAGGATGATTGCCAGGCCGTCGATGGCGATGACCTGCTCGGCGCCGGGGCTCTTCAGATCACCGAGGGATTGCAGGGCCAGCAGTTCGCTGTCCTTGATCGGGCGCGAAGAGGCGGCGAGGTCCGCCGTGGCGTTTTTCAGGGCGGTGAAACCGGTGCTGGAACCGTGGGCCGCGATGTCCACCATAACCCGGCGGCCCTGGGCGGTTTCGCCGACCACGCGCAATTCGTTGGCTTTGTCCGGGGTTTCGCTGTGGACCTTGAGCAAGCCTTGCTCGCGCATCAAGCCCTCGACCAGCGCCGGGCCCAATGCCGCGCCAATGGTGTTGGAACCCTGGATGCGCAACACCGGTCCCTGTTTGGGCGTCGGCAAGTCACCGGCCGACGCGGTGATGGGCAACCCGGCGCACAGCATTAACAGGAAGAAAACGCGCAGCGTCATGCCGGCACCTTTAAAGAACAAAGAAAGTGCCGGGAGATTAAGTCAGTAAGGTTTCTGAAAGATGACAGTTAACCTTGTAGGAGCGGCCGGTCGACGCTGGCTTGCCAGCGATGGGGGCTGATATTCAACATCTAAGTTGGCTGACAGTCCGCTATCGCGAGCAAGCTTGCTCCTACAGTTGAGCTGCGTTGAACCGGGGGATCAGCTCAACTCAAGCCAGATCGGCGCATGGTCCGACGGTTTTTCCATCCCGCGCAGTTCGTAATCCACACCGGCATCCTTCACTCGCGGCAACAAGCCGTGGGACGCCATGATCACGTCAATCCGCAGCCCGCGCTTCGGTTCATCCTCAAAGCCACGGCTGCGGTAGTCAAACCAGCTGAATCGGTCGGCCACGTCCGGGTTCAGGTGGCGGAAGCTGTCCACCAGGCCCCAGTTCTTCAGGCGGGCCATCCACTCGCGTTCTTCCGGCAGGAAGCTGCATTTGCCGGTTTTCAGCCAGCGCTTCATGTTGTCCGGGCCGATGCCGATGTCGCAGTCTTCCGGGGAAATGTTCACATCGCCCATCACCACCAGCGGCTGCTCGTTGCTGAACTGGCTTTCCAGCAGGTGCTGCAGATCGTTGTAGAACCGTTCCTTGGCCGGGAATTTGGTTGGATGGTCGCGGCTTTCACCCTGTGGGAAATAGCCGTTCATGATGGTCACCGGCACGCCATTGGCATCAGCGAAGGTGCCCCAGATGAAGCGGCGCTGGGCGTCTTCTTCATCGGTGACGAAACCTTTGTGCAGTTCCAGCGGTTCCTTGCGAGAGAGCAGGGCAACGCCGTAGTGACCTTTTTGCCCATGGAAATACACGTGATAGCCCAGCGCCTGGATCTCGGCCAGCGGGAATTGATCGTCGTGGACCTTGGTTTCCTGCAGGCCGATCACGTCCGGCTGATGCTTTTCGATCAGCGCCGCCAGCTGATGAGGACGAGCGCGCAGCCCGTTGATGTTGAAGGAGACGATCTTCATGGTCGGCAGTCCTGGCAAAAGGGCGATGCTAGCTGACCTGTGGGATTGGGGCCAGTGTGGGGTGAGGGGATTCGCTTTTGTCCGTCAGATTTGCATAGGCAGTAATGGCCTCTTCGCGGGCAAGCCTCGCTCCTACGGGTTCACATATTTTGTGTAGGGCACCGGTCCTGTAGGAGCGAGGCTTGCCCGCGAAGACGGCAGCCCAGTCGATGAAGATCCTGACTTGGTCTATACCTGTCTGGGGAACTGTGAAGCCACCCAAACGCTCGTACCAATAAGAGCGCAGCCACCCGAGCCGCGCCGGGGAGAATGACCGTTATGCCCGAAACCTCGACCGTCATCGCCGATATCCACATGCTCGACAGCGGTTATTCCCGCGAAGCCCGCTCCCTGTTGTACCAGGCCTACCGCCACGAGCCGACCTTTGGTTACCTCTTCGAAGCCGAACGTCCCGGTTATGAACAGCGGGTGCGCGCCACCGTGCGGGAACTGGTCAAGCAACACTTTCTTCAGGACTTGCCGGCCATCGGCCTGCTGGTCAACGATCGCTTGATCGGTATCGCGCTGATCGCGCCGCCGCAACGACGCCTGGGCATCACCGAAAGCTGGGCGTGGCGCCTGCGGATGGTGCTCAGCACCGGTTTTCGCTGCACTCGCCGCTACCTTGAATACCACGACGCAGTGATGGCCTGCGTGCCGTCCGATTCGGTGCACCTGCTGCCATTGCTGGGGGTTCACCCGCAATTTCAGGGCAAGCACTTCGGCGAACAACTGCTGCAGGCGGTCCATAACTGGTGCGCGGTCGATGAACATTCCCAGGGTGTAGTGCTCGATACCGGGAATCCGCGTTATCTGGAGTTCTATAAACGTCAGGGCTACGAGGAAATCGGTGAAGTGGCGGTAGGACCGATCCGCGAGCACGTGTTTTTCCACGCCAACCCACAGGTGCTGCAAACCGCCACGGCATAAAACGGTAGAACTTTCGCGGGGCGCGAGGCTCTATCACGCTCCCACGCTCGTGATAGCATCCGCGCCTATGAAGTTTCCAGGAAGAATTACCAGTGGCGTGCTGATGCTGATCACCAGCTGCGCGGCGCTGGCGCAAAGTGAATTGGATGTGCGGATCAAACCGTCCAACGATGAACTGAAGGCCAATATAGAGGGCTATATCGGCAGCCTCGGCGATCGTGACGAGGAGGCCTTGTTGCGCTTCAGTCGTGGCGCCGAAGAACAGGCGCGCAAGGCCGCCCAGGCCTTGGGTTATTACCAGCCACAGATCGACACGGACGTGAAGGGCGGCAAGACACCGCGCCTGGTCATGAACATCGATCCCGGCGAGCCTGTGCATTTGCGCAATGTCACTATTCGCATCGACGGCCCTGCGGCCTCCCTCAAAACCTTTCGTGTGCCGAAAAGCAATGCGCTGAAAACCGGCGCGGTGCTCAATCATGGCCGCTACGAAGACGCCAAGCGGCTGATCCAGAACCAGGCCTCGCGTTACGGTTTCTTCAGCGGTTATTTCACCCGGCAGAAACTGGCGGTCGACCCGCGAGCCGGCGTTGCCGACATCGAACTGATCTACGAAAGCGGCCCGCGTTACACCTTGGGTAAAGTCAGTTTCGAAGGCGATACGCCGTTCGACGAAGAGCTGCTGCAACGCATGGTGCCGTTCAAGGCGGGTGAGCCCTATGACTCCGAACTGATCGCCGAACTGAATCAGAATCTGCAGGCAAGCGGGTACTTCGAAGGTGTGCGCGTCGACGCCGCGCCGACGGCGTCCAAGAACGATGTGATCCCGGTGGACGTCAAGCTCGATACCCGCAAGCCACGGACCATGGGTCTCGGCCTGGGCTATTCCACAGACGTCGGCCCACGGGTCAAGGCCAACTGGACCCGGCACTGGGTCAACCCTCAAGGCCACAGCTATGGCTGGGAAACCGAAGTCTCGGCGCCACGGCAAAACGTCGGGCTGTTCTATGATATTCCGCTGGACCCGCCGCTGACCGACAAACTGCGTTTCGCCGGTGGTTATCAGAGCGAAGAAATCGCCGACAAGGACAGCCTGAGCAAACTGCTGACCCTCGGCCCCGAATGGCACAGCAAGTTGCCCAGCGGCTGGCAGCGGGTGGTGTCGCTGAAATGGCAGCGCGAAGAATATCGACTCGGCGATGACTCGGGGCTGAGCAATCTGCTGATGCCCGGCGTCAGCTATTCCTACCTGAAAAGCGACAACCGCATCGACCCGCACAACGGCTATCGGCTGCAGTTCGAAACCAAAGTGGCCAAGGAAGGCTTGGGTTCCGACAACAACCTGCTTTACGGCACCGCGCTGGTCAAAGGCCTGACCACAGTCTTTGATAAACACCGTTTCCTCGGCCGGGTGCAGGTGGGTGGCAGTGCCACCAATGGCTACAAATCGGTGCCGCCGTCGCTGCGCTTCTTCGCCGGTGGCGATCAGAGCGTGCGCGGTTACGACTACCAGAGCCTGTCCCCGGAAAACTCCGACGGCGACCGCATCGGTGGCCGCTACATGATTGCCGGCAGCGTCGAGTATCAATATTCCATCGCCGAAAAATGGCGGGTCGCAACGTTCGTCGACCAGGGCAATTCCTTCAACAAACTCGAACTGCCCGACCTCAAGACCGGCGTCGGTATCGGTGTGCGCTGGGTGTCACCGGTGGGGCCGATTCGCCTCGACCTGGCCCACGCGATGGACGACGACGGCGGCATACGACTGCACTTTTCCATGGGGCCTGAGCTGTGAAGCGTGGTTTGAAAGTAACGCTGCTGACGATTCTGGCGCTGTTGATGCTGGTGCTGCTGGCCGTGACCACGGTGCTGGGCACCGCGACGGGCAGCCGCTGGGCGCTCGGCTTTGTGCCGGGTTTGACGGTCGAGAATTTCCAGGGCCGTCTGGGCGGTCAATGGAGCGCCGATCATCTGGTCTGGCAGCAGGACACCAGCCGGGTTGAGCTGAACAAGGTGATTTTCGCCTGGTCGCCGTTGTGCCTGACGCGCATGGCCCTGTGCATCGAGCAACTGAAAACCGATCAGGTCAGCCTGCAATTTCCACCGGGCCCTGAAGAACAGAGCAGCGGACCGATCACCTTGCCGGACCTGAAATTGCCACTGGCCATCGAGCTGGGCGACGTGCAGGTCGGCAGCTTGCTGTTCAACGGCAGCGAAGAACTTAAAGGCCTGCAACTGGCGGCGCACTGGACCGAGCATGGGATGCAGATCGACTCGGTGCAACTGCAACGCGACGACCTCAGCCTGAATCTGTCCGGCCTCCTGCAACCCAACGGCAACTGGCCGCTCAAGGCTGAAGGCAAACTGACCCTGCCGGCGCCCGAGCCCTGGGCGCTGACGCTGAAAATCAACGGCGACCTGCTGAAAACCCTGAAGCTCACCGCCGACAGCAGCGGTTACCTGAACGGCCAACTGACCGGCGAGTTGCAGCCGCTGATGGACAACCTGCCGGCCAAGGTGCGGATCACCGCCGATGGCTTCAAGCCCAGCGCCGATTTGCCAGACACCCTGCAACTCAATCAGCTTGAACTGACCGGCGACGGCGACCTGAAAAACGGCTACCAGTTGCGCGGCAACGCCACGCTGCCCGCTGAGCAAGGCCCGGTTGCACTGATGCTGCAAGGCAAAGTCGACGCCAACGGCGCGCAGATCGCCGCGCTGGACCTGACCGCCAACGACAAGCAAAGTCTCAAACTCACGGGTGTTCTGGACTGGAGCAAAGGCCTGAATGCCACGGCGAAAATCGACTGGCTGGATTTCCCCTGGCACCGGCTCTATCCGCTGATCGACGAACCTGAAGTGGCGTTGCGTAGCTTCAACGGCGAAGTCTCTTACACCGACGGCAAATACCTCGGCAACTTCAAGGCTGCACTGGATGGTCCGGCCGGGGCGTTCAGCCTGAGCAGCCCGTTCGCCGGCGACCTGACGAAAATCTACCTGCAACAAATCCAGCTCGAAGCGGGGCAGGGCAAGGCCGAAGGCCACCTGAACCTGCAGTTTGCCGATGGCATTGCCTGGGACACCGCGCTGGACCTCTCGGCGATCAACCCGGCGTACTGGGTCGCGGAATTGCCGGGCACCCTGGCCGGACCGTTGCGCAGTAAAGGCGAGATGAAGAATGAAAAACTCAGCCTGAACGCGGACCTTGATCTGAAGGGCAAACTGCGTGGCCAGCCGGCCATCCTGCAAGCCAAGGCCGATGGTAGCGGCGAGCAATGGAACCTCAGCGCGCTGCAAATCCGCCTCGGTGACAACAGCATCACCGGCAAAGGCAGCCTGCAACAGAAACTCGCCGGCCAGATCGACATCAAACTGTCGCGCCTGGCGCAGCTGTGGCCGCAACTGCGCGGCCAGCTCAATGGCCGCGTCGATGTCGCCGGCACGCTCAAGGCGCCGCAAGGCAAGCTCGGGCTGCAAGGCACGCAACTGGCGTTCGAAGATAATCGACTGCAAAGCCTGAACCTCGACGCGACCCTCGACAGTGCGCAACGGGCGAAAATCGATTTCAAGAGCTCGGGCATTCAGGCTGGCGACACGTCGCTGGGCACGCTGACGGCCAGCGGTCAGGGCGATATCAAAAACCAGAAGCTGACACTCGACCTGCAAGGCCCGCAACTGAAACTGGCCCTGGGCCTCGACGGCAATCTGGACAAAGGCAACTGGCGCGGACGTTTGGCCAGCGGTGATATTCAGGCCGGTGGCCAGGACTGGAAGTTGCAAAACCCG
This sequence comes from Pseudomonas sp. PDM01, assembly GCF_014852325.1. Classification (NCBI taxonomy): domain Bacteria; kingdom Pseudomonadati; phylum Pseudomonadota; class Gammaproteobacteria; order Pseudomonadales; family Pseudomonadaceae; genus Pseudomonas; species Pseudomonas sp. PDM01. The sequence continues at coordinate 376,767 of NZ_JACVBK010000008.1, forward strand.
GCGAAACTCGAACGGCTGGCGGACGGCAAAATCAACTTCGGTGCCCATTGCTGGATGTCTGGCCCGGCCAGTTTGTGCGGTGAAGACCAGCGCCTGATGCCGGAACCGAAGTTGCGTTATCACCTCAAGCAATTCCCGATTGAAAGCCTTGCGCAATGGCTGCCGAAGGATTTCGCCTGGAAGGGCCGGCTCAACGCCGATCTGCAACTGGACCTTCCGGCCAGCGGCCCGAACGGCCAGATCAGCCTTGATGCCAGCGGCGGCACCCTGCGCATCAAGGAAAAGGATCAGTGGCTGGACTTCCCCTACCAGGCCCTGAAACTCACCAGCAAACTCACGCCCAAGCGCATCGACACCGACCTCAACTTCGTTGGCGGCAAGCTCGGCGAATTGAGTGTGCAGGCGCAGATCAATCCATTGCCGAAGAACAAACCGCTGACCGGCGCGTTCCGCCTCAATGGCCTCGACCTGTCCGTGGCGCGACCGTTTGTGCCGATGGTCGAGAAACTCACCGGACGCCTGAATGGCAGCGGCACGATTTCCGGTGGGCTGCTGGCGCCTTTGGTCAACGGTAACCTGTTGCTCAGCGACGGCGAGATTTCCGGTCCTGAATTGCCGATGGACCTTGAAGCATTGCAGCTTCAAGCGCTGATCGCCGGCGAAACCGTGCAGTTGAACGGTGGCTGGAAAAGCGGCAAGAGCGGGCAGGGAAGCTTGACCGGCAGCATCGCCTGGGGTCAGGTGCTGGTGGTGGACCTGGCGCTCAAAGGCACGCAGTTGCCGGTCACTGTCGAACCGTACGCCAAACTCGAAGTGGCGCCGGACTTGAAGGTTTCGATGAAGGGCGACGAGCTGGCCATCGCTGGCAAAGTGCTGGTGCCGAAAGGCGAAATCACCGTGCGCGAGTTGCCGCCATCGACGGTCAAGGTTTCTGATGACACGGTGATCATTGGCGCGCAGACCGAAGAGGGCAAACCGCCGCTGGCGATGAAAATGGACATCGACGTGGCGGTCGGCGAAGACAAACTCAGCTTCGCCGGGTTTGGCCTGACCGCCAACCTGCAAGGGCACGTGCACATCGGCGACAATATGGACACCCGCGGCGAGCTGTGGCTCAACGACGGGCGTTACCGGGCCTACGGCCAGCGGCTGACGGTGCGCCGGGCACGATTGCTGTTTGCCGGCCCGATCGATCAGCCGTACCTGGACATCGAGGCGATTCGCCAGACCGACGACGTCATCGCCGGTATTCGCCTGAGCGGCAGCGCCGAGCAGCCGACCACGCAGATCTTCTCCGAACCGGCGATGAGCCAGGAACAGGCCTTGTCCTATCTGGTGCTCGGGCGTCCGCTGAGCACCACCGGTGAAGACAACAACATGCTGGCGCAGGCTGCGCTGGGGTTGGGGCTGATGGGTAGTTCCGGGGTGACCGGCAAACTGGCCAGCGATCTGGGGATTCAGGATTTCCAGCTCGATACCGAGGGCAGCGGCAATACGACGAGTGTGGTCGCCAGCGGCAATATCTCCGAGAAGCTCAGCCTGCGATATGGCGTTGGCGTGTTTGAACCGGCCAACACCATTGCCCTGCGCTACAAGCTGAGCAAGAAGGTGTACCTCGAAGCGGCGGGTGGCGTGGCCAGTTCGCTGGATATCTTTTACAAGCGGGATTTCTAGGTCCCGTCCTTTCCGAAACCGAGTTGCTGCCATCGCGAGCAGGCTCGCTCCCACAGTGGATTTGTGTACACCGCAGAACCAATGTGGGAGCGAGCCTGCTCGCGATGGCGTCAGTGTGTTCACCACAAAAATCCGCACCATTTATCCATCAAATACAAAGCAACCTAACTATTACGTTGACATTGGCTGCCTAGGCAGTAACATCTCGACATACATTCTCTGCCTAGGCAGCTAATTGGTGGTCAGATGAAACATTTCACCCCGGACGAATTCAAGAACTGCCATCTCGGTCTCCTGCTCGGGCGCGCCGCGCTGCTCAAGGACCGGATCATCGACACGCACATGGAGCCCCACGGCATCACCGCCGCGCAGTTCAAAGTGCTGATCATCATCGCCCAATACGGCGTCGATACCCCGGCCGAGCTGTGCCGGCACCTGTCACTCGACAGCGGTTCGATGACCCGCATGCTCGATCGTCTGGAACAGAAAGGTTTCCTCGCCCGCCAACGCTCCGAAGCGGACCGCCGTCAGGTGCAGCTTGTGTTGACTGAGCAAGGCCAGCAGTTGGCTGACCGCTTGCCGGTGATCGGCGCCGACGCGATGAACGAACTGGCCGGTGCGATCACTCCGGATGAGCTGAAAACCCTGGAACAGATCCTGAAGAAAATTTTGGTGGCAGCCGGTGACTCGATCACGCTGCTGCGGGTAGGTGACAAATGAGCAGCAAAACCTTGCGCGCCGGCCTGAGCCTGGTGCTCGCGGCCATGACCCTGGCCGGTTGCGCCAGCTACAGCGGCCTGACCACCGAAGGCAAAAGCCTCGATGCGAAAGACCTCAAGGCCGGGCAATCACTCAGCGGCGTGACCCTGTCGCCTGCGGCCTGGCCGAAAAGCGACTGGTGGAAAAGCCTCGGCGACCCGCAGCTCGACGGCCTGATTCGCGAAGCCCTGCACGACAGCCCCGACATGCAGATCGCCGACGCCCGCGCCCATCAGGCCAGCGCCGCCGCGTATGCCGCCGACGCTGCGCGGATGCCGACCCTCGATGCCAGCGCCGGCGTCAGCCGTTCGCGTCTGGCCCGGGATCAAGACCCGAGGGGCGAGGGCGATGCCTACTCCACCGTGCGCAACATCGGCGCCAGTTTCAATTACAACTTCGACCTCTGGGGCGGTCAGCGCGACGCCTGGGAAGCTGCGTTGGGCCAAGCCCGGGCTGCCGAAGTCGATCAACAGGCCGCGCAGCTGACGTTGTCTGCCGACGTCGCCCGCGCCTACAGCGATCTGGGGCAGGCGCACATCGTTTATGACCTCGCCAACGAAGACCTCAAGCGCACCCGGCAAATGCTCGACCTGAGCCAGCGTCGCCTGAGTTCCGGGATCGACAGCCAGTACCAGTTCCAGCAAACCGAAAGCCTGGAAGCCACGTCTGAAGCCAGCCTGATCGACGCCGAGAAACGCCTGCAAAGCGCGAAAATCGCCTTGGCGGTCTTGCTCGGCAAAGGCCCGGATCGCGGCAATGAAATCGCCCGGCCGAAGATTCTTCAGGCCAGCGCCGTGGCTTTGCCGTCGGTCCTGCCTGCCGAGTTGCTCGGTCGTCGTCCCGATCTGGTGGCCGCGCGCTGGCGGGTCGAGGCTGCGAGCAAGAACATCGACGCCGGCAAGACCCGGTTCTATCCCAACCTGAACCTCAGCGCGGCGGCCGGTGCCGAATCGTTGCTGGGTGACGCGATGTTCGGGTCCGCAAGTCGATTCTTCAACATCGCACCGACCATTTCCCTGCCGATTTTCGACGGCGGCCGCCTGCGCGCCGACCTCGATGCCCGCGACGCCGATTACGACCTCGCCGTTGCGCAGTACAACAAAAGCCTGGTGAAAGCCCTCGGTGATGTCAGCGACACCATCAACCAGTTGCGTGACATCGGCCGGCAGATCGGCGCTCAGCAGCACGCCACCGACATTGCCCAGGATTCTTACAACACCGTGGTCCAGCGGTACGGTTCCGGCATCGGTAACTACCTGGACGTGCTCAGCATCGAGCAGCAATTGCTCCAGGCCCAGCGTCAGCTGGCCAACCTGAATGCCGAGCAGATCGACCTGTCGATCCAACTGATGCAGGCGCTGGGCGGCGGTTTTCAGGGCGAAACCCTGACCGCGGCCAACGCAACCCCAGCCACGCAGCACAACTAATTCAAGGTAATGGTCATGGCCACTGCACAAAACACACAAACCTCCGGCAACCCGCAGGACACCAGCAACCCGCGCAAACGCAAAGTCATGCTGGTGGTCCTGGCCATCGTGGTGGTCCTCGCCGGTGTCGGCGTCTGGGGTTATCACGAATTCTTCGGGCGCTGGAATGAAAGCACCGACGACGCCTATGTGAACGGCAACGTGGTGGAAATCACGCCGCTGGTCACCGGCACCGTCGTGAGCATCGGCGCTGATGACGGTGACCTGGTTCATGAAGGCCAGGTGCTGGTGAATTTCGACCCGAACGACGCCGAAGTCGGTCTGCAAAGTGCCCAGGCCAACCTCGCTCGCACCGTGCGTCAGGTGCGCGGCTTGTACAGCAACGTCGACGGCATGAAAGCCCAGGTCAACGCCCAGCAGGCGGAAGTGCAGAAGGCCCAGGACAACTTCAATCGCCGGAAAAATCTCGCGGCGGGCGGGGCGATTTCCCAGGAAGAACTGTCCCACGCTCGCGATGACCTGACCTCGGCGCAAAACGCCCTGGCCAACGCCAAACAGCAACTGAAAACCACCAGCGCCCTGGTGGATGACACGGTGGTGTCGTCGCACCCGGACGTGATGTCGGCCGCCGCGCAACTTCGCCAGGCGTACCTGAACCATTCCCGCAGCACTCTGATTGCACCGGTGACCGGTTACGTCGCCAAGCGCTCGGTACAACTCGGTCAACGGGTTCAGCCGGGCACCGCGCTGATGGCCGTCATTCCACTGGATCAGTTGTGGATCGACGCCAACTTCAAGGAAACCCAACTGCGCGACATGCGCATTGGCCAACCGGTGGATATCCAGGCTGACCTGTACGGCAGCGACGTGAAATTCAGCGGCACCATCGACAGCCTCGGCGCTGGCACCGGCAGCGCGTTTGCCCTGCTGCCGGCGCAGAACGCCACCGGCAACTGGATCAAGATCGTGCAACGTGTGCCGGTGCGGATTCACATCAACGCCGAAGAACTGGCCAAGCACCCGTTGCGCGTGGGCCTGTCGACTCAGGTCGATGTGAACCTGCGCGACCAGAGCGGCCCGGTGCTGGCGCAACAGCCGCCGCAAAAGGCGTCGTTCAGCACCAGCGTCTACGACCGTCAGTTGGCCGAGGCCGACGCGATGATCACGCAGTTGATCCACGACAACAGCGCAGCGGTCAGCAAAACCGCGCAACGCTGATTCGCCATGACACCGACCCTGTGGGAGCTGCCGCAGGCTCCTACAAGGGTCCTGCTGCGTCTGTAAGGGGCGCAGCGCCCATCAGGTTTCAAAGGATTCGCGATGAGCAATAACGCGTCTTTCACCCCGCCCAGCCTGCTGCTCAGCACCATCGGCCTGTCGCTGGCGACTTTCATGCAAGTGCTCGACACCACCATCGCCAACGTGGCGCTGCCGACGATTTCCGGCAACCTGGGGGTGAGTTCGGAGCAGGGCACCTGGGTGATCACCTCGTTTGCGGTGAGCAATGCGATTGCGCTGCCGCTGACTGGCTGGCTCAGTCGGCGCTTTGGCGAAGTGAAACTGTTTCTGTGGGCGACGATCCTGTTTGTGCTGGCTTCGTTTCTCTGCGGTATTTCCACCTCGATGCCAGAGCTGATTGGCTTTCGGGTGTTGCAAGGTCTGGTCGCCGGGCCGTTGTACCCGATGACCCAGACGCTGCTGATCGCGGTCTATCCCCCCGCCAGGCGCGGCATGGCTCTGGCGTTGCTGGCGATGGTCACGGTGGTGGCGCCGATTGCCGGGCCGATTCTGGGCGGCTGGATTACCGACAGTTATAGCTGGCCGTGGATCTTCTTCATCAACGTGCCAATCGGGGTTTTCGCGGTGATGGTGGTGCGTTCGCAGCTCAAGGCGCGGCCGGTGGTGACCAGTTATCAGCCAATGGATTACGTCGGTCTGATCACGTTGATCATCGGTGTCGGCGCGTTGCAGGTGATCCTCGACAAGGGCAACGACCTCGACTGGTTTGAATCGAATTTCATCCTCATCGGCGCGGCCATTTCCGCGATTGCGCTGGCGGTGTTCGTGATCTGGGAAATGACCGACAAACACCCGGTGGTCAACCTGCGCTTGTTCGCGTATCGCAACTTCCGCATCGGCACGATTGTGCTGGTGCTGGGTTACGCCGGGTTCTTCGGCATCAACCTGATCCTGCCGCAATGGCTGCAAACGCAGATGGGCTACACGGCAACGTGGGCCGGGCTGGCGGTTGCGCCAATCGGGATTCTGCCGGTGATCCTCTCGCCGTTTGTCGGCAAGTACGCGCACAAGTTCGACCTGCGGCTACTGGCAGGCCTGGCGTTCCTGGCGATTGGCCTCAGCTGCTTCATGCGCGCCGGGTTCACCAACGAAGTGGACTTCCAGCACATCGCCCTGGTGCAGTTGTTCATGGGCATTGGCGTGGCGCTGTTCTTCATGCCGACCTTGAGCATTTTGATGTCGGACCTGCCACCGAGCCAGATCGCCGATGGCGCGGGCCTCGCGACGTTCCTGCGGACACTGGGCGGCAGTTTTGCAGCGTCGTTGACCACGTGGATCTGGATTCGCCGGGCGGATCAGCATCACGCGTACATGAGCGAGAGCATCAGCACCTACGAACCGGCGACCCGCGAGGCCCTGAATGCGCTGGGCGGTGCGAACAACCCGGCGTATGCACAGCTCGATCATGTGCTGACCAGCCAGGCGTACATGCTCTCCACCGTGGATTACTTTACGTTGCTGGGGTGGGCGTTCATGGGGTTGATCGTGCTGGTGTGGCTGGCGAAACCGCCGTTCGCGGCAAAGGCCGGGCCCGCGGCCTCCGGCCATTGAGCGAATCCCTGTAGGAGCGAGGCTTGCCCGCGAAAGCGTCGGATCATTCAGCATTGATGTTGACTGACACGATGCCTTCGCGGGCAAGCCTCGCTCCTACAAGGTTCCAGTGTTTGGCGTTAGCTCGTGGGGGCTGCGAGTTGTGGCGGCGGGGTGAAATCAAACGGCGCCAACGCAAACCCGCTCTCATCCACCTGCAACGCCCAGCCTTGGCGATCCCAATCCCCCAGCACAATGCGCTTGGCCGCTTGCTCACCAATCTGCAACTTGTGGATGGCCGGGCGATGGGTGTGCCCGTGGATCAGGGTTTTCACGCCATAGGCCTGCATCACCCGTGGCACTTCGTCCGGCGTGACATCGACAATGTCATTGGCCTTCATCCGCGTCTGCGCACGGCTTTCGCTGCGCAGTTTGCGCGCCAGTTTATGGCGGGTGCGCAACGGCAAGTGGCGCAGGATGAACAGGGTGATCGGGTTGCGCAGGTAACGACGCAGCTTCATGTAAGCCTCGTCGCGGGTGCAGAGGCTGTCGCCGTGCATCAAGAGCACCGGCTCGCCGTTGAACTGCACGACACTCGGGTCCTTCAACAGCGTACAACCGGCCTGTTTGCAAAAGGCCTGGCCGAGCATGAAGTCACGATTGCCATGCATCAGAAAAATCGCCGTGCCGCTGTCGCTGAGGTCGCGCAGGGCCTGGCAGATGGAACGCTGGAAGGGCGTCATGGCATCGTCGCCAATCCACGCTTCGAAAAAGTCGCCGAGGATGTACAACGCACTCGCCGAGCGGGCGCGTCCGGCGAGCAAATCCAGAAACGCCCGGGTGATGTCCGGGCGCTCCTCTTCCAGATGCAAGTCTGAAATCAGCAATATCACTCAATGATCTCGGCTTTCTCGATGATCACGTCGTCTGCTGGTACGTCCTGGTGGCCGGCCTTGGAGGTGGTGGACACGCCTTTGATCTTGTCGACAACGTCGGTACCGGCGGTCACTTTGCCGAACACTGCGTAGCCCCAGCCCTGAACGTTCTTGCCGCTGTGGTTCAGGAAGCTGTTGTCAGCGACGTTGATGAAGAACTGGGCGGAAGCCGAATGCGGCTCCATGGTGCGGGCCATGGCGACGGTGTATTTGTCGTTGGAAAGACCGTTGTCGGCTTCGTTCTGGATGCTTGGGCGCTTGTCTTTCTTTTCTTTCATGCCTGGCTCGAAACCGCCGCCCTGGATCATGAAGTTACCGATGACGCGGTGGAAAACAGTGTTTTCGTAGTGACCGGCTTTAACGTACTCGATGAAGTTGGCCACGGTGATCGGGGCTTTCTCAGCGTTCAGTTCCAGGACGATGTCGCCGTGGTTGGTGGTCAGTTTGACTTGGGTCATGATCGGTACTCTTTCTGGGAATTCGTGGGTTTCAGGGCTGTCGAGCCCTCAACCGGTCCGGCCGATGTCGGCCAAGGTGCGCAGTTTAGCGCGACAGACGCCAATTTCGAGGCTGTTTTTCATTTGCATCCGATTAAATGCAGCCGTTTTCGGGCCTGTACTGTCAGCGACTTGACGGCTTCGGCTATGATAGCGGCTTTGTTTTATCAGGCCCGTGTTCCGGCCGCGCACTTGTACGTTCAAGGATCCTATGAGCAAGCCCACTGTCGACCCTACCTCGAATTCCAAGACCGGCCCTGCCGTGCCGGTCAATTTCCTGCGCCCGATCATCCAGGCGGACCTGGACTCGGGTAAGCACACGCAGATCGTCACCCGTTTCCCGCCTGAGCCCAACGGCTACCTGCACATCGGTCACGCCAAGTCGATCTGTGTGAACTTCGGTCTGGCCCAGGAGTTTGGCGGCGTCACCCACCTGCGTTTCGACGACACCAACCCGGCCAAGGAAGACCAGGAATACATCGACGCCATCGAAAGCGACGTCAAATGGCTGGGTTTCGAATGGTCTGGCGAAGTGCGCTATGCCTCGCAGTATTTCGACCAGTTGCACGACTGGGCCGTTGAACTGATCAAGGCCGGCAAGGCCTATGTTGACGACCTGAGCCCTGAACAAGCCAAGGAATACCGTGGCACTCTGACCGAGCCGGGCCGCAACAGCCCGTTCCGTGATCGCAGCGTCGAAGAAAACCTCGACTGGTTCGCCCGCATGCGCGCCGGCGAGTTCCCGGACGGCGCACGTGTGCTGCGGGCCAAGATCGACATGGCTTCGCCGAACATGAACCTGCGCGATCCGATCATGTATCGCATCCGTCATGCGCATCACCACCAGACCGGTGACAAGTGGTGCATCTACCCGAACTACGACTTCACCCACGGTCAGTCGGACGCCATCGAAGGCATCACCCACTCGATCTGCACCCTGGAGTTCGAAAGCCACCGTCCGCTGTACGAGTGGTTCCTCGAGAACCTGCCGGTGCCGGCGAACCCGCGCCAGTACGAGTTCAGCCGCCTGAACCTGAACTACACCATCACCAGCAAGCGCAAGCTCAAGCAGTTGGTCGATGAGAAGCACGTCAATGGCTGGGACGATCCGCGCATGTCCACGCTGTCCGGCTTCCGCCGTCGTGGCTACACCCCGGCGTCGATCCGCAATTTCTGCGACATGATCGGCACCAACCGTTCCGACGGCGTGGTTGACTTCGGCATGCTTGAGTTCAGCATCCGTCAGGACCTCGACGCGAACGCCCCGCGCGCCATGTGCGTCCTACGTCCGCTGAAGGTCGTGATCACCAATTACCCGGAAGACAAGGTCGACCACCTCGAACTGCCTCGTCACCCGCAGAAAGAAGAACTCGGCGTGCGCAAGCTGCCGTTCGCCCGTGAAATCTACATCGACCGCGATGACTTCATGGAAGAGCCGCCAAAAGGCTACAAGCGCCTGGAACCGAACGGCGAAGTGCGTCTGCGCGGCAGCTATGTGATCCGTGCCGACGAAGCAATCAAGGACGCCGATGGCAACATCGTCGAACTGCGTTGCTCGTACGATCCGGAAACATTGGGCAAGAACCCTGAAGGCCGCAAGGTCAAAGGCGTGATTCACTGGGTGCCGGCCGCGGCCAGCGTCGAGTGCGAAGTGCGTCTGTACGATCGCCTGTTCCGCTCGCCGAACCCTGAAAAGGCCGAAGACAGCGCCAGTTTCCTGGACAACATCAACCCTGATTCGCTGCAAGTACTCACTGGTTGTCGTGCTGAACCCTCCCTGGGCAATGCACAGCCGGAAGACCGTTTCCAGTTCGAGCGCGAAGGTTACTTCTGCGCGGATATCAAGGACTCGAAACCAGGTGCTCCGGTATTCAACCGTACCGTGACCTTGCGTGATTCGTGGGGCCAGTGATTCAAGGAACCTCTAACGTGCTTTCGATCTACAACACGCTCACCAAGAGCAAAGAAGTATTCAAACCGCTGGATGGCAACAATGTGCGCATGTACGTCTGCGGGATGACCGTGTACGACTACTGCCACATTGGCCACGGCCGCAGCATGGTCGCGTTTGACCTGGTGACCCGCTGGTTGCGGTTCAGCGGTTATAACCTGACGTATGTGCGCAATATCACCGACATTGAAGACAAGATCATCAATCGGGCCAAGGAGAACGGTGAGCCGTTCGACGTGCTGACCGAGCGCATGATCACCGCGATGCACGAGGACGAGGCGCGCCTCAACATCCTCAAGCCGGACATGGAACCGCGGGCCACCGATCACATCGCTGGCATGCAGACCATGATCCAGACCCTGATCGACAAGGGTTACGCCTACGCACCGGGCAATGGCGACGTGTACTACCGCGTCGCCAAGTTCATGGGCTACGGCAAGCTGTCGCGCAAGAAGATCGAAGACCTGCGCATCGGCGCGCGGATCGAAGTCGACGAGTCCAAGCAGGACCCGCTGGACTTCGTGCTGTGGAAAGGCGCCAAGCCGGGTGAACCGAGCTGGCCATCGCCGTGGGGCGACGGTCGTCCGGGCTGGCACATCGAATGCTCGGTGATGTCGACCTGCTGCCTGGGCGAGACCTTCGACATTCATGGCGGCGGCAGCGACCTTGAGTTCCCGCACCATGAAAACGAAATCGCCCAGAGCGAAGCGGCCACCGGCAAGACCTACGCCAACGCGTGGATGCATTGCGGCATGATTCGCATCAATGGCGAGAAGATGTCCAAGTCCTTGAACAACTTCTTCACCATTCGCGACGTGCTGGAAAAGTACCATCCGGAAGTCGTGCGTTACCTGCTGGTGTCGAGCCACTACCGCAGCGCGATCAACTATTCGGAAGACAACCTCAAGGACGCCAAAGGCGCACTCGAGCGTTTCTACCATGCGTTGAAAGGCCTGCCGACTGTCGCGCCTGCTGGCGGCGAAGCGTTCGTCGAGCGCTTCACTCAGGTGATGAACGACGACTTCGGCACGCCGGAAGCCTGCGCGGTGCTGTTCGAGATGGTTCGCGAGATCAACCGTCTGCGTGAGAGCGATCTGGATGCGGCGGCCGGTCTGGCGGCGCGTCTGAAAGAGCTGGCGAGCGTGCTGGGTGTGTTGCAGCTTGAGGCCGATGACTTCCTGCAGGCCGGTGCCGAAGGGCGGGTTGATGCGGCTGAGGTTGATGCGCTGATTGCTGCGCGTCTGGCGGCTCGTGCCGGTAAGGACTGGGCGGAATCCGACCGTATTCGCGATCAACTGACCGCGATGGGTGTGGTGCTGGAAGATGGCAAGGGCGGTACGACCTGGCGTCTGGCTGACTGATTGCTGCGTTCGTTACAAACAAAACCCGCCTTGTGCGGGTTTTTGTTTTTCGTATGGGCATCAGGGATGTGGAGTTGCGGCTGACGTCATCGCCAGCAAGCTGGCTCCTACAGGGGGCGAGTCGTACACAACATTCGCGAACGACTCGACCCCTGTAGGAGCCGGCTTGCCGGCGATTGACCGCGCAGCGGTCAGCTGTCTGATTGACGCAACCTTTTATAGAGGGTATTGCGACTAACCCCCAGCCGCCGCGCCAGATGGGAAATATTCCCCCCAGCCGCCTGCAACTGCCGATTCAAATCCTCCACATCATTCAAATCAACCGCCAACGGCTCATCCACCTCCACCGGTTCCATCTCCAGATCGACAAAAAAATCATCCGGCAAATGCTCCGGCCGCACCGGTTGCTCTTCCGCCATGGCCAGCGCCACCTGCATCACGCTGCTGACCTGCCTTAAATTCCCCGGCCACGGATGACGGCCGAACAACTCCAGCACCTCACGGCTCAACCCGGCCCACTGCGACGGTTCACGGTGTTGTTCCCACAAGCGTTTGAACAGCGCCTGCTTGTCGCTGCGTTCCCTGAGCGGCGGCAATTCCAGGGTCAAGCCGCCGATCCGGTAATACAGGTCTTCGCGAAACCGTCCCAACTGAACCTGCTCGCGCAACGAACGGTTAGTCGCCGAGATAATGCGGATATCCACCGGGAACAGCTCGCTGCTGCCCACCGGCTGCACGCAGCGCTCCTGCAAAACCCTTAATAGCCGGGCTTGAGTCGGCAATGGCATGTCACCGATTTCATCGAGAAACAGCGTGCCTTTGTCGGCCTTGCGAATCAGCCCGATGCTGCCTTTCTGATTGGCACCCGTAAACGCGCCTTTCTCGTAGCCAAACAGCTCGGACTCCACCAGTTCGGCGGGGATCGCTGCACAGTTGACGGCAATGAATGGTTGTTTGCTGCGAGAACTGGCCTGATGCAGCGCCTTGACGAACACTTCCTTGCCGACCCCGGTTTCGCCGTGGATCAGCAGCGGAATGTCTTTCTCCAGCAGGCGCTCGGCCTGGCGCACGGCTTTTTCCACTCGGCTGTCGCCGAAATGCAGGGTATTGAGGCTGATGGCGGCGGGTGCGGGTGCCGCCACGGCGGGCTCGGCGAACATTCTTGCCTGGATCGGCGCCTGCTTCGGCCGCTTCAACAGGCACTGGAAGCGGTTGCGCCCGGACGCCTGGAGGGAGAAGGGCAGGCCGTCCGGCTGATTCAGCAGTTCCAGCAACGAGACCTTGAACAGGCTTTCGACACTGACCCGCGACAGGCTGATGCCCAGCAGATTGTCGGCGCGGCGATTGGCTGAGAGCACCTGGCCGGTCTCATCGAAAATCAACAGACCGGCCCATTGGCTGTCGAGATTGTTCAACCCGGTGTTGAACGTCAGTTGAAAGTGCTGGCCGTGGAACAGGTTGAGGATCAGCCGGTTCTCCACGGTCTGGCTCATCATCTTGACCATGCCGAGGGTGTGGGACGGCGGCAGGTAACTGTCGCTGGACACGTCCAGCACCGCGATGACCTTGCGTTCGGCATCGAAAATCGGCGCGGCGGAACCTGTCATGAAGCGGTTGGCCTTGAGGAAATGTTCATCGTGCTCGATGTGCACCGCCTGCTCACAGGCCAGGGCGGTGCCGATGGCATTGGTGCCGCTGCAACGCTCCATCCAGCTGGCGCCGGCGCTGAAGCCGCGGGTCAGGCTCGGCTCGATGAAACGCTGGGTGCCCCAGGAGGTCAGGACCTGGCCCTGATTGTCGGCGAGCATGATCAGGCAATTGGAGTTGCTGAGGATGTTTTCGTAGTAGGGCAGGACTTCTTGATGGGTGGTCTGCACCAATGAATGCTGGCTTTCCAGCAACTGCGCGATGTCCGCTGCCGGTAGCTGGTCGAATGCCGGGGCACTCTGATGATCGAGCCCGAACGCGCGGCAACGGGACCAGGAGTCCTGGATGATGGCGTCGTGGGACAAAACGGGGGCAGGTGCGGCCATTACAGTCAGCCTCTGAATAACGCTTTTATTGTTGTTATAGGTATTCCCCCTGTGGGAGCGAGCCTGCTCGCGATTACGGTGGGTCAGTCGAAATCAAATTGACTGACCCACCGTAATCGCGAGCAGGCTCGCTCCCACAGGTACTGCAATTCTGTGCCTGCGCCCTGTAGGAGCCAGGCTTGCCGGCGAAGGCGTCTTTGAAATCGCCTTCGCCGGCAAGCCTGGCTCCTACAGGGACCGTGAACAGTCCGTAGAGTGTTGTTCACTATTGTTCATTGTCAACGGTTCGATTGTTCAATTGTTCAGCCGACGTTGTTCATTTCTGTTCAGCAACGAAAGCGGTTTCACCGCTGTTTCACGGATTTCCAAACCAGATCAACCACTTGCAATTTCTGGCATGAAACTCGCTCTACTGCTCCGGTCGCTTGACTCCAATAATAAAAAGGCCGAGCCATGTCACTCACTCTGGAGCACGTCAGCCGCACCGTCGAGGGCCAGACCTGGATCGACGATGCGTACCTGAGTTTCGAACCTGGATCCTTCAACGTTTTGCTGGGCCGCACGCTGTCCGGCAAAACCAGTCTCATGCGCCTGATGGCGGGCCTGGACAAGCCCGACAGCGGCCGCATCCTGATGAACGGCGTCGACGTCACCCAACGCCCGGTGCGCTTGCGCAACGTGTCGATGGTCTATCAGCAGTTCATCAACTACCCGACCATGACGGTGTTCGAGAACATCGCCTCGCCGCTGCGTCAGGCCGGCGTGTCCAACGAGCTGATCCAGAGCAAGGTGCTGGAAACCGCGAAGATGCTGCGCATCGAGAAGTTTCTCCAGCGCTATCCGCTCGAGCTCTCCGGCGGTCAGCAACAGCGCACCGCGATGGCCCGGGCGCTGGTCAAGGACGCCGAACTGATCCTGTTCGACGAGCCGCTGGTCAACCTCGACTACAAGTTGCGCGAAGAACTGCGCCAGGAAATGCGCGAGCTGTTCAAGGCGCGGCACACCATCGCCATCTACGCCACCACCGAGCCCAACGAAGCGCTGGCGCTCGGTGGCACCACGACCATTCTTCACGAAGGCCGGGTGATTCAGAGCGGCAAGTCCTCCGAGGTCTATCACCAGCCGCAATCGGTGCTGGCCGCCGAGCTGTTCTCCGAACCGCCGATCAACCTGATGCCCGGGCGCATCGCCGGCAACGAAGTCAGCTTCGCCAATTTCGTGCACTTCCCGTTGAACGTCGATTTGCGCCCGGTGGGCGAGGGCGAGTTCCGCTTCGGTGTGCGTCCGAGCCACATCTCGCTGGTGCCGAGCAACGACGATGACCTCGAACTGGCAGTGACCGTCGAGGTCGCCGAGATCAGCGGCTCGGAAACCTTCCTCCACGTGCGCAACGAGCATTTCCTGCTGGTGCTGCATTTGCCCGGTGTTCACGAATACGACGTCGATGCGCCGATCCGCATCTACATCCCGACCCATAAACTGTTTGTGTTCGATGCGCAGGGGCGGCTAGTCCAGGCGCCCGGTCGCCGTATATCGAGGGTTGCCTGATGGCCGAAATCCGTTTGCAGAACCTCGCCCACAGTTACACGCGCACGCCGAGCGGCCCCGAGGATTACGCGATCCGCGAGATGGATCACATCTGGGAGCAGGGCGGCGCCTATGCCTTGCTCGGCCCGTCGGGCTGCGGCAAATCGACCTTGCTCAACATCATTTCCGGGTTGCTCAGCCCGTCCCAGGGCCATGTCCTGTTCGACGGCAAAGCGGTCAACGACCTGACCCCGGAGAAGCGCAACATCGCTCAGGTTTTCCAGTTTCCGGTGGTCTACGACACCATGACGGTGTTCGATAACCTGGCCTTTCCGCTGCGCAATCAGGGCATGGCCGAAGCGAAAATTCACAGCAAGGTGCAGGAAATTGCCGAGGTCCTCGACCTCCAGGCGTTGCTGAGCAAGAAGGCGCGCAACCTCACCGCTGACGAAAAACAGAAAGTCTCGATGGGCCGTGGGCTGGTGCGCGATGACGTCTCCGCCATCCTCTTCGATGAACCGCTGACGGTGATCGACCCGCACTTGAAGTGGAAGCTGCGGCGCAAGCTCAAACAGATCCATGAGCAGTTCAACATCACCATGGTCTACGTCACCCACGATCAACTTGAAGCCTCGACCTTCGCCGACAAGATCGCGGTGATGTACGGCGGGCAGATCGTGCAGTTCGGCACGCCACGGGAATTGTTCGAACGGCCGAGCCATACCTTTGTCGGTTATTTCATCGGCAGCCCGGGGATGAACCTGATCGACGTGCAGCCGCAACCGGGCGGTGTCGGTTTTGCCTCGACGCATTTGCCGTTGTCCGAGGCGCAACTGCAACGCATCGCCGGGTCCGAATGGAAAACCCTGAAGGTTGGCATCCGACCTGAGTTCGTACACGTGTGGGACGAACCGTTTGACGACGCGATGCAGGCAAAGGTCGTACACGTCGAAGACCTTGGCACCTACAAGATCATGACCCTGAACCTCGACGGCGTGCCGTTGAAAGTGCGGTTGGCGGAAGACAAACCGGTGCCGGAGGGCACGGCGTACATCAGCTTTCCGGCGCAATGGTTGATGGTCTATGCCGACGATTACCTGCTGGAGGTGCTGCCATGAACAAGGTGCAGAACAACAAGGCCTGGTGGCTGGTGCTGCCGGTGTTTTTGCTGGTGGCGTTCAGTGCGGTGATCCCGATGATGACCGTGGTCAACTATTCGGTGCAGGACATCTTCGACCAGTCCAGCCGCTACTTCGTCGGCGCCGACTGGTACAAACAGGTGCTGCTCGACCCACGGCTACACGACTCGCTGCTGCGCCAGTTCATCTACTCTGGCTGCGTGCTGCTGATCGAAATCCCGCTGGGCATCGCCATCGCCCTGACCATGCCAACCAAGGGCCGCTGGTCTTCCCTGGTGCTGATCATCCTGGCGATTCCGCTGCTGATTCCATGGAACGTGGTCGGCACCATCTGGCAGATCTTCGGCCGGGCCGACATCGGCTTGCTCGGTTCGAGCCTCAATGCGATGGGCATCAACTATAACTATGCGGCCAACACCATGGACGCCTGGGTCACGGTGCTGGTGATGGACGTCTGGCACTGGACGTCGCTGGTGGCGCTGTTGTGTTTCTCCGGGTTGCGGGCGATTCCGGACGTGTACTACCAGGCCGCGCGGATTGATCGCGCATCCGCCTGGGCGGTGTTCCGACACATCCAGTTGCCCAAGCTCAAGAGCGTGCTGTTGATCGCCGTGATGCTGCGGTTCATGGACAGTTTCATGATCTACACCGAGCCGTTCGTGCTCACGGGCGGCGGGCCGGGCAATGCCACGACCTTCCTCAGCCAGACCCTGACGCAAATGGCCATCGGCCAATTCGACCTCGGCCCGGCGGCGGCGTTCTCGCTGGTGTACTTCCTGATCATCCTGTTGGTGTCCTGGCTGTTCTACACCGCCATGACTCACTCTGACGCCAACCGCTGAGGCCCACCATGAGCAAGAGAAAGCTGATTCCACTGCTGATCTACATCCTGTTCCTGCTGGTGCCGATCTACTGGCTGCTGAACATGTCCTTCAAGAGCAACACCGAAATCCTCAGCGGCCTGACGCTGTTTCCGCAGGATTTCACCTTTGCCAACTACAAGGTGATCTTCACCGATCCGGCCTGGTACACCGGTTACCTCAACTCGCTGTATTACGTGAGCCTGAACACGCTGATTTCGTTGAGCGTGGCGTTGCCGGCGGCGTATGCGTTCTCGCGTTATCGCTTTCTCGGCGACAAGCACCTGTTCTTCTGGCTGCTGACCAACCGCATGGCACCACCGGCGGTATTCCTGTTGCCGTTCTTCCAGCTGTATTCGTCGATCGGCCTGTTCGACACCCACATCGCCGTGGCGTTGGCGCATTGCCTGTTCAACGTGCCGTTGGCGGTGTGGATTCTCGAGGGCTTCATGTCCGGCGTTCCGAAGGAAATCGACGAAACCGCCTACATTGATGGCTACAGTTTTCCCAAGTTCTTCGTGAAGATTTTTGTGCCGCTGATTGGCTCGGGGATCGGCGTGACGGCGTTCTTCTGCTTCATGTTTTCCTGGGTCGAATTGTTGCTGGCGCGGACGCTGACCTCGGTCAACGCCAAGCCGATCGCGGCGGTGATGACCCGAACCGTTTCGGCGTCCGGCATCGACTGGGGCGTGCTGGCGGCGGCGGGGGTGTTGACCATCCTGCCGGGCATGCTGGTGATCTGGTTTGTCCGTAACCACGTGGCCAAGGGCTTTGCCCTCGGCCGAGTATGAGGAACTGATGATGGAATGGATGAGTTGGACTGTCCCCACAGCGGCGTTCTTCACCGTCATTGGCCTGATTCTGGTGGGCATGACGACGTGGGAACTACGCTCGCCGAGCGTTCTTCGGCGTGGTTTTTTGCCGATTGCCACCACCCGTGGCGATCGGTTGTTTATCGGTCTTCTCGGCAGCGCCTACCTGCATTTGCTGGTAATCGGCGTCACCGACTGGAGCATCTGGGTAGCGTTCGCGTTGTCCCTGGTGTGGCTGTTGGCTGTGATGCGTTGGGGCTAGTCGAATCGCTCGGCAATGTTGCTCCGAAACCCTAAAAGGAGGTCTCTATGTTCGACAAAAACAATAAGCTGCGACATAGCATTTCATTGGCAGCCATGCTGGCACTCAGCGGTTTGAGCGCTTCGGCCTGGGCCGATGCCTACGAAGAAGCCGCGAAAAAATGGATCGGCAGCGAGTTCAAACCGTCCACCCTGTCGGCGGATCAGCAGCTCGCGGAACTGAAGTGGTTCATCAAGGCCGCCGAGCCGTTTCGCGGGATGGACATCAAGGTCGTCTCGGAAACCCTGACCACTCACGAATATGAGTCCAAGGTGTTGGCCAAGGCTTTTACCGAGATCACCGGGATCAAGGTGACCCACGATTTGCTGCAGGAAGGCGACGTGGTGGAAAAGCTGCAGACCGTGATGCAGTCGGACAAGAGCATCTATGACGGCTGGGTCAACGACTCGGACCTGATCGGTACGCACTTCCGTTACGGCAAGACTGAATCGATCACCGACCTGATGGCCAATGAAGGTAAAAACTTCACTTCGCCGACCCTGGACCTCAAGGATTTCATCGGCCTTTCCTTCACCACCGCGCCCGACGGCAAGCTCTATCAACTGCCCGACCAACAGTTCGCCAACCTTTATTGGTTCCGCGCCGACTGGTTCGAGCGTGCGGACCTAAAAGCCAAGTTCAAGGAAAAGTACGGTTACGAGTTGGGCGTTCCGGTGAACTGGTCGGCCTATGAAGACATCGCCAAATTCTTCAGCGAAGACGTCAAGGAAATCGACGGCAAGCGGGTCTACGGTCACATGGACTACGGCAAGAAAGACCCGTCCCTGGGCTGGCGCTTCACCGATGCCTGGTTCTCCATGGCGGGTGGTGGCGACAAGGGCTTGCCTAACGGTTTGCCGGTGGACGAGTGGGGCATCCGCGTCGAGGACTGCCACCCGGTCGGTTCCAGCGTGACTCGCGGTGGCGACACCAACGGCCCGGCGGCGGTATTCGCCACCACCAAATACGTCGACTGGCTCAAGGCCTACGCACCACCGGAAGCGGCGGGCATGACCTTCTCCGAGTCCGGCCCGGTGCCATCCCAGGGCAACATCGCCCAACAAATCTTCTGGTACACCGCTTTCACCGCCGACATGACCAAACCGGGTCTGCCCGTGGTGAACGCCGACGGCACACCGAAATGGCGCATGGCGCCTTCGCCGCGCGGTCCGTATTGGGAAGAGGGCATGAAGCTGGGGTATCAGGACGTGGGTTCCTGGACGTTCATGAAGTCCACGCCTGAGAAACAGAAACTGGCTGCCTGGCTCTATGCACAGTTCGTGACGTCGAAAACCGTGTCGCTGAAGAAAACCATCGTCGGCCTGACACCGATTCGCGAGTCGGACATCAACTCGCAAGCGATGACCGACCTGGCACCGAAACTCGGTGGTCTGGTCGAGTTCTACCGCAGCCCGGCCCGTGTGCAATGGACGCCAACCGGGACCAATGTGCCTGATTACCCTCGCCTCGCGCAGTTGTGGTGGAGCCACATCGCCGAAGCCGCCAGCGGCGACAAAACCCCGCAACAGGCGCTCGACGGCCTGGCCAAGGATCAGGACGCGATCATGTCCCGTCTGGAACGCTCAAAGGCCCAAGCCACCTGCGCCCCGAAAATGAACCCCGAGCGCGATGCGCAATACTGGTTCGATCAGCCGGGGGCACCAAAACCGAAACTGGCGAACGAAAAGCCTAAGGGTGAAACCGTGAGCTACAACGAACTGCTGAAGTCGTGGGCAGATGCGCGTAAGTAAACGGCGGCACTGAGAAAGGCGAGCGGCACCGGAAGGTGCCGTTTTTGTTGGTATCAGATCCAGTATCAGCCAACCTGATTACCCAGTTGCACACGTTCCCCTGTAGGAGCCGGCTTGCTGGCGATAGCATCTGTCCAGCCAATGCATACGTTGACTGATCCACCGCTATCGTCGGAACGCCGCCCGCAGCAAGCCGGCTCCTACAGGGGATTGGGTTCACACGATTCAAAATTGTAGGAGCCAGCTTGCTGGCGATGGACGTCAACGATAACGCGTGCTGTCTGATTGAACGCGTCGCCTAGACGTTTTTCGCCGGCAAGCCGGCTCCTACAGGGAATCCCATACGCTTTTGCTTTCCACCACTCATCAGGCCGAGCGTTAGCTCGCCTTCAGCTTTTGATCTGAGCGCCCCCTCGAGAGGCCGAGCGCAGGTTCTGCGCAGTGGGCAACCCGGCATGGATGCCGGGTTAGCCGCCCCCG
>NZ_JACVBK010000009.1:0-369831 GCF_014852325.1 Pseudomonas sp. PDM01
ATGGTGAGTGAATCAATATCGATCTACAACCACGAGCGTCCGCACCAGTCTTTGAAATACAAAACGCCCGATGCGATGCATCGGGCGCTGGGATGAAACAGGTGTAAACCTATTTCAGGACTAGACACTGCGATTTGAAAAACTCCCAGCTCAGAACGCCAATTCGGCACTTGCCTCCAGGTACTCGATCTTCTTTTCGTCGTGCCCCTCCTGATAGTGCTTCGTCATCCTCTCGTTCGCATGCCCCATCAACGCCTGAATGTACTCCTGTGGGAAGCTTGCTGCTCGTACAGCCATCTGAAGTGCGGATCTCGTGAAAAGAGGGGAGGCTCGCCGGCTGGCATATGGTCGTAGGCGCGCGCTGCATCCGGGGCCTTGCTGAGCTCCTTGTTCAGGTAGTGCGGGGTTGCCGACGCCCGGTGGTCCTTTGCGTCGATCTGTTCTCGGCGCCGCGCCTTGGGCTTGTAGTGGAACAGGCGTGGCGGCACCAGTGGCGACCGCTCCGTGAGCTGGAGCAGGCCAGGCAGCCTCTGAGGCTGGAGGGGAGGGGAGGCACACATTTTTCAAGGGTGTGCCTTGGCCGGAGATTGGTATGGATTCCTGTGGCTACGTTGGACTTGTAGCCTGTCTGGCGCTTTCCAATACCCTTTTTTTAGTAAGCTTCGAAATCGGCAACTCGATGAAGGCAAAGCTCCACCAAGAAAACACCATAATCAAAGAGCAAGTAATTATTAGTGTAAGCGTCAGGTTTAAATCAAAGTGATTTTTTGCGCTCAGCATGTACCAAATCACTATCGGATGGATGAGGTATGTGGAGTACGAAAAATCACCTAATTTGGTAAGTATTGAAAGTTTAGGAAGATATCTTTCTTGCGATATGATCGCGATCACGATTATTGCGCTCGGAATCCCAAGCCGCATTGGGTCATGAGTGTCGGTGTCTGGCATTAATGCTACTGCTGCAATCGATATTGCTACCAGAGGAATGGCAGCCATCGGGTTGATTCGTTTAAGTAACCCAAGCTGGTAAATGATGGAGATTATTATCCCCAGCAAGAATTCATATACTATTGGGGCCCCGTAGAATAAGAACGATCCACCCATTTTTGGCAATATGTAAGTCGATATGATAACCCCGAAAAATATCGCAGGAGCTAGAAGGGCGCGGGGCAGGAAAAGAGATAAAAAGAATATCGCATAAAAAAGCACTTCGTAATTTAGCGTCCATCCTACTGTGAGGATCGGATATATTCCTATGCCAGACGGATTTGGGGTGGGAATGAAAAAAAGACTTTTTAGCAGGGATATGCTATCGACGCCCAATAAGGGCATTATGGATGGAGCCCAGTAAATCGTCGCAGCGGTAATTAGGGTGAAAATCCAGTATGCCGGTACTATTCGAGCGGCTCTTTGTATGAAAAATTCTCCAGGTGTCAACGATCTCTGGGAGGCAGAAGTAAAAATGACAAAGCCACTGATTACGAAAAAAATATCAACCCCGATAGATCCGTATAGCGCGATGATATTTGATACTTCATTACTTTTTCCATAACCGAAAATCTGAATGTAGTGGTGGAATACTACAATCCATGCGGCGAGAGCTCTAAGAATCTGAACTGAATTTAGCATTACGATTTCATTCGAAAAAATTGAGTATACCGATAAGCGATCAAGTCCGCCTCTTCTCTGGTGGTCCCCACGGTCAATCGTCTGCTGCGGACGCCTGAGCTGCTGGAACAGACCGAGTGGGCGGCGAAGTCGGCGGCGTGGTTCTGGAATTCGAGAAGCCGGAACGTGCCGGCCGATGCCGGAATTTGAGGCGCAAGCGGCGAACGAAGCCGGGGGGGGGGGCGCGCGAAAAAGGAACAATCCCTCAACAGTCAATCAACAAAGCGATTCAAGATGGCGTCTAGTCCTGAATATGGTTTATACCTGTTTCAGGACTGGACACTGCGATTTGCAAAGCCATCGCCGCGCTACATCATCAGGTCGGCTCTAGCCTTCATGTAAGCCGTGGGCTTACATTTGTCGGAAGACCAAAAGCCAGGACCTGGAGCCACCGATGGTTACTGAGCGACTTGATTAAAAGTTTTACGGATGTCGGTGCCGAGTATTTCGGTGATCTTTTGATAGCCTTCAAAGTTCGGATGGACTGCGTTATCCCAGAAATAGCTTTGGCTGTTTGGAAGCTTCCTGAACTCGGAGCCCAAGTCGATTATTTTGCAGTCGCATCCCTCGCCATTCCACGCAAGTAACAATCTGTTCACTTCTTCGTTGTGTGCATCATGTTCGTCAAGCCGAGGAAGCAGGGTGGAGATGATGACCTGTCCGCCTTTTTCGTTCAGTGCCTTCGCAATCTCTTTCAGGTTTTCAATAGTTTTCGGTGGCGCCCAAAAATTCCAATCGTTTGTTCCTGCAAGCACAAAGTAATAATTGGATGGTTTGATTTTGTCCAGGCGGTCAATGACTTGCTGGGTATTGTTGCCACCTTCACCGGCATGTCCATAACCAACTACATCGGTGTGAGGCCCTACAAACTGCACTCCAGGCAACTCTGGGGCGAGCAGGCAACGGAAATAACGGCCGTAGCTCCACCAGGTAATCGAGTCGCCTACCATCGTCAGGGTTTTAGCGTTTTTCACGGGTTCTGTTTTAAGGGCGTAAAACTCGTAGATCCCGGTTTTTTTCGGAGCTTTTCCGGATTCCCACTCAACGTTCCCGACATAAGAAACCCCGTCAATCAGGAAAGCCTCACCCACGCGGAATCTCGCAGATGATTTGCCGGAATCCATTTCATAAAGAGTGTCAAAGTCGAACACTGCATTCTTGCCAGTGATGTCGCCGGTCTCCGGCGAGAATTTGATCGCGTCGGATTTCAGCCTTTTCGTCTCAAAAGACCCAATCAGGGTTTTCCCGACGATGGTCGTGGGTTGCATCTCGCAGGCTGCTTGCGCTGTAGAGGCGCACAGCATGAGGAAAAATATTATTTTGCGCATTGGAGCGATCAGATTCATGCCGAATGATGAGCGGGAGTCTACAAGGAGAATGATCGGGTGTCTGTCACATGGCCATCATTGCAAACAAGCGCAGCGCCGGCCTGAGTGAGGATCTTCTTTGCACCTGCTTGCAGCTCGCGAATGACTTTGTTTTCTTTTCTTCGTTTGCGTCTCCCGCGTGGGGGAGGGGCAATCCCCGATTTTATGGGCTACTACTGACAGGCTGATCCAACTCAAACCTGACTGGAGTATCTCGATGCTTGCCCACTGGTTTTTTGCGGCGATTCATCTCTTGGCTTACGCCCTGGGTTTCTGGGCCGTACTGACCCGCGGCAGCGCTTTTCGGCGGTTGGCCGCGGGGCTGGGTGAGGCGCGCAGCGTCTTGATTGCAGATAATCTGTGGGGCATTTCAGCGGTCATTCTGCTGATCACCGGTGGGATGCGAGCCTTTGCCGGGTACGAAAAGGGCACTGACTACTATCTTCACCAGCCATTGTTCCATCTGAAGATGACACTTTTCGTACTGATTCTGCTGCTTGAAATCGCGCCGATGATCACCCTGATCAAATGGCGGATTGCGCAGGCGCGTGGCGCAGCCATTGATGCCAGTCGTGCGAAGCTGTTCGCGCGGATCAGCCATATCGAAGCGCTGCTGGTGATGTTGATGGTCGTGGCGGCCACGGGCATGGCGCGGGGAGTGACGTTTGGTTAGCCGAGTACGAATGCATACTTCCCCAGGCTTAATCCGAAACGTCCGACAGCCATGACGTGAGACATGCCGGTAGTATCGGCTTCACGTTCGGGGGTGGGGGATGCAGGAGTGATCGCTGTGCGTGAATCTTTAGCCAGCCGTGGTTCGGGGACGAACAGGCTGGCTACTGACTGCAGCAGGATTCAGGATTGCGGCTTGTCCGGGGCGGTCAGGCCTGCCTGAATGCGCTGATAGATTTCTTCGCGGTGTACCGCAACGTCTTTCGGGGCGTTGATGCCAATTCTGACTTGCTGGCCGCTTACGCCCAGAATGGTGATCGTAATGTCATCGCCAATATTTATGCTTTCACCGACTTTGCGGGTGAGTATCAGCATGGTCTTCTCCTTGATTGCTTTGTAGGGCACCTGATTCGGACAGTGCAGAGGTCGGTGGTATCTATAGATTAGTGCGAAGTTTCACGGTTTGGGTGCCTCTTTCTGACGCGCAGATGCTGCATTGATTCCCAAGGCGTAACTATACAGAGGCCGCCTCCATGATTCTCGTTGTTTTGCGCCCATTTTGCGGCACTCGAGAAGTATTCATGGGTGTTAAAATCTCCGCTTTCAGCATTCAGAGGGAAGCGTTGTGCGCAAAATGGCTTTGGTAATCGCAGTACTGGCATTGGCGGGATGCGGTGAGGATAAGCGCGCTGATGCGCCAAAGCCGCAGCCAGCCGTGGCGGCAGCACCGGCGGCGGTATCTGCGCCGCAGTGGGATCTGGAAGTGCGAGGTGAAATAACCCAGGCTGTCAGCGACCTGAGTGGCTGGCTGATCGAGCACAGTTTCGTTTCCAGCGTGGTCAAGGAAAATGGCAAGACCCGCATCCTGATGGGGCCATTCAATTCCAAAGCCGAAGCTGAAGCCAAGCAGGAAGAAGTGCGCGCGGCACTGACCCGGGCGAAAAAACAGAACATCGAACTGCTGGTCATCGAGCATCCGGTGACTCAGTAAGGCGTCATCGGTCACCCAAACGCTTGGGTGCCAGCAGCACGATTGAAAACGAAAAAGGCCTGGGGCATTCAACCCCAGGCCTTTTTGTTTTCAACAAGCGCTTAACCGCAAGCTTTCATGTCCACCGGCCCGACAAACTCGTTGCCGCGCCCCATCACGCACGCAACGCTCTGATTGCGCTGACGTTCCCAGGCCTGTACCGGATAGGTTTTGTTCCATGCTTCGTACAGTTGCCGATCCTGTTTCGACAGGCGCAAACCGTACTGCTTGCTCATGTAAAAGTACGTTCGGGCGATCATTCCGCGAATGGAAGGGCGGGGCATGACTTTTTTTGCCTTGAAGTCGACCTGGGTCAGGCACGAACCGTATTGGCCCGATTGCTCCGGCAACCAGCCAAAACTGAAATTGCTGCGATCGCCATTCACCTCGCCGATGCTCGGCACCAGATTATGCAAGTCGGCCTCGGCCTTCTGGTAAGTCGGGTCGTAGCGCGTGCAGTTCTTGCGTCCGCCTTCCTGCCAGCACTGGCGCTGATGGCCGATCTGCCAGGCGGGGACGATGTGTTCCCACTCGATGCGCGAAGCGCGCTTGGCATTTTTGCGTGGCACATAACCGCAGGCCGACAGGTCCACCTTGTTGCCGGTGTATTTACAGCCGCAATAGAACTCGGTGGATTGCGGGGCGTACAGCTTCCAGGCGACTTTCTTGGCTTCGTTGAAGGTGCGCGGGGCGTCAGCTTGCGCGCCCATCGCGAAGAGCAAAAACAGCAAAGCAAAAAAACGGACACTCATTGACTCAATCTTCCTTCGGCACAACCCAGAAAATCTGCACACCGCCATCGTCGCGGTAGGCGAGGGTGACGTTGTCGTTTTCGTCGATTTCTTCGAGTAGTTGCTCCCACTCATCCACTGGCTCGTCCGGAAGTCGGAAGATCAGGGCCGCCTTGGCTTTCTGGGCGGTGGGGGAGTTGATGATTTTCTGAACGCGCATACCCATGCGTACATAGGCATCAGGAGAGGCAGAGGTGGTGGCCACGGAATTGTCCTTATTAAGCTGTACGTGCATACAGTATTTAACTGTAGGCATTTTCGCAACTGCTTAAAATTCAAGAAAATCCTCTGACAGCAGTTTTTCCCGATTGGTGTAGGACGAAGGAGATTTTTTTATCAGACAAGAGACCACTCGCCACGGCCGGCGAGTGGTGAAAGCGGTGCCCGACCGGAACCGGTCGGGCGAGGGCGAATCAGTATTCCCAGAACATCCGTTGCAGCTCTTTGCTGTCGTTGGTCTTGGTCAGCGCGACCATGGCCAGGATGCGAGCCTTCTGTGGGTTCAGGTCATGGGCCACAACCCAGTCGTACTTGTCGTCTGGCTGTTCGGCGTTACGCAATACGAAGCCACCGGCGTTGACGTGGGAGGAGCGAATGATTTGCACGCCATCCTTGCGCAGGGCTTGCAGGGCTGGAACCACGCGCGAAGACACCGAACCGTTGCCGGTGCCCGCGTGGATGATGGCTTTGGCGCCGGATTGAGCCAGCGCTTTGTAGGCGGTATCACTCACGTTGCCGTAGGAATAGGCGATTTCGACGTCAGGCAGGCTCTTGATGTTCTTGATGTCGAACTCCGAGTCCATGGTGTGGCGCTTGGCCGGCAGGCGGAACCAGTAGGATTTGCCTTCGACCACCATGCCGAGAGGACCCCAGGCACTTTTAAACGCCTCGGTCTTGATGTTGATCATCTTGCTGACGTCGCGACCCGACTGGATTTCATCGTTCATGGTCACCAGTACGCCTTTGCCGCGCGCGTCTTTGCTGCCGGCCACGGCCACGGCGTTGTACAGGTTCAGCATGCCGTCTGCGGACATCGCGGTGCCTGGGCGCATGGAGCCCACGACGATGATCGGCTTGTCGGTTTTTTCCACCAGGTTCAGGAAGTAGGCAGTTTCTTCCAGGGTGTCGGTGCCGTGGGTGATGACGATGCCATCGACGTCTTTGCTGTCAGCCAGTTCGGCCACGCGACGACCCAGTTGCAGCAGGTTGTCGTTGGTAATGCTTTCGGAGGCGATCTGCATGACCTGTTCGCCGCGAACATTGGCCAATTGGCTCAGTTCCGGAACGCCGGCGATCAACTGTTCGATGCCGACTTTCGCCGCTTGATACGTCGCGCTGTTGGCGGCGCTGGCGCCCGCGCCGGCAATGGTGCCGCCGGTGGCCAGGATCACCACGTTCGCCAGTTTCTGTTTGGTTTCGACTTCTTTCGCCTGAAGGGCTGTCGGAAGGAGTAGCAGGAGGGCCAAGGCGCCCGGAACAAAAGTCTTGAAAGCAGATGTCATTATTTTTCTCTCTAGTAGTGAGACGGTGCGGATGCAGGTTCATCTAGATGCGCCCCGGACAGATCTGAATGTCTGGGGTGAATGAGAGGGAGCAGGATCTGTACCAGTCATGTCTGGAAATAAAAAATAGCTTTAACCCAATGATTTGTATCAATTATTCGGACTGTGTTGAGCGAGGTTTAAACGCTCTGTTGTCCGGTTTTCCGAATATGTTTGTTATTTGCGTTCGGCTCACCGAAAAGGGCTACGGCTTCTGTTGAACAGGTCTTCTTGCCAGACGGCAAATCATTGCTAAAGAAACCTGCGCGCAGGTCGATGCCTCTCTGAGGGATCTTTTTTTTCAGGAGTTCACATGTCGTTTTCGATAGGCTTTCCCAATGCAGGCGCAATCACCATCGGTGGCAAATCCACCGCAACGATCAAAGCCTTGAGCGAATCAACTTCCGAGGCTTCGACACTGGCGTTGGGTACCGAGGAGGAGGGTGGCGCCACCAAGGTCCGGACCGGCGGCGCGGTGATCGAAACGAAAACGGAAAGCGATAGCGAAAGCGGCAGCGACCAAAGCGTCGTGGTGAAGATGTTGCTCAAGCGTATGCAGGAGCTGCAGCAGCAACTGCGCGAACAACAGCAACAATTGGCGGCGGCTCAAGTGGCGAATTACCCGACACCGGAAGCCAAGACCGATGTCGTCATGTCGATTCAGGGGCAAATTGCCAACACCAGCGGGGCGCTGGCGGAAGTCACAGGCAATCTGGTCAAGGAACTGGCCAAGAGCTCCGGCTCGGGCGGTGTGATCAGCACCACGGCATAAGCGGTTTTGTTACCGCAAGCACAAACCGTGTTTTTCGGCCGTTGACAAATAGCGGCAGGGTTCGCATAGTTCGGTCTACGCAAACGTTTGCGCGGCACTGCCGATGGCTTGTTCCATCGGTTTACGCGGTGAAACTTATGCCAGCGCAAGCGTTGCTCAGAATAATCATAAGATCGGAGTGAACCCATGAAGCTGCCATTCGCTGGACGTCTTCTCGCTGTCGCTATGCTGGCTGCCGCATCCGCCGCGTTGCCTGTCTCCTCGGCCTTCGCCGACACTGAAAAACCCAAAGTCGCACTGGTCATGAAATCCTTGGCCAACGAATTCTTCCTGACCATGGAAGACGGCGCCAAGGCCTATCAGAAAGATCACTCCGCCGATTTCGACCTGATCTCCAACGGCATCAAGGACGAAACGGACACTGCGGGCCAGACACGTATCGTCGAGCAAATGATTCTGGCCAAGGTCAATGCACTGGTGATCGCACCTGCTGACTCGAAGGCCATGGTCCCGGTGATCAAGAAAGCCATCGATGCCGGTATCACCGTGGTCAACATCGATAACCAGCTGGATCCAGCGGTCGTCAAAAGCAAAAACATCAATGTTCCGTTCGTAGGCCCGGACAACCGCAAGGGTGCGCGTCTGGTGGGTGAGTACCTGGCCAAGCAGCTGAAGGCCGGTGACGAAGTCGGCATCATCGAAGGTGTGTCCACCACCACCAACGCCCAGGCTCGCACTGCAGGTTTCAAGGATGCGATGGAAGCGGCGCAGATCAAGGTCGTGTCCCTGCAATCCGGTGATTGGGAAATCGATAAAGGCAACAAGGTCGCCGCGTCGATCCTCAGCGAATACCCGCAAGTCAAAGCCCTGCTGGCCGGCAACGACAGCATGGCTGTCGGCGCAGTGTCTGCCGTGCGTGCCGCGGGCAAGGCCGGCAAGGTGCAAGTGGTCGGCTACGACAACATCAACGCCATCAAGCCGATGCTCAAGGATGGCCGTGTCCTGGCCACCGCTGACCAGTTCGCTGCCAGGCAAGCCGTGTTCGGCATCGAGACGGCGCTGAAGATCGTCAAGGGTGAGAAAGTCGACAGCGGCACCAACGGCGTAATCGAAACTCCGGTAGAGCTGGTTACCAAGTAGTCCTTCTGGCGACACAACGGTGCTCGCCCGTCCGGGCGAGCGCATGGAGAGTTTTTATGTCTGTTTGCGCTCCGAACGCTGTCCTCTCGGTCAGCGGTATCGGCAAGACCTACGCGCAGCCTGTCCTCACCGGTATCGACCTGACGCTGATACGCGGCGAAGTGTTGGCGCTGACCGGCGAGAACGGCGCCGGCAAAAGCACGCTGTCGAAGATCATTGGTGGATTGGTCACGCCGACCACCGGCCAGATGCAATTCCAGGGGCAGGATTACCGCCCCGGCAGCCGTACCCAGGCTGAAGACCTGGGCATTCGCATGGTCATGCAGGAACTCAACCTGTTGCCGACCCTGTCGGTGGCGGAAAACCTGTTTCTCGATAACCTGCCCAGCAACGGCGGCTGGATCAGTCGCAAGCAATTGCGCAAGGCCGCGATCGAAGCCATGGCACAGGTCGGGCTCGATGCGATCGACCCGGACACCCTCGTCGGCGAACTGGGCATCGGTCATCAACAGATGGTCGAGATCGCCCGCAACCTGATCGGCGATTGCCATGTGCTGATCCTCGACGAGCCGACCGCGATGCTGACGGCCCGTGAAGTCGAAATGCTGTTCGAGCAAATCACGCGCCTGCAAGCTCGTGGTGTGTCGATCATCTATATCTCCCATCGCCTCGAAGAGCTGGCGCGGGTGGCTCAGCGCATTGCGGTGTTGCGCGACGGCAATCTGGTTTGCGTCGAGCCGATGGCCAACTACAACAGTGAGCAATTGGTGACCTTGATGGTTGGCCGTGAGCTCGGTGAACACATCGACATGGGGCCGCGCAACATCGGCGCGCCGGCGTTGACGGTCAAGGGGCTGACCCGCTCCGACAAAGTGCGCGACGTCTCCTTTGAAGTGCGCGCCGGCGAGATCTACGGGATCTCCGGTTTGATCGGGGCAGGGCGCACCGAGTTGCTACGCCTGATCTTCGGCGCCGACACAGCGGACAGCGGCACGGTTGCGCTGGGTTCGCCGGCACAGGTCGTGAGCATTCGTTCGCCGGCGGACGCGGTCGGTCATGGCATTGCCCTGATCACCGAAGACCGCAAGGGTGAGGGCTTGCTGCTGACGCAATCGATCAGCGCGAATATTGCCCTGGGTAACATGCCGGAGATTTCCCGCGGCGGTTTCGTCAACAACGGTGACGAGATGTCGTTGGCCCAGCGTCAGATCGACGCCATGCGCATCCGCAGTTCCAGCCCGACGCAATTGGTCTCGGAGTTGTCCGGCGGCAATCAGCAGAAAGTCGTGATCGGCCGTTGGCTGGAACGCGATTGTTCGGTGTTGCTGTTCGACGAGCCGACTCGCGGCATCGACGTCGGCGCCAAATTCGACATCTATGCACTGCTTGGTGAGCTGACTCGTCAGGGCAAGGCGCTGGTGGTGGTGTCCAGCGACCTGCGCGAACTGATGCTGATCTGCGACCGCATCGGCGTGCTGTCGGCGGGGCGCCTGATCGAGACATTCGAGCGCGACAGCTGGACCCAGGATGACTTGCTTGCCGCTGCTTTTGCCGGCTATCAAAAACGTGATGCGCTGCTCAACGAAGCAGCGCCTAGGGATCTTCCATGAAAACTGCAGCATCTGCCGGTAAACGTAGTGGCAATTTTTACGGCCTCGGCACCTATCTGGGCCTGGCCGGTGCCTTGCTGGCGATGGTCGCGCTGTTCTCGGTCCTGAGCAGCCATTTTCTGTCTTACGACACGTTCAGCACCCTGGCCAACCAGATTCCGGACTTGATGGTGCTGGCGGTCGGCATGACGTTCGTGTTAATCATCGGCGGCATCGACCTGTCGGTGGGCTCGGTGCTGGCACTCGCGGCGTCGACGGTCAGCGTGGCGATTCTCGGCTGGGGCTGGAGCGTATTGCCGGCAGCATTGCTCGGTATGGCGGCCGCCGCATTGGCGGGGACGATCACCGGTTCGATCACCGTGGCGTGGCGGATTCCTTCGTTCATCGTCTCCCTCGGCGTGCTGGAGATGGCACGCGGTGTGGCGTATCAGATGACCGGCTCGCGCACCGCCTATATCGGTGATGCCTTTGCCTGGCTGTCCAACCCGATCGCCTTCGGCATTTCGCCGTCGTTCATCATTGCCTTGCTTATCATCTTCATTGCCCAGGCCGTGTTGACCCGCACGGTGTTCGGGCGCTACCTGATCGGTATCGGCACCAACGAAGAAGCCGTGCGTCTGGCAGGGATCAATCCGAAACCCTACAAGATTCTGGTGTTCAGTCTGATGGGGCTGCTGGCCGGTATCGCCGCGCTGTTCCAGATTTCCCGCCTGGAGGCGGCGGACCCGAATGCCGGCTCCGGCCTGGAGCTGCAAGTGATCGCCGCGGTGGTGATTGGCGGCACCAGCTTGATGGGCGGGCGCGGTTCGGTCATCAGCACGTTTTTCGGGGTGTTGATCATCTCGGTACTGGCGGCCGGTCTGGCGCAGATCGGCGCAACCGAACCGACCAAACGCATCATCACCGGCGCGGTCATCGTGGTGGCGGTGGTGCTTGATACCTATCGCAGTCAGCGCGCAAGCCGGCGGACCTGAGTCATGGCAACAATCAAGGATGTGGCAGCGCTCGCGGGGATTTCCTACACCACGGTTTCCCATGTGGTGAACAAGACCCGGCCTGTCAGCGAAGAAGTGCGGATCAAGGTCGAAGCGGCAATCAAAAGTCTCGACTACGTGCCCAGCGCCGTGGCCCGCTCATTAAAAGCCAAGACCACCGCGACTATTGGTCTGCTGGTGCCCAACAGCCTCAACCCGTACTTCGCCGAGCTGGCGCGCGGCATCGAGGATTACTGCGAGCGCAATGGCTATTGCGTGATCCTCTGCAATTCCGATGACAACCCGGACAAGCAGCGCAGCTACCTGCGCGTATTGCTGGAAAAGCGCATTGACGGGCTGATCGTGGCGTCGGCCGGTGGGGACGCCGTGCTGGCAGAAGGTCTGGCGGGCGTGCGCACGCCGATGGTGATTGTCGACCGTGGGCTGGAAGGGGTTGATGCGGACCTGGTGCGCATCGATCACGAGTACGGCGCTTATCTGGCGACCCGCCATCTTCTGGAATTGGGGCATCGGGACATCGCCACCATTGGCGGGCCGGCCAGTACCAGCGTCGCGCAGATGCGTCTGGCAGGTTATTGCCGCGCCTTGAAAGAGGCGGGCGTCGAAGTGCCTCGCGAACGCATACTGGAAAGCGACTTCACCAGTACCGGCGGTTACAGCGCGGCCGCGATCCTCCTGGAAAACAATCCGCCCAGCGCCATCTTCGCCGGTAACGACATGATCGGCATCGGCGTGTTGCGCGCCGCCGCCGAGCGCAATATTCGTGTGCCGAGCGAACTGTCGGTGATTGGCTTCGACGATATCCAGATGAGCCGTTATGTCTACCCGGCGCTGACCACTGTGGGGCAGTCGATCCTGCAGCTCGGCGAGATGGCGGCCGAAGTGCTGTTGCGCAGGATCGCCACACCGGCCATGGCCACCGATCAACGGATCGTGACGCCCAGCATTGTGCTGCGCGAATCGACTGCACCGCTGGCCGGTGTGTTTGCCCACTTCCGTTAAACAGAAAGCACCGTTGAAATTGCATTTATGAGTAGTGATGTATGCCAGCAAAAGTAGTGGTGATAGGCAGCCTGAACATGGACCTGGTGACCCGCGCGTCACGGTTGCCCCGTGGCGGTGAAACGCTGATTGGTGAGTCGTTTGCCACGGTCTCCGGTGGCAAGGGTGCGAATCAGGCGGTTGCTGCGGCGCGACTGGGTGCGCAGGTGTCGATGGTCGGTTGCGTGGGCAGCGATGCCTATGGCGAGGAACTGCGCGGAGCGCTGTTGGCCGACCGTATCGATTGTCAGGCGGTCAGCACCGTCGATGGTGCCAGCGGTGTGGCGTTGATTGTGGTCGATAACAACAGCCAGAACGCGATCGTGATTGTCGCCGGTGCCAACGGTGCATTGACGTCGGCAGTGATTGATCGCTTCGATGCGGTGTTGCAGGCAGCGGATGTGATCATCTGTCAGCTCGAAGTGCCGGATGCCACGGTCGGTCATGCGCTCAAGCGCGGTCGTGAACTGGGGAAAACCGTGATTCTCAACCCGGCGCCCGCCAGCCGACCGTTGCCGGCAGACTGGTATGCGGCCATCGACTATCTGATCCCTAACGAGAGCGAGGCCTCGGCCCTTAGCGGTTTGCCGGTGGATTCACTGGAAACCGCCGAAGTCGCGGCGACCCGATTGATCGCCATGGGGGCCGGCAAGGTGATCATCACCCTCGGTGCCCAAGGCTCGCTGTTTGCCAATGGAAGCAGCTTCGAACACTTTCCTGCGCCGAAGGTAAAGGCAGTCGATACCACGGCGGCGGGCGATACCTTTGTCGGCGGTTTTGCTGCTGCACTGGCCGCCGGCAAAAACGAGGCGCAAGCGATCCGTTTTGGTCAGGTCGCTGCGGCGCTGTCAGTGACCCGTGCCGGCGCGCAACCCTCGATCCCTACTTTGTCCGACGTACAGGCCTTTAAAGCACCATGAAAAAAACACCGTTGCTCAACATCGCGCTGTCGCGACTGATCGCTTCCCTGGGGCATGGCGACATGGTCGTGATTGGCGATGCCGGCCTGCCGGTTCCGCCGGGTGTCGAGCTGATCGACCTGGCCTTGACCCACGGCGTTCCGGATTTCATCAGCACGTTGAAGGTTGTGCTCAGCGAAATGCAGGTCGAAAGCCACGTCTTGGCCCAGGAGATTCTGGACAAGCAGCCGTCGGCGCTGGTGACACTGGATGAGCTGAATGCCGAAGGTGCGCTGGGCCGGCGTGAGCTGCTCAGTCATGACCAATTCAAAGTCCTGAGCCGACAGGCGCGGGCGATTGTTCGTACAGGCGAATGTCAGCCGTACTGCAACGTCGTGCTGGTGGCCGGGGTCACGTTCTGATTCGTTTTCGTCTGTCTGCTTTTCCACGCACAAGGAGTGCGCTATGTACCGCTATGCTCAGAAACTGCACCATCTGCTCCGGAGTCTGCTGCTTTTGTCCCTGATTACCGCAACAAGCGCCCAGGCGGCGGAAAAGATCGACTTGATCATCGACACCGACCCGGGTGCCGACGACGTGGTCGCTTTGCTGTTTGCGCTGGCGTCACCAGAAGAACTGAACATCCGCGCGTTGACCACCGTCGCCGGCAACGTACGTCTGGACAAGACCTCGCGTAATGCGCGGCTGGCCCGCGAGTGGGCGGGGCGCGAGGATGTGCCGGTTTATGCCGGTGCGCCGAAACCGCTGATGCGTACGCCGATTTATGCCGAGAACATTCATGGTAAGGAAGGCCTGTCTGGCGTCACCGTGCATGAGCCGAAGCAAGGTTTGGCAAAGGGTAATGCAGTCAATTACCTGATCGACACCTTGAAAACCGCCAAGCCCCACAGCATCACCATCGCTATGCTCGGTCCACAGACCAACCTGGCGCTGGCGCTGATCCAGGAGCCCGAAATCGTTCAGGGCATCAAGGAAGTGGTGATCATGGGTGGTGCTCACTTCAACGGTGGCAACATCACCCCGGTGGCCGAGTTCAACCTGTTCGCCGACCCGCAGGCTGCCGAAGTGGTGCTGAAAAGTGGCGTCAAACTGACCTATCTGCCATTGGACGTGACCCACAAGATCCTCACCAGCGAAGCGCGCCTGAAGCAGATCGCCGCACTGAACAACAATGCCAGCAAGCTGGTGGGCGATATTCTCAACGAGTACGTCAAAGGCGACATGGAGCACTACGGTCTTCCGGGTGGCCCGGTACATGACGCGACGGTCATTGCCTACCTGCTCAAGCCGGAGCTGTTCACCGGCCGTTCGGTCAATGTGGTGGTTGATAGCCGCGAAGGCCCGACTTTCGGTCAAACCATCGTCGACTGGTATGACGGCCTGAAAGCGCCGAAAAACGCTTTCTGGGTCGAAAGCGGTGATGCCCAGGGTTTCTTCGACCTGCTGACCCAGCGTCTGGCTCGTCTGAAGTAAGTTGTACTCCCGCAGGTGCCAGCCTGCGGGGTTACTCCCTTTCGTTGTATTCAGCGCCCTTGTAGTCGGCCGGGTACTTCTCGAATACCTGCGCGATGAAGGTTTGCGCCGCTTCAGTCCCCAGCTCCTTGACCAATAGATCGATACCAATGATTGCCAGCTCTTCCGGACTGCCTGGGCTGTAAGAGCTGTGGCCTTGTGGCCACTTGGCTTTGATGTCGGCGTCGATGCTTACGGTGGTCATGATGGTGCTCGTGAATTCGGGAAAGTCTGGGGGTGAGTTAAGCATTTTGCAGAGTGTTTGGCACTCCGACTTAGGCATGAGGGAAAGGCTATGCGACACTTGGGTTTTGATGATTTTTCAAGGACCGTGCTGTGCAGATTGATTTGAACTCTCCTGACGGCTTGACCCTTGAGGCAGTGCGCCAGCTGCTGGCCTCTGCCAGTGATGATGAGCACACCCAATTGCGGGTGACCAAGGGCGGCATCGCTTACATTTCATCGGGTGTCGTGGGCGGCACGGACATCGGCGGGCTGCTGTTTCGTCTGGAGACGTGGGCCAAGGGCTCGGGGTATGTGGGATTGGTCGCGGCCAGTGACGAGGTGTGGGTCATGCAGATCTTCAATGCGCTGAAAGAGAACTGGCCATCACCACCATTCGATTACATCGATATTTATTGAGCGCAGGTCATATTCAGTCACGATTGCGGGGTGAATGACCGGGAGTGCTCAGGCAAACTCGCCGCTTGTCCGGGGCGAGGGCAGGGCGCTGGCGCTGCCTGTGAAACCAAACGCCAGATTGGCGGTCGCACGATCTCAGCTTAACTATTGAAAAAAGGAGGCTTCATGCCTTGGAAGCTCGCGTCATTGGGTACTTTGTTGGCCGCTAGTCTGCTGGCAGGTTGCAGCAGCACATCTACCGAATCGGCAACAGACCCTGTCACGACGACGGATACCGGCCACAGTCGATGCGAAGCAAAGGCTGCCGAATTCACCATTGGCAAAAAGGCTTCGCCCGCGCTGCTGGAACAGGCGCGTGTTCGCGCAGGTGCGCAGAATGCCCGTATCCTCAAGCCTGACGATATGGTGACGCTGGAGTACCGCTCCGACCGCTTGAACCTGAACACCGATGCCAACCTGGTGATCACGCGCATCAACTGCGGCTGATAGCGTCCGGCTTTTGCTTCACCCATAAAAAACCCCGTCACATGGACGGGGTTTTTTTAGTGCGCCAAGAAATTACTCTGGGCGAACTTGAGCAGCTTGCATACCCTTTTGGCCTTTCTCAGCCACGAAGGAAACAGTCTGGCCTTCTTTCAGGCTTTTGAAACCGTCGCTTTCGATAGCTTTGAAGTGTACGAACAGGTCGTCACCGCCACCTTGAGGAGTGATGAAGCCGAAGCCTTTTTCATCGTTGAACCATTTAACGGTGCCGGTTTGGCGATTAGACATGGTGTATCTCCAAGAAACATATATTTTCAGTAGTACTGTGCTGCTCAGGCCAACTGGGCACACCGGGGTATCATAGTCGAAATGTTCGCTTTGGGAGCCCCCCGGACGTGCTGTTTGCCCTACAGTCGCGCTTTCTTTGTTGCCTGATGTGGCTGAAAGCCCCGATTTAAAAGGCTTTCAGCCGAAAGTAAAGACGATAAAAAAACCTGTAAAACCTGCATAAATTGTCGAAAAAGGCGGTTTTCAGATGCCTTTTGCCGGCACCAAACCCTTTTTTGACGCCTTGTCGGGCTTATTTTTTCTGCGGATTATTGGCCTTGCACTTGGAAATCTGGGTCAGGGCCTGTTGTTTCAGGGCGTCACTGGCCTGGTTGTCCATCAACGACTGAATGTCGCTGGCCGGGTATGACTTGATTGCATCGGCACCACAAGCGCAGTGGGCTTTTGCAGCCGCAGCGCCGATCTGAGGGGTGGCCGCTTCGGTGCACTGAGCCATGTATTTCTCGCGCTCGCCCTTCGGCCAATCGGCATGGGCGGCCAACGGCAGCAACAGGACGATGGGGGCGACTACTGCGAACAAACGATTCAGACGCATGCTGGGATGCTCCTTGTGGGTCAATGTCTTGTTATCTGAGGGGTAAAGCGGGGTTCAAGTTCAGCACTCTGGCATAAAAAGGACTGATTTGCCCCAGCAGAAAACCTCGGCACCGCGACGACCGTTCATCTGTGCTAGCATGCCTGGCTCGGGTATTTGCAAGCTCCGCAGACCTTCAGTCACGGTGGCGGCAGATGTTCGAATAACCCTGATTTGAATCCCAGTCACTCTGGTTCGGTTTTCCGGTTGGCCGCAAGGCTCCTGCCGCTGTAAGGCAGGCGTTCGTCATTGAATGGCCTGGACCGGATCTTGTACTGGCTCATCCCAACCCACGTGACCTTTGGTAGGGGTCACCACTAGGAGAGGAGGCGCCATGCCAACTATTACTCTTCCCGACGGCAGTCAACGTTCATTCGATCACCCGGTTTCCGTAGCCGAGGTCGCCGCATCCATTGGTGCAGGTCTGGCCAAGGCCACCGTGGCCGGCAAGGTCGATGGCAAGCTGGTCGACGCCAGCGACATCATCAGCGCCGACGCTACGCTGCAAATCATTACGCCAAAGGATGAAGAGGGGCTGGAGATCATTCGCCACTCTTGCGCCCACCTGGTTGGCCATGCGGTCAAGCAGCTGTATCCGACCGCCAAAATGGTCATCGGCCCGGTCATCGACGAAGGCTTCTATTACGACATCGCCTTCGAGCGTCCTTTTACTCCGGACGACCTGGCCGCCATCGAACAGCGCATGCAACAGCTGATCGAAAAAGATTACGACGTGATCAAGAAAGTCACTCCGCGCGCCGAAGTGATCGAAGTGTTCAAGGCCCGTGGCGAAGACTACAAGCTGCGCCTGGTCGAGGACATGCCGAACGAACAGGCCATGGGCCTGTACTATCACGAAGAATACGTCGACATGTGCCGCGGTCCGCACGTGCCGAACACCCGCTTCCTGAAATCCTTCAAGCTGACCAAGTTGTCCGGCGCCTACTGGCGTGGCGATGCCAAAAACGAGCAATTGCAGCGCGTCTACGGCACCGCATGGGCGGACAAGAAGCAGCTGGCGGCTTACATCCAGCGCATCGAAGAAGCTGAAAAGCGCGATCACCGCAAGATCGGCAAGCGCCTGGGCCTGTTCCACACCCAGGAAGAGTCGCCGGGCATGGTGTTCTGGCACCCGAACGGCTGGACGCTGTATCAGGTACTCGAGCAGTACATGCGCAAGGTTCAGCGCGACAACGGCTACCTGGAGATCAAGACTCCACAAGTCGTTGACCGCAGCCTGTGGGAGAAATCCGGGCACTGGGCCAACTACGCCGACAACATGTTCACCACTCAGTCGGAAAACCGCGACTACGCCATCAAGCCAATGAACTGCCCTTGCCACGTGCAAGTGTTCAACCAGGGCCTGAAAAGCTACCGCGAGTTGCCGATGCGCCTGGCCGAGTTCGGTGCCTGCCACCGTAACGAGCCATCGGGTGCGCTGCACGGCATCATGCGTGTGCGTGCGTTCACTCAGGACGACGCGCACATCTTCTGCACCGAAGAGCAGATGCAGGCCGAATCCGCTGCGTTCATCAAGCTGACCATGGACGTCTACGCCGATTTCGGCTTCAAAGACGTCGAGATGAAGCTGTCCACTCGTCCGGAAAAACGCGTCGGTTCCGACGAGCTGTGGGATCGCGCCGAAGCTGCATTGGCTGCAGCCCTTGATAGCGCTGGCCTGCCGTACGATCTGCAGCCGGGCGAGGGTGCGTTCTACGGTCCGAAGATCGAGTTCTCGCTGAAAGATTGCCTTGGTCGCGTCTGGCAGTGTGGTACCCTGCAGCTCGATTTTAACCTGCCTGTCCGTCTGGGAGCCGAATACGTCTCCGAAGACAACAGTCGCAAGCATCCGGTGATGTTGCACCGGGCGATCCTTGGATCCTTCGAACGTTTCGTCGGAATCCTGATCGAGCACTACGAGGGTGCATTCCCTGCGTGGCTGGCTCCGACCCAGGCAGTGATCATGAACATCACTGACAAACAGGCCGATTTTGCCGCCGAGGTTGAAAAAACTCTCAACGAAAGCGGATTTCGTGCCAAGTCTGACTTGAGAAATGAAAAGATCGGCTTTAAAATCCGCGAGCATACTTTGCTCAAGGTTCCCTATCTCTTGGTTATCGGAGATCGGGAAGTCGAGATGCAGACTGTCGCTGTGCGTACTCGTGAAGGTGCTGACCTGGGCTCGATGCCCGTCGCCCAGTTCGCTGAGTTTCTCGCGCAAGCGGTTTCCCGGCGTGGTCGCCCAGATTCGGAGTAATTATTATTAAGCGTGAAATGAGACAAGATAAACGAGCTGCACCGAAAGCCCCGATCAACGAGAATATCTCGGCACGCGAGGTTCGGTTAATTGGGGCTGAAGGTGAACAGCTTGGGATTGTGTCAATTGAAGACGCGCTTCTTAAGGCTGAAGAGGCCAAGCTGGATTTGGTGGAGATTTCCGCCGATGCAGTACCCCCTGTTTGCAAACTGATGGACTACGGCAAATCGATCTTCGAGAAGAAGAAGCAGATTGCCGCGGCCAAGAAAAACCAGAAGCAGATTCAGGTTAAAGAAATCAAGTTTCGTCCAGGGACGGAGGAAGGGGATTACCAGGTAAAACTGCGCAACCTGGTACGTTTCCTGAGTGATGGGGACAGGGCCAAGGTATCCTTGCGATTCCGCGGCCGTGAGATGGCCCACCAGGAGCTGGGGATGGAACTCCTCAAGCGAGTTGAAGGTGACTTGCTCGAGTACGGTTCGGTCGAACAGCATCCTAAGATGGAAGGACGCCAGCTGATCATGGTCATCGCCCCGAAAAAGAAGAAGTAATCAACAGGGCACGGCAGGCCTTCTGATTATGTTTATCAACTGAATGCGGAGTATCCGAACATGCCAAAAATGAAAACGAAAAGTGGTGCTGCTAAGCGGTTTCTGAAAACTGCTAACGGTATCAAGCACAAGCACGCTTTCAAGAGCCACATCCTGACTAAAATGTCGACCAAGCGTAAGCGTCAACTGCGCGGTAGCAGCTTGCTGCATCCGTCTGACGTGGCAAAAGTCGAGCGCATGCTGCGCCTTCGTTAATTTTAGTCAAGAATAGAGGAAGTAACTCATGGCTCGTGTAAAGCGTGGCGTCATTGCCCGTAAACGTCACAAAAAAATTCTGAAACTTGCTAAAGGCTACTACGGCGCTCGCTCGCGCGTATTCCGTGTTGCCAAGCAAGCGGTAATCAAGGCAGGCCAATACGCCTACCGTGACCGTCGTCAGAAAAAACGTCAGTTCCGCGCTCTGTGGATCGCTCGTATCAACGCTGGTGCACGTATCAACGGTCTGTCCTACAGCCGTTTCATCGCCGGCCTGAAAAAAGCGTCCATCGAGATCGACCGTAAGGTTCTGGCTGATCTGGCAGTGAACGAAAAAGCGGCGTTTGCTGCGATTGTCGAGAAAGCTAAAGCCACCTTGGCTTAAGTACCCC
The DNA here is from genome assembly GCF_014852325.1 of Pseudomonas sp. PDM01. NCBI lineage: Bacteria > Pseudomonadati > Pseudomonadota > Gammaproteobacteria > Pseudomonadales > Pseudomonadaceae > Pseudomonas > Pseudomonas sp. PDM01. Next base: position 20,562 of record NZ_JACVBK010000009.1, read on the forward strand.
CGACAGTCACCCGGCCTCACCTCTGTGGGGCCAGGTGTTAAACGTCATAAATAGGGGAAGAGCCTTCAAGCTCTTCCCCTATTTTGTATCTGGAGTCTGTACATGGAAAACCTGGATGCGCTCGTCTCTCAAGCACTAGAGGCTGTGCAAAGCGCTGAAGATATCAATGCCCTGGAGCAAATCCGGGTTCACTACCTTGGCAAAAAGGGTGAATTGACTCAGGTGATGAAGACCCTGGGGAATTTGCCGGCAGAAGAGCGTCCGCAAGTCGGCGCCCTGATCAACGTTGCCAAGGAGCGTGTCACAGAGGTTCTCAATGCCCGCAAGGCACTGTTTGAAGAGGCCGACCTGGCCGCCAAACTGTCTGCCGAGTCCATTGACGTGACCCTGCCTGGCCGTGGCCAGACCTCGGGTGGTCTGCATCCGGTTACTCGCACTCTGGAACGTATCGAACAGTTCTTCACCCACATTGGCTACGGCATCGCCGAAGGTCCTGAGGTCGAAGACGATTACCACAACTTCGAAGCGCTCAACATCCCAGGCCATCACCCGGCCCGGTCGATGCATGACACCTTCTATTTCAATGCCAACATGTTGTTGCGCACCCATACCTCGCCGGTACAGGTCCGCACCATGGAATCGAAACAGCCACCGATCCGCATCGTCTGCCCAGGCCGTGTGTATCGTAGCGACTCCGATATCACCCACTCGCCGATGTTCCACCAGGTCGAAGGCCTGCTGGTCGATCGCGATATCAACTTCGCCGACCTGAAAGGGACCATCGAAGAATTCCTGCGCGTGTTCTTCGAAAAAGAACTGGCCGTGCGTTTCCGTCCTTCGTACTTCCCGTTCACCGAGCCATCCGCTGAAGTCGACATGGAATGCGTGATGTGCAGCGGCAAAGGCTGCCGTGTCTGCAAGCAGACTGGCTGGCTGGAAGTGATGGGCTGCGGCATGGTTCACCCGAACGTGCTGCGCATGTCCGGGATCGACCCGGAAGAGTTTTCGGGCTTTGCCTTCGGCATGGGCGTTGAGCGTCTGGCCATGCTGCGTTACGGCGTGAACGACTTGCGTCTGTTCTTCGACAACGACTTGCGGTTCCTCGCGCAATTTCGCTAGTCGTAACGAATTCTTAGGAGAGCAGGATGAAATTCAGTGAACAATGGCTGCGTGGCTGGGTTAGCCCGCAGGTAAGTCGCGACGAGCTGGTTGCCCGTCTGTCGATGGCCGGTCTTGAGGTCGATAGCGTTACGCCGGCCGCCGGTGAATTCAGCGGTGTGGTGGTGGGCGAGGTGCTGAGCACCGAGCAGCACCCGGACGCTGACAAGTTGCGTGTTTGCCAGGTCAGCAATGGCTCGGAGACTTTTCAGGTCGTGTGCGGTGCGCCAAACGTGCGTCCGGGCCTGAAGATCCCGTTTGCCATGATCGGTGCCGAACTGCCGGGCGACTTCAAAATCAAGAAAGCCAAGCTGCGTGGCGTTGAGTCCAACGGCATGCTGTGCTCGCAAGCTGAACTGCAAGTGGGCGAAGGCAATGATGGCCTGATGGAGTTGCCGGTCGATGCGCCGGTCGGTCAGGACATTCGTGAATACCTGAACCTGGACGACGCCAGCATCGAGGTCGACCTGACCCCGAACCGCGGCGACTGCCTGTCCCTGGCCGGTCTGGCCCGTGAAGTCGGCGCGCTGTACGCCGCTGAAGTCACCCGCCCGGTCGTGGCGACCGTTCCAGCCGTGCACGATGAAGTGCGTTCGGTTGAAGTGCTGGCACCAGCCGCTTGCCCGCGTTACCTGGGTCGAGTCATCCGCAACGTCGACCTGTCCAAGCCTACGCCGCTGTGGATGGTCGAGCGTCTGCGTCGCGCCGATGTGCGCAGCATTGATGCGGCCGTCGACATCACTAACTACGTGATGCTGGAGCTGGGTCAACCGCTGCACGCGTTCGATCTCGCCGAAATCAATGGCGGCATCCGCGTGCGTATGGCCGAAGAAGGCGAGAAGCTGGTGCTGCTCGACGGTCAGGAAGTCAGCCTGCGTAGCGATACGCTGGTGATCGCCGACCACACCCGCGCCCTGGCAATCGCCGGCGTAATGGGCGGCGAGCACAGTGGCGTCAACACCGCGACCACTCGTGACATTTTCCTTGAAAGTGCGTTCTTCGATCAGATCGCCGTGGCTGGCAAGGCTCGTTCCTACGGCCTGCACACCGACGCCTCGCACCGCTACGAGCGTGGCGTGGACTGGCAACTGGCCCGTGAAGCCATGGAGCGCGCTACTGGCCTGCTGCTGGACATCACTGGCGGCGAAGCCGGTCCGATCATCGAGACCGTCAGCGAACAGCACCTGCCTTCGATTGCGCCGGTTACCCTACGTGCGCAACGCATCACTCAGATGCTGGGTATGGAAATGGATTCGGCCGAAGTCGAGCGCCTGCTCAGCGGCCTGGGTCTGAAGATTTCTGCCGATGGGGCAGGGCAGTGGCGCGTTGAAGTGCCAAGCCATCGCTTCGACATCAGCCTCGAAGTCGACCTGATCGAAGAGCTGGCCCGTCTGTACGGTTACAACCGTCTGCCGGTTCGCTATCCGCAAGCCCGTCTGGCGCCGCAAGCCAAGGCTGAAGCGCGTAGCGATCTGCCTGAACTGCGTCGCCTGCTGGTGGCTCGCGGTTATCAGGAAGCGATCACCTACAGCTTCATCGATCCGAAACAATTCGAGTTGTTTAATCCGGGTGTCGAGCCACTGCTGCTGGCTAACCCGATTTCCAACGACATGGCGGCCATGCGCTCGTCCCTGTGGCCTGGTCTGGTCAAGGCGCTTCAGCACAACCTGAACCGTCAACAGGATCGCGTGCGTCTGTTCGAAAGCGGTCTGCGTTTTGTCGGTCAGCTGGAAGGCTTGAAGCAAGAGCCGATGCTGGCGGGTGTCGTTTGCGGTACTCGTCTTCCGGAAGGCTGGGCACAAGGCCGCGACGTCGTGGATTTCTTCGACGTGAAAGCTGACGTGGAAGCGGTTCTGGGCTTCGCCGGTGCACTGGATTCGTTCACGTTCGTGCCGGGCAAACACCCTGCGTTGCACCCGGGTCAAACCGCACGCATCGAGCGCGAAGGCCGTTTGGTAGGTTTCGTTGGCGCAATCCACCCTGAATTGTCGAAAACCCTCGGTCTCGACCGTCCGGTCTTCGTTTTCGAGCTGGTTCTGGCCGAAGTGGCGTTGGGTAAAATGCCTAAATTCCAGGAGTTGTCGCGCTTTCCTGAAGTGCGTCGTGACCTTGCGCTGATCGCCGAAAAAGACGTCGCAGCCAGCGCTGTACTGGACGTAATCCGTGAAAATGCAGGGGAATGGCTGACGGACCTCAGGCTATTTGACGTGTATCAGGGTAAAGGCATTGATCCTGATAGAAAAAGCCTTGCAGTCGGCTTGACCTGGCAGCATCCATCGCGCACTCTTAATGACGATGAGGTGAATACCACGACGCAAAACATCCTCACCTCGCTCGAACAAAGGTTGAACGCCACGTTAAGGAAGTGACGTATGGGGGCTCTGACGAAAGCTGAAATGGCGGAACGTCTGTATGAAGAGCTGGGCCTGAATAAACGGGAGGCCAAGGAATTGGTCGAACTGTTTTTTGAAGAAATCAGGCACGCTCTTGAAGACAACGAACAAGTCAAATTGTCCGGTTTCGGCAATTTCGACCTTCGGGACAAACGCCAGCGGCCTGGCCGCAATCCGAAAACGGGTGAAGAAATCCCGATCACGGCTCGCCGTGTGGTCACCTTTCGTCCAGGGCAGAAGTTGAAGGCCCGAGTTGAGGCTTATGCTGGAACCAAGTCATAACGACGAGCTACCCGTCATCCCAGGCAAACGCTACTTCACCATTGGTGAAGTCAGCGAGCTGTGTGCGGTAAAACCGCACGTGCTGCGCTATTGGGAGCAGGAGTTTCCTCAACTCAACCCCGTCAAACGGCGCGGAAACCGCCGGTATTATCAGCGACAAGACGTGCTGATGATCCGGCAGATCCGCGCGCTTCTTTACGATCAAGGGTTCACCATCGGCGGCGCACGCTTGCGTTTGTCCGGCGATGAAGCCAAAGACGACACCACTCAATACAAACAGATGATTCGGCAGATGATCGCCGAATTGGAAGATGTGCTGGTGGTCCTCAAGAAATAAATTCATGCGTTTGAATACTTCCAGTTTTCAAAAGCTTGCGATATATTCTTGAGCGTTCTTCGAGATGAAGGACGAGTTTCACGCCTAGTCGGGGCGTAGCGCAGTCCGGTAGCGCACTAGCATGGGGTGCTAGGGGTCGAGTGTTCGAATCACTCCGTCCCGACCATTATTCCTGAGCAAAATCAGACACTTAAGCCGATCAGATGGATCAGCTTTTTTGTGTCTGCGCAAAACTACCCGGTGAACTCTCGGATATTCAGGTCCGGAATTGCCGCGGCCCAGACGACTCCCTCGTGGTCCCGCTGGTAGTTTTTGGTCATGCCCTCGTTCGCATGCCCCGCAATTTTCTGCCCATCCTTTCTGGTTTTCTTCTACAGGTGCAGTGACAGTGCTGCATTGGTTACAGGGTTTGGCATGGCAATAGAATTCCTCGCCCGCCGTTCATCGGCATAATGTGAGTCGTAAGGTTTTGGCTTGCAGTTGGACGAATTCGGCGGGGGCGCTGACGGTGGGTATCAGGGTATAGCTGATATACGAAGAAGGCCTGCTCGAATAAGGTCCAGTAGTTCGCCCTGCCAGCTGTTTCAGAGAAATGCTGAGTGGCCGCAACTGGTCAGGGTGGGCTTACTTCTTGGTCGCGGATCCTTGTGGCAGTACATGTAGGCGAACCAGGCGAGGGCGATCATGGCGAAACCTCGCGCCGAGCCCACTGCACATACGGGCTGTCTTCAGTGTCGAAAATGCCGAGCAAGAACCACTCATATGCCGGAGGCATTTCGGGCTCCCATCCGAGGCAGTGAGCCTCACCATCAACCCAGTAGGGGTGGGCGTCCAAGTCGAACTCCCACGATTGTCATTCCTGCTTACGTAGACGCAAAATCAGCGGCTCAAGCGCGGGGCGCTTGTTTTTCCATTCTTCTTTGGTAATGCCGAGCAGTACCACGTCAATTCGGCTTCCGTTTTTCAGAATGTTCTTGCGTCTAACTCCTTCAAGTTCAAAGCCAAACTTCTGGTGCATTTTTATTACGGCAGAATTAGTTTCCAATACCTCGCAATTGAGCTTTTCCAGGCATGCGTCATTGAATGCATAGTCAAGCATCCAAAACTCTACAATGCTTCCTATGCCTTTTCCTTGATGTTCAGTGTCTAGATAGAACGCCCAATCGGCTGTTTGTTGAGCTGCATTTATGGCGTTGAGTGAAACGACACCGATGGACTGCTCATTCCTCATGGCCACGAACACCGCTTGGCGCTTGTTTCCTTCCAAAGAACGCAACCAATCCTCGTGCTCCTCTTCGGTGATTTCGTGGGAGGTGTACATGTTATTTCGGACATCCTCCTGGTTTCGGAGAGTGCGCACATGTGCTTGAACAGAGGGGCTGGCGTCAACTAAAGGAATAAACTGCACCGGATTACCTCACGGGGACCAGAAAACTTAAAAGGCTAACAGCTTCATAGAGAAAATACCTTTTCAAGCGACTTGGTTTGCAGAGTCACTCCGGAGCCATCAGTATCGCAAGCGTCACTTTGGTGATTTTACAGAGGACCGCATCAAGTCCGATAACTTGATGCGGTGGTTCACTACTAGATCCGAAACTGGCTAATCAAACGACCTAGGCGATTACCTAACTCACTGAGACTTCTGGAGGTTTGTGCACCATCTTTGGCGTCCCCGGCGACCACATCAGCCGCCAGGGAGATGTGAGTCATACTACGGTTTACTTCCTCGGCCACAGCGGTCTGCTCTTCGGACGCGCTGGCGATCTGAGCGTTCATGTCGTTAATTGTATAAATCAGTTGGCTGATGGCATCCAGCGACAATCCCGCCCGGTTTGCCAGTTCCCCTGTTGTTCGGCCTGTTTCGCTGGAGCGGCCCATCGTGATCATGGCATCTTGGGTGCCTTTTTGAAGCAGGCTGATCATTCCGTGGATTTCCTGGGTACTCTTTTGCGTACGGCTGGCCAGGGCTCGAACTTCGTCGGCGACCACTGCAAAACCACGACCCGCATCGCCAGCCCTTGCTGCTTCAATGGCAGCGTTCAAAGCCAATAGATTGGTTTGCTCCGCAATAGAGCGAATGACGTCAACTACACCGGCAATCAACTGCACGTCCTTGTTCAAGCTGTCCAGTGACGAGCTACTTTGTCCTATTTCCTCAATCAACGAATGAATGCTTTCGATGCTTTTGTTGACGACATCTCTTGCCTGCCCACCAACGTCGCTGGTTTCTCGTGCTGCTTGCGAAGCACCTTGGGCACTGACGGAAACCTGATGCGCAGCCGTGGACATTTCATGAATGGCTGTCGCCACTTGATCAGTCTCTTGGCGCTGACGATCCATGGCCTGCTCTGAGCGCTGTGCCTGGGCCGACATATCTTCGACCAGTGCCGTCAGTTGCCCGGTCATCTCCACGATTTGACGCACAAGGTTATGAATTTTTTCCACAAACAAGTTGAACGAGTGAGCCAAATCGCCCAACTCATCGTTACTCGAAACTGGCAGGCGGTGTGTCAGGTCGCCATCTCCAGCGGCGATGTCGTCCAGGTTCTTCTTGATGGCCAGTAAAGGTTTCACAATGCTGTTTCCTAGCCAAATGCCAATCAGCGCCACAAGGAGCAGCACGCAAACGGCGAGGAAAAGGATATACGCGGTGTACTGGCCGATTCGCTCATAGCGCTCACTGGCGATGGCCTGTACCTGAACTTCAAGATCGTCCAGATTCACTTGCGTGCCCACGATCAAGTCCCACTTCTCCAGATAAACGGTGTAACCGAGCTTGGGCGTAGGTTTCGGGCTGACGGGGGTTTGCCAGTCGTACCGGAAAAAATGTGTACCCGTCTTGGCCGCTTCAACCAGCCCTCGAATCACATACACGCCGTTGGCATCTTTGCTATCAACAAAGCTCTTGCCGATATCGGTGTTCAGGTTGGCGGAGAACACTCGAACAGACGAAGAGTCATAGCCGTAAAAATAGTTTTGTTTAGCAAAACTCAGCGTTCGCAGAATCTTCACAGCCTGATCCCGAGCGTCGGAATCCCCATTTTTGGAAGCGTCGTATATCGGCTGAATCGACGCTTGGGCAATTTCCATATAGTGCTTCAGTGAAGTTTTTCGCTCATTGATCAAGAGGTCGCGCGTCTGCTCAACCTCCTCGGATGCCAGCTTTTGCAAAACCCAAAAAGTAATGCCGCTGATCACTGCAGCCAGCAAAAGGCCAGGGATGATCGTCAGAAGGATGACTTTGCTACGAAGACTTAGCGTCACGATGAGTTTCGCCTCACTCAAGAGATTTTATTTTTATCCACCCATTTTTATCTCGGCCAAGGCTGGCTCGACGACGCATAAAAGGAGGGAAGCTTTTAGGTTGGAGCGGTTGAGCCTGGAGCGATTTAAGGCCTTCTTTTGTTAAAAACACTATTAATGATCGATCGATCAATAGTAGTCTACGCTCAGCTCAAACGGCTTGTCGATGGCCGGTGAGGACGATGGCTGAGTCACCTTCAAGCCAGGTGCTGATATTGGAGATGAGCAGGCGCGATGCAGAAAGGTGGGTGCCGGCAATGAGGTATCTCGCTCAATTGCGCGCCATTGACTCAAGAGGGGGACGTTGACTTCGCCGCGCATCTTTTGCGCAGGACGCAACGTGACGTTGCGTCCTGCCCATATTCTCTCGAGGGGGAGTGCCGCCTATTTTGTTGACCTGACAAACAGTAAAGCGAGTGACCTTTCATTGGAAAGTCACCGCTGTCGAACTTCAGGAGTCTATGGCATGGGCGTTTCTACAAGTGGTACAGCAACGACGATACAAAAAGCTTCAATGACCAGAGGGCTGGTGCTTCTGTTTGCATTTTGTTGCGGTGCCATCGTGGCCAACATCTATTACGCACAACCGATCATCAGCTTGATTGCCCCGGATATCGGTATGTCGAGTGGCCACGCGAGCCTTATTGTTTCGCTGACTCAGATTGGTTATGCACTCGGATTGTTTTTCCTGGTGCCCTTGGCGGACCTGGTCGAAAACCGCCGACTGATGATAGCGACGATCGTGATTACGATCTTCAGTCTGGTCGCCGCTGGTTTAGCCCGGCAGCCGAGCGTATTTCTTGTCGTATCGGCACTCATCGGTTTCAGCTCGGTCTCCGTGCAAATGCTTATTCCATTGGCCGCGCATCTGGCTCCGGAAGAGTCTCGCGGCCGAGTGGTTGGCGGGATCATGGGAGGCTTGCTGCTGGGGATTTTGCTTGCGCGGCCGCTGTCGAGCCTGATTGCTGATCATTTGGGCTGGCGGGCAGTGTTTATCGGGGCTGCTGCCTTGATGCTCATCATCTCCATAGTGATCGGCATGACCATGCCCAAATGGCAGCCAGCCCATCGTGCGTCGTATGGTCAACTGCTGATGTCCCTTGGACAACTGTTTTGCCGCGAACCCGTATTACGTCAGCGAGCACTTTATCAAGGGCTGATGTTTGCATCGTTCAGTTTGTTCTGGACCGCCGTACCGCTGGTGTTGAGTCGTGAGTTCGGCCTCACGCAAAGTCAGATTGCGATGTTTTCTCTGGTCGGCGCCATTGGTGCAGTCGCTGCACCTATCAGTGGTCGACTCGCTGATGCAGGGCACACTCGACGAGCCTCACAGTTGGCCATGGTGCTGGGCGTGGTGAGTTTCCTTCCAGCCTTTATTAATCCCTTTTACGGTGTGATTGGTTTGGCTGTCACCGGTGTTGCGCTGGACTTTGCTGTGCAGATGAACATGGTGCTTGGCCAACGAGCCGTCTACGCCTTGGGCACCGCCAACAGAGGCCGCCTGAATGCGTTGTACATGATCAGTATCTTCGTTGGCGGTGCAATCGGTTCCTCGGTGGCCAGTTCGCTTTATGAACATGCCAGCTGGTTGGCGATTGCAGCGGTGGGAAGCGCCTTGTCGCTGGTCGCTCTGATCGCCTTCTCGATTGTTTCTCGTCGAGCCGGGCAGGTTCACTGAGTCGATCGGTCGCTGGAACGCGCAATGCCCAAGATGAGAACGGGGAGAGTCGAGGAGTGTCATGGACAAGTTGCTCGCATTGAAAATGTTCGTCCAGGCTGTGGATTCGAAGGGCTTTTCTTCCGCCGCTCGACAGTTGGGCCTGGCGACGTCTTCCGTGACCCGGATGATCGATGGGCTTGAGGCTGAGCTGGGCGCTGTCCTGCTTAACCGTTCCACGCGGCAAATCTCATTGTCAGATGCCGGGGCCGCCTACTACTTGAAAGCGCGGGAGGTGTTGAACGCTGTAGCCGAAGCGGATGCCTCGGTCACAGACCGTGGGGAAGTCCCGGCAGGGCATCTTCGTATTTCTGTACCCGTGGCGCTGGGACGTCGTCTGATTGCGCCGCATATCGCCGCGCTTTTGAAGCGTTACCCGCAACTCGTGTTGGACATGACGCTTTCTGACGACATTGTTGAGTTGTTGGGTGAGCGCGTCGATCTATCGATCCGGTTGGGCTCCGCAGCAGCAATGGACGGTGTAGTCAGTCGTCCTGTCGGTCATTTCAGCCGTAGGGTGGTTGCCAGTTCCGAGTACCTGAATGCGCATGGTTTCCCCGAACATCCTATGGACCTCATGCAACACGAATGCATGCGCTTTAGTTATGGCCAAAAGCAACAGGTTTGGAGTTTCTTAAAGTCCGGTGAGAAGACTCGAGTGCCTATTGAAGGCCGCTTTAAAAGCAACAATGCGGAGGTTTTGCGCGAGGTCGCGCTGGCGGGCGGAGGGGTGGCTCTTTTACCTGATTGGCTCGTCAACGATGATATTGGTAGCGGTCACCTGACGTCATTGTTCGAGTCTTTTGTTGTCAATCCGAACGACGCGAGTTCGGTTATCTCTGCGCTGTATCTCCCCAATCATCGCGGCTCCAGGCGCGTCAATGCATTTATCGATTTCATCAGCGAGTTGCTCGGGCCTGAGGGCTTGCCAGTGAGCTGATCTCGTTACCGTTGCTTAATTTAAAGCGTTGGATTTCGACGTAATGGACCACTTTCGCTGTGTAGATACAGCAGATCCGGGAGGCTTGAATGAGCGCCGCAACATTGCATTACGTCTACGATCCGTTCTGTGGCTGGTGCTATGGAGCGGCACCAATGATCACGGCGGCCACCACGATTCCTGGCCTGGAAATTCAGGCTCATGGTGTAGGCATGTTATCGGGAGACAAAAGCAAGTTTGTGTCGGGTGAGTGGCGCGATTTTGTTCGTCCTCACGAAGCTCGGATTACCGCGTTCAGCAAACAAACCTTCGCAGACGCTTACGTCCAGGGCGTACTCGACCATGAAAACGTTTACCTGGACTCTTCACCGCCCATTGCAGCCATGATGACGGCTCAACAGCTGTCAGGACGCGGCATTGAAATGCTCAAGCGTTTGCAAGTCGCGTACTACCAGGAGGGACGGGCCATTGCTGACCGTGGGGTGATTGCCGACATTGCCGGCGAGCTTGGCTTTGAATCAGATACGTTTATGGCGGCTTTTGATTCGGTCACCGCAGAGTCATTGCAGGATCATCTTGAGCGCAGCAACGGGATGCTGGAAGCCCTGAATGCGCGTGGCTTTCCAGCATTTGCGCTGGAAATCGATGGTGAGATGGAAGTGTTGGCCATGGGGCATTATTTAAGTCGACCCACATTGTTCAAGACGGATATTGAAAGCCGCCTGGCCAAATAGGTGTGGTTCATAGCCAGCACATTCTTTTGTTTTGTATGATGCCTGAATGAAGCTCTAGTGAGGCGTTATGCAAGACTCAAAAAATGTGGACGAGAACGAGCCAGGCAAGTCAAAGGACTCCGCAAGCCTCGTCAAATCGACAACTCGACGCCTTTCGCCAGAGGTCAGGGAAAAGCAGATTGTGCAGAAAGCCATCGAGCATTTTGCGACGTGCGGATTCTCGGGGAGCACCCGTGAGCTGGCGCGACAACTTGATATTACCCAGCCTTTACTCTATCGATATTTCCCTAGCAAAGAGGCGCTGATAGATCGCGTGTACGACGAGGTGTACCAGTGGGATTCCTCGTGGGAAGCGATGATCAAGGATCGCTCGGAACCCCTTCAGTCTCGTCTGGTTCGTTTCTATACCTCATACGCAGGGGTGATTCTGCGGCGGGAATGGATTCGTATCTTCGTTTTCGCCGGGCTGACACGTGAAGGTATCAACGATCGGTATCTCGCCAAATTGCGTGAGCGAGTCTTCATTCCTGTCATCGCAGAGATTCGCCATGCTCATGGATTGGCACCCTCCTCAGGTGAAACGATCAATGACAAAGAGCTGGAATTGATCTGGAGTTTGCATGCCAGCATTTTCTATATCGGCGTGCGCAAATGGATTTACGATCTTCCAGTAACGGAGGACATTGATGCGCTGATCGAGCAGATGGTCGATGCATTCCTTAACGGCAGTCCCCACGTATTGCAACAAGTCGATAACGACCTCGGCGAGAAGCCTAGCTTGAATTGACCGGCTTCAATTTGAGTTGGTTTTTCTGCTTTACCCGCCCGCTGATCTTTTGCTTTGCCTCTCTTTTTTGTCGACCACTCATCACCTGTTTCAGTCTTCAGCTGATCAGGTGGTAGGGGGCGTACGCTTGTCATTTTGCCCTGAAAAGCCCTTTCCCAACGCTTGAAACCCGCTTCCCCTTTGCGTCGCCATGACGTGGTCCAGGCCAGTCCTCAAAAATTTGCCCCATCGGCTATTTACTTCAATTTCGTCAGGACGTATTGTTTATCGAGTGATAAATAAATACAAAAAACGTTGGAGGCACCATGCAAGTCCTGAAGCTCGCTCATTACTCGATCCGGTCGTTCGACCTGGAGAAGTCCAGCCGATTTTATGAAAGGGTGCTCGGTTTTACCCCTGGCTATCGGCCGCCGTTCGATTTTCCTGGCGTTTGGTTGTACATGGGAGGAGATGAGGAGGACTTTGGCACGGTCCACATTATCGGGATTGACCCTTCCAACCCCGAAGGTCTGAAGAACTACCTCGGCGATAAAGAAATCCCGCTGACAGGCACTGGAACCGTTGACCACATTGCCTTTCTGGTAACTGGCCTGGTTGCATTCTGGAGCGTCTTCAAGGCCGAAGGCATTGCCTGGCGTGATCGCACCGTTCCGAGCCTCGGCCTGCATCAGGTTTTCATCGAAGATCCGTCAGGTGTCACCATCGAGCTCAATTTTCCAGCCTCCGAGATTGAAGCGGTTGGTTCTTACGCCTCCCATGTAGCTGCCACTGCGGGAGAGCGGCCATGATCAATACGTTGAATAAACCCCGCGCTATTGTCGTGGGTGGTTCGCTGGGTGGCCTGTTTGCAGCAAATATGCTGTTACGCAAAGGTTGGGATGTTGAAGTTTTCGAGCGTGTTCCGGATGAACTCGCTGGACGAGGCGCCGGGATCGTTACCCACCCTGAATTGTTCGAGGCGATGGCCGCTGCGGGAATTCCCCTCGATGCATCTGTCGGTATCAATGTGCTTTCGCGTGTCACGTTGGCCCAGGATGGCGATGTGGTACTTGAAAACGCGCTCCCACAGACGTTGACCGCGTGGGGGAAAATGTACCAGGTTCTTCGCGCCGCATTTCCGGACTCGCTGTACCGCTGCGGTGGTAGCGTCATCTCGGTTGAAAGCACTGACACGCATGCCAGCGTCACGTTGGCCGATGGCACAACTCATCAAGCGGACGTCATTATTGCCGCTGATGGATTTCGGTCGACAATCCGCCAGCATTTTTTACCTGACGTACACCTGCAATACGCTGGATATATCGCATGGCGTGGGTTAGTCGATGAAAGTGCTCTATCGGACTCTGCCCACGCAGCGCTATTCGATAAATTCGCTTTTTGTTTGCCACCACACGAGCAGATCCTGGGGTATCCAGTTGCCGGGCACTCCAACAGCACTCTTGTAGGCGAACGCCGTTATAACTTCGTGTGGTACCGCACCAGTGACGACGACGATTTGCGCGATTTGTTGAGGGACGAAAGCGGGAAACAATTTGAAGGTGGAATTCCTCCGGCGCTGATACGCCGTGATGTGCTCGACACTATGTACCAGTCTGCAGAGACATTACTTGCCCCGCAGTTCGCCGAAGTTGTAAAGAAAGCCGCGCAACCTTTATTCCAGCCAATTTACGACCTGGAAGTACCGAAGATGAATTTCGGGCGTGTCGCTTTGCTCGGCGACGCGGCATTTGTGGCGCGTCCCCATTGCGGAATGGGTGTTACCAAGGCCGCCGGTGATGCGTTGGCAATCGTCGAAGCACTTGAGCGACATGCATCCGTTGAAGAGGCACTGGCGGACTATAGCGAGCAACGCTGTCGTTTCGGGGCGTCGATTGTTCAGCATGCCAGGCATTTGGGTGCATATATGCAGGCGCAACTGAAAAGCGAGGAAGAGCGCGAAATGGCTGAGTTGTACCGAACCCCGGAAGCCGTAATGCGCGAGACAGCGGTGCCCGTGAAGTTTTAATACAGCCAAAAGCCCTTTGCAGGAGACAACCATGGAACATGCATATCCGCAAGACGGTGGCTCGGCCCTGTCCGCTGAACAGGTTGATAACGCTATTCAAAACCCGATTCTCGAAAATCCGGAGTTTCGTGCTTTGGTAAAACAGCGACGGATATTTTCGTGGAGTATGACTGCCCTGATGCTGGCAGTTTATTTCGGATTTATTCTTTCTCTAGCCTTTATACCGGCCCGTTTGGGTACACCTATCATCGAAGGGCAACCGATGACATGGGGCGTGCCAATTGGCTTTGGAATGCTCGCCTTCACGATTCTTCTCGTTGCTGTCTACGTATGGCGAACTAATACCTGCTACGACCCTAAAATAAAAACAATCATCAGGAGCTTCAACAAATGAAGCGTCTACTTATTGCAGTCTCAGCCATCCTGGCGTCGGTAGCGGTATACGCTGCCGACGCTCCAAGCACAGTCCACAAACATAACCCCATTGCCATCGGCATGTTTCTAGCGTTTGTTATTTTTACTCTGTTTGTCACACGATGGGCCGCACGCAAAAACAATAGTGTTGCCGATCACTATGCCGCAGGCGGAAAAATTACCGGCTTCCAAAATGGTTGGGCCATCGCCGGAGACTATATGTCCGCGGCGTCTTTGCTGGGTATCTCCGCGTTGGTGTTTACCAGCGGTTTTGATGGACTGATCTACTCAATCGGTTTCCTTGCAAGCTGGCCGATCATTCTGTTCCTGATTGCCGAACCATTACGCAATCTAGGTCGCTACACGCTGGCGGACGTACTGTCCTATCGCCTGAAACAACGGCCCATACGAGCGTTTGCGGCGTCCAGTTCGATCGTGATCGTTCTGCTTTATCTGGTTTCTCAGCTGGTAGGCGCTGGAAAGCTGGTGGAGTTGCTGTTCGGTTTCGATTACACCGCCGCTGTGCTTCTCGTCGGTACGCTAATGGTCATCTATGTTTTCTTTGGCGGGATGCTGGCAACCACCTGGATTCAGATCATCAAGGCAGTCTTACTGCTGACTGGCTGTGTCTTCATGGCTTTCATGGTCTTGTCCGAATTCGGATTCAGCCTGAACCAGCTGTTCACTCAAGCTACCCAAGTGCATCCATCCCATGTAGCAATCATGAGTCCAGGAGGGCTGATTACTGACCCGGTATCTGCGATTTCCCTGGGGCTGGCATTAGTCTTCGGTACGGCAGGTCTTCCACATATTCTCATGCGGTTCTTCACCGTCGGTAACGTCAAGGCTGCGCGCCAAAGTATTCTTTATGCCACCGGTCTTGTCGGCATAGGGTACGCACTGATCGTCATCATCGGTTTCGGCACCATCGCCCTGGTTGCCAGCAATCCCGCCTATCATGATGCGTCAGGTGGAATATTGGGTGGCGTTAATATGGTTGCGATTCACCTCGCACATAACGTCGGCGGCAATGTCTTCCTCGGGTTTATGTGTGCGGTATCGTTCTCGACAATATTGGCAGTAGTGGCAGGGTTGACCCTTGCAGGCTCGTCTGCCGTTTCTCATGATCTTTATGCACATGCCTTGCGCCGTGGTACCGCAAGCGACCGTGAAGAAATGCGCGTCTCTCGTGTTACAACCATCGTGCTGGGTGTGTTGTCGATTCTGCTGGCGATTGCTTTCGAGAAACAGAACATCGCATTTATTGTGAGCTTAACGTTCTCCATCGCCGCAAGTTCCAATTTTCCAGTGCTGTTGTTGTCGATTTACTGGAAGGGTTTAACGACGCGTGGTGCCGTGATTGGCGGATCGTTGGGGCTGGTGTCTGCAATTACCCTGTGCATTCTCAGTCCTACTGTTTGGGTCAAGATTCTCCATCATCAGCAAGCCTGGTTCCCGTATGAATACCCGGCCCTGTTCTCAATGGCTGTCGCATTTATCGGTATTTTCTGGTTCTCCATTACTGATCGTTCCGCCAGCGCCGTAGTTGAACGCAGTCGATTCGAAAATCAGTTGGTCGATACGGAGCTGGGTACGCCGGCAACATGGAAGGCGCAACTTAAAGCTGATTAAGTCAGGTGATGGCTGTCTGCATTAAATAACTACAAGTTTCTGCATGAACGTGTAGCTCCTGCAACGCTGGTCGCGAGAAGTTGATTTTTAATAAGCGAACTATGGTTTGGCTGTGTGCTTCTCGCGCACCATAAGCTGTCGGAATACCTACGTCTGGAAAGTCGCTTAATAGTTCATACAAAAATAACAAATTAAACTTGGGTGAAAATAAATGAAGTGTACTTTTGCTGTTGCGGCAGCCATGTGTGTATTGGCGCAGCAAGCCCATGCGGCTGGTTTTGTCGATGATAGTAAGGCTGCGATTAAACTGCGTAACTTCTATATCAATAGCGATTACCGAGACTCGGCAACACCCGCTCAGAAAGCAGCCAACCAGAGTTATCAAGCGGAGTGGGGGCAAGCCTTTCAACTCGAGTTCATCTCGGGCTATACCCCGGGGCCTGTAGGTTTTGGTGTTGATGCGTTGGGCATGCTGGGCGTCAGGCTGGATTCAAGCGCCGGTAAACATGGCAATCCGACGGGCACGAACTACGGTGGCGTGGTATTTCCAAGTGACGGCGACCATGCGGTTGACGATTTCTCCAACTTGGGGCTGACCGGGAAAATGAAAATATCCAAGACCGAACTGAAGCTTGGAACTCTGGTCCCAAAACTGCCGGTGATCTTCAGCAATGACGGGCGTTTGTTGCCTCAAACCTGGCAAGGAACCCAGGTTTCTTCGGCCGACATCAAAGACCTGACCTTGATCGGCGGGCAAATTGAAGAGGTGAAGGGGCGCAACTCCAGCAACAATGAAAATATGTCCATCGCAGGCGCCAATAATGCGGTCACTGGCCGCTTCAGTAATAAATTCATTTACGCCGGTGGCGATTACAAGCTGACTAAAGATCTAACCTTGCAGTACTACTACGGTAATCTCAAAGATTTTTATAAGCAGAATTTTCTCGGCCTGATTCACAACTGGGCAATCGGGCCAGGTGTGCTGACCAGTGATGTTCGATACTTTAATAGCAAGGATGATGGTGCAAACGGCCATGATCCTGCGTATTTTACGACGGGCTACTATGGCGGTAACACGCTGAAAGGAAAAGTCGATAACGATTTGTACAGTGGGTTGTTTACCTACGCGGTTGCGGGTCACACTTTCGGAGCAGGCTATGAGGTCAGTGATGGGAAAAGTGACTTCCCTTATTTAAACCAGGGGGACGGCCCCACCACCTACACCATCACGGAAATGCAGGTTCAGAAGTTTGTTCGTGCTGGCGAGAAGTCGTGGCAAGCCCGTTACTCTTTTGACTTCGCAAAACTGGGTCTGCCTGGTGCGACGGCAGGTGTTGTGTATGTTAAAGGTAATGATATCAATACTGTCGCATCTAGCAATTCCAGCGAATGGGAACGTGATATTACGCTCGCCTATGTCGTGCAATCAGGCCCCTTCAAAGGCTTGGGCGTCATGTGGAAAAATGCAATGGTGCGGAATAATATCCCGAACGCCCGCCAACAAGACGAGAATCGCGTGATTATAAATTACCAGTTGGCATTGTTTTGATTTTTAAACGCAGGCGATAGTTTGTAGCGGAAACTATGCGGTGAGTCAGTGCTGTTGTGACTGGCCACTGTAACTGACAGGCAGCGCTTTAACAGGTGTTGCATGTACATGTCGTTCTCTTCCAACGGCATGTTTTTAAGTAGAGTAACGTTTCCCTTAGTTGGGGTAGGGCGGTGCAAGTGATCCTTCACCGCCCTTTTTTATTCTGCACGGGGGTCGTTCATGATCCCAGAGCATCCAGCCAACCACGTCGCGCCAACGGCAGATCGAGCAAGCGCTTGCCGACGGCATCACTGATGGCGTTGCCCAGCGCCGCGGCCATGGGGCCCTGGACGATTTCCGCCGCGCCGAGGAATGGCTGGCCGGGCTGATCAATCATGTGCACCTCGACCTGTTTCGGCAACTCGGGAAAACGCATGATCGGATAGCCGCTCCAGTCGAAGCTATGCATGCCGCTGGCGTCATAGAGGATTCGTTCATAGAGCGTCCAGCTGGCGGACTGTACGATGCCACCCTGGACCTGATTGAGCAGCCCATCGGGGCTGACTATTTGCCCCACATCGACGGCGGCCACCACCCGATCAATCGTCACTTGCCCGGTCTGCCGTTGCACATGCAGCTGCACGGCGATGGCGCAGTAACCCATGATGTTTTTATAGCGAGCGAAGGCGAAGCCGATTCCGCTGCCGGGGCCAGTTGCCTTTTGCGGCCAACCGAAGCTGCTGGCCACACGTTCCACCACCGCCCGTGCTCGTGGATCGCTCAAGTGATTGAGGCGAAATTGCACTGGGTCCACGGCGGCCTGCGCTGCCAGTTCATCGACAGTGCTCTCGATGGCGAACACGTTGATATGGGCGCCGAGCGAACGCATGGCCGAGGTCCTGAACGGCATGGTCAGAACGAAGTTCAGATCGACCTGCAGGTTGGGTATCTCGTACAACGGAACCGAGTTACGGTCGCCGTCACCCTCGGGCTGGGCAATAGGGATCGAAGGGGCTGGGGTGAAGGGCCTGGCCAACAGCCACGCCGGTAACAAGCGCCCGACATTGACGATACGTTCGTTGTGCGGCGTGCTCCAGAGTTCGTATTTCCAGTCCCGAAGGCGCCCGCCGTCGTCCAGTCCTGCTTCCACTTCGGCAAGCATTGCCGAGCTGTAGGGCTCCCAAAGATTTTCCTGCTCGCGCATCCATTGCACCCGTATCGGCTTGCCGGGTATGGCCATGGCGATCAGCGCGGCATCGGCTGCGGCGTCATCCGCGCCGTTATGGCCATAGCAACCGGAGCCTTCGGCGTGGATGCAACGCACCTGTGCCACCGGCAGGCCGACCATCTCGGCGATGCCCATGCGCAGAGGATAGACGCCTTGAGTGTGAGTCCAGACAGTGAGTGTTCCGTCCTGAAACCAGGCCATTGCACACGACGGCCCGATGGAGCCGTGCATGAGGTATTGCTTGGTCACCCGTGCCTTGTAGGCGCGTGGCGCAGGTTGCGCGAGGTTGCCCTTGGCACTCACCGGGTAGCGTCGCGCTGGCAACTCGGTGAGGAGTTGATGGATATGTGTTGAGTCGGGCAGCGGATTACCTTCTGTCCAGCGGGCAGAGGCGTAGCCTTCGCGCATCGCTTTGACTGCCAGCCATTCATCGGTGGCGACCACGGCGAGGTAACTGCCGTTGCGGACCAGTTTCACTACACCGGGGAGTTTTTTGAGGGCCGCCTCGTCGATGTCCAGCAGCTGACTGCCGCGCCGGGGTGGGCGTATCACACGGGCATGCAGCATGTCGGGCAGACGCATGTCTTGCACATAAGCCGCACCGCCGCTGACCTTGGCTGGAATGTCCAGTCGAGGCAATGATGTGCCGATCAGTGTGAAGCTGCTGGCAGGCTTGAAGGGCGAGCTGGCCGATGCGAAGCGATGCAGTTGAACCCCGACAACCGCTTGCACGTAGGTCATGCTGCGACCTTGCGCATCGTAGATCACGGCGTCCCGCGTGCTCAGGCTGTCGACTTTCTGCTGCCATTGCCGTGCCGCAGATTCGAGTAACAGCTGACGTACCTGGGCCGCAGCATTGAACAACGCAGTGCCGCTGTCGACGATTGTATGGCTGCCGGCGGTATAGCCTTCATTGGGCGTCAGCGCGGTGTCGGCGGTGAGAAAACGGATGAGCCCGGGCGACACTTCCAGGCGCTCGGCGGCGATCTGCAGGAGCGCCGTTTTGACTCCGGTGCCCAGCTCCACTTTGCCGGTGTAGACGGTGATGCCATCTTTCGCGTCAATGCGGATCCAGGCGTCCAGATAGGGCGTGGCCCGCAGGCTGCCCGGCAGGTCAGGTGCCAGGATTTGCGTGCCCAAGGTGTCCACTTCGGTGTCGGCGAAGGCGCGCGGAATGCCTGGAAGCATCGCGAACCCCATCACCAACGCACCATTGATCACGAACGCACGGCGGCTCAGATTGACGTTTTGCGTCGAGGATTTCATACCTTGGCCCCCTGCGCGATGACCGACTTGATAGCGGCGAGGATCCGCACATGGGTGCCGCAGCGACACAGGTTGGGTGCCATGTGGCGACGGATCGTTTCATCATCCGGATGAGGGTTGGCCTCCAACAAAGCCTGCGCCCGTACGATCATCCCCGCGATGCAATAACCGCACTGGGCCGCCTGTTCGTCGATAAAGGCCTTCTGCAACGGCCCCGGTTGGTCGGCGCTGCCCAGGCTCTCCACGGTGCGCACAGATTTTCCCGCCAGCGCGCCGCACGGTGTCAGGCATGAAAACACCGGTTTGTCGTCTACCAAAACCGTGCAAGCGCCGCACTGACCCAGGCCGCAGCCGTACTTGGCACCATTGAGCCCCACCTGGTTGCGCAAGGCATAAAGCAGCGGCATGTCTTGCGCAATGTCCAGTACATGAGTCTTGCCGTTGATGTCGAGTGTGATCACGGTTGCTGCTCCTGAGCCCGAATGCTCTTGATAGTTTTCTCCAGGTCCGTCCAGGGTCTGGTCGCGCAGCTTTCGGTGCGCAGATACTCGGCAATGGCGGCCAGATGGCTATCGTCGAGGTTGTGTGCAAAGGCCGGCATGTAGTGGCTGGGGGCGGCACTGGACATCGGGATGCCTTGCAGGATGGTTTGGATTAAATTGCGTGGTGAGTCCGCCGTTACTGCCGAAGTGCTTGCCAGAGCGGGCCTCGACTCAATGGCGCGCATCGGGGCGGCGGTGCCGTGGCAGCTCGCGCAGGCACCTTCGAATAACGAGGCGCCCAGAAGCGCCTTGGCACTGGGCTTGGCCTCAGTGGTACAGGGCGGCAACGTCGCATCCGTTGAGGTTTTTTTGAGGTCAAGAATGTACTGCGCGATGGCATGGGCATCTTCCTCCGGCATCTGCGCGATGCTCAGGCTGACCGGCAACATCGGGCCCGCTGCTGCGCCGTGTCCTTCGGCGACCTCGCCGGTCAGGTAGGCGACCAGTTGGGCTTCATTCCAGGGATGTTGCGCAGAGGCCATTCCGCGCAGGGCAGGGGCCGTCCAGCCGTCGACGATACCGCCGTTGAACAGCTCGCTGCTTTTCTCCCCGCCAATCAAATTCAGGGGCGAGTGGCAGGATGAACAGTGTCCCGCGCCCTCGACCAGATAGCGTCCACGGTTCCATTGCGCTGTTTGCCCGGGAAGTGGTTCCAGTGGATCCCCATGCAGGAACAGCAGATTCCAGAAAGACACCAGCGGACGGAAATTCATGGGAAAGACCATATGGTTTTCCGGTGCGGTGTAGTTGACCGGGTCCACGCTCATCAGGAAGGCATAGGCATCCGCAATATCTGCATCGCTCATCTTTCGGTAATGCACGTAGGGGAATGCCGGATAGAGAAAATGGCCGTCGCGCGCGATGCCTTCACGCATGGCCCGTTCAAAGGCGTCCAGCGACCACTGGCCGATACCGGTTTCCCGGTCTGGGGTTATGTTGGTGGTGAAGAGTGTTCCGAAGGGCGTTACCAGCGGCAATCCTCCCGCCATGTAAGCGCCGCCAGGTCGTGTGTGGCAGACCGCACAATCGCCCGCTTCGACGACGCGTCGGCCTCTGTCCAGGGTCTCGCGATCTGCATTTTCGGGCGGGCTGACAGTGGCGATTTCCGGCCTCCACATCATCCAGAATGCAAACCCTATCCCCACGATGCCGATTGCCAGAACGGCACCGATGATCGTCTTGCGCTTCATCGCCTTACCTCTCGAGCTCAGTTAACGACAGATTTTTCAATCCGCCGCGTGCGATTGGCGTACGGCGACTTTCTGTGGCGTGAGCTTAGAGAGGGCGGTTGTGATGGAGTACCCCATCAAGGCGCAACGCTACATTGCGCCCAGCGCAACGACGTCAGAATTAACAACCGTTAACTCGCGCCACTTGCGCGCTTGTCCAAAGATGGATCCTCAAGGAATGTACCGATGGCATTGAAGGAGTTTCATGGACAAGCTGCTCGCACTGAAAATGTTCATCCAGTCGGTAGATTCCAAGGGCTTTTCGGCGGCCGCCAGACAACTCAATCTGGCGACTTCTTCAGTGACCAGAATGATCGACAGGCTTGAGGGTGACCTCGGTACCGTGCTGCTTAATCGCTCTACCCGGCAAGTCACGTTGACGGATGCCGGGAGTGCTTATTACTTGAAAGGCCGGGATATTCTGAATGCCATGGCGGATGCTGACGAGTCGGTCTCGGATCGTGGTGAAGTGCCCGCAGGGCAGCTGCGTATTTCGGTTCCCGTGGCGTTTGGACACCGCCTCATCGCCCCTCATATCTCCACGCTTTTAGAGCGTTACCCAATGCTCATGCTGGATATGACGTTATCTGACGACATCGTCGATCTGCTCGGCGAAAGCATCGATCTATCGATCCGGATGGGGTCGCCGGCGGCGATGGAAGCTGTGGTCAGTCGCCGCATCGGCAGCTTTCGACGCCGGGTGGTCGCCAGTGCCGAGTACCTGAATGCTCGCGGACTTCCTGACCAACCCATGGACCTCATGCGATACGAGTGCATGTGCTTCAACTACGGTGCACCGCAGCAGGTCTGGACATTTACAGGCAAGGGACAAGCGATTCGCGTGCCCGTCGACGGGCAGTTCAAGAGCAACAATGCCGAGGTTTTGCGTGACGTGGTACTGGCCGGTAGCGGGGTGGCGCTTTTGCCCGATTGGCTGGTCAATGATGATATCGACAGTGGTCGATTGACGTCCTTGTTCGACGCTTTTGTCGTCAATCCGGACAGCGCAAGTTCGGCGATCTCGGCCCTGTACCTGCCCAACCACCGCGGCTCGAAACGTATCAATACGTTTATTGATTTCCTCAGTGAATTACTCGGATCGGAGTGTCAGCTCGTGAGCTGATCGCCCCACCTTTGCGTTTTGCGAAACGCAACGTTGTGCAGAAGGTGGATTCTCTGGCGGGGACCGGCCGCCTACCGTGGGGGTGTGAAAACATTCAACCACGGAGACTGCCATGAGTTTGCACTCATCCAAGATTCAGGTGACTTACGACTTCATCTGCCCATGGTGCTGGATCGGTGAAGAAAATCTCGAGCGCGCGCTTGCCGCTTCGGATTATTCAGCTGACGGCCACATTACGTTCCTGCCTTATCAGTTGAACCCGGACATGCCTGTTCAGGGCATGGATCGTAAAGCCTACCGCTCTGGCAAGTTCGGCAGCTGGGCGCGTAGCCAGGCCATGGACGCACAGGTGACCCACGCCGGCAAGGCTGTCGGTCTGGAGTTCGATTACCAACGAGTCGAAAAAACCCCCAACACCTTGGCAGGGCATCGGCTGGTATGGCGAGAGCAACTGGCGGGTAGAGACGCTTCCCTCCTGATCAAGGCCATTTTCAAGGCGTACTTCAGCGAGGGGCGGGATATCGGCGACCTCAATGTGCTGGCCGACATCGCTGCCGAAACGGGGCTGGACCGGGGGGCTGTTGTCGACTTTCTCAGCACCGAGGAAGGCACCGCTGAAGTCCTGAAGCTGGAGGCCATAACCAAGGCCTCCGGTGTGCGCTCGGTACCGAGTATTCAGATCGCAGACGACGTCATCAGTGGTGCTCAGCCCATCGAAGTAATGATCCAGATACTAAGACGAAGCCAAGCGGCTTAAGCCGTTTTTTCAATCCCTATTCATTCAGGAAATCATCATGACTCATCACTTGTTCAGCCCGATCAAACTCGGCCTGCTCACCCTTGATCATCGCGTCGCCATGGCCCCTTTGACTCGCTCCCGTGCGGGCCAGCCTGGCAACGTACCGACCTCAATGAACGTCGAGTACTACCGTCAGCGTGCCAGTGCCGCGTTGATCATCACCGAGGCTACGCAGATTTCGCAGCAGGGGCAGGGTTACGCCTGGACGCCCGGCATCCATAGCGACGAGCAGATTCAGGGCTGGAAAGCTGTCAGCGAAGCCGTGCACGCAGAAGGCGGGCGCATCTTCCTGCAGCTCTGGCATGTGGGGCGGGTGTCGCACCCGGTATTTCAACCTGACGGCGGCCTGCCGGTGGCACCGACCGCGCAGCCGGTCCCCGGCAAGACGTTCATCCTGAATGAAAAGGGCGAGGGGATCTGGGGTGATGTACCGGTTCCTCAGGAACTGGACATTCCAGGCATTGAAGCGATCGTTGCCGACTTCCGCAAGGCCGCTCGCAATGCACTTCTTGCCGGTATGGACGGTGTGGAGATTCACGCAGGCAATGGCTATCTGCTTGACCAATTTATCAACAGCGCCAGCAATCAGCGTAGCGATCGCTACGGTGGAAGTATCGAAAACCGCGCGCGGCTATTGCTCGAAGTCGTGCAAGCCGTGACCGAAGAAATAGGCGCCGAACGCGTTGCTGTGCGCCTGACACCGATGGGGCGTTTCATGGGCATGGGCGATGACACCCCGGAACAAACCTTTGGCTACATTGCATCCCGGCTCAATCACTGGAATCTCGCTTACCTGCACCTGGTAGAACCGATGATGGTCGGCACGGTGCTCGACGAAAGTAACGATCCCCGCTGGGACGCCATCATCAAGCAGCTGCGTACTGACTTCCATGGCGTTCTGATGCTGGCGGGTGGTTACACCGGCGAAACGGCCGAGCAGGCCATCGCGCAGGGGCGTGCCGACCTCATCGCTTTTGGTCGCCCGTTCATTGCCAACCCCGACTTGCCAGCGCGTTTGCGTGGCCGTACCGAACTCAACCCGGCGGACGGCAACAGCTTTTTTGGCGGCGACGCCAAGGGGTACATCGACTATCCGGTGTTGGCATAACGCAACGTCGAATCCAGAGGCTGTGGGAATCACCCTGCTACGAGGAGAGAGGTAATGAAGAGTCCAGGCGTTCCGAAGGCCTTGGTCATTGGTGGTTCCCTGGGAGGACTGTTCGCCGCCACGGCGTTGCGTGCGATTGGCTGGCACGTCGATATTTTCGAGCGATCCCCCGCGGCGATGGATAGCCGTGGTGGAGGCATTGTTCTGCAAGCAGATGTCCTTCAGCATTTTCGCTATGCCGGAATCAAACCGGCCAATGCACTTGGAGTCCGCTCCCATGATCGTCTGTATTTGAATCGAGCTGGCACCGTCGTGCATAAAGAGCCGATGCCGCAAACTCAGACGTCATGGAACACGCTCTACAACTCTTTGTTCTCTGCCTTTCCTGCCGAGCACTATCACCGTGGAAAGACGCTGGTTGATCTGACTCAAAATGAGCAACGAGTGACTGCGAATTTTGCAGATGGCAGCAGTGCTGAGGGAGACCTGCTGATTGGTGCCGATGGTGCGGGTTCAACCGTGCGAAGTCTGGTGTTGCCTGGTGCGCAATACACCTATTCGGGGTATGTAGTCTGGCGTGGTCTGGTTGATGAAGACGGACTTCCAGACTTCGCCAAAGCGCAGCTTTACGAAGACTTTGTCTTTCAACAAGACCCTGAATCGTTGATGTTGGAATACATGGTGCCGGGCTTGAATGGCTCGGTTAATCCTGGCGAGCGACGGTTCAACTGGCTCTGGTATTTGAAAGCTGCCCAAGGCGCAGCATTAGATGCTGTGCTCACTGATAACAATGGTCATCGGCGTAGCCACTCCATTCCACCGGGAGCCTTGGCCGCTCAGCAGGATGCTTACCTGCGGGACATGGGTGAGCAGCATGCCAACCCGGCTTTTCGTGAACTGATTCGCCAGACCAAGGATATTTTCGTTCAAGCGATCCTTGATCTGAAAGTCCCCCAAATGGTGTTTGGTCGCGTGTTGCTGACTGGCGATGCCGCTTTTGTGCCGCGTCCTCATACGGCCGGCAGCACGGCCAAGGCAGCCCGCAATGCACTGTCCCTGGCTCAAGCGATCGACGACATTGGCGACATCGATAAAGGCTTGCAGGTCTGGCAGCAACTGCAACTTGCAGAAGGCAAGCGTATGGCGGATTGGGGGGTGAGCATGGGTGACCGGATCATGGGCATCAACTGATCCTGATTCAGCCGCTTTAACTGGATAAAGTTCGTTTACAGGCGGGGTGTTGTTGCCGTATTTCCAGTCTGGAATATAAAAAGAGGAGAAAGCTTCAGCTCGAAGCTTTCTCCTCTTTTTGGCATCTGCATGTTTTAAGGCATTAACCATTCAGGCAAGCGCTACCGAATATTTTGTATTGCAGGTCGTGCGTTGCGCCCTTGTGATCCACATACACCATGTGCGCATCCACCGGGCCGCAAGCGTTATTTGTGTCCTCGGCGGTAGTGATGTTGATGACTTTGGCGATATCCATGTGTTCGGAGTAGTTGTAGTGCTCAGGTTCAGGAGTGGCGACCTTGACGTTGGAAGCGCTTTGGGCAGAAGCGTAAACGCTAAACATCATGAGTGAGGCGAGCATTGCGTATTTCATGAGGGTGATTTCCAGAGGTTGTTTAAGAAGGAACTCTTTGTGTGCTTCTGGAGTTAATTGTGATGTCGAGCGTTAGTTTATAAAAATACCCAATTCAAATACCGGTAATTACCACAATTGATGTGTCACCAACGTGCCTGACAACAAGTGACTGATAAGTTGCATGATCGACAAAGCGCCAGGTATTGCTCACTTGTCCACTTCGTCATGAAGGCTTGAATCGGAGCAAAAAAAAGGCCGGTCAGACCGGCCAAAGGGAAATTGAGTGTTTCGCTAAAGTTATCCGCGGAGTCCGAGGATTCTGGCCGCGTTTCCACCGAGCACTGCAGCCTTCTCGCGGGGGCCCAGACCTACGCTTTCTACAAAACGCACCGGTTGTTCGTATCCCATGTCGAAGCAGTAGTCGCTGCCCAGTACCAGATGGTCGATACCGACATTGGCGATCAAATAGTCCAGAACCGGCCCGGAGTGTGAAACGGTGTCGTAGCTGAATCGCGTCAAATAGCTGCTCGGCTTTTGAGCCAGACGCCGGGTCTCGGGACGTGAATTCCAGCCTGCGTCGAGACGCCCGACGAGTATTGGCAATGCTCCACCGGCGTGGGGCAATGACACATGCAGCTGTGGGTATCGATCCAGTACTCCACCGAGAATCAGGTGTGAAGCCGCGATAGCGGTATCGAACGGGTTGCCCAGCAGGTTGCTCAGGTAATAGTTACTCAAGCGGCTGCCGCCAACCGTTTGTTGCGGGTGCAGGAACACTGGCAGTCCCAGCTGTTCAATGCGGGCAAAGACTGGTGCAAAGCGTGGATCGTCCAAGTCCAGACCGTTGATATTGGTGCCCATATAAACGCCCCGCACCCCGGGCAGTTCGGCTGTGCGCTCCAGCTCGATAATGGCGTCGTGCACATCCAGCATCGGCAACGTCGCCAGCACCACAAAACGCAGCGGGTGTTGGCGATGAACAGTTGACGCGGCATCGTTCCAGGCACGTGCCAGGCGAGCATTGAGTTGACGATCTGCCCAGTACACCATCGGCACGCTCAAAGACAGCGCCTGAACATCGACGCCTGCGCGATCCATGTCGAGCAAGCGCGCTTGCACATCGATAAATTTCAGGGGCAAAGGCCCTAATCCGCCAGCCGGGGTAGCGAAGCTGAATGAGTTCTCCTGGCGGGTATAGCTTCCACCGAAAGCTTTGCCATCACCGCCCAAGAGGTGCAAGAACTCTTCAGGATAGTAATGCGCATGGATGTCCACCGATCTCCCCGGGATGTCGGCACCCCTCTTGATCGACCCCGCCGAGGCGGGTACCAAACGGGTGACCAGCAGGCCGCCCGCAGTAGCTGCCATGATGCCTAGCAGTTGGCGACGGGTCTTCGAGAGACAGCAGGGACATTGCATGGTCAATCTCCTTTTTATTGTTTTTGTTGGGCGATGAACGCCGAGACGCCTTTATTGATCAGTCGATTACTTTTGGGTTTTGATTATCAATCGATAAATTGAAATAATGCAAGGGGCTTCAATTGGCCTTCGTTCTCAATCGGAATCATGGGGGGAGCGTTGGCGGTGATGAACGTTCTGCTATAGTCGCGAGCTTACTGATCGCTCGATAAAAAGGAGTGGCAATGACTGACTCCACGTCTGATCCGATAGACGCGGTTGATTGGCGGAATCGCCGCAAGAGCGCCCGCGCAGGTAGTCAGAAGCCACGCAACCCCAAACCCGCTACCGATTGAGCACAGCCATGCAAGACGCCCACCGCCTGGTCATGCACAGTCGTTACCTTTACTTTTCGATCTCGGAATCCGTTTATGGATAAGTTGCTGGCGCTCAAAATGTTTGTCGAAACGGTTCGCTGCGGTGGTTATTCGGCAGCGGCGCGCAAGCTCGGCATCTCCACTTCGTCAGTGACGCGACAGGTAGCCGGACTTGAAAGCGAGTTAGGCGCCAGCCTGCTTAACCGCACTACGCGCAACACCAGCGTCACGGTGGCGGGCCAGAACTATTTCGATAAAGCCGTGGCGATCCTCGAGGCCATCGACGAGGCCGATGCCGTCGTTACCGACCGCGGCAGTGAAGCGCAGGGGCGATTACGGGCCAGCGTCCCGGTGGAATTCGGCCGACGTATCATCGCTCCCCATCTGGGGCGGTTGCTTGAGCGCCATCCTGGCCTGGAGATCAGCCTTTCGCTGAGCGACGAGGTCAGTGACCTGCTCAGCGAGCAAATCGATGTGTCCGTGCGTCTTGGTTCATCGGTTGTCAGTGATGACATCGTCAGCAAGCGAATCGGTGATTTCCAGCGTTGGGTGGTGGCAAGTCCCGAATACCTGACGCGTACCGGGCTGCCCCGGCACCCGCGTGACCTGTTGGAGCATCAGTGTCTGCGTTTTGATTACCGCACGGGTCACCACAATTGGACCTTTCAGGGCGACGAAGAAGTTATCCGCTTGAATGTGCAGGGACGGTTGCAAAGCAACAACGCCGACATTCTGCGCGAGGCGGCGTTGGCCGGTGGCGGGGTGACGCTGTTGGCCGATTGGCTGGTGCGTGACGACGTCAGCGCAGGTCGGCTAACGCGCGTGCTGGAGCAGTATGAGGTCAACCCTGGCAGTGCAAGCACCTGCATCAATGCGTTGTATCTGCCCAATCATCGTGGTTCCAGCCGCATCAATGTGTTCATAGAGTTTCTCAAGGAAATACTCGCCCCCTAAG
Organism: Pseudomonas sp. PDM01; assembly: GCF_014852325.1. Taxonomy (NCBI): domain Bacteria; kingdom Pseudomonadati; phylum Pseudomonadota; class Gammaproteobacteria; order Pseudomonadales; family Pseudomonadaceae; genus Pseudomonas; species Pseudomonas sp. PDM01. The sequence goes on from NZ_JACVBK010000009.1 coordinate 49,405, forward strand.
CACGTCCTGTGCATTTGACCAGACGGCGTTGCGCGTCGCTTTTGATCGAATCGAAATACCGGCCGATGCCATCGCGGCGCACAGCGTGCTGCCTTGATTGCGCGCTCGCGCAACGGCAGCGTTGCCGAATGCGCAACGAAGCCTTGCAGTGGGCAGCGATTCTCCCGGCGTGCCCGGGTTCGTAAAGTGATGCCCATCAACTGACCCCGGTCGTCAACGCGCCACCCCGCGGCACTGACAAATTTTTTCAATTGGAACTCGCCCCGATTCGGCCGGCTACGGCCCGCTATCGCCTGGCGAAAGTATGAGGAATGTCCCATGAAACCCCTGCAGACGGTTCCCTTGATCCTCTCGGCTCTGGCGCTGGCGGTCGTGCTCGCTGGCTGCAAGCAAGAGGCCCCCGCACAAACTGTCACACCGCCACAGGTTGGTGTCGTGACGCTTCAATCACAAACGTACACAGTGCAAAGCGAGCTACCGGGGCGTACCGCGCCGTTCCGCGTTGCAGAAGTGCGGCCGCAAGTGGACGGTATCATCGAGCAGCGTCTGTTTGACGAGGGCAGTGAGGTGAAACCCGGACAGCCGCTGTACCGCATTGATCCATCACCGTACGCAGCAGATGTAGCCCGCGCCCGAGCATCGTTTCAACAGGCCCGTTCCCTCGCAGACCGTTATCGACAGCTGATCGGAGAAAAGGCGGTGAGCCGTCAAGAGTTCGAGGATGCACAGGCGCGACAACTGACGGCGGAGGCTGACCTGAAACGTGCCGAGATCAACCTGCGTTACACCCGTGTGCTCGCACCGATTGCTGGCCGCATCGGCCGCTCCAGCGTGACCGAAGGTGCGCTGGTGAACAACGGCCAGGCAGCGGCCATGGCATCGATTCAGCAACTCGACCCCATCTATGTCGATATCACGGAGTCATCTGCAAACCTGCTCAAACTGCGTGATGATCTCAAGCAAGGGCGCCTGGAGACGGCGGGGGCGGACGCCGCCGTGGTGAGCCTCGCGTTGGAAAATGGCAGTGCCTATGGACTGCCGGGGCGCTTGAAGTTTTCTGAGGTGTCAGTCGACCCCTCCACCGGTTCGGTGACCCTGCGCGCCGTGTTTCCCAACCCGGAGCACCTGCTACTCCCTGGTATGTTTGTGCGGGCAAAACTTCAGAGCGGCGTCCGACAAGCCGCCATCCTTGCTCCGCAGCAAGGGGTGACCCGCGACCTGAAGGGTAATCCCAGCGCACTGGTGGTCAGCGCTGATGGAACCGTTGAACAGCGTCCCCTGACGGCCAATCGCACAGTGGGCAACCAATGGCTTGTGGAGCGTGGCCTCGAAGCGGGCGATCGCTTGATCACTGAAGGGCTGCAGTTCGTCAAGCCAGGCATGAAGGTCTCCGTGACTGCCGCGCAAAACGTGGCACCGGTGTTGGCCGGTGCCGTGGCTGGGGGGAACTGAACATGTCCAGGTTCTTTATCGATCGGCCCATTTTTGCCTGGGTACTCGCATTGATCGTCATGCTGGCGGGCGGGCTGGCGATCCTCAAGCTGCCCGTCAACCAATACCCTGACATTGCTCCGCCAGCGATTTCGATTCAGGTGACCTACCCAGGGGCATCGGCCCAGACCGTGCAGGACACCGTGGTCCAGGTCATCGAGCAACAGCTCAACGGCATCGACAACCTTCGCTACGTCAGTTCGGAAAGCAACTCCGACGGCACCATGGCGATCACGGTTACGTTCAACCAAGGGACGAACCCCGACATCGCTCAGGTTCAGGTGCAAAACAAACTCAACCTGGCCACGCCCTTGCTTCCGCAGGAAGTGCAGCAGCAGGGGATCCGGGTGACAAAAGCGGTCAAGAACTTCCTGATTGTGATTGGCGTCGTTTCCGAAGACGGCAGCATGTCCCGCGAGGACCTGGCCAACTACGTGGTATCCAACATGCAGGATCCGCTGTCGCGCACTTCCGGCGTCGGTGACTTCCAGGTGTTCGGCGCGCAGTACTCCATGCGGATCTGGCTTGATCCTTCGAAGCTGGTCAGTTTCGGCCTGACGCCCGTCGATGTGAAAAGTGCGATTCAAGCCCAAAACGTGCAAGTGTCTTCCGGTCAGATTGGCGGCCTGCCTGCACTGCCGGGCCAACAGCTCAACGCCACCATCATTGGCAAAACCCGCTTGCAGTCAGCAGAAGAGTTCAAGGACATCCAGCTCAAGGTCAATCCTGACGGCTCCGAAGTGCGTCTGGCCGATGTGGCCGATGTCGCACTGGGCGGTGAAACCTACAGCGTCAACGCCCAGTTCAATGGTATGCCGGCGTCCGGCATCGCCATCAAGCTTGCCCCCGGGGCTAACGCGCTGGACACCACCAAGGCGATCCACGACACCCTCAACCAACTGCAACCGTTTTTCCCTCGCGGTATGAAAGTGGTCTACCCCTACGACACCACGCCAGTGGTGCGCGACTCGATCCATGGTGTGTTCCATACCCTGGGTGAGGCGATCGTGTTGGTGTTCCTCGTGATGCTGCTGTTTCTGCAGAACCTGCGCGCGACCATCATCACCACGCTGACCGTTCCTGTCGTCCTGCTGGGTACGTTCGGTGTTCTCGCGGTCGCCGGTTTCACCATCAACACCTTGTCGATGTTCGGCATGGTGTTGGCCATCGGCCTGCTGGTGGATGACGCCATCGTCGTGGTCGAGAACGTCGAGCGTGTCATGCGTGAGGAGCGGTTGTCGGCGAAAGAAGCCACGATTCGCTCGATGAAACAAATCCAGGGCGCGCTCGTGGGCATTGCCATGGTGTTGTCGGCGGTGCTGTTGCCGATGGCATTTTTCGACGGGTCAACCGGCGTCATCTACCGTCAGTTTTCCCTCACCATCGTGTCGGCGATGGCCCTGTCGGTGCTCACCGCGCTGGTGTTCACGCCTGCCTTGTGCGCCACGATGCTCAAGCCCCATGACCCGACGCATGGGCTCGCACGTCTCGGCTTCTTCCGTGCTTTCAATCGCGGGTTTGATCGCGGCGTGCAACGCTACGAGCGAGGTGTCGCCGGGATGTTGCGGCACAAGGCGCCGGCATTCCTGGCCTACCTGTTGATCGTCGTTGGCATGGTCTTGCTGTTCAGCCGCATCCCCACTGCGTTTCTGCCCGATGAAGATCAAGGCGTGATCTTTACCCAAGTGCAGACCCCCGCCGGGTCCAGTGCTGAGCGCACGCAAAAGGTGCTCGACAGTGTGCGTCAGTATTTGCTCGCCACTCCTGAGCAGGGGGGAGAGGCTAACGCTGTCGACGCCGTGTTTACCGTGAATGGATTCAACTTCGCGGGGCGTGGGCAAAGCTCGGGCATGGCGTTTGTTCTGCTCAAGCCGTGGGAAAAGCGCGGTCCTGAAGATGCGGCGCTCGCGTTGGCCAAGCGCGCTCAAGCGAAATACAGAGGCATGCGCGATGCAATGGTATTCGCCGTGGTGCCTCCAGCAGTGCGTGAGTTGGGCAACGCTTCGGGCTTTGATTTATTCCTTCAGGATCAGGCCGGCGTCGGTCACGAAGTCCTGGGGCAGGCGCGCAATCAGTTCCTGCGTCTGGCCTCCGAAAGCAAAGTGCTGACAGCGGTTCGACTCAACGGCCTGAGCGATGAGCCCCAGTATCGGTTGAAGATCGATGACCGGCGGGCGAGGGCGCAGGGCGTTTCACAAACAGACATCAACACCACGCTCTCTGTGGCCTTCGGCGGCAACTACGTCAATGATTTCATTGACCGTGGCCGAGTCAAAAAAGTGTTTGTACAGGGCCAGGCCAGCGCGCGCATGTCCCCTGAAGATCTGGACAAATGGTACGTACGTAACGCCGCCGGGAAGATGGTGCCGTTCTCCGCTTTTGCCTCCGGCGAGTGGGTCTTCGGTTCTCCCAAACTGGCGCGCTACAACGGTGTGCCGGCAGAGGAAATACTGGGTGGTCCGGCACCGGGTTACAGCACGGGTGATGCCATGGCTGAAGCACAGGCCATCGCTGCTCAGTTGCCGCCTGGTGTCGCGCTGGCGTGGACGGGCTTGTCGTATGAAGAAAAGCTTTCCGGGTCTCAAGCGCCTGTCATGTATGCGCTTTCGCTGCTTGTGGTGTTCCTCTGTCTCGCGGCCCTTTACGAAAGCTGGTCCATACCCTTGGCCGTGATGCTGGTGGTACCGCTGGGTGTTGTGGGGGCATTGCTTGCCACCACCTTGCGCGGCCTGTCCAACGACGTGTTCTTTCAGGTAGGCCTGCTGACGACAGTCGGGCTGGCGGCGAAGAACGCCATCCTGATCGTGGAGTTCGCCAAGGAACTGCATGAGCAGGGCATGGGCTATGCCGAAGCGGCGATTGAGGCGGCGCGGCTTCGTTTGCGTCCCATTGTCATGACCTCGCTTGCGTTCATCCTCGGGGTTGTGCCGTTGGCTATCTCCACCGGTGCAGGTTCTGGCAGTCAGCATGCCATTGGCACCGGTGTGATCGGCGGCATGCTGACCGCCACCGTCCTGGCCATCTTCTGGGTTCCACTCTTTTATGTGTCGGTGTCGTCACTGTTCGCACGTCGATCGTCCGTCGCTCTGGCCGCAGTCGCTCACGAAGAGGTCATGTCATGATCAAACCATTCAGTTTTCTGGTCCTGAGTTCGTTGTTGTTCTGTGGTTGCTCTCTGATCCCGGAGTACCAGCAACCTCAGGCACCGGTGGCGGCGACTTACCCCTTGGCGCCAGTGTCACGTGATGAGAGTGCCGCAGCGCTCGATTGGCGCGAGTTCTTTTCCGATCCGGCCTTGCATCGATTGATCGAGACCGCACTGGCCAACAATCGGGATATCAGGATTGCCACGTTGAACGTCGAGGCCTATCAGGCGCGCTATCGCATTCGCCGCGCGGATCTGTTGCCGGACGTCTCGACGGTGGGCAGTGGTAGTCGTCAGCGAGTTCCGGCAGATCTGGCATCCGGTGATAAAGCCACGATCGAGAGTCAGTACTCTGTCGGGCTGAACGTGAGTTATGAGGTGGATTTGTTCGGCCGTGTGCGCAGCCTCGATCAAGCAGCATTGCAGCGTTACCTGGCCAGTGAACAAGCACAGCGTTCAGCCCGTATCGGGCTGGTGGCAAGCGTTGCAAATGCCTGGCTCACTCTGCAGGCCGATCAAGCACTGGAGCGACTGACCAGCGATACCCTCGACACCTATGAAAACAGCTACCAGCTGACACGTCGCAGCGCTGAAGTAGGTACCGTTTCAGATTTGGCGTTGAGCCAGGCACAAACCCTGGTGCAAGGCGCTCGAGGCTCGATGGCCCGGTATCGTCGGCAGGTTGCCGACGACCGAAACCAGTTGGTGTTGTTGATTGGAGGTGAACTCCCCACCGATCTGTCGAGCGGTGATTGGGAGCGACAATCTTTACCTGAGGTGCCAGTGGGATTGCCGTCGGATCTGCTCAACCGTCGGCCCGACATAGTGGAAGCAGAGTTATTGCTCAAGGCTGCCAATGCGGATATCGGCGCAGCCCGGGCTGCGTTCTTTCCCCGAATCAGCCTGACGGCGGATGCTGGCACCTCGAGCGAAGAACTGTCAGGGCTCTTCAATGGAGGCTCGGGTGTCTGGAGCTTTTTCCCCGCGATCAGTCTGCCAATCTTCAATGCGGGCCGCTTGCAAGCCAGCCTGGACGTCACTCAAGTCGAGAAAGACATACAAGTGGCGCGTTACGAAAAGGCGATCCAGTCAGCCTTCAGGGAAGTCAGTGATGGACTGGCTGCAACGCAGACCTTTGGACAGCAGATTGAGGCGCAACAAGGGCTGGTCAGCGCGAGTGCCAAATACTATCGGCTGGCGGAAAGTCGCTACCTGACAGGTATCGACAGCTCTTTGACTCTTTTGGACGCGCAACGGACGCTGTTCGCTGCACAGCAAGCGTTGATCAGTGATCAGTTGGCCGAACGAGCGGCAACTATCGATTTGTACAAAGCGCTGGGAGGAGGGTGGCAGGGCTGACATGACGACCACGGATCCTCCTTTTGGCCATGAAATGGATTCTCCCTACTTTTACGCCCCACAACACAGTAGCGCCTAAGTATTCGTCTGCGCAGCGCCAAAGCAGAGGGGGCGGGAATTGGACGGAGTGATGGCCATTGGCTAACGTCATATAGCCTCCCTCCGAATCACAAAACGGCGGATTACCAAGGCATGCAAATCGATCTACCGCCCGAGCCGGGAAGCGAATCAAGGGAGATAGAGGCATGGAGAGTGCTGGGGCGGACTTTGATTTGATCGAGGTTTCTGGAGGTCCTCGGTTCCGACCTGGAGAATCCCTTGCTCGCAAGTGAAGCTTTTTCTCAGCTCCCGAAAGCAACTCACGACACGATCAAAATCACGTTTTAGAGTTGGTTGATATTGGTAGGTTGTTGTTAGTCCCGTCGTTAGTGCCAGATAATTTGATGTTGATGGAAAAGCTGGAGAAAAGTCGGGGGCAGCAGGTGGCCCAGAAGAATACTGAAGAGGCGAGGTAACGTGGAAGTGCGATGTTTGCCATCTTTAATGGCAGATTTTTCGTCTTTCAAGGAGGGCTTGATATGCGCTTTCTAATTCTTGTGTTTCTTGTTCTCACGTTGCAAGCCTGCGCTCCGATATCGTATCGCGAAACCGATGAGGGAAGGTTTGAAGGCGCTTTGGATGTGCGCTGGATCAAGAATGACTATTTTCTGTTTGTTCCAAGCAAGGATGATCCGTTTCGATTTACACGTTCTAATGGTGAAGTAATTCGCCCTGGCCCCATGTATACCGATGGTGGGTCAATTCCTCGATTTTTATGGGGCGTCAATGGTTATTCCCCTTGGGGGTACGCACCTGCTTATATCATTCACGATTGGCTTTTCGTGGCTCATGAGTGTGGTTACCCCGGGTACAAGGATTACTCGTTCAAAAATACGCACATCGTCCTGGCAGAGGGTTTGAAGGCGGTGATGGAGGTAAGTCCTGAGATTCGAAATTACTTTGTTTTTGAATCGGTGGTTGCAGCCGTCAGTTCGCCCATAGCGAAACGGCTCTGGGAGAAGGGTATATGCAACGAACCCGTAGCTTTCAACCTGCTGGGCATTCCTGAACAAACGCCTCCCGGGGAGTTGCTGATGACAATAAAATTCAAATAGTGGCTGACGCGCAATTCCACTCAGCTGCCCGAGGTCAACGCCGGAATCGTGACGGGTGATGCTGTCGTTTTCGCGGCCCAGAAGCGCCTTACAGGCAGGTGATATCAACCCTGACCAAGAAGCCCACGGATGCCGGTCAAACATTTGCCCGCTACAATGCGTGCCTCGACCGTGACAAACCAGATAAAAAATATGTCCTTGCCCAAACATCACCTGGAACTGCTCAGCCCTGCCCGTGACGTGAGCATCGCTCGCGAGGCGATCCTGCATGGTGCCGACGCCATTTATATCGGTGGCCCGAGCTTCGGCGCCCGCCACAATGCCTGTAACGAAGTGAGTGAGATCGCCGGACTGGTGGAGTTCGCCCGGCGCTACCACGCCCGGGTGTTCACGACGATCAACACGATCCTGCATGACAATGAGCTGGAGCCAGCCCGCAAGCTGATCCATCAGCTCTACGATGCCGGGGTCGATGCGTTGATCGTTCAGGACCTTGGCGTGATGGAGCTGGATATCCCGCCCATCGAGTTGCACGCCAGCACCCAGACCGACATCCGCACCCTGGCACGGGCGAAGTTTCTGGACCAGGCGGGCTTCTCCCAACTGGTACTGGCCCGCGAGCTGAATCTGCAAGAGATTCGCGCCATCGCCGACGAGACCGATGCGGCCATCGAATTCTTCATCCATGGCGCGTTGTGTGTGGCGTTCTCCGGCCAGTGCAACATCTCCCACGCACAGAACGGTCGCAGCGCCAACCGTGGCGACTGTTCACAGGCCTGTCGTTTGCCGTACACCCTCAAGGACGACCAGGGCCGCGTCGTCGCCTACGAAAAACACCTGCTGTCGATGAAGGACAACAACCAGAGCGCCAACATCCGCGCGTTGGTGGAAGCCGGCGTTCGCTCATTCAAGATCGAAGGGCGCTACAAGGACATGGGCTACGTGAAGAACATCACGGCCTACTATCGCCAGCGCCTGGACGACGTTCTTGAAGATCGTCCGGACCTGGCCCGCGCGTCCAGTGGCCGCACTGCGCATTTCTTCGTGCCCGACCCGGACAAGACCTTCCACCGTGGCAGCACCGACTACTTTGTCACCGACCGCAAGGTCGACATCGGAGCCTTCGATTCACCGACTTTCACCGGCCTGCCAGTGGGCGTGGTGGAGAAGGTGGGCAAGCGTGACTTGCAGGTGGTGACCTCTGAGCCGCTGTCCAATGGCGACGGTCTCAACGTGCAGATCAAGCGCGAAGTAGTGGGCTTTCGCGCCAACATCGCCGAGCCCAAGGGGGAGTTCCTCGAAGAGGGCGAGAAGCGTTATCGCTACCGTGTCGAGCCCAACGAGATGCCGGACGGGATGTACAAGCTGCGGCCCAACCATCCACTGAGCCGCAACCTGGACCATAACTGGCAGCAAGCCTTGCAGAAGACTTCCGCTGAACGTCGTATCGGTCTGGCCTGGGTCGCACAGCTGGACGAGCAGCGCCTGCAACTCACCGCCACCAGCGAGGAGGGCGTCAGTGCCAGCGTGTCTCTGGACGGCCCGTTCGGTCTGGCCAACAAGCCGGAGCAGGCCCTGGACCAACTGCGTGATCTGCTCGGTCAACTGGGCACCACCGACTACCACGCCACCGGCATCAAGCTGGAAGCAACCCAGGCGTTCTTCATCCCCAACTCGCAGCTCAAAGCGCTGCGTCGGGAAGTGATCGAAGCGCTGACCGCGGCCCGTCTGCTGGCCCACCCACGGGGTGGTCGCAAGGCCGAGACAAACCCGCCGCCGGTGTACCCGGAGTCGCACCTGTCGTTCCTGGCCAACGTCTACAACCAAAAGGCTCGCGACTTCTATCACCGTCACGGCGTCAAGCTGATCGATGCAGCCTTCGAGGCCCACGAGGAAACCGGAGAAGTGCCGGTGATGATCACCAAGCACTGCCTGCGCTTCTCCTTCAACCTTTGCCCCAAACAGGCCAAAGGCGTCACCGGCGTTCGCACCAAGGTTGCGCCGATGCAACTGGTGCACGGTGACGAGGTGCTGACGCTGAAGTTCGACTGCAAACCTTGCGAAATGCACGTGATCGGCAAGATCAAGGGCCACATCCTTGACCTGCCGCTACCGGGCAGCGTCGCGGAGCCGGTCGTCGGTTACATCAGTCCTGAAGATCTGCTCAAGACGATTCCTCGCGCGCCCCACTGAAAGGTGGGCTAGCCCGCATCAGGGACAGGGACGTTTCTTGATCGGTGTCAAACGGGTGGGACGGGCAGCTCTGTATTCTGTGAAGCAACACTCGCGCGCCCTTGCGGATGAACGCGCGAGTTCCCATTGGGCCGAAGTTCACCGGCACTGGCGACACAATGGGATTGATGTTCTTCTCGCTGAGTCATCAGAGCCATCCCTCTCATGGTCTATCCCGTTTTTTTGACATTGCACCTGTTCGCCGCGCTGATCTTCATCGGCACGGTGTTCTTCGAGGTCCTGTTTCTGGAAAGCATCCGCAAGCAATTGCCCGACAGGGTAATGATGCTGGTCGAGCAGGGGATCGGTCGTCGAGCACGGACGCTGATACCGTGGGTGTTGCTGGTGTTGTTCGGCGCGGGGATCGGCATGGTCTGGCAGCGTTACTTGCCCGCTCTTGCCACGCCGCTGGCGTCCTCGTTCGGCACGTTGCTGATGGTGAAAATCGTCGTTGCCGTGAGCGTGCTCCTGCATTTTCTGGTTGCCATGATTCTGTTCAAGAGCGGGCGCATGAACGCTCGATACCTGCAGTTCATCCACGGCAGTCTGTTCTGTCATATGGTCGCCATCGTCTTGCTGGCCAAGGGCATGTTTTACCTGACGTGGTGACCGATGGTCGGCCTCTGCAAGCACTTGGCTGGCGGCTTGATACAAATCAAGGAGCGATGATTGCCGATCCCGGACACTGAAGATCTGCAGCCAGTCTGGGAGACCCGTCATGCTCGATTTCTTTCACAACCCTGGCGAGCTTGTCGCTCGGTGCGATCAGGGTGTGCTCGACCCCAACTGCCATGCCGATACGCAAAAGTTTCACAACGGCATCGGCTCTCTGGATTTGCTTCGTGCCTTGCGCGTCAGCCGCCAGAAACGCCGGCCGCTCTCCCTGAACTTGCGCCTGCCTTCCAGCCTCAAGCCGTCCTTTTGCACCCTTGCTGATGCCTGCGGCGAGCAGGGCGCCATCGAGCAGTACCTGCGGCGTCTGGAGCACGAGATCGACCTGGTCGGTTGCCACACCCATCCAGAGCAACGGGTCGAGCAATTTCACCTGGGCGGTGGAACGCCCACCATCGCCCATATTCAGCGACTGATGGGGCATTTGCGTCGCCGGTTCAACTTTCTGGCGCATGAGTCTGGTGACTACAGCGTTGAAGTGGATTTGCATCACACCGATTGGTCGACCATGGGCGTGCTGCGTGACCAGGGATTCAATCACGTCAGCATTGGCGTTCCGGACATCGACACCGAGTGCGAGATGTCCGTGGCTTGCTACCAGAATCCGGCGCCGATCCATTCGCTCATCGATGCCGCGCGCACGTTTGGTTATCGCTCCATCAATGTCGATCTGGGATTTGGCCATGCCTGGCAAACGCCGGACAGTTTTGCGCTGAAGCTGACGACGATTATCGAGCTGGAGCCCGACCGCCTGATGGTGTTCGACTACGCACGGCCGCCACGCCGCTATCGGCCTGTGCTCGGTGACAAGGCCAGGGCGTTGTGCAGCCAGGACGACAAAGGCGCGATGCGTCAGATCTGCTTCGAGCAATTGCTGGCAGCGGGGTATCACTACATCGGCATGGGGCAGTTTGTCCGGCCCGATGATGACCTGGCGATCGCTCAGGAGCGGGGCCGCTTGAGCCGCACCTGCGACGGTTTCACCCGTCACGGCTATTGCGACCACATCGGGTTCGGTGTGGGCGCCATCAGCCGGATCGACGATTTGTACACGCAAAATACCGACGCCATTGAGCGCTATCAGCGTCAGCTGGACAACGACCAGCTGCCGACAGCACGTGGCTGGCGTTTCGAGGCGGGGGAGCAGATCAGGCAAATGGTCATGGAGCGACTGGCGTGTGATCAGGAGCTGGATATCCGTGCCATCGAGCGGCGCTATGGGCTGGTGTTCCCCATGTATTTCTCATCCGTCTGGCCGTTGCTGGAGCAATTGAGTCGTGACGGTTTGATTGAATTGTCAGAGCGTTTCATCAGCATCCTTCCCGCCGGCCGGCAGGAGGTGGATGCTATCTGCAGCCTGTTTGAAAAGGAGGTGGACAGTGCAAAACATTAACCCACCTGCGAGTTGATTGATCATGAAGCCTTCATTCGATTTCAATCGTGCCCTGGTCGAAAAATATGACCGGCCCGGGCCGCGCTACACCTCTTACCCGACGGCACCGCAGTTTCATCAGGCGTTTGCCGTTGACGACTATCAGCGTGCCGCCCACGACAGCAACCAGGCCGCTGTGCCGAAACCGTTGTCGGTGTACATCCACATTCCGTTCTGCAAAAGCCTTTGTTACTACTGCGCCTGCAACAAAATCATTACCCAAAAGACCCATCGTGCCGTCGAATACCTGACGTACCTCAAGCGTGAAATCGCCATGCAGGCCGCGCTGTTCGACAGCACGCGCAAGCTTACGCAACTGCATTTGGGCGGGGGCACACCGACGTATTTGACCCAAGAACAACTGGCCGACCTGATGGACTGCCTGCACCAGGCATTCGACATGGACGACAGCGATGACCATGAGTTTTCCATCGAGGTCGACCCGCGCACCATCAGCAGCGAACAGATCCACTCGCTGCGCCAATTGGGCTTCAATCGCCTGAGCTTTGGTGTGCAGGACTTCGATCCCGACGTCCAGGCGGCGGTCAATCGCCAACAAAGTGAAGCGCAGATTTATGCGCTGGTCGCGGCGGCGCGCGAGGCGCAATTCAAGTCGATCAGCGTCGATCTGATTTACGGCCTGCCCCTGCAAACGGTGCAGAGTTTTGACGTCACCCTCGCCAAGATCATTGCCCTGCGCCCGGACCGGATTGCTGCCTACAGTTATGCGCATCTGCCGGAGCTGGTGCGCGCGCAACGGCTGATTCGCCCGGAGGACATGCCACCGCCGGAGCGCAAGCTGGAGTTGCTCGAACTGACCATTCGCCGTTTGACCGAGGCCGGTTATGTCTACATCGGCATGGACCATTTCGCCTTGCCGGATGACGAGCTGGCGCTGGCCCGCGCCCATGGCACGCTGCAACGCAATTTCCAGGGGTACTCGACCCATGCCGACTGCGACTTGATCGGCCTCGGGGTGTCTTCGATCGGCAAGGTCGGCGACAGCTACAGCCAGAGCGTCAAGGAGCTTTCGCAGTACTACGCGCGCATCAATCAAGGTCTGCTGCCGGTGCATCGGGGTTATCGCCTGAGCGCTGACGACCTGTTGCGCCGCGAAGTGATCAGCGACCTGATGTGTCATGGCCGGATCGATTTCGCCAAGTTCGAAGCACGTCACGCGATCTGCTTCACCGAGTATTTTGCCGAGTCATTGGCCCAACTCGGCGAGCACGTTCGCGACGGGCTCTTGCAGATTCACCGTGACGAGCTGGTGCTGTTGCCGCAAGGGCATTTGATGATGCGCAGCGCCGCGATGGCGTTTGATGCCTACTTGGGCGATCAGCAAAAAGGCCAGTTTTCGCGCACTGTTTGAGACATTCGGGCGCTCTGGAACGGGGATTGTCGGCAAGTTGATTTCAATCAAGGGACGGGGGCGCAATGCTCCCTAACATGACCGCAGACCCTTTGAAATCAGCCTGCTCATGACAATCTCTTCGCCTTCGATACCTGGCAACCTGCGCATCTGGAGCGTTGGTCTGGTGGTGACGGTCTTGCTGATACTCGCGATGTTCGCGGTGGTTGAGGCCAAGTCATACGGCGACATCGAGCAGCAGCGTATCGAGAAGGTCTTCCCGCAAACCGATTCGGTTTCCGCAGCGGAAGGCCCGTTCAAGGTGCGGACGATATCAGCGGCCGGCAAGGTCATCGGTTATGTCTTCCAGAGCCTGGACGTGGTGGACATTCCGGCCTACTCGGGCAAGCCAATCAATACCCAGGTGATCCTCGACACCGCCGGTGTGATTCAGGATGCCTACGTCCTGGAACACCATGAGCCGATTCTGCTGATCGGCATCCCCGAAGAAAAACTCCACGGTTTCAGCGCCCGCTACACAGGGATCAAGGTCAGCCAGCGAGTGGTTGTCGGCCACTCCAGTGACCCGAGTGCGGTCACCGTGGATGCCATTGCCGGCGCAACCGTCACCGCCATGGTGGTCAATGAAGTCATCATGCGGGCCGCCCATGAAGTGGCCGTATCGCTCAAGCTGATCGAAGACAAGGGGGCAGTGGCGAGCAAGCCCGCCACTGTGCGCCAGGACTTTTTCGAGCCTGCCACCTGGGAGCAACTGAGCGGAAACGGCGCCATCCGTCGCTTGAACCTGACCCGTGGACAGGTCGATGCCGCCTTCAAAGGCACCGAGGCCGAAGGCGTCGACACGGCCGCGCCTGACCAGGTCGATGACACCTTTATCGAGCTGTACACCGCCGACCTGAACCCGCCGACCATCGGCCGCGCGCTGCTGGGTGACATTCAATACCTTGTCCTCATGCAAGAGCTCAAGCCCGGCGAGCAAGCCATTGCTGTATTGGGACGCGGCTTGTATTCGTATAAAGGCTCGGGTTACGTGCGCGGCGGGATTTTCGACCGGGTGCAATTGCGCCAGTTCGGCAATGTCATCAGCTTTCGCGACATGGACCATCAGCGCCTCTCTGACGTGTTCGCCAAGGGCATGCCCGAGTTCAATGAGATGTCGGTGTTCATTGTGCGCAAGCAGGCGGGTTTCGATCCGGGATCGCCCTGGTCCCTGGAGTTGCTGGTACGGCGTCAGACCGGTCCGGTCAGCGGCATGTTCAGCAGCTTCGAACTGTCTTATCAATTGCCCGAGCAATACCTTGAGCGCCCCGCACCGACTGCCGAAGAACTGGTCGCCATCGAGGAAGCCAACCGGCCGATGTGGTTGACGATCTGGTATCAGAAATACTTCCAGGTCGGTGTACTCGCCACCGCATTGTTGCTGCTGACCGCGATCCTGTTCCTGCAGGACAAGTTCACCCGCCGCCCGCATTTCCTGCACTGGCTGCGTCGCGGTTACCTGATCTTCACCGTGGTGTTCCTCGGCTGGTATGCGCTGGGGCAGCTCTCGGTGGTCAATGTCCTGACCTTTGTCCATGCGTTGTTCGAGCACTTTCGCTGGGAGCTGTTTCTCACCGATCCGCTGATTTTCATGCTGTGGGTGTTCACCGCCGCGAGCATTCTGTTGTGGGGGCGTGGGGTGTTCTGCGGCTGGTTGTGCCCGTTCGGTGCCTTGCAAGAACTGATCAACGAAGCCGCGCGCAAGCTGAAAATTCCCCAGTACGAATTGCCCTTCGCGGTGCATGAGCGGTTGTGGGCGATCAAGTACATCATTTTGCTGCTGCTGTTCGGTATCTCCCTGGAATCCATGTCCACCGCCGAACTGTTCGCCGAAGTGGAACCGTTCAAGACCGCCATCACCCTCAGGTTCGACCGCCAATGGTGGTTTGTCCTCTACGCGGTGGCGCTGCTGGTCATCAACATCTTCACGCGCAAAGTCTATTGCCGCTACATCTGCCCGTTGGGTGCCGCGTTGGCGATCCCGACCAAGCTGCGCCTGTTCGACTGGCTCAAGCGCCGCAAGGAATGCGGCAACCCCTGCCAGTTGTGCGCCAAAGAATGCGAGATCCAGGCGATTCACCCGGATGGCCGGATCAATGCCAACGAGTGCCACTACTGCCTCGATTGCCAGATGACTTACCACAACGAACACAAATGCCCGCCGCTGATCAACAAGCGCAAGAAGCGCGGCAAACCGGCACCTGTGGCGGCGCAACTGATACCTGTCGTGGAAGTGACCGCCCCTGAATGACGCGCCCCTTGTAGGAGCGAGCGTGCTCGCGATGGTCGCTAACGTTGACGCGTAATGACTGGCTCAACGCGGCGCTCTTGAGTCCATCGCGAGCAGGCTCGCTCCTACCGTTGACCGAGTTCTAGCCGCACACCGTTTTATCCCTTCAAGGAGTACGCAGCATGACTGACACAGAATCCACAAAACCGGTGCAGGAAGAAGAGCACACCGGACTCAGCCGTCGCGGTTTTCTCGGTAGCAGCGCCGTCACCGGGGCGGTGCTGGCAGGGGCCACGACATTGGGCGGGGCGGTGTTCAGCCGCGAGTCATGGGCGGCTGCGGTCAAGGATGCGCAGGCGAAAACCCATGTCGGCCCCGGCGAGCTGGACGAATACTACGGCTTCTGGAGCGGTGGACATCAGGGCGAAGTGCGGGTGCTGGGCGTGCCGTCGATGCGCGAGTTGATGCGTATTCCGGTGTTCAACGTCGACTCGGCCACCGGTTGGGGCCTGACCAACGAAAGCAAGCGCATCATGGGCGACAGCGCGAAGTTCCAGAACGGCGATTGCCATCACCCGCACATCTCCATGACGGACGGCAAGTACGACGGTAAGTACCTGTTCATCAACGACAAGGCCAACTCCCGTATTGCGCGCATCCGCCTGGACATCATGAAGTGCGACAAGATGCTCACGGTGCCGAACGTGCAAGCCATTCACGGCCTGCGCCTGCAAAAAGTGCCGTACACCAAGTACGTGTTCGCCAACGCCGAGTTTGTCATTCCGCACCCCAATGACGGCCACACCTTCGACCTGCAAGACAAGAACAGCTTCACCATGTTCAACGCCGTCGATGCCGAAAAAATGGAAATGGCGTTTCAGGTGATCGTCGACGGCAATCTGGACAACGCCGACATGGACTACACCGGCAAGTACGCCGCGTCCACCTGCTACAACTCGGAGAAGGCCTACGACCTCGGCGGCATGATGCGCAACGAGCGCGACTGGGTCGTGGTGTTCAACATTCCGCGCATCGAAGCCGCGATCAAGGCCGGCAAGTTCATCACCCTGGAAAACTCGAAAGTGCCGGTGGTCGACGGTCGTAAAACCGATGGCAAGGACTCCGAATTCACCCGTTACATCCCGGTGCCGAAGAACCCCCACGGCCTCAACACCTCATCCGATGGCAAGTATTTCATCGCCAACGGCAAGCTGTCGCCAACCGTATCGATGATCGCCATCGACCGTCTGGATGACCTGTTCGCCGATAAATTCAAGGACCCGCGCGAAGTCATCGCCGCCGAGCCGGAACTGGGCCTGGGCCCGTTGCACACCACCTTCGACGGTCGCGGCAACGCCTACACCACGCTGTTCATCGACAGCCAGGTGGTGAAGTGGAACATGGCGGACGCGGTGCGTGCCTACAAGGGCGAGAAGGTCAATTACATCAAGCAAAAACTCGACGTGCATTACCAGCCCGGCCACAACCACGCGTCGCTGACCGAAACCAGTGAGGCGGACGGCAAGTGGCTGGTGGTGTTGTGCAAGTTCTCCAAGGACCGCTTCCTGCCAACCGGGCCGCTGCACCCGGAAAACGACCAGTTGATCGATATTTCCGGCGAAGAAATGAAGCTGGTGCACGACGGCCCGGCGTTTGCCGAACCGCACGATTGCATCCTCGCGCGGCGGGATCAGATCAAGACGCAAAAAATCTGGAACCGTAACGACCCGTTCTTCGCCGCCACCGTGGAGTTGGCCAAGAAGGATGGCATCAACTTGGAGACCGACAACAAGGTGATCCGCGACGGCAATCATGTGCGGGTCTACATGACCTCCATGGCACCGGCGTATGGCCTGACCGAGTTCACCGTCAAGCAGGGCAACGAAGTGACCGTGACCATCACCAACATCGACCAGATCGAGGACGTGTCCCACGGTTTCGTCATGACCAACCACGGCGCGAGCATGGAGATCAGCCCGCAGCAAACCTCGTCCATCACCTTCACCGCCGACAAGGCCGGCCTGCATTGGTATTACTGCAGCTGGTTCTGCCATGCGCTGCACATGGAAATGGTCGGCCGCATGAAGGTCGAGCGGGCCTGACGGTTGAGCATCGACAGGAGCGGACCGATGACCGACATCAAGGGAAACCCGATCAAGGTGATCGCGCTTGCGCTCCTGCTGATGCCCGGCAGCGTGCTGGCGGTGCAACCCATTACCACGCTGCCGTTGCGCCTTGACGCCGAGCAACGCTGGCACGTGCCGGCGGGCGAATACCGTGGCTCGTTCAGCGTCGATCAACCGATGCAGATTGTGTGCGAGCCCGGCGCGGTGTTTCAGGCGCAAGGGCAGGGCAACGGGGTGATTGTCAGCGCACCGGATGTCGGGATCGAGGGCTGCACTTTTCTGGACTGGGGGCACGACCTAACGGCCATGAATGCGGCGGTGTTCCTCCAGCCCAAGGCCCGTGGCGCGGTGATCAAAGGCAATCGACTGCAAGGTCAGGGATTCGGGATCTGGGTCGATGGGACTCAGGATGCGAGCCTGATCGACAACCGCATCCAGGGCGATCCGGCGATGCGTTCACAGGATCGCGGTAACGGCATTCACCTGTATGCCGTGCATGGCGCCAGGGTCATCGGCAACCAGGTGCGTGATACCCGCGATGGCATTTACATCGACACTTCCAACGGCAACCTGCTGCAAGGCAATACCCTGGAAGACCTGCGTTACGGCGTGCATTACATGTTCGCCAACGACAACCAGCTGATCGGCAACACCACCCGCCGCACCCGCACCGGCTACGCCCTGATGCAAAGCCGCAAACTCACGGTGATCGGCAACCGCTCCGAACAGGATCAGAACTACGGCATCCTGATGAACTACATCACCTATTCGACCTTGCGCGACAACTTCGTCACCGACGTGCGCGACGGCTCGACCGGCGACAGCATGATCAGCGGCGCCGAGGGCAAGGCGCTGTTCATCTACAACTCGCTGTTCAACCGCATCGAACACAACCACTTCGAGCACAGCGCCGTGGGCATTCACCTCACCGCCGGCTCCGAAGACAACCGCATCGCCGACAACGCGTTTGTCGGCAACCAGCGCCAGGTCAAATACGTCGCCACCCGCTTGCAGGAATGGTCGGCGGATGGCCGGGGCAATTACTGGAGCGACTATCTGGGCTGGGACCGCAACAACGATGGCCTGGGCGATATCGCCTACGAACCCAACGACAACGTCGACCGCCTGCTGTGGCTGTACCCGCAGGTGCGGCTGTTGATGAACAGCCCCGGGATTGAACTGCTGCGCTGGGTGCAACGGGCGTTTCCGGTGATGAAATCGCCGGGCGTACTCGACAGCCATCCGTTGATGAAATCCACCACGCACACCCTGACCAAGGAGCCCGTCACATGAATGTCGTCGATCTGGAAGGCGTCAGCCAGCGTTATGGGCACACCACGGTGTTGCATCAGTTGAGCCTGAGTCTGGCCGAAGGCGAAGTGCTGGGTTTGTTCGGGCACAACGGCGCCGGCAAGACCACCAGCATGAAACTGGTGCTCGGTTTGCTGCAGGCCAGCGAAGGGCAGGTCAGGGTGTTTGGCCGCTTGCCCAGTGATCCGAATGTCCGGCGTCTGCTCGGCTATTTGCCGGAGAACGTGACGTTTTATCCGCAAATGAGTGGCCTGGAAACCTTGCGTCATTTCGCGCGACTCAAAGGGGCCGCGTTCGCTCAGGTGGACGGGCTGCTGGAGGAGGTTGGCCTGGCAGGGGCGGCGCATCGACGGGTCAAGACCTACTCCAAAGGCATGCGCCAGCGCCTCGGGCTGGCGCAAGCCTTGCTCGGCGAACCGCGCCTGTTGCTGCTCGACGAGCCGACGGTCGGCCTCGATCCCATCGCCACTCAAGACCTGTATCGGTTGCTCGACCGTCTACGCAGCCAGGGCACCAGCGTCATTCTCTGTTCCCACGTTTTGCCGGGGGTCGAGGCGCATATCAATCGTGCGGCGATCCTGACCCAGGGGCGTCTGCTGGCCCTCGGCAGTCTGCGCAGCCTGCGCGAGGAAGCCGGGTTGCCGACGCTGATTCGCGCCAACGGACTCAAGCATGCCGGCCCCTTGCAGGCCTCGTGGAACATTGCAGGGCATGTCACTCAGCGTTGGGGCGTGGAGGGCCTCGAAGTGGCCGCGCTCAATGGCAGCAAACTGGGCCTGTTGCGCCAGTTGCTCAATGAGGATGAGCCGGCGGACGTGGAAATCACTCCACCGTCCCTGGAAGACCTCTACCGCTATTACATGGGACGGGCCGCTGCGACCCACAGTGGAGAGATTCTATGAACCCGATCTGGAACATGGCCCGCAAGGAATTCAATGACGGTTTGCGCAACCGCTGGTTGCTGGCGATCAGCCTGTTGTTCGCGGTGCTGGCCACCGGCATTGCCTGGCTGGGCGCGGCGGCGTCCGGTCAGTTGGGCTTTACCTCGGTGCCCGCGACCATCGCCAGCCTGGCCAGCCTGGCGACGTTCCTGATGCCGCTGATCGCCTTGATGCTGGCGTATGACGCCATTGTCGGCGAGGACGAAAGCGGCACCTTGCTGCTGTTGTTGACCTATCCGCTGGGGCGCGGGCACATCCTGCTCGGCAAGTTCATTGGCCACGGGTTGATCCTGGCGCTGGCGACGCTGATCGGTTTCGGCTGCGCGATGCTCGCGATCGCCGTGCTGGTGGACGACGTCGAACTGAACCTGCTGCTCTGGGCCTTCGGACGATTCATTGTGTCGTCGACGCTACTGGGCTGGGGCTTCCTGGGGCTGGCTTATGTGCTGAGCAGTGTGGCAGCCGAGAAATCCACGGCTGCCGGTTTGGCGCTGGGCGTGTGGTTCTTTTTCGTGCTGGTGTTCGACCTGGCGCTGCTCGCCCTGCTGGTGCTCAGCGAAGGGCACTTCAACCCCAAAGTGCTGCCCTGGTTGCTGCTGTTCAATCCCGCCGACCTCTATCGCTTGATCAATCTTTCCGGTTTTGACGCCGTCGCCAGTACCGCTGGCGTGCTGACCCTGGGCAGCGATTTGCCTGTGCCGGGCTCGATGCTCTGGCTCTGCCTGCTGTTGTGGGTGGCGGCGCCGTTGGGTACGGCCTGGCTGCTGTTCCGTCGACGGGCGACTTGAATTCTTACTTTGGTTTTTTGGAGCACCTGATGATGAGAACGCTTGATTGGAAGACGCTGCGCAACCTGGCGGGCCTGATGGTCTGTGTGCTGCTGACGGCGTGTGACAAACCCGTGCAAGCCAGCTACAGCGATGCCCCCAGCGCCTTTCATCCCAGTGATGAGTGCCATGTCTGCGGCATGATCATCGACGGCTTCCCCGGCCCCAAGGGTGAAGTGGTCGAGCACAGCGGCATCAAGAAATTCTGCTCGACGGCGGAAATGATCGGTTGGTGGTTGCAACCGGAAAACCATCATGGCGATGCCAGGCTGTATGTCCACGACATGGAGCACAGCCCTTGGAATTCGCCGGATGACACCCAACTGATCGATGCCAAAGATGCATATTACGTGGTCGGCACCCGGCTCAAGGGGGCGATGGGGGTGGTGTTGGCGTCGTTCTCCAGCCAGCAGGCTGCTGAAAAACTGGCCACGGAGCAGGGCGGTCGCGTGCTGCGGTTCAGCGAGATCGATCAGTCGGTGCTGCAGCAACCGGCCATGTCGCACTCGACTCATTGAGCGGTCGATCCATTGAGAAAATCTGATCGCCGTCAAGTCGGTATTTTTGCATCTGTTCAAAGATAGGGGCCCGCCAGGTCCCCAGTGCTTGGCATCGATGATGCCCAGGAGAACATGATGCAAACCGAGTTTCAGGATCGTTTGGCCGTGATCACCGGCGCCAGTTCCGGGATTGGCCTGGCCTTGTGCGCGGCGCTGTTGCCGCGTGGGGTCAGGGTGTTGGCGATGTCGCGCACCGTCGGTGATTTGCCGGCCTTGCAGCAGATCTATGGTGAACGGCTGCAATGGTGTGCCGGGGACGTTACCTGCGAGGACGATCTGCAAGGGTTGGCCCGGCGGGCGGCGACGTTGGGGCGGGTGGATTATCTGGTGCCCAACGCCGGCATTGCCGAAATGGCCGACAGCCTGGACATGCCGGCCTTCCAGCGGCAATGGGCGGTCAACGGTGCCGGTGCGTTGAATACCCTGGCGGCGTTGCGCGGTGAGTTGGCGAACCCGGCGTCGGTGGTGTTTGTCGGCAGCTTCCTGACGGGGTCGAGTTTTCCCGGCCTGGCGGCTTGCATTGCCAGTAAGGCCGCACTCGCGGCACAGGCGCGCACTTTGGCGGTGGAGTTTGCCCGTTACGATGTGCGCATCAACCTGGTTTCGCCGGGGCCGACCGCGACCTCGATGTGGGACAACCTGGGCTTGAGCGACGGTGAGCTTGACGATGTTGCTGACACGCTTGGCAAGCGTCTTTTGCCGGGGCATTTTCTTGATGCGTCTGCGGTGGCCAACGTGATTATTTTTCAGCTGTCCCAGGGGGCGCGGGGGGTTTATGGACAGGACTGGAAGGTTGATAACGGTTATACGTTGGGCTGACGGGGGGATCGGGGTACATATCCATTTCTGCGGTAACGGCGGCTTATGGTTTCGCTCTTACAGCGACTCACTTTTCCAAACGCCGAAAAGTAAGCAAAAGGCTTTGCCCCTGACGTACGGTGCCTCGCCTAGGCTCGGCATGCCCTCGCTCCGGTCCTGCTCCGTGGGCCCGCCGCCATCGGCCATCCATGGCCGGGGGCGGCTAACCCGGCATCCATGCCGGGTTGCCCACTGCGCAGAACCTCCACTCGGCCTTCCGACGGGGCAGATCAAAATCAAAAGCCAAGCAAAAGCCAAAGCGAGGCGGCCTGCCAGCCGACCTGGCTCTTTGTTCGTACGCATTCCCCTGTAGGAGCCGGCTTGCTGGCGATGGCGTCCGTCCAGCCAATACATACGTTGACTGACTCACCGCTATCGCCAGCAAGCCGGCTCCTACACGGGGATTGGGTTCACACAATTCAAAATTGTAGGAGCCAGCTTGCTGGCGATGGACGTCAACGATAACGCGGGCTGTCTGAATGAACGCGTTGCCCGGTCGTTTTTCGCGGGCAAGCCTCGCTCCTACAGGGAATCGCGTTTGCTTTCGCTTTTCACCACTCATCAGGCCGAGCGTTAGCTCGCCTTCAGCTTTTGATCTGAGCGCCCCCTCGAGAGGCCGAGCGCAGGTTCTGCGCAGTGGGCAACCCGGCATGGATGCCGGGTTAGCCGCCCCCGGCCATGGATGGCCGATGGCGGCGGGCCCACGGAGCAGGACCGGAGCGAGGGTATGCCGAGCCTTAGCGAGGCACCGAACGAAAGGGGCAAGAGCCCTTGGTTACTTGGGGCTCTTCCAAGTGACCCGCTGTAAGAGCGGAACCAATAGCCGCCATCACCAAAAAAACGGATATACACCCAACCCCTAATGCGAAGTCCCCTCCACAAACTCGATCTTGTTGCCAACGTTGTACTTGCCCGACGGCTTGTTCATCGGGATACGCTTGATCTCCTCAAGCGTGTCACTGTCATAAACAATCAGCGCCCCATCAGTGGCCCAAATACTCAGCAGCAAGTGCCGACCATCGCGAGTGAACTCGACGTGCGCCGCCGTCTTGCCAGGCATCGGACGCAAGGTACGGGCGATTTCCAGAGTCTGTTTGTCGATCAAATGAATCGCATCGTTGTCCGGCCCGAAGAACACATCCGTCCAGGCATACCGCGAATTGACGTGACTGCGCATGAAAAACCCCGGCCCCAGCGTCGGGATTTCCTTGATCAGCTTCCAAGTCTTGAAATCGATGACCGAGATCAGCCCCTTGCTGATGTTCGGCGTGGCAAACACCCACTGACCGTTGCGTTTCCAATAGGTCCCGGACCCCAGGTGCGGCATGCCCGGCAACGGAATGTCGGTGACCACCTTGCCACTGTCGAGGTCGATCACCTGACCACCCTTGGCCTTGCGCGACGTGGCCAGCAATTGCTTGTAGTCCGGTGAAAAGGAAAAGTCGTCGAGCATGTCCTCAGCCTCGATCCGTCGCGGCTCGAAGTCCGGAGTCCCGGCGCTCGATAGTTCCCAGACTTCCTTCACGTCCTTGAGCGCGACGATGAAACTGTCCCGTGGCGGCGCGGTGTAGACCGCGCTGACCCGTGACGCCGTGCCGTCCTGGCCGATGGCTGGAATGGTTTTGACCAGCGACAGATCGCGGGCATCCAGCACGACAAGATTGCCCGGCAAATAGTTACCCACCAACACCCAGCGACCATCCTTGCTCACCGCCAGGTTACGGGTGTTGAGCCCGGCGCGGACCTCGGCGATCAGTTTCAGGTTGTGCAGGTCGTACAGGCTGACCCAGCCATCGCGCGAGGCGACGTAGACGAAGCGCCCGTCGGGTGAGAACTTCGGCCCGCCATGCACGGCAAAGTGCGAGGTAAACCGCGCCAGCACTTCGAAACGATCGCCGTCGAGGATGTTGATGTGGTGATCGCCAGCTTCCACCACCACGAACAGGTTCAGCGGATCGGCGCCATGCTGGGGCGTGGTGGGCAGCTTGCTGATGTCGGCGAGCATCGAGTGACTGCCGCGAATCTCGTCGTTGTTCCAGGTCGGCGCGGTGGCGGGCGGTTGCTGAAGGTAGCTCACCAGCGCGTCGATCTGCGCCGGGTTGAACACGTTGGCAAACCCGGCCATCTGGCTTGCGGGGCGGCCGTTCTGGATCACGCTGCGGATTTCATCGGGTTTGATCCGGCTCAGACTCTCTGGCAACAACGCCGGCCCGGTACCGCCGAAACGGTTGGCGCCATGGCAGCTTTGGCAATGCTGGCGGTAGTCGTTCGCGGCGTGTTCAAGTGCCGGATCAGCGGCGCCAGCGGCGACACTGACCCATAACAACGGCAGCAGCAGCCCGCGCTTCATAGCGCCACCTTGCCGTGCCGTTGCAACGCCTGAACAGGATAAAAGCGCGCCGGGTATTCCATCGGTTGTGCGGCGAACAGATCGACCACCTTGCCAATCACCGTCAGCGTCGGAATACCGGGCGGGCACTCCAGCGCCAACGTCGGCAGTTGGTGCAACAAACCACGGGCAACGTGCTGGTCGGGTCGCGTGCCGTTGCTGATCAGCGCTGCCGGTGTGTCGGCCGACAACCCGGCCTCGATCAGGTGCCGGGCGATCACCCCGAGGTTCGATAAGCCCATGTAAAACACCAGGGTCTGGCTGCTGTCGGCCAGATCGCGCCAAGGCAGTTTCAACTCGCCGTCGTGTTGCAAGTGGCCGGTGATGAATCGACAGGAATTGACCAGGTCCCGGTGCGTCAGCGGGATGCCGGCGTAAGCGCTGCACCCGGACGCGGCGGTGATGCCCGGCACCACCTGGCAGTCGATGTTGCGCTGCAGCAGATACTGCAACTCCTCGGCGCCGCGACCGAAAATGAACGGGTCGCCACCCTTGAGCCGGACCACGCGTTGCCCTTGCTCGGCGAGGTCGGCCAGCAGCTCGTTGATTTGTTCCTGGGGCAGGCTGTGGCAGCCGCTGGCCTTGCCGACGTAATGCCGGGCGCAAGTGAGGGGGATCAATGTCAGCAGGTCGGGGCTGATCAGACGGTCGTAAACCACGGCGTCGGCCTGCATCAACAGGCTCCAGGCGCGCAGGGTCAGCAGGCGTGGATCGCCGGGACCCGCGCCGACCAGGGCGACTTCGCCCGGTCTGAACAGGGACGCAAGTGCGGCCGGTAAAATAATCGATGGGTACATGGGACGTCCTTGGTTCTTCATCAGGTTGGCCGGGGCTTGCCAGGCGGATGCTTCAGTGCATGACGCAAGGGATTGTCGTGATGGGCGGCACACCGATTTCTTCATCGCTGAGGTGGCAACCGGGGTCCTGCCCCCACAGATCGCCTTCGGCCCAGGCGCGGGTTCGGGTGTTGCCGTTGCAGATGTCCAGCCAGCGGCATTGGCCACAGCGGCCACCGACGGCGCGCGGATGCGCCCGCAGCTGTTGCAACAAGGTGTCCGGCCGGTCCAGCCAGAGCGTGCGAAACGGCGTGTGCCGCACGTTGCCCACCGAGTGCTGCCACCAATAGGTGTCCGGGTGCACTTCGCCGGTGTTGTCGATGTTGGCGATGCCGCTGCCCGAGGCATTGCCGCCCCAGGCGCGCAGCATGTGTTCCAGGCGCGGGTAATGTTCGGGCAGATGCAGCCCTACCCATTGCAGCAACAGAACCGCGTCGGCATCGTTGTTGCCGCTGACGAAATCGCTGTCGCGACCCTGCGCGATGTCTTCCCAGGCGCGTTCGAAAATCTGCGTCATCGCCTCGCGGCTCATCTGTTGCCGGGCGTCGAGCTGGCGGCTGCGTTTGCCGCGACCGCTGTAGTTGAGGTGCGACAGGTAAAACTTTTGCACGTCGTACTCGCGCATCAGCGCCAGCAATTGGGGAAGTTGCGCATGGTTTTCCTGGGTCAGGGTGGTGCGCAGGCCGACCCGAATACCTTGTTCGCGACAGAGGCGGATCGCCCGCATGGAACTGGCAAAACTGCCCTTGAGTTGGCGGAAGGCGTCATGGGTGGCTTCCAGTCCATCGATGCTGATCCCGACATAGTCGAAGTTCGCCGCACGGATCTGCATGATGTTGTGCTCATCGATCAGCGTGCCGTTGGTGGACAAGGCAACAAAGAAACCCTTGGCGCGGGCATAGGCGCTGAGCACAAACAGATCATCGCGCAGCAGCGGTTCACCGCCGGACAGGATGAGCACTTTCACCCCGGCAGCGCGCAGATCATCGATCACGCTCAGTGCGGCGGGCGTATCCAGTTCATCGCGAAAGACACTGTCGGCTGAGGTTGCGTAGCAGTGTTTGCAGGTCAGGTTGCAGCGCCGCAGCAGGTTCCAGATCACCACGGGCGGTCGGTTGCTGCCCGGTGGGCTGGTTCTGGGGGCGGGCGCCTGGCCGGCCAGCGCACGCAGGTATTGGCTGATCCTTAACATGCAACTCTCCTTGAGTCGGCGCGCCTTCAGTGCGTTGCGGGTGGCAGGCGCAATCCGGTTTTTTTCAGGATGCGGCTGCTCACCAGCATCTCGTCGGCGGCACAGGCATCGCCCAGCAAGTAGCGCAGGTGTTCGCGGTAGCTGTCGATTTCCTCGCTGCTGCGACCGTGCACCATGGCAAACAGGTTGTAGCGCCAGTCCTCACGGCGCGGGCGTCGATAGCAATGGCTGACGAAGGGCTGCGCACCGATCAGCGCACCGAGGCGCGGCATGTCGGCGTCGCGCACATCCCAGACCGTCATGCCGTTGTAGCGATAACCCAGGCGATAGTGGTTGGGGACGGCGGCGATGCGCCGGATGGCGCCCTCGGCCTGCAAACGCTTGAGCAAGTCCAGGGTGGATTCGATGCTCAAGTCCAGCTGCTCGGCGAGCCAGGCCCAAGGGTCGTCCAGTAAGGGCAGGCCGGTCTGGGTCAGCTCGATCAGGCGATGGGCCAGGGTGTCTTCAGACCGGGAAATACAAACCGACATGGTAGGTCTCCTCTTTGGGCAGATTCAGCAGCGGCAAGCCGGTCAGGGATTCAATACGCTGCAGGGTCTCGGCAATGCCTTGTTCGGTCGGGCAACCGAGCACAAACCACATGTTCCAGGGGTGTTCGCGTCGATAGTTGTGGGCCACTTCCGGCAGGGCGTGCAGTTGCTCGGCGACGTCTTCGAAGCGTTCTTCCGGCACTGCCAGCGCCGCGAGCGTGAAGGCACCGCCCAGCCGTTCAATGTCGAACATCGGGCCGAAGCGCGTGAGCACGCCGTCTTCCAGCAGTGCGTGGAGCCGATCGAGCAGTTCGCTGCTGCTGCTTTGCAGTTCGGCGGCCAGTACTTTCCAGGGATGGCGCACCAGCGGCAGGCCCAGTTGCAAGCGGTTGATCAGTCGACGGTCGAGGTCATCCACGGTCGGAGGCTCCTGTTGATGAGGGCGCAAAGCGCCCGCCGCATTGTTTGAAGGCGTGGGTGCTGAACAGCAGTTGGTGGGGCAGGTCGCTCAGCAGGTGTTCTTCGAGCAGCGCCTGAATGTGCGCCGCGACTTGATCGCGTTGGCGACCGTGAACCATGCAGAACAGGTTGTATCGCCAGTCAGGCAGGCGTCGCGGTCGCTGATAGCAGAGGGTGATGCCGGGCGCTCGCCCAAGGCGCTGGCCGACTTCGTCGATCAACGCGTCCGGAATGTCCAGCACCAGCATCGCGTTGGCGGTAAAGCCCAGCGCGCGATGGTTGAGCACCAGGCCAACCCGGCGGAACAACCCTTGCTCGTGCCACTGGTGCATTTGCGCGAGCACCTGGTTTTCCTCGGCGTTGATCCGTTCGGCGAGTGCCTGATAAGGACGCGAGACCAGCGGCAACCCGCCTTCCAGGTGCCGACGCAGGGCCAGTGCCTGTTTGGGATTCAATGGCGCTTTCATCGGCTTTCTCCCAGGGCAAAGCCGAGGTCGATGCGGTAAGCGGTCAACATCGGCAGGTCCAGTGGGGTGAGGCCGGTGTCGTACTCCAGTTCTTCGAGAATGCGCTCGATGTGTTGGCGATCGGGGCCGGTCAACACAAACCACAGGTTGTAGTGATGCTCGCGCGCATAGTTGTGATTGACCTCGGGGTATTGGCTGACGCGCTTGGCAACTTGATGCAGGCGTTCGGCGGGCACGGCGAGGGCGGCGAGGGTGCTGGCGCCGGCACGGCTGTGGTCGAACACCGGGCCGATCCGCGACAAGGCCCCGGCCAGTTCCAGGCGTTGCAGGCAGGCGATCACTTGCGACTCGCTGCAACCCAACACCTGGGCCATTTCGAGATAAGGTTCAGGGCACAGCGGCATGCCATGCTGGAAGCGATCGATCAGTTGGCAGGCAAGCAGGTCGAGGTCCATTTCAATAGCCCATTTTTTGTGCGCGGCTGCTGAAGAAGATGCCGCTCGGTGCGGTGGCCGGCAGGGTGCTCAGCTGTTTCAGGCTGTACGGGTCCCAGACCTGAACCTGATTGCCGTCGCGTAACGACAGCCACAGCTGATCGCCGCGTGCGGTGAATTCCATGTGCAGCACCGCCGGGCCCGGTCGCAGGTCGGCGACCACGGCGTGGGTTTCGGTGTCGATCACCTGGACCCGATCGTTGTCCGGGTAGGCGAAATTGACCCACAGTTGCCGACCGTCCGGTCGCGAGGTGACGAACACCGGTTGGCCGGCCACAGGGATCACGGCGCTCTGCTGCCAGGTGCGCGAATCCATCACCAACACTTGATGGCGACCGACAGCGGGGACGAAGGCCTGATGGTCGGCGACGGCCCAGCCCTCAAGGTGCGGCATTTTGTAGACCGGCAGTTTTGCCTGGCCGCGTCCGTAATCACCGAGCACCCGCTTTACCCCACGCTCGGGATGCCAGAGGTCGAGTTGCGCCATGCCGTCTTCGCCGAACAGGCCGGCCATGTAGTAGCGTCCGTCCGGGGTGATCAGCGCGTCGTAGGGTTGCTCGCCGATGTCGGTGAAGCGGCTGATCTGCGGGGTGGTGCCCTGGCTGAAATCCAGGGTCCAGATCTCGCCGGTGTCGAACAGGCTGAACACAAAACGCTGGCCAGGCGCGTCGACCAGGCCGACCACGCGGGAACGCTTGCTGCCATCGGCCAGCGGGGTAGCGGGAATGTCGGCCACCAGCTGCAAGGTCTGCGCATCAAAGACCTTGACCCCGCCGGGCACGTAGTTGGACACGGCGATCAATTTTCCGTCCTGACTGATGGCGCCGCCGATGCTGTTGCCGCCCTGGATCACTCGGTGATCGATGCGTCGGGTCAGCAGGTCGATCTTGCTCAGACCGCCGTCGCGGCCGAACACATAGGCATAGCGCTGGTCGCGGGAGAACACCACGGAGGCGTGGGACAGGTCGCCCAATCCTTCGAGCCGGGCCAGCGAAATGCGGTTGTCGCTTTCGATGATTTGCAGGCTGCCGGTGGCGCGTTCCACCACCACGCCCAAGTCGCCGGTGCCACGCAAGGGTGGCTGAGCGCAGGCGGACAATAACAGCCCGGTCGCCGCTGACAGCAGGATTGAGCGGATCATGGTGCGGGATATCCCTGGAGAAGAAGATCGATCAGCCAACGGATGTCGGCGGTGCTGAGCAGCGGGGCCCAACCGGGCATCGCGGTGCCGGGCCGGCCATGGGTGACGGTGGCGATCAGGCTGTCCCTGGACTTGCCCGCCAGCGCTGTGCGGGTCAGTTCGGGGCCGAGGCCGCCGGTCATGTGCAGCCCATGGCAGGCGCCGCAGTCCTGGGCCAGCAGGTGTTCGAGTTGCGCCTGACGCTGGGCGTCGGGCGCGGCAACCGTGGTTGCGCAAATGAGGAGGAGGGCCGCCAGAACCGGAGCCTTTCGAAAAATCATCTTGGCGCCCTCCAGGCGGTTATTTGAGTGTCAGGACCCAGGTCGCGAGAATCTTCGCTTCCTCATCCGTGACCGGGTTTGCCGGCATCGGCATCGGCCCCCAATTGCCCTGTGTGCCGTTTTTGATATGACTGGCCAGGGTGTCCGCGGCCCCGGCTACGCCCGCATTCTTGGCCGCTACATCCTTGAGTGCCGGGCCGACCAGTTTGGTGTCGATGGAGTGGCAGGCGGCGCAGGGTTTGCTCTTGAACAGCTCCAGCGCGTCCTGGGCCATGGCCGGTTGCACGCTCAGCGCAGCGGTCAGGGCGAACAGTGAAAGCAGAGTATTTTTCATGGTGTTTCCTTGCATTGATGGAGCTCAATAGATGTCGTGTTGGGTGTTGTAGACGTTGAACTTTCCGGTGGGTGTGATCAGTCGTTTGTCCTTGATGACTGACTTGAGCTTCAGGGTTTTGTCGTCGATCACCACCAGCGCCGATTCGTCGGCCTGGCCGCTCCACACGGAGAACCAGACTTCATCGCCGGCCTTGTTGTATTCCGGTTGCACGACGCGCATCGCCCCTTGCTTGATGCCCGCGTATTCGGCGATGGGCAGCACGGTGTAGCCGGCGTCGAGCTTGTCGATGTTGAACACCGCCACCGACTGACTGAGTTTTGCGTCCGGGTTGAGGGTGGTGTCGACGTACAGGTGACGGGAGTTGGGGTGGGTCTTGATGAACAGCGATCCACCGCCCTGACCCTTGATCGAGGCGACCTGTTTCCAGGCGTATTGCGCGTGTTTGACCGGGTCGGTGCCGATCAGCGAGATGCCTTCGTCGCCCAGGTGGCTGGTGGCCCAGACCGGCCCGTAGGTCGGGTGGTCGAAGTTGGCGCCGCGCCCTGGGTGCGGGGTTTTGCCGACGTCCACGAGCGCGGTCAACTTGCGCTCCTTGGAGTCGATCACGGCGACTTTGTTGGAGTTGTTGGCGGCGGTCATGAAGTAGCGGTGCGTACTGTCCCAACCGCCGTCATGCAGGAACGGCGCGGCGTCGATGGAGGTGACGGTGAGGTTCTTGATGTCCTGGTAATTGACCAGCATGACCTTGCCGGTTTCCTTGACGTTGACGATGAACTCCGGCCATTCGTGGGACGCGATGATCGCCGCGACACGCGGCTCAGGGTGATATTCCTGCTTGTCGACGGTCATGCCGCGTGTCGAGACGATCTGCTTCGGCTCCAGGGTTTCGCCGTCCATGATGGTGAACTGCGGCGGCCAATAGGAACCGGCGATGGTGTACTTGTCTTCGTAGCCCTTGAATTTTGAGGTCTCGACCGAGCGCGCTTCGATGCCCACTTTGACTTCGGCGACCTTGGTCGGCTCCACCGGCCACAGGTCGATCATGTCGATCCGGGCGTCGCGGCCAATCACCAGCAAGTAGCGGCCCGAGGCGGAGATCCGCGAGATGTGCACCGCATAACCGGTCTCGATCAGCTTGACGATTTTCTTGCTGTCGCCGTCGATCAGGGCAATCTTGCCGTCATCGCGCAATGTCACCGAAAACAGGTTGGGCAGGTCGAGTTTGCTCAATTGCTTTTTCGGACGATCCTCGGGTTTGACCAGCACCTTCCAGGTTTTCAGCGTCTCGGCCATGCCCCATTCCGGTGGTGTCGGCGGCGTGTGCTGAACGAACTTGGCCATGGCCGTGATTTGCTCCTTGGTCAGGGCATTGGACGTCCCCCAGTTCGGCATGCCTGCCGGTGAACCGTAGGTAATCAAGGCCTCCAGGAACGGTTGCCCGCGCGACTGGGTGATGTCCGGGGTCAGCGGCTTGCCGGTCGCCCCTTTGCGCAGCACGCCGTGACAGCCGGCGCAGCGCTGGAAGTAGATTTCCTTGGATGAATCGAACTCGGCCCGGCTCATGTCGGGAGCGCCAGCGGTTTTGACCATGGGCGGTGAGGCGGCGGGCTCGTTGGCTCTGGCTGCGTGAGACACCGCAAAGGCCAGTGTCGAACACAGGGTGGCGACGGTCAGAGCAAACGTTTTTCTATTGCTGATCAGCATTCCATTTCTCCTCAGGCAAGACCTTTGCGATGCGCTGGAACGACAGCGCAGGACGCAGGTTCTTAGTGCGCTGCAAGGCTATGCCCGAGCAGGCCAATGCCCGCTTGACGGCGATCAAGTTTGTCGGCCATGTCACTTGCCAGGTTGTCGCAGGGGTCCGTAGCGTGTCCCTCAATTCTGTTGTTGAATCAGGTGCCCCATGGACCATCTCCCGTCTGGCGAACACAAGGCCGAACCCTTCTACCAACCGCTCAACAATGAGGAGGCGCTGTTCGAGCAGGCCTGGCAACACGGCATGCCGGTGCTGATCAAGGGGCCGACCGGTTGCGGCAAGACCCGTTTCGTCCAGCACATGGCGCATCGGTTGAACTTGCCGCTGTACACCGTGGCGTGCCACGACGACCTGAGCGCGGCTGACTTGATCGGTCGCCATCTGATCGGTGCCCAAGGCACTTGGTGGCAGGACGGACCGCTGACCCGCGCTGTGCGTGAAGGCGGCATCTGTTATCTCGACGAAGTGGTCGAGGCGCGCCAGGACACCGTGGTGGTGTTGCATCCGCTGGCCGACGATCGTCGCGAGTTGTTCCTGGAGCGCACCGGCGAGGTGTTGCAGGCGCCGCCGTCCTTCATGCTGGTGGTGTCCTATAACCCCGGTTACCAGAACCTGCTCAAAGGCATGAAACCCAGTACCCGACAACGCTTCGTGGCGATGCGTTTCGATTACCCGCCGGTGGCCGATGAGGAGCGCATTGTTGCCCGCGAGGCTCAGGTGGACAGCGCGCTGGCGGCGCAAGTGGTCAGGCTGGGGCAGGCGCTACGGCGGCTCGATCAGCATGATCTGGAGGAAGTCGCTTCGACGCGGTTGCTGATTTTCACCGCACGAATGATCCGCGCCGGCATGAGCCCGCGTGAGGCGTGCATGGCCTGCCTGGCCGAACCATTGAGCGATGATCCGCTGACCGTTGCGGCGCTGATGGACGTGGTTGATGTCCACTTCGGTTGAGACCGGCGGCGTCGCGCCCAGGCATTTGCCGGGTGATCTGGCAATGTGGTTTTTCATTCTGGCCGAGCTGTCGGTGTTTGCCATTCTGATTCTGGTGTTCGCCGTGACCCAGGCACTCAAGCCGCAGCTGTTCAGTGAAAGCCGTCTGTTGCTGAACACGTCGACCGGTCTGGCAATGACCCTGAGCCTGCTGACCGCCGGGCTGTTCGCGGCGCTGGCGCAGGCGCAAGTCAGGCGCTCAAGGCCTCGCCACGGCGCTGTCTGGTTGCTGGCGGCGTTGCTCGTCGCCAGTGTCTATGTGGTGTTGAAAGTCACCGAGTACCGACACTTGCTGGCCTCGGGGCTGGGGATGGAGCACAACACATTTTTCACGCTGTACTGGATCCTCACCGGGTTTCATTTTCTTCATGTGTTGCTTGGCATGTTCATCCTCGGATGGCTGGCCGAGCGTTGCCGTCGTGGGTTGTACGACGCCAGTAATCGCAGCGGATTTGAATCCGGCGTGTTGTATTGGCACATGGTTGATCTGATCTGGGTGGTGTTGTTTCCGCTGGTTTACGTGCTGGGTTGATGAGGTTTTCATGTCTGCTTCCAGGTTCTTGTTTGTCTGCTGGGCAGCGCTGGCCACGCTGAGCGTAAGCACTGTGTTGCTGGCGCAGTCGGGTGCGACAGGGGTGTTGTCCGTGGCCATTTTGCTGGTGGCGGTTGTCAAAGCCTGGTTGATTACTGATGGCTTTATGGAAATGCGCCATGCGCCGCGATTGTGGCGTCGGTTGTTGGTGAGTTGGGCGTTGGTGTTGGCGGTGGTTGTGGGGGGGATGTTGGTGGTGGTTGATTGAGTACATATCCGTTTCTGTGGTGATGGCGGCTATTGGTTTCGCCCTTACGGCGAGTCACTTGGAGAAGCGCCAAGTAACCAAGCGCTCTTGCCCCGTTCGTTCGGTGCCTCGCCTAGGCTCGGCATACCCTCGCTCCGGTCCTGCTCCGTGGGCCCGCCGCCATCGGCCATCCATGGCCGGGGGCGGCTAACCCGGCATCCATGCCGGGTTGCCCACTGCGCAGAACCTGCACTCGGCCTCTCGAGGGGGCGTGTACCTCAAGATCAAAAGCGGAAGGCGAG
This sequence comes from Pseudomonas sp. PDM01, assembly GCF_014852325.1. NCBI lineage: Bacteria > Pseudomonadati > Pseudomonadota > Gammaproteobacteria > Pseudomonadales > Pseudomonadaceae > Pseudomonas > Pseudomonas sp. PDM01. The sequence goes on from NZ_JACVBK010000009.1 coordinate 83,146, forward strand.
CTAACGCTCGGCCTGATGAGTGGTGAAGATCAAAAGCGCAGGCCGATCCCTGTAGGAGCCGGCTTGCCGGCGAAAATCGTCTGGACAACGCGTTCATTCAGACAGCCCGCGTTATCGTTGGCGTCCATCGCCAGCAAGCTGGCTCCTACAATTTTGAGTCGTGTGAGCCCAATCCCTTGTAGGAGCCGGCTTGCTGGCGATAGCGGTGGGTCAGTCGCGCATTTATCGCCTGAAAGGACGCCATCGCCAGCAAGCCGGCTCCTACAGGGAATTGGTGTACATGTTCGGAATGAGTGAGCGCAGCAGTGAAGAACAACGCGTTCGAACAGAGAGCCAGGTCGGCTTTCAGGCCGCCTCGGCGGCTGTGGCGGTGGTCGCCCCCTCGAGAGGCCGAGCGCAGGTTCTGCGTAGTGGGCAACCCGGCATGGATGCCGGGTTAGCCGCCCCCGGCCAGGGATGGCCGATGGCGGCGGGCCCACGGAGCAGGACCGGAGCGAGGGCATGCCGAGCCTTAGCGAGGCACCGAACGAAAGGGGCAAGAGCCCTTTGGTTACTTTGGGGCTTTTCCAAAGTGACTCGCCGTAAGGGCGAAACCAATACCAGCCATCACCGCAAAAACGGATATGCCCCCCCTTCAAAAAAACAAACCACCTGACACAAAAACGCTCCGACATTAGATCAGCGGCATCGGCAATACCCGAGCAAAACCATCGGAGTTTCTTGATCGCCATCAAGCAGGTTTCAACCCTTCGCTTCCTATCATGGACGGGCCAAGCAAAGAGGAAGCGACCATGTCAGAGACCTTCACCAAAGGCATGGCCAGGAACATCTACTTCGGGGGAAGCATCTTCTTCTTCCTGGTATTCCTGGCCTTGACCTACCACACGGAACAGACCTTCCCGGTGCGCAGCAACGAAGCGCAATTAACCGAATCAGTGATTCGCGGCAAGACAGTCTGGGAGCAAAACAACTGCATCGGCTGCCACACGCTGCTGGGCGAGGGCGCCTACTTTGCGCCTGAGCTGGGCAACGTCTTTCAGCGGCGCGGCGGGGAACAGGGCTTCAAACCTTTCCTGCATGCCTGGATGAAAATGCAGCCGCTGGGCGTACCGGGCCGGCGCGCGATGCCTCAGTTCAAATTGAGTGACCAGGAGGTGGATGACATCGCCGAGTTCCTCAAATGGAGCTCGAACATCAACACCAATGGCTGGCCGCCAAACAAGGAGGGCTGAGCAATGAGCATTGCCAATCCACATCTGAAATTCGCCTCGCAAGCCGTGGCCAAACCGTACTTCGTGTTTGCCCTGATCCTGTTCCTCGGTCAGGTGCTGTTCGGTTTGATCATGGGCCTGCAATACGTGATCGGAGACTTTCTGTTCCCGATCATTCCGTTCAACGTGGCGCGGATGGTGCACACCAACCTGTTGATTGTCTGGCTGCTGTTCGGCTTCATGGGCGCGGCTTACTACCTGATTCCGGAAGAAGCCGACCGAGAGCTGCACAGCCCGAAACTGGCGATCCTCCTGTTCTGGGTGTTCGCCGCCGCCGGTGTGCTGACGATCCTGGGCTACCTGCTGGTGCCTTATGCGGGCCTGGCCAGGCTGACCCACAACGAGTTGCTGCCGACCATGGGCCGGGAGTTCCTCGAACAGCCGACCATCACCAAGATGGGCATCGTGGTGGTGTGCCTGGGTTTCCTCTACAACATCGGCATGACCCTGCTCAAAGGTCGCAAGACCACCGTCAGCATGGTGATGATGACCGGGTTGATCGGGCTCGCGGTGTTCTTCCTGTTCTCCTTCTACAACCCCGGCAACCTCGCCCGTGACAAGTTCTACTGGTGGTGGGTGGTGCATCTTTGGGTGGAAGGCGTGTGGGAACTGATCATGGGTTCGATGCTCGCCTTCGTGCTGATCAAGATCACCGGGGTAGACCGGGAAGTCGTGGAAAAATGGCTGTACGTGATCATCGCCATGGCGCTGATTACCGGGATCATCGGCACCGGTCACCACTTCTTCTGGATCGGTGCGCCCGAGGTCTGGTTGTGGGTCGGCTCGATCTTTTCCGCCATGGAACCGCTGCCGTTCCTGGCCATGGTGATCTTCGCGTTCAGCATGGTGAAAAACCGTCGTCGGCAACACCCGAATCGTGCGGCCACGCTGTGGGCCAAGGGCACCACGGTCACGGCGTTCTTCGGTGCGGGCGTCTGGGGTTTTCTGCACACGTTGGCCCCGGTCAACTTCTACACCCACGGTTCGCAACTGACGGCGGCTCACGGTCACCTGGCCTTCTACGGCGCTTACGCGATGATCGTGATGACCTTGATCAGCTACGCCATGCCACGCTTGCGCGGCTTGGGTGAAGCCGGCGACGAGCGCTCGCAGACGCTGGAGATCTGGGGCTTCTGGTTGATGACCCTGTCGATGGTGATGATCACATTGTTCCTCACCGCTGCCGGTGTCGTGCAGGTCTACCTGCAACGCTGGCAGGCCGACGGAATCGCGTTGCCCTTCATGTCCACGGTCGAACATTTGCAAGTGCTGTTCTGGGCCCGCCTGGGTTCCGGTGTGGGGTTCTTCGCCGGGTTGCTCTGCTACTTGTTCAGCTTCAAGCAACGTGGCCGCGCCGCTTTGCGCGCCCCGGCTGCCGTGGTTCCGTCATGAGCCTGCATAACGGCTAGAAAAGGTCGGCCCGGCTGAGACAGCGGGCCGTTTTTTTGCTTTGGAAAAAGGGCAACTACCATGGCCTTTACCGTTGAACTGGAAGAGTGGGTCGGCAGTGTCTGGCACCGTTTCATCACCCGGCGCGCCAGTGCGGATTTCCCCGAGGCACGCGTTGAGCTGATCAGCCAGCAACGCCCGCTGGCGCTGTTGTTTCGCGCCATGGGCGGTGCCAACGGTGTCGGCGTCGAAGCCGCCAGCGACCGCGATCTGCTGCTGCGGCGCAACGTGTTGCAGCAGATCGCCGGCACCTGCAAACAAGTGCCGTTGGCGTGGTGCGACGACGCAAATCTTCGGCTGCCGTCGAGCCTGGCGGTGTTTCCTGACGTCGCTCTGAACGAAGAACTCTATCGTTGGCTCGCGCTGCTGGCGGCGCAGGCCGGGCCGATGCGTCACTGGGGGCGGGACAATCAGCGCTGGACGCAACAGCTGTTGCAGCGCTTCCCCGCGTTGCGCGTCCGCTATCAACGCCTGGTCGATGCGCATCTGCAATTACGCCCGGATCCCGCCTCGTTGAACCGCAGCGAAGCCGCGCTGGAACGGGCGTTATGCCAGGCGTTGCGTGAGCCGGGCAGTGTCGAGCATTTTCCTCGTAGCGAACGTGCAGCCTGGCCGCTGCCGTTGTGGTTGTACCCGCCGCAAAATTTCGGCAGTGCGCAGGCAGCCGATCTGGGCGATGAATCCGAAGAATCGTTGACCACGCCACCCGGTGAACAGAAAAGCGGACGCAAACGCGCCACGCGGATCGATGAAAGCACCCGTGATGGCGGGCTGTTGGTGGTGCGCCTGGAGAATCTGTTCAGCTGGACCGAACACGTGGATCTGGATCGCTGGTCAGACGACAGCGAAGACCCGGACGCCGCCCGGGTCGCCGATGACCTGGACGAACTGACGCTGTCGCGCACCCGTCTGCGCAAGGGCGGTGGCCTCAAGCTGCACCTGGACCTGCCGCCGGCCGATGTCGACGATATTCCCTTGGGCGAGGGCATCAAGTTGCCGGAGTGGGACTATCGCAAGCAGCGGATGCAGGACAGCTTCGTCAATCTGCAAATGATGGTGCCGCGCGACTGTGAAGCGCAGCCGCTGCCGCCACGGCTCAAGGCCTCGGCGCGACGTTTGCGCCGCCAGTTCGAGCACCTGCGCAACGACCGCCAGTGGTTACGCCAGCAACCCCAGGGCTCTGAACTGGACATGCAGGCCTGGCTGGATTTTCACGTTGAACGCGAGCATGGCGAGTGCGCCGAGCGGGGTTTGTTCATGGAACAACGCCAGACCCGCCGCGACCTCGCGTGCCTGTTGCTGGCCGATGTGTCGATGTCCACCGACGCCCATCTCAACGATGAACATCGTGTCATCGACGTCATCCGCGACAGCCTGCTGCTGTTCGGCGAAACCCTGTCGGTGCTGGGTGATGATTTTGCCCTGTACGGGTTTTCCTCATTGCGTCGCCAGCAAGTGCGCATGCAGGAACTCAAGTCGTTCACCCAGCGTTATGACGACAACACCCGAGGTCGCATACAGGGACTCAAGCCGGGTTATTACACACGCATGGGCGCCGCCATTCGCCAGGCCACCAAACTGCTGGGCACCAGCAAACGCCGCAGCAAATTGTTGCTGCTGCTGACCGACGGCAAACCGAATGATCTGGATTTGTATGAGGGCCGCTACGGTGTCGAAGACACCCGCGAGGCGGTGCGGGAGGCGCGGCGCCAGGGGTTGACGCCGTTCTGCATCACGATTGATCGCGAGGCCGGGGACTACTTGCCGTACATGTTTGGCGCCAATGGCTACACCTTGATCCGCCAGCCCGAACAACTGCCCCTGCGCTTACCGCAGTTGTATCGCCAGTTGACCCAGCCTTGACCCTGGCTTCAGCGCGGCAGCCAGAAAAACATCGCCACGCAAAAGATCGTCAGGCCGATGCAGAACCACATGAACCGATGCTGCCGACGCTCTTCAGAGCGTTCGGCCAGCGCCGGCAGGGGCATACCGCAGTGGCGGCATTCGGTTTCTTTTGATGGGTTGGCGTGCTGGCAATACAGGCAGACGGGCATGGCGCTCACTCGAACTGTTCCAGGCGTGGACGATCAAGAATGGCGATCTGGCGGCCGTCCTGGGTAATGATTTTTTCATCGATCAGGCGGCGGATGATGCGCGAGAACGTCTCCGGCTGGATCGACAGGTGCCCGGCAATCAGTTGCTTGGCCATCGGCAGTTCGAATTGACTGTCGATGGTTTGCTGGCGCACCAGTTGCGTCAGCAGATAGCGCACGACCCGGTGGGTAGCGTTTTTCAGTGACAGGGTTTCGATTTCGTTGACCCGCTGGTGCAGGCGAACGCAGAGCTTGCCCAGCAGCGCGAAGGTCAGCCGGCTGTTGTTCTGCAGCAAGCGCATGTAGGTGCTGTTGGATAACCGGTAGAGCTGGGTAGGGCAGACCGCTTCGGCCGAGGCCACATAGTTGGGGGTGTCCATCAGCATCATCGCTTCGGCGAAGGTTTGCCGATCGCTGAGCACCTCGAATACTTTTTCCTGCCCGTCGGGTGTCAGGCGGTAGATCTTCACCGCCCCGGCAATCACGAAATAGAACGAATCGGCCGGCTCGCCCTGACGGAACAACGGCTCGCCTTTGTCGATGCTCAGCAGTTGGCTGGTACTCATCAATTCATCCAGCTGTTCTTCATTCAACGGCTCGAACAAGTGATGACTGCGCAAAATCTGGTGATGGACGCGATGAAGCACCATGGGAATTCATCCTGAAGGTTGAGGAGGTGGCTTGCGATCAAGAATCAGACAAGGCCCAGGGAGATGCCGCTGGCCAACGCCAGGACAGAGGTCAACACCACAAACCAGGCCAGTGGCTGGACGACTTTTTTCATGAGGACTCCCGGGATCGAGTTTGCTTTGAGTTCCCGAGGCTTGAGCAAGACGCGGGCCATGCCTGAAGGCCTTTGTTTATTGGGGTTGTAGACGGATAGGGTAAAAAAGACCCATGCAATCAGGGTAAAAACAACCTTCAAATGGTCATTTTTACCCTGCGTCAGCTACCGTTACAGCTAGGAAGTGCCGCCAGCCGTTGATCTGGAGCGGGGGCACGGCCCTTGCACACTTGATCTGCGACAAAGGCAATTGTTCGGCAATACCCGATGATTGCACCCGGAATTACCTCGCGCGCTGGTTGGCGCCAGGTCAGCAACAAGGTAGAGGAGTGGCTTTATGCAAGTGCTTGACCGCCGTAAAGCGATGGCCATCGCGCCGCTGTTACGTCTGGCCTTTCGGCCGTTCTTCCTCGCGGGTGGGCTGTTGGCCGTGCTGGTCATCCCGCTTTGGCTGGCGGCCTTCAGCGGTTCGTTGTCCGCATGGCAGCCGGCCGGTGGTTGGCTGGGCTGGCATCGGCATGAATTGCTGTTCGGGTTCGGGCTGGCGATTATTGCGGGCTTCCTGCTGACGGCCGTACAGACCTGGACCGGTCGCCCCGGCCTCAGCGGCAAACCGTTGGCCGCGCTGGCGCTGCTGTGGTTGGCGGCGCGCGTGGCGTGGCTGGTCAATGCCCCGTGGCCGCTGCTGGTGGTGCTGGAAATGGCGTTCCCGCTGGCGGTGGCGGTATTGATGGGCTTCACGTTGTGGAAGGTACGGCAAAAGCGTAACTACCCGATTGTGGTGGTCCTGCTGTTGCTGGCCGGGGCCGACGGGTTGTCTGTGTCGGGGCTGGTTGCAGGTCATGAAGGCTGGCAGCGTCAGGGCGTGCTGACCGGCATCTGGCTGGTGGCGGCCATGATGGGGTTGATCGGCGGGCGCGTGATTCCGTTCTTTACCCAGCGCGGCCTCGGCCGGGTTGACGCTGTTGCCCCTTGGCCATGGCTGGATTGGCTGCTGCTGATTGGCTCGCCACTGGTGGCGTTGCTGTATGCCGTCGGCCCTGCGCTCAACGCCAATGTCTGGGTGGGTTTGTTGTTCGCGGTGCTGGGGGCTGGGCATCTGGTGCGCCTGGTGCGCTGGCAAGATCGCGGCCTGTGGCGCGTGCCGTTGTTGTGGTCGCTGCACCTGGCTTACGGCTGGCTGGCGGTGGCTTGTCTCGGCATGGCGCTGTGGCATTTCGGCGTACCGCTGAACCCGAGCCTGGCAGTGCATTGCCTGACAATCGGCGCCATGGGCGGTCTGGTGCTGGCGATGATCGCGCGGGTAACGCTCGGGCATACCGGCCGTGCGCTGGAGCCACCGTCGGGCATGACCTTGGCGTTCATTTTGCTCAACCTGGCGTGTCTGAGTCGGGTCGTGTTGATTGTGTTTTTCCCTTTGCCGGCGTTGTGGCTGGCCGGTCTGTGCTGGACGCTGGCGTTTGCGCTGTACGCCTGGCGTTATGGGCCGATGCTGCTGCGGGCCCGGGTCGACGGTCATCCGGGATGAGCAGGCCAAAGAATGGAGGCGGGCGATGATGTATCCCTTTTTGTTGATTACGCATTTGCTGGCAGCCATCGCCTTCATCGGCACGCTGTTTTTCGAAGTGGTGATCTGGCACCGCGCCCGCCAGCCGCTGGCGGAAGTGGCGCGAGCGACGGCGGATCAGGCGATTGCCGTGCGCTCGCGCAAGGTGCTGCACGGTGTGGTGTTGCTGTTGTATGGCGCCGGCATCGCACTCGCCTGGCAACACCGCGGTGTTTTGAGCCAGCCGCTGGCCAGCAGTTTTGGCACTTTGCTGAGCCTGAAAATCATCCTGGCCCTGAGCATCATCGGCCATTACCTGCTGCTGGCGTATTGGCTGAAAAGCGCGCGGCTGTCCACGACCCGCGCGACCTGGATTCGCCGCAGCATTCTCGGGCACATGGTGTTGATCGTGATCCTGGCCAAGGCAATGTTCTATTGGCACGGCTGATGGCGCTGTAAAACCGGTAGTTCTGAGGTGGCGCCATTCGCGAGCAAGCCCGCTCCCACAGGGGAATGTTGATCCCTGTGGGGGCAAGCCTGCTCGCGAAAAGTGTGATCAGTGGTGTGGGTTCAGGGCGTTGATGAACAGCACGTTGTTTTCCAGGTGAATGTGTTGCATCAGGTCGTCCTTGAATTCCAGCAACCCGCGATAGAGTGCGCGCCAGGTGTTGCAGGCATCCGCCGGCGGGGTGATGTGGTGGGTCAGGGCGAGCATCTGTTCCAGCGCTTCGCCATGTTGATCATGTTCGAAACGCAACACCTGGATCGGCGGTGCGGCCTGCGGGCCGATGCCCTGTTGCAGCATCGGGAAGAGCACTTGTTCTTCCTTGAGCATGTGGCCTTCGAGTTCTTGCTGCATGTCGCTCAGCAGATCGGCCAGGCCGTTGGGGCAGGTGCTGCGCGCCCCGTGCACTTGCTCGACGCGTCGGGCCAGGCGGATCAGTTCCGGCAGTTGCTCGCGGTGGCGGGCGTGGTAGCGCGTCAGGAGGTGGGCAATCAACGCCTCGGACGTTTCGGTGCGCCAGTCGTGCTGGGTTTCGCCGGTGTCTTGCAGGGTTTCCAGGGCATCGGCAATCAGCAGCGGATCGAGGTCTTTGCCAAGGGCCGCTTCCCGCAGGCTTTTATGCCCGCCGCAACAGAAGTCCAGTTTGAAGTTGTGAAAGATTCGGGTGGCGCCGGGAATGTCGCAGGCCAGTTGGCCGAGGCTTTGTTCCAGTAGGGTCTGGCTCATCAGGGGTTCCTTGCTTGGGTTTCAACGGTTCCCCTGGCTTGTTGCATCCGGCGTGCCATATTTAACTGATTGATAAATATGAATTTATTTTTAGTTGTGGTGATGCGCACCCTGACGCATTAGGGTGAATCCCACCATAGAGGGTAATTAAAACCATGCTGCGTGAAAGCCTGGCGGCCGACCTGATTGTCGAGTTGCCCAATGCCGTGCGGTTGCAACGACTGGTCCAGACCCTGCGCCAATACTTCAACAGTGGCGCGGTGGGTTTGTTGCGTCTGGATGACGACAGCCTCAGGCCCGTGGCGACGGTGGGGCTGGTGCATGAAGCGTTGGGGCGCCGGTTCGTCATCGCCCAGCATCCCCGGCTGGCGGCGATCATGGCCTCGCGCGAACCCGTCTGGTTCGAGCCCGACAGTCGCCTGCCGGATCCTTACGACGGATTGCTCGACAACCACATCGGCGAACCGCTGCCGGTGCATGACTGCATGGGCGTGAGCCTGTATGTCGAGGGGCGGATCTGGGGCGCGATCACCCTTGATGCGCTGCACGCCGGAACCTTCGACAGCCGCGCACGGGAGGAACTCAAGCGCTGCACCTTGCAGATCGAAGCAGCCGTGCGGGTCACTCGCCTGGAACAGGAAAACCGCAGCTTGCGCCTGTCCCGCAGCGATCCTCAGGATTTGCGAATGCCGGTCGAGGAAGGCGAGATCCTCGGGCAGAGCGAGGTGTTGCATCAGTTACTCAATGAGCTGGATGTGTTGGCCGATTCCGATCTGCCGGTGTTGCTGCTGGGCGAGACCGGCGTTGGCAAAGAACTGTTCGCCCGGCGCTTGCATCGTCTGTCACGGCGCAGCCACAAGCCGCTGATTCAGGTCAACTGCGCGGCCTTGCCCGAGTCGTTGGCGGAGAGTGAATTGTTCGGTCACGTCAAAGGCGCCTTCTCCGGTGCCACGGGTGACCGTGCCGGGCGCTTCGATGCGGCCAACGGTGGCACGCTGTTCCTCGATGAAGTCGGTGAGTTGCCATTGAGTGTGCAAGCGAAATTGCTGCGCACTCTGCAGAACGGCGAGATCCAGCGCCTGGGCGCGGACAAGCCGCTGCATGTCGATGTGCGGATCATCGCCGCCACCAATCGGCACTTGCCGGACAGCATTCGCGATGGTCTGTTTCGGGCCGATCTGTATCACCGGCTCTCGGTGTACCCGGTGCCGATCCCGTCGTTGCGCGAACGCGGCAATGATGTGTTGATGCTGGCCGGGCATTTCCTTGAGCTCAATCGGGCTCGGCTCGGCCTGCGTGGCTTGCGTCTGTCGCCGGCGGCGGAACGCGCGCTGCTGGCGTATACCTGGCCGGGCAACGTGCGCGAGCTCGAGCATGTGATCAGTCGTGCTGCCTTGAAGCAGCTCAGTCGCGGCAGCAGTCGTGCGTTGATCATGACACTGGAGCCCGAAATTCTTGATCTCGACAGTGCTCCGAACGCACCGCAGGTTGTTTCTGAGCCTTGCGACGCCGCTCCGGCTGATCTGCCGTTCCAGCCGTTGGGTGAAGCCGTCGACGATTATCAACGCAAGAAAATTCTCCAGGCCCTGAGCCTGTCCGGGGAAAACTGGGCCAGCGCGGCGCGGATTCTGGAAGTCGATCCGAGCAATTTGCACAAACTGGCGCGGCGTCTGCGGCTCAAGTAATCGACACTGTTGATGGCGGTCAAGGTCGGTTGGCGCAGTGCCTAGCACACTGAGCAAAACCTTCCGGAGATCACTGTCATGCCACTTTCCCTGGCCCAAATGCGCCGCAACTACACCCTGTATGGCTTGCAGGACGAGCATGCGCTGGATGACCCTTTGGTGATGTTTCGCCAATGGCTGCAACTGGCCCGCGACACCGAGAGCGCGCCTGTCGAAGCCAATAGCATGATGCTGGCGACGGTCGACAGCGATGGGCGGCCGCACTGTCGTGTCCTGTTGCTCAAGGGCTTGAGCGAGGAAGGTTTTACGTTCTTCGGTCATTACCAGAGTGACAAGGGCCAGCAACTGGCCGCCAATCCTTATGCCGCCATGACGTTTTTCTGGCCGGGGCTGGAGCGGCAGGTGCGTATCGAAGGTCGCGTCTCGAGGCTGGATCCGGCGCTGTCGGATGAGTACTTTGATTCCCGGTCCATGGCCAGTCGTCTCGGCGCCTGGGCTTCGCCGCAAAGCCGTCCGCTGGCGAGTAGGGCAGCGCTTGAATTGCTGTTGGCTGACACGATCAAACGCTTCGTCGGGCAGACTGTGTCGCGACCTGAGCAATGGGGCGGCTATTGTCTGCATCCTGAGCGCCTGGAGTTTTGGCAGGGGCGTGCGGACCGGTTGCATGACCGTATTGACTATCGCTTGCATGAGGGTGTCTGGAAACGGAGCCGTTTGGCGCCTTGAGTCTGATGGGAAATGGTGGGGGGCTTTGTTGGTGTGTATATCCGTTTCTTCGGTGATGGCGGCTATTGGTTTCGCCCTTACGGCGAGTCACTTTGGAAAAGCCCCAAAGTAACCAAAGGGCTCTTGCCCCTTTCGTTCGGTGCCTCGCTAATGCTCGCCATGCCCTCGCTCCGGTCCTGCTCCGTGGGCCCGCCGCCATCGGCCATCCCTGGCCGGGGGCGGCTAACCCGGCATCCATGCCGGGTTGCCCACTGCGCAGAACCTCCACTCGGCCTCTCGAGGGGGCGGCTACCGCCACAGCCGCCGAGGCGGCCTGAAAGCCGACCTGGCTCTTTGGTGCACGCGTTCCCTCATTCCGGATATGTACACCGATCCCCTGTAGGAGCCGGCTTGCCGGCGATGGACGTCAACGATAACGCGGGGTGTCTGAATGAGCGCGTCGCCTAGACGCTTTTCGCCGGCAAGCCGGCTCCTACAGGGACCTGCGTGCGCTTTTGCTTCTCACCACTCATCAGGCCGAGCGTTAGCTCGCCTTCAGCTTTTGATCTTGAGGTACACGCCCCCTCGAGAGGCCGAGTGGAGGTTCTGCGCAGTGGGCAACCCGGCATGGATGCCGGGTTAGCCGCCCCCGGCCAGGGATGGCCGATGGCGGCGGGCCCACGGAGCAGGACCGGAGCGAGGGCATGCCGAGCCTTAGCGAGGCACCGAACGAAAGGGGCAAAAGCGCTTTGGTTACTTTGGGGCTTTTCCAAAGTGACTCGCCGTAAGGGCGAAACCAATAGCCGCCGCGACCGCAGAAACGGATATGTACACCAACAAAGTTTTACGCTCATCGCGCTATACCCATGCGCCCGAGAGGTACCTCCTTGGAGGAATAGGCTCATCAAGGATTCCGGTTCAGGCTTGGGCCCATACCCTCATCTACGGGAAAACCTGGACATGGCCCATCTGGCGCAACGCACATTTGAACCCCTGAACATTGCCGTGCTGACCATCAGCGATACACGCACCTTCGACACAGACACCTCAGGACAGACCCTCACCGATTTGCTGCAAACCGCCGGGCATGTATTGATCGATCGTGATCTGGTCAAGGACGATATCTATCAGATCCGCGCCACCGTTTCCCGGTGGATCGCCGACCCCGAAGTACAAGTTGTGCTGATGACCGGCGGCACCGGTTTCACCGCTCGCGACAACACGCCGCAAGCTGTCCTGCCGCTGCTGGACAAGCACGTGGAAGGCTTCGGCGAATTGTTCCGCCAGGTGTCCCTGGAGGAAATCGGCATGTCCAGCCTGCAATCCCGGGCACTGGCCGGCATGAGCAACGGCGTGCTGGTGTGCTGCGTGCCCGGTTCGCCCGGTGCCTGCCGGACGGCCTGGAACAAGATCCTGCTCGAACAACTGGACAGTCGCACCGGCCCCTGCAATTTCGCCCCGCATTTGAAACCTCAGGCCCAACGCAACATTGATGCCTGCGAGACACGCTCATGACCGGCCGGGTGTGCGACCTCGGCAACCTGATGCCGGTGGACGAGGCCATCAGCCGCCTGCTCGATCAGGCTCCGCCGCCGCCCCTGGTGCAAATGATCCGCCTGGATCAAGCGATGGGGCGCGTGCTGGCAGCGGATATCCATTCCCCGGTGAACCTGCCGGCCTGGGACAACAGCGCCATGGACGGTTACGCCCTCAGGGCCGTCGACCTGCCCGAGGAGGGTGGCTGGCTGTTGATCGGCGGGCGAATTGCGGCGGGGGATCAAGCGTGCGCACCGTTGCTCGCGCAACAAGCGGTGCAGATTTTTACCGGTGCACCCTTGCCTCCGGGCGCCGACACCGTCGTGCCGCAAGAGCGTTGCCGGGTCGACGGCGAGCGTGTCTGGTTGCCGCCCGCAAGCGTTGGCGATCACGTACGCAAAGAGGGTGAAGAAGTTCGTCGCGGGCACCTGCTGCTCAAGGCGGGAAAGCGCCTGCGCGCACAGGAAATCGGGTTGCTGGCCGGCGCCGGAATTGCGCGGATCGAAGTCTATCGACCGTTGCAGGTGTGTTTGCTCAGCAGCGGCAATGAACTGCGCGAGCCGGGCGATCCCTTGGCGCCGGGACAGATCTACAACAGCAATCGCTACTGCCTGGCGGAGCTGTTGCGTGGCTGGGGCGTGGAGGTGCATGACTACGGCGTGATGGCCGATGAGCTGGCAGCCAGTCGGCACGCCTTGAGCCTGGCGTCGTCGGAATGCGACCTGTTGCTGAGCAGCGGCGGCGTTTCGGTCGGCGAGGAGGATCATCTCAAGCACGCCATCGAGGAACTGGGCAGCATCGATTTCTGGCGCATCGCCATGCAGCCGGGCAAACCGCTGGCCTTTGGCGAAGTGGCGGGCAAACCGTGGATCGGCGTACCCGGCAATCCTTCGGCGGCACTGATTACCGCGTTGGTGGTGGTGCGACCGTTCTTGCTCCGGGCTCAGGGTATGACGGACGTGATGCCACGGCCACTGGCCGTGCCCGCCGGGTTCGAGTGGTTGCAAAGCAACAAGCGCCGGCAATACCTGCGAGCCAGGTTGACGCCCGGCGCAGACGGCCAGTTGCGCGTGGAACTGCACCCTCAGCAAAGCTCGGCGATGTTGACGGCCGCGTGCTGGGCTGACGGGCTGGCAGTGATCGACTGCGAGCAGCAAGTGCTCAAGCACGACAACGTGATGTTCCTGTCCTTTGCCGACCTGATGCAGTGAGGGCAATTGATTGCCGTCAAGGCAGTGCCTGCCGGTCTGGCTAGACTGGCAGCGCCGCTTTTTTCATGAGGATTACCCATGCAACTGGTCTGCCCGGCAGGGAACCTGCCTGCGCTCAAAGCGGCGGTGCGCCAAGGCGCCGATGCCGTGTATGTCGGCTTTCGCGATGACACCAACGCCCGGCATTTCGCGGGGCTGAACATGGACGATAAGCAGTTCGACGCCGCCGTCGCCCACATCCGTCAGCATCAACGCAAACTCTATGTCGCCGTCAACACCTACCCGCAACCCAAGGGCTGGGAGCGCTGGCAGCGGGCGGTGGACCGTGCTGCCGATTTCGGTGTGGATGCGCTGATTGCCGCCGACCCCGGGGTGCTCAACTATGCCAGCCAGCGTCATCCGCAACTGGCGTTGCACCTCTCGGTCCAGGGCTCGGCGACCCACGCCGCTGCGCTGGCGTTTTACGCGCAGCGCTACGATATTCGGCGCGCCGTGCTGCCACGGGTGTTGTCATTGGCGCAGGTGCGCCAGGTGGCCGCCAGCAGCCCAGTGCCCATTGAAGTCTTCGGCTTCGGCAGCCTGTGCATCATGGCCGAAGGGCGATGCCACCTGTCGTCCTACATCACCGGCGAGTCACCGAACCTGTGCGGCGTCTGTTCGCCGGCCAAGGCGGTGCGCTGGAGCGAGGACGCCGAAGGGTTGAGCGCGCGGCTCAGTGAAGTCCTGATCGACCGCTACACCCCCGACGAACCGGCCGGTTATCCGACCTTGTGCAAGGGCCGTTTCCTGGTCGACGGCAAACGCTTTCATGCCCTGGAAGAACCCACCAGCCTCGACACCCTGGACCTGCTGCCGGAGCTGACGGCCATCGGCGTCGAAGCCGTGAAAATCGAAGGCCGCCAACGCAGCCCGGCCTATGTCGAGCAAGTCACCCGGGTCTGGCGCGCCGCGCTGGATGCCCATCGCGGTGCGCCGGGTGCTTTTCGGGTCAAGGAAGAATGGCGTCAGGTGCTGGCCGGGTTGTCCGAGGGCAGCCAGACCACCCTGGGTGCTTATCATCGATCATGGCAATGAGGGGACGCGACATGAAGCTCAGCCTGGGACCGGTCCTGTTTTATTGGGACAAGGAGCAACTCAGCAACTTTTACGCCGAGATGTCGGCCATGCCCCTGGACGTGATTTACCTGGGGGAAACCGTGTGCTCGAAACGCCGGGCCTTTTCACTGGATCAGTGGCTGGGACTGGGGCGCGAGTTACAGGAGTGCAGCCGGGCGCAGTTGGTGCTCTCCAGCCTGACGCTGATCGAAGCAGCGTCGGAACTTTCCAGCCTGCGCCGCCTGTGTGACAACGGCCAACTGTTGGTGGAGGCCAATGACATGGGCGCGGTGCAGTTTCTCGCCGAGCGCCAGTTGCCGTTCGTGGGTGGTCCGGCCCTCAATCTGTACAACGGCCACTCGCTGGCGCAGCTGCTCGACTGCGGAATGACCCGCTGGGTGCCGCCCGTGGAGTGTTCGGCGGCGCTGATCCGCGACGTGATCGGGCAGGTCCGTGAACTTGGGCGTGCGGTGCCGGAAGTTGAAATTTTTGCCTATGGGCATTTACCCCTGGCCTATTCCGCGCGCTGTTTCACTGCCCGCGCGGAAAACCGGCCCAAGGACGACTGCCAGTTTTGCTGCATCAATTACCCCGACGGCATGGCGTTGACCAGCCAGGAAGGGCAGCCACTGTTTACCCTCAACGGTATTCAGACCATGTCGGCCGAAGTCACCAATTTGCTCGCCGATTATTCCGGGCTGGTGGACTGCGGCGCCGATCTGTTGCGCCTGAGCCCGCGTGCGCAGGGCATGGCTGAGGTGATTGACAGTTATCAGCGGGTTCGTTCGGGCGAGATGCCGCCGTTGTTTGTCGAAGGGTGCAATGGCTACTGGCATGGCCAGGCCGGCATGTTGCGCGTCGAGGAGGTCGGCCTGTGCTGAACCGAAAAAAGTGGCTGCTCAAAGGTGCCGACCGGTTGTTGCCGCTGGTGCGTCGGGTGCCGTTTGCCGTGCAGCGCCTGGCGTTGCAGCAGGCGCTCAATCGTTGCCTCGCCGAGCCGTTGCGCGATGGCGAGTTTGAGGTGTTGCGCGGGCGTTGGTTGTGTTTGCGGATTCCGGATCTGGGGTTGTCCTGGTACTTGACGCTCAGTCGTCAGGGGTTGCGGATTGCCGAGCATGCTACGGCGGCTGTGACCATCAGCGGGAACTGGCGTGAGTTTTTACTGTTGGCCAGTCGTCAGGAGGATCCGGACACGCTGTTTTTTCGTCGGCGTCTGGTGATTGAGGGCGACACAGAATTGGGGTTGGCGTTGAAGAATTTGATCGACAGTCTTGATCCTGATGTGTTGCCGGTCTGGTTGTGGCGGAATCTGGAGCGGGCGGGGAAGGGGCTGGCGGCGGGGTGATCGGTATTGCTTGCCGGCGATGGCTGTGTGTCGAGTTTTTTGATGGTGTACATATCCGTTGCTGCGGTAACGGCCGCTGATGGTTTCGCTCTTACAGCGAGTCCCTTTTCCAAACGCCGAAAAGGAACCAAAAGGCTTTGCCCCTGACGTACGGTGGCTCGCTAAGGCTCGCCATGCCCTCGCTCCGGTCCTGCTCCGTGGGCCCGCCGCCATCGGCCATCCATGGCCGGGGGCGGCTAACCCGGCATCCATGCCGGGTTGCCCACTGCGCAGAACCTCCACTCGGCCTTCCGACGGGGCAGATCAAAATCAAAAGCCAAAGCAAAGCAAAAACCAAGGCAAAGCAAAAACGAGGCGGCCTGCCAGCCGACCTGTCTCTATGATCGTACGCATTCCCCTGTAGGAGCCGGCTTGCTGGCGATAGCGTTCGTCCAGTCAATTAAATATGTTGGCTGGCCCACCGCCATCGCCAGCAAGCCGGCTCCTACAGTTGATCGGTGTCATGCCCGCGTATCGGATTCGTATGACGATGCTGCTGGGGCTTTGTTGTTGATCTGAGATGTCAGGCGTACACATTCCCTGTAGGAGCCAGCTTGCTGGCGATGGACGTCAACGATAACGCGGGGTGTCTGAATGAACGCGGTGTCTGGGCGTTTTTCGCCGGCAAGCCGGCTCCTACAGGAGATCTGCGTACGCTTTCGCTTTTCACCACCCATCAGGCCGAGCGTTAGCTCGCCTTCCGCTTTTGATCTGAGCGCCCCCTCGAGAGGCCGAGTGGAGGTTCTGCGCAGTGGGCAACCCGGCATGGATGCCGGGTTAGCCGCCCCCGGCCATGGATGGCCGATGGCGGCGGGCCCACGGAGCAGGACCGGAGCGAGGGTATGCCGAGCATTAGCGAGGCACCGAACGAAAGGGGCAAGAGCCCTTGGTTACTTGGGGCTCTTCCAAGTGACTCGCCGTAAGGGCGAAACCAATAGCCGCCGTTACCGCAGCAATGGATATGCACCCCATCAAAAAACTCGTCAGCCGAAACACAGCCATCGCCGGCAAGCCGACTCCTACAGGGGATGCTCGCTGCCCTCAAGCCCGGCTTACATGCTGCCGGGTATCACTGACAATCAACCCCCTGATCCCCTCAAACAACTCATCGCTCTGCGCCTCGGTGCAATCCTCGCCATAACGCTTACGCACCCCGTAATGACTCAGAATCAAATGCACATCCGCATGCAAACCATGCTGCTTCAGACAGTTCTCGACACATTGCAGCGGGCAACCATCCAGCGCAAAAATCCGCCGCCCCGACCGCGCCTTGTTGACCAGCGCGGCCACATGCCCGCCGACACCGGCGATGCAGGACATTTCAGCAACGCCACTGCGATCCAGGCGCACAGCCAATGTGTTGGCCAGTTGCGCAACATTGGAACAGCCGGAACAGGCATAGACCAGAGGCAAAGTCGAAGGGGGCATTGACGCTCTCCGTTGATGGGGTGTTCAAGTGTGCAAGGCACAGGACATTGCGCATTGATGGCAGTCAATTCCGGTTACTGGAACGCCGCCAGGTCCTCTTCCGCGAGGATGCTGATGTGGCGTCGCTCCATGGCGATCAGGCCGCTGTCCACCAGGCGATGCAAAATCCGCGAAAAGGTTTCCGGCTGAATCCCCAGCTTCGACGCCACCAGGCGTTTGGACATCTGCAAGACAATCTGGCCGGTGACCGGGTTGCGTTCCTGAAACAGGAAATTGATCACCCGACGGCTCGCGCTCGCCATGGTCAAGGTGTCGATGTCCCGCAGCCGCAAGTGCAGGTGCACGCTCATACTCGCCAGAATCGCCAGGCAGACTTTCGGCTGGTCCTCCAGCGCATTGCGATAGTGGGTGCCCTCGATGCTGACCAGCACGCTGTCCTTCAACGCGGTGGCGCTCACCGGGTAGAGCCGGGCCTGGCTGAACAGCAGCGCTTCGGCAAAGGTTTGCCCTGGCTGGATGATCTCCACCAGGTTTTCCTGGCCTTCGCCAGTGAGCCGGTACAACTTGACCTGGCCGCTGACCAGCAGAAAAAATCGTTTGGCCGGATCGCCCTGATGCATGAGCGTGCTGTGACAGGGCAGGCGCTTGAGCATGGCCAGGGCACAGACTTCCTCGAAGACTTTCTCCGGCAATTGGCTGAACAGATGATGACGGCGCAACGTTAAAACGATGGAAGGGTGGGTCAGCATGGCGTACCTCCGCTGACGGTCATAGTAGAGAGCGCAGGCCGGTTGACCTATGCCTCTGCAGGCCTACCTCCAAGGAGGCATGACCGTCAGCCCGCACTGCGCAGATGCTCCATGGCCCACACCGCCGCCTCGACCCGCGAGCGCAAACCGAGTTTGTGCAGCAGGTTCTTGACGTGAACCTTGACCGTCCCTTCGGTGATGCCCAGCTTGTGCCCGATGACCTTGTTGCTGAAGCCGCTGGCGATGGTTTTCAACACCTGGCGTTCGCGCTCTGTCAGTTCGACTACGGCCTGGCGTGGTGGCGAGCGCAACGCCTGGGCCATGACCTGGGTCAGGCCGGGGCTGATGACCAATGCACCGTCCAACGCTTCGCGGATGTACTGGATCAACAGTTCGGGCTCCATGTCCTTGAGCAGATAACCGTCGGCATCCAGGCGCAACGCGTCGCGAATATCGTCTTCGGCGTCCGACACGGTGAACAGCAACACCTTGCCGGTGTAGTGCATCGCGCGCAGTCGACGCAGGGTTTCAATGCCGTTCATTTGCGGCATGTTGTTGTCGAGCAACACCAGGTCCGGTTGCAGCGGTTCGATCAGGCTGAGCGCTTCCTCGCCATGGTTGGCTTCGCCGACGATCAGGAAGTCATCTTCCAGTTCGAGCATTTGACGGATGCCGCGACGCATCATGGGATGGTCGTCTACCAGCAGGATTCTATGGTGTGGGGACGGGTTCATGTGACGCTACCTTCTGTGTGCTGTCCGAGAAATTCCGGGTGGAATTCCAGCTGGACGAGGGTGCCTTGAGGCTCCCTGGAAAATATGTGCAAGTGGCCGCGCAAGCTCCGCGCCCGCTCATCCATGATGTTCAGGCCGTGATGTTCGCGCTGGTCGACGTCGCCGCTGAAGCCGCGCCCGTCATCCTCGACCGAAAGCCTCACGGTTTCGCCGTCCTGACGCAGTTCCAGCCAGGCGTTTTGCGCGTGAGCGTGGCGCAGGCAATTGGAGAGCGCCTCGCGGGTGATCTGCAAAATGTGGATCTGCTCGCTGGCCGAGAGCTGAAAGGCCAGCGCATCGACGTGCAGGTGCACCTGGAATTCGCCACGACGGGAGAATTCTGCGGCAGTGTCCTTGAGCTCCTGCACCAGCCCGGCATCGTGAATCTGCAGGCGGAAAGTGGTCAGCAGTTCGCGCAATTGGCGGTAGGCATTGTTCAGTCCTTCGCGCAGTTCGGCGGTGACGTTTTCCAGGGTCTGCACCGGTTCGCCCCGGCGCATCAGGGTCTGCATGCGGCTGACTTGCAGCTTCATGTAGGACAGGGCCTGGGCCAGTGAGTCGTGCAGTTCGCGGGCGATGATCGTGCGCTCTTCCAGCAACAGCAGCCGATGATCCTGTTCCCGTTGGCGTTTGAGTGAGAGCGAAGTGCCGATCAGGTTGGCCAGGGCCTGGATCAGTTGGGTTTCCCAGGCTTGCGTGGGGTGGCCGTCGACAAAGTAGGCCTTGAGTTCACCCAGTTCGCTGCCCTGGTTGCTGATGCTGAAGGATTGCGGCCTCGCGTCGTGGTGTTTCTGGCACGTGGCGCAATCGCTGCTGGCGCAGACGTCGCGGATGTTGGCGCCATGCAGGGCGATCAGTTGCTGGGCAGGCGCCTGCGCCTGGCCCTGCAAACACAGCGACAGGCGCAAGCCCGGCAGGCGTTGCTGGAAGCGCCGGATCAACTCGTCCAGCCCTTCGGCATTGGCCAGGCGTGTGGCCAGGCTGCGGCTGCTTTGATACAGCAGCTCCAGCGCAGCGTTGGCCTGTTGCAGGTTCAGGGTTTTTTGCCGGACCTGACTTTCCAGCGTGCGGTGCGACTCTTCTATCGTTTCGGCCATGGCGTTGAAGCTCGTGGCCAACTGGCCCAGTTCGTCCTGGGACTGATGGTTGACCCGCACCTTGAAATCACCGCGTCGAAAGCGCTGGGTTGCGTCCACCAACTCCTTGAGGGGCGTGACGACGCCGTACTGCAACTCGTACAAACCGATCAACAGGACAATCATGGTGGTGAACAGCGCCATGCCCTGGATCACTTGTTGCCAGCCTTGCTTTTGCTCGCTCTGGCGCTGGAGCAGGCTGACGAACTGGTTCAGTTGCTCAACGAACGGCCGGGCCTGGGCTTGAAACGCCACGGCATCACCGCGTTCCAGCGCCGGGCGCAACGCCTCGTTCCATTGTTGCTGGAGTTGCCCGTAGCTGGTTTGCAACGCGGTGGTCGGGCCATCTTCCAGCACGGCCTTGAGTGACTGGCTGTTGAGGCGACGTTGCAGGCTTTCAGTGATGCCGATGATTTCTTCATCGGTGGCACCGGCGGCGAGTTTCCAGCTCAGGTGGTAGGTCTCCATGCGCACCGAGCCCGCAGTATTGATGGCGGCGGCATCGCCCTGGCTGAACCAGGCGATCAACCCCGCGCTCAACGAGCTGGCGAGGGCGAGCACGGCGATCAGGATCACCGCGAGCCCGGCGCGGGCGGGCAGGGAGCTGCGCAACCAGCGAATCATCGGCGCAGGTCCCGGGGGTAAAGCAGAAAGCAGAGCATGTACAGCTCCAGAGTGAGGTTGTTTGTTATGGCCTCTTCGCGGGCAAGCCTCGCTCCTACAGGTTAGGTATCGATCACTGAAACGCCGGCAACCTGTAGGAGCGAGGCTTGCCCGCGAAGGCGATCTAAAGAAAACCACCGATCCCGGGCGCGCTACCTCTAAAGAGTTGTCGACGGCTCCCTGTCGACAGAACACTGGGTGGAAAAAGTTAAAACGCTGATAAACAAGGGGTTTTAAGCATTCTCCGGTCTACCTCCTTGGAGGTAGGCAGTGCAAGCATAGGCTTGGGCCCGCTTGGGCTTCGTTGACGTGGATCAAGTTTTTACGGGGTTGCTCTCTCTAGTCTGCCGCCATGGCTAACTGACTGGAGAGCATTGTGACCCAACCCCGTGTACGACAAGGCTTGGTGCTGGGCATGAGCACGCTGGCCTTCACTGTATGTTTCATGGTCTGGATGATGTTTGCCGTGCTCGGGGTGCCGATCAAGGAACTGCTCCAGCTCAACGAAACCCAGTTCGGCCTGCTGGCCGCGACCCCGGTCTTGACCGGCTCGCTGGTGCGTTTGCCGCTGGGGCTGCTGACCGACCGCTTTGGCGGGCGCAGCGTGTTCTTTCTGCTGATGCTGTCTTGCGTCGCACCGCTGTACCTGATCAGCCACGCCACTGCTTATTGGCAGTTTTTGCTGCTGGGCCTGTTCGTCGGTTTGGCCGGTGGCTCGTTCTCGGTCGGGATTGCCTACGTCGCCAAGTGGTTCGACAAAGAGAACCAGGGCTTCGCCATGGGCATCTTCGGCGCCGGTAACGCCGGGGCTGCGGTCACCAAATTTCTCGCCCCGGCCTTGATCGCCGCCGGCAGTTGGCAGCTGGTGCCGAAAGTCTTCAGCGCCATCCTCTTTATCACTGCGCTGTCGTTCTGGTTCCTCAGTGCCGAAAACAAGGACCACCGCAGTGCCTCGGGCGCCACGCTGCGTGAGCAACTGCGTTCGCTGAAAGATCCTGCGGTGTGGCGCTACTGCCAGTACTACTCGATCGTCTTCGGCGGCTATGTGGCCCTCGCGCTGTGGATGACCAAGTACTACGTGCAGGAATACGGTTTCAGCCTGCAAAGCGCGGCGCTGCTGGCGGCGTGTTTTTCCCTGCCCGGTGGCGTGCTGCGTGCCGTCGGTGGCTGGATGTCGGATCGCTGGGGCGCGCAAAGCGTGACCTGGTGGGTGTTGTGGGTCAGCTGGATCTGCCTGTTCCTGCTCTCGTACCCACAGACCCAACTGCAAGTGCAGACCATCAACGGCACCGTGGATTTCCACATCGGCCTCAATCCCGCGCTGTTCACCGTGCTGCTGTTCGTCATGGGCATTGCCTTCGCGTTCGGCAAGGCCTCGGTCTTCAAATACATCGCCAATGACTACCCGAAAAACATGGGCGCGGTGTCCGGCATCGTCGGTCTGGCCGGTGGCCTGGGCGGTTTCGTGCTGCCGATCATGTTTGGCGCCCTGGTGGACCTCACCGGCGTGCGCTCGTCCTGCTTCATGTTGATGTACGGCGTGGTCTGGGTCTCCCTCACCTGGATGTACTTCAGCGAAATGCGCAAAAGCCCGGTGCTTGGTAAAGCGCCGACGCTGACCCCGTCCCCGATTTCCAGCATTGCCCAAGGAGAACAACATGTCCGTTCTGCAAAAGCCTGAAAAAGGGCCGGTCATTCATGACTGGCGCCCCGAGGACCCTGCGTTCTGGGGAAGCAGCGGCAAACAGACCGCCACGCGCAACCTGTGGATCTCCATTCCCGCGCTGCTGTTGGCCTTCGCGGTGTGGATGGTCTGGAGCACGGTGATCGTGCGCCTGAACGCCATCGGCTTCACCTTCACCACCGACCAGTTGTT
Source organism: Pseudomonas sp. PDM01 (assembly GCF_014852325.1). Taxonomy (NCBI): domain Bacteria; kingdom Pseudomonadati; phylum Pseudomonadota; class Gammaproteobacteria; order Pseudomonadales; family Pseudomonadaceae; genus Pseudomonas; species Pseudomonas sp. PDM01. The sequence continues at coordinate 105,761 of NZ_JACVBK010000009.1, forward strand.
CTGGCTGGCGGCGTTGCCGGGCCTGTCCGGCGCGACCTTGCGCGTCTTCTATTCCTTTATGGTGCCGATCTTCGGTGGCCGGCGCTGGACCGCCCTGAGCACTGCATCGTTGCTGGTGCCATCGATCTGGATGGGCTTCGCGGTGCAGGACCCGGGCACCCCGTACAGCGTGTTCGTATGGATTGCCTTGCTCTGCGGTTTTGGCGGCGGCAACTTCGCCTCGAGCATGTCCAACATCAGCTTCTTCTATCCAAAGTCCCAGCAAGGCACGGCCCTGGGCCTCAACGCCGGGTTGGGTAACCTGGGCGTCTCGGTGATGCAGTTCTGCGTACCGCTGGTGATCACCTTCGGCGTGTTCGGCGTCATGGGTGGAAATCCGCAAACCCTGCCGGACGGTGGCCAATTGTGGCTGCAGAACGCCGGGTTCATCTGGGTGCCGTTCATTGTTCTGGTGACGGTGCTGGCCTGGTTCGGCATGAACGATTTGTCCAGTGCGCGGGCCTCGTTCAGCGAGCAAGCGGTGATCTTCAAACGCAAGCACAACTGGCTGATGTGCTGGTTGTACCTGGCGACCTTCGGTTCGTTCATCGGTTTTTCCGCTGCGTTTCCATTGCTGATCAAAACCTCGTTCCCTGATGTGATCGCACTGAAATTCGCCTTCCTCGGCCCATTGGTGGGCGCGCTCGTGCGTCCATTGGGCGGCTGGCTGGCGGACAAGCTCGGCGGCGCGAAAGTGACCTTGTGGAACTTCGTCGCGATGATCGTGATGGTCTTCGGCGTCATGCACTTCCTGCCGCAGAACGGTACGGGCGGCAACTTCTACGGCTTCCTCGGCATGTTCATGCTGCTGTTCATCACCACTGGCGTGGGCAACGGCTCCACCTTTCGCATGATCCCGGTGATCTTCCGCACCCAGCATGAAAAAGCCGCTGCCGGAAAATCCCCGGCCGTACGCGAACAAGCACTCAAGAATGCCGGCAAAGAGTCCGCCGCCGTCCTGGGCTTCAGTTCGGCCATGGGCGCCTTCGGTGCGTTCTTCATTCCCAAATCCTTCGGCACTTCGATGGCCCAGACCGGCGGACCGGAGATGGCCTTCTACATGTTCGTCGGTTTTTACCTGAGCTGCATCGTCGTGACCTGGTGGTGGTACGCGCGCAAAGGCGCCGCGACACCCTGCTGAGACGACCCGAATCCAACCATTGCGTGGGCGGGGCACAGAACCCCGCAGCAAGCCTGAGAGGACTACACCGTGAGTCATTTACTGGATCAATTGCGGTTTTTCAATCGCAAGCAAAACGAGTTTTCCGAGGGTCATGGAGAGACCCGCAAAGAGTCGCGCGACTGGGAGAACGTCTACCGTTCGCGCTGGCAGTACGACAAGATCGTGCGTTCCACCCACGGGGTGAACTGCACCGGGTCTTGCTCGTGGAAGATCTACGTGAAGAACGGCCTGATCACCTGGGAAACCCAGCAGACCGACTACCCGCGTACCCGCAACGACCTGCCCAACCATGAGCCTCGTGGCTGCCCGCGCGGAGCCAGTTACAGCTGGTACATCTACAGCGCCAACCGGCTCAAGTACCCGAAAATCCGCAAGCCGTTGCTCAAGCTCTGGCGCGATGCGCGCCAGACCATGGCACCGGTCGAAGCCTGGGCCAGCATTGTCGAGGACAAGGCCAAGGCCGACTCCTATAAAAGCAAGCGCGGCATGGGCGGCTTCATTCGTTCCAGCTGGGACGAAGTCAACGAGATCATCGCGGCGTCCAACGTCTACACCATCAAACAGTACGGCCCCGACCGGATCGTCGGGTTCTCGCCGATCCCGGCCATGTCGATGGTCAGCTACGCCGCAGGTTCGCGTTACCTGTCGCTGATCGGCGGCGCCTGCCTGAGCTTCTACGACTGGTATTGCGACTTGCCACCGGCCTCGCCGATGGTCTGGGGTGAGCAGACCGACGTGCCGGAATCGGCCGACTGGTACAACTCCAACTACATCATTGCCTGGGGCTCCAACGTTCCGCAGACCCGTACCCCCGATGCGCACTTCTTCACCGAAGTCCGTTACAAGGGCACCAAGACCGTGGCGATCACCCCGGACTATTCGGAAGTCGCCAAGCTCACCGACCTGTGGCTGAACCCCAAGCAGGGCACCGACGCGGCGCTGGCGCAGGCCTTCAACCATGTGATCTTCAAAGAATTCCACCTGGACAAACCGAGCGCCTATTTCACTGACTACGCCAAGCGCTTCACCGATTTGCCGGTGCTGGTGCTGCTCAAGCAAATGGCCGACAAGGCGCCGGGCGCCGGTTACCAGCCGGACCGTTTCCTGCGCGCCAGCGACTTGACCGACAACCTCGGCCAGGAAAACAACCCGGAATGGAAAACCATCGCCCTGGATACCAGCGGCGAACTGGTGTCCCCTCAGGGCTCCATCGGTTATCGCTGGGGCGAGAAGGGCAAGTGGAACATCCTGCCGCGTGAAGGCGGCGAAGGTCGCGAGATCGATCTGAAACTGAGCCTGATCGGCGATGACGTGGCCGAAGTGGCGTTCCCGTATTTTGCCGGCGAGTCCCACGAGCACTTCCAGCACGTGGCCGGCGATGCCGTGCAATACCGTCGTGTGCCGGTGCACAGCCTCGTTCTGGCTGACGGCAGCGTGGCCAAAGTCGCCACCGTGTTCGACCTGTCGGCCGCTAACCTGGCGATCGACCGTGGCCTGGGTGGCGAAAACGTCGCCAAGGATTACAACGACGCCTCGGTGCCCGGCACCCCGGCCTGGCAGGAGCAGATCACCGGCGTCAGCCGCGAGAAAGCGATCCAGATTGCCCGTGAGTTTGCCGATAACGCCGACAAGACCAAGGGCCGCTCGATGATCATCGTCGGCGCGGCGATGAATCACTGGTACCACATGGACATGAACTACCGCGGGCTGATCAACATGCTCATGCTCTGCGGGTGTGTCGGTCAGACCGGTGGCGGTTGGGCGCACTACGTCGGCCAGGAAAAACTCCGTCCGCAATGCGGCTGGCTGCCCCTGGCGTTCGGCCTGGACTGGAACCGTCCGCCACGGCAAATGAACGGCACCAGCTTCTTCTACGCCCACAGTTCGCAGTGGCGCCACGAGAAGATGAGCATGCACGACGTGCTCTCGCCATTGGCCGACAAGTCGCAATTCCCCGAGCATGCGCTGGACTACAACATCCGCGCCGAACGCGCCGGCTGGTTGCCTAGCGCACCGCAACTCAACACCAACCCGCTGCACATTTGCCGTGATGCCGCTGCTGCCGGCATGGAGCCGAAAGACTACGTGGTCAAGTCGCTGCAGGACGGTTCGCTGCGCTTCTCTTGCGAGCAACCGGACAGCCCGGTGAACTTCCCGCGCAACATGTTCATCTGGCGCTCCAACCTGCTGGGCTCCTCGGGCAAGGGCCACGAGTACATGCTCAAGTACCTGCTCGGCACCAAGAACGGGGTGATGAACGAAGACATCGGCCAGGTCGGCGACTGCAAACCGGAAGAAGCCGAATGGGTGGACGAGGGCGCCATCGGCAAGCTCGATCTGGTGACTACGCTGGACTTCCGCATGTCCTCGACCTGCGTCTATTCCGACATCGTCTTGCCGACCGCGACCTGGTACGAAAAAGACGACATGAACACCTCGGACATGCACCCGTTCATTCACCCGTTGTCGGCCGCGATCGACCCGGCGTGGGAATCGCGTTCCGACTGGGAAATCTACAAAGGCATCGCCAAGGCGTTTTCCAGCATGGCCGAAGGGCACCTGGGCGTCGAAAAGGATTTGGTGACCATTCCGCTGATGCACGACAGCGTCGGCGAACTGGCCCAGCCGTTTGGCGGCACCGACTGGAAAAGCGAAGGCGTGGCACCGGTGCCGGGTAAAAACGCACCGAACCTGCACGTGGTCGAGCGCGACTACCCGAACATCTACAAGCAGTTCTCGTCCCTCGGGCCATTGCTGGAGAAACACGGCAACGGCGGCAAGGGCATCAACTGGAACACCGAAGCCGAAGTGAAGTTCCTCGGTGAGCTCAACCACCACGAACGGGACGCCGGTATCAGTCACGGCCGTCCGAAAATCGACTCGGCCATCGATGCAGCGGAAGTGATCCTGTCGCTGGCACCGGAAACCAACGGCCACGTCGCGGTCAAGGCCTGGGCCGCGCTGTCGGAATTCACCGGCATCGACCACAGCCATCTGGCGGTGGGCAAGGAGCATGAGGCGATTCGCTTCCGCGACATCCAGGCGCAGCCACGCAAGATCATTTCCAGCCCGACCTGGTCGGGTCTTGAAGACGATCACGTCAGCTACAACGCCGGTTACACCAACGTTCATGAAGCCATTCCATGGCGCACCATCACCGGTCGCCAGCAGTTCTACCAGGATCACCCGTGGATGCAGGCGTTCGGCGAGCAGCTGATGAGTTACCGGCCGCCGGTCAACACCCGGACCATCGCCGGGGTGAAAGGCAAGCGCAGCAACGGCCACAAGGAAATCGTCCTGAACTGGATCACGCCGCACCAGAAGTGGGGCATCCACAGCACCTACAGCGACAACCTGTTGATGCTGACCTTAAGCCGCGGCGGCCCGATTGTCTGGCTGTCGGAGAACGACGCGAAAAGCGCCGGCATCGAGGACAACGACTGGATCGAGTGCTTCAACGCCAACGGTGCGCTGACCGCCCGTGCGGTGGTCAGTCAGCGGGTCAAGGACGGCATGGTGATGATGTACCACGCCCAGGAACGGATCGTGAACGTGCCCGGATCGGAAACCACCAAGACCCGTGGCGGCCACCACAACTCGGTGACCCGCGTCGTGCTCAAACCGACCCACATGATCGGTGGCTATGCCCAGCAGGCCTACGGTTTCAACTATTACGGCACGGTCGGTTGCAACCGCGACGAGTTCGTCGTGGTGCGCAAAATGTCCAAAGTCGACTGGCTCGATGGTTCGTCCGGTGATGACCTGCCGCGTCCTCTGCCGACCGATATCGAGGAGAACTGAGATGAAGATTCGCTCACAAATCGGCATGGTGCTGAACCTGGACAAGTGCATCGGTTGCCACACTTGCTCGATCACCTGCAAAAACGTCTGGACCAGCCGTGAAGGCATGGAATACGCCTGGTTCAACAACGTCGAAAGCAAACCCGGGATCGGCTACCCGAAAGAATGGGAAAACCAGGACAAGTGGAAGGGCGGCTGGATCCGCAATGCCAACGGCTCGATCAACCCACGCATCGGCGGCAAGTTCCGCGTGTTGGCCAACATCTTTGCCAACCCGGACCTGCCGAGCCTCGACGACTACTACGAGCCGTTCGACTTCGATTACCAGCACCTGCACACCGCACCGCTGGGCGAGCATCAGCCTACGGCGCGCCCACGCTCGCTGGTCTCCGGCAAGCGCATGGAGAAAATCGAGTGGGGCCCGAACTGGGAAGAAATCCTTGGCACTGAATTCGCCAAGCGTCGCAAGGACAAGAACTTCGACAAGATCCAGGCGGACATTTACGGCGAGTACGAAAACACCTTCATGATGTATTTGCCGCGCCTGTGCGAGCACTGCCTCAACCCGGCGTGTGCGGCATCGTGCCCGAGCGGGGCGATCTACAAGCGTGAAGAAGACGGCATCGTCCTGATCGACCAGGAAAAATGCCGTGGCTGGCGCATGTGCATCAGCGGCTGCCCGTACAAGAAAATCTACTTCAACTGGAAAAGCGGCAAGTCCGAGAAGTGCATTTTCTGCTACCCGCGTATCGAAGCCGGGATGCCGACCGTGTGCGCCGAAACGTGCGTCGGTCGTATCCGTTACCTCGGCGTGTTGCTGTACGACGCCGACCGCATCAGCGAAGTGGCGAGCACCGCCAATGAGCAGGATCTGTACGAAAAACAACTGGAGATCTTCCTCGATCCGAATGACCCGGCGGTGATCCGTCAGGCCCTGGCAGACGGTGTACCGCAGTCGGTGATCGATTCCGCCCAGCGTTCGCCGGTCTACAAAATGGCCGTGGACTGGAAACTCGCGCTGCCGCTGCACCCGGAATACCGCACCTTGCCGATGGTCTGGTACGTACCGCCACTGTCGCCGATTCAAAACGCTGCAACCGCTGGCACCGTCGGCATGAACGGGGTGATTCCGGACGTCGACAGCCTGCGTATTCCACTGAAGTACCTGGCCAACCTGCTGACTGCCGGCGATGAAAAACCGGTCAAGCGTGCGTTGAAACGCTTGCTGGCGATGCGTGCCTACAAGCGTTCCGAGCAAGTCGATGGCGTGCAAGACCTGCAAGTGCTGGCGGACGTCGGTTTGAGCGTGGACCAGGTCGAGGAAATGTACCGCTACCTGGCCATCGCCAACTATGAGGACCGCTTTGTGGTACCGACCGCCCACCGCGAAGACGCCATGAGCGACGCCTTTGCCGAACGCTCCGGTTGCGGTTTCAGCTTCGGCAGCGGTTGCAGCGGCAGCTCCGACACCAACATGTTCGGCGCGAAAAAGGCCAACCGTCGCGACGTCCTGAAAACCGTGCAGTTGTGGGAGGAATGAGCATGCAAATTCTCAAAGTGATTTCGCTGCTGCTCGATTACCCGACTGAAACGCTGATCAGCGGCCGCGACGAACTGGAGCAGGCGATCATTCAGTCGCGTGAAATCAGCCCGAAGCAGCGCGGTGCGTTGTTCGAGTTGCTGGAGCTGATCTGCGCCAATGACCTGATGGACGGGCAGGAGCACTACGGTGCGCTGTTCGGTCGGGGGCGCGCGCTCTCGTTGCTGTTGTTCGAACACGTGCACGGCGAGTCCCGCGACCGTGGCCAGGCCATGGTCGACATGATGGCGCAGTACGAGGACGCCGGTTTTGCCATCGGCGTCAAAGAGCTGCCGGACTACATCCCGCTGTACCTGGAGTTTCTGTCCACTCGCGAAGACATCGAGGCCCGCGAGGGCCTGGCGGATGTCTCGCACCTGCTGGCCTTGCTCGCGGCGCGTCTGGAAGAGCGTGAAAGCGCCTACGCCAGTTGCTTCCGGGCGCTGCTGCAGATTGCCGGGGCCGAACCGCATCAGGCCGTGGCCGACCTGCGTGAGCAGGTCGCGGCGGAAGTGCGCGACGACTCGCTCGAAGCCCTCGACAAAATCTGGGAAGAGGAGGCCGTGGACTTTCTCCAGGCCGAACAGCAGGACCGTTGCGGTTCGCTGCCAAGCGCGCCGGGCAAGGCCCGGGAAGAAAGCGCGGTGCCGTTGCACTGGGTGGATTTTCAGCATGAAGGACTGGCCGCCGCGCCAGTCCAGGAGGTAGGCAATGTCTAAATGGAACCTGTTGTTGTTCGGGATTTATCCCTATATCGCTTTGGCCATTTGCCTGATCGGCAGTTGGGCCCGCTTCGACCTGTCGCAGTACACCTGGAAGGCGGGCTCCAGCCAAATGCTCAACCAGCGCGGCATGCGTGTGGCGAGCAACTTCTTCCACATCGGTGTGTTGTTCGTGCTGGCCGGGCATTTCGTCGGCCTGCTGACGCCTGCGTCGGTTTATCACCATGTCATCAGCACTGAGAACAAGCAGTTGCTGGCGATGGTGTCCGGCGGCTTCTTCGGCCTGTTGTGCCTGATCGGCCTGCTGATGCTGGTCAACCGGCGCCTGAGCGACCCTCGGGTCCGCGCCACGTCCAGTACGTCGGACATCCTGATTCTGCTGGTGCTATTGGCGCAATTGCTGCTCGGCCTGCTGACCATCGTTGCGTCCACCGCGCACATGGACGGTTCGGTGATGGTGATGCTCGCCGACTGGGCGCAGAACACCGTGCTGTTGCGGCCGACGGAAGCGGCGGCCTCCATCGCGCCGGTCGGGCTGACCTACAAGCTGCACGTGTTCCTCGGCCTGACCCTGTTTGTGCTGTTCCCCTTCACCCGTCTCGTACATGTGATCAGTGCACCGGTCTGGTACCTGGGACGCCGTTATCAAATCGTTCGGCAGAAATTCTGAGGAGACAATCATGTCAGGTGGATGTGGATGTGGCGGTGGTAACGGCGGCAGCGGTGGCTGCGGATCTTCCAAACAAGTAGAGGCTGTGGTGCCGGACGATGTCGCGCCGTTTGAAGAGCTCGCGGTTGAGCCTGCGGCGGCCGATGACGCGCCGGCGCAGTTGATCGCCAGCAGTGAGCAGGAGTGGCCGATCATCAGCGTCAACGAGGTGGTGATCACCCCGGAAGCGATGGCCCAGGAGCTGCAATATCACCCGGCCGAAAGCCGCGAAGAGGCGGTGTATCTGGCCGCCAAGGCGCTGGTGATCCGCGAGTTGTTGCAGCAGCGCATTGCCGAACTGGGCGTGTCGCTGGAGGTCGGTGCCGGTGAGAACGAAGAAGAAGCCGCCACGCGCTTGTTGCTCGAACGCGAGGTGATCGTGCCGCAATGCGACGAGCAAACCAGCCTTCGTTACTACGAAAACAATCGCGGGCGCTTTCACAGCGCGCCGTTGCTGGCGGTGCGGCACATCCTGCTGGAATGCGCGCCGGACGATGCCGAGGCTCGCGAGCTGGCGCATGCCCAGGCAGAAATCCTGCTGCAACGGCTGGAAGACTTCCCCGGCAGCTTCGCCGAGCTGGCGGTGAAATATTCGGCCTGCCCTTCGAAGGCGCAAGGCGGTTCTCTGGGGCAGATCAGCAAAGGCCAGACCGTGCCGGAACTGGAGCGGCAGTTGTTCACGCTGGCACCGGGGCTGGCCAGCAAACCGCTGGAAAGTCGTTATGGCTGGCATGTGGTCAGCGTCGATCAGCGGATCGAAGGCATGCCGTTGCCCTATGAAGCGGTGTCGACGGCGATCCGCACGCAGTTGCAGCAGGGCGTCTGGCAAAAGGCCCTGGTGCAATACCTGCAAACCCTGATTGGCGCGGCGGATGTTCGCGGTATTCATTTGCAGGGCGCTGACTCACCGCTGGTGCAGTGAGCCTCAAGGCTAACCGGGAGATGTGATGAACGCTGTGATGCAGGATGGTTTTGGGCGGCAGATCGATTATCTGCGGATGTCGGTGACGGACCGGTGTGATTTTCGTTGTGTGTATTGCATGGCGAAAAACATGACCTTCCTGCCGCGTCAGCAGGTGCTCACGCTGGAGGAATTGCAGCGTCTGGCAACGTTGTTCGTCGGATTGGGCGTGCGCAAGATTCGCCTCACCGGCGGCGAGCCGTTGATCCGTCCCGGCATTGTCGATCTGTGTCGCAACATCGCCGCGTTGCCCGGTTTGCGCGAACTGGTGATGACCAGCAACGGCTCGCAGCTGGGCCGCCTGGCGCGACCGTTGGTGGAGGCGGGTGTTAAACGGATGAACATCAGCCTCGACAGCCTGGACGCGCAGAAATTTCGCGCGATCACCCGCAACGGCGATCTCGATCAGGTGCTGAGCGGCATCGAAGCGGCGCGGGATGCGGGGTTTGAGCGAATCAAGCTCAACTGCGTGGTGATGAAGGGGCGCAACTTCGATGAGGTCCCGGCGCTGGTGCAATACGCCATCGACCAGCGCATCGATATCAGTTTTATCGAAGAAATGCCGCTGGGCGACGTCGGGCGATCACGGGGCGAATCGTTTTGTTCCAGTGATGACGTGCGCACGTTGATTGCTCAGCGTCATCGCTTGCTCGACAGCACGGAAAACAGCGGCGGGCCGGCGCGTTATGTGCGGCTGGAACGCCATCCCGAGACCCGGATCGGTTTCATTTCGCCCAACAGCCATAACTTCTGTGGCAGCTGTAACCGGGTGCGGATGACCGTCGAGGGCAAGCTGCTGTTGTGTCTGGGGCAGGACGATGCGCTGGATTTGAGAGGGTTGCTGCGGCGTTATCCGCTGGATGACCAGCCGGTGATCAATGCGGTGCAAAAGGCTTTGCGCGGTAAACCGTTGCGCCATGATTTCACTCCGGAGGGGGATGTGCAGATTGTTCGGTTCATGAATATGAGTGGTGGTTGAGCAAGTCTGTGAAGCAGAAAACCCACTGTGGGAGCGAGCCTGCTCGCGATGGCTTTGTGTCAGGCGGTCGGTTTTTTGAGGGTGTACATATCCATTCCTGCGGTAACGGCCGCTAATGGTTTCGCTTTTACAGCGAGTCACTTGGAGAAGCGCCAAGTAACCAAGCGCTTTTGCCCCTGTCGTTCGGTGCCTCGCTAATGCTCGGCATGCCCTCGCTCCGGTCCTGCTCCGTGGGCCCGCCGCGATCGGCCATCCTTGGCCGTGCGCGGCTAACCCGGCATCCATGCCGGGTTGCCCACTGCGCAGAACCTGCGCTCGGCCTCTCGAGGGGGCGACTACCGCCACAGCCGCCGAGGCGGCCTGAAAGCCGACCTGGCTCTTTGGGGGGACGCGTTGTCCTTCTCTGCTGCGCTCACCCATTCCGGACATGTACACCGATCCCTTGTAGGAGCCAGCCTGCTGGCGATGGACGTCAACGATAACGCGGGCTGTCTGAATGAACGTGTTGTCCGGTCGTTTTTCGCGGGCAAGCCTCGCTCCTACAGGGAATCGCGTTTGCTTTTGATTTTCACCACTCATCAGGCCGAGCGTTAGCTCGCCTTCAGCTTTTGATCTGAGCGCCCCCTCGAGAGGCCGAGTGGAGGTTCTGCGCAGTGGGCAACCCGGCATGGATGCCGGGTTAGCCGCCCCCGGCCATGGATGGCCGATGGCGGCGTGCCCACGGAGCAGGACCGGAGCGAGGGCATGCCGAGCCTAGGCGAGGCACCGAACGAAAGGGGCAAGAGCCCTTGGTTACTTGGGGCTTTTCCAAGTGACTCGCCGTAAGGGCGAAACCAATAGCCGCCATCACCACAACAACGGATATACACACCAAAAACAAATGCTAGGCAATCACCGCCAAATCTTGATATCGGTCAATTGCAGATCCGCCCTTTGTCCGTAACCTCCACTGCATGTTGTGTTTTTAGATGAATAAAAATCTATATGTAGTATCTGGAGGCCGAATGCAAAGCACGCTGATCTCAGTAGGAAGTAACCGTTTGCACAAGCGCAACGGTGACCTGGTTGCCTTCGACGCCGACAAGATCCGTCAGGCGTTGATCGCTGCCGGCAGGGCAACCGGGGAATACACCGACGTTGAAGCCGAAGGCCTGCTCGAGGCCGTACTCGCCCGTCTGGAAGGGCTGCCGAGACTGCATGTCGAGCAGATCCAGGACCGTGTCGAACGGGTGCTGATGGACGCCGGTTTTTTCTTCGCCATGCGCGCCTACATCGTCTACCGCGAACAGCACGGACGTTTGCGCCGCGACCGCCGGACCCTGGTCGAGGTCGCCACCTCCATGAACGAATACCTCGACCGTGAAGACTGGCGGGTCCAGGCCAACGCCAATCAGGGCTATTCCCTGGGCGGGCTGGTGCTGAACGTGTCGGGCAAGGTCACCGCCAACTACTGGCTGGACGAGGTCTACAGCGAAGCCATCGGCCAGGCCCACCGCGAGGCGGATTTGCATGTGCACGACCTCGACATGCTCGCCGGTTATTGCGCCGGATGGTCGCTGCGCACGCTCTTGCACGAAGGGCTCAACGGTGTGCCGGGACGGGTCGAAGCCGGTCCGCCGAAGCACCTGAGCAGTGCCTTGGGGCAGATGGTGAATTTCCTTGGCACCCTGCAAAACGAATGGGCCGGTGCCCAGGCGTTCAGTTCGTTCGACACCTACCTGGCGCCCTATGTGCGCAAGGACCAGCTGGGTTTCGAGCAGATACGCCAGGCGATCCAGGAATTCATCTACAACCTCAACGTCCCATCGCGCTGGGGCACGCAAACGCCCTTTACCAACCTGACCTTCGACTGGGTTTGCCCGCAGGATCTGCGCGAGCAGATCCCCATCATCGGCGGTGAGGAAATGCCATTTGCCTATGGCGACCTGCAAGCCGAAATGGACCTGCTCAACCGCGCCTACATCGAGGTGATGCAGGCCGGCGATGCGAAAGGGCGGGTGTTCACCTTTCCGATCCCGACCTACAACATCACCCATGATTTTCCATGGGACAGTGAAAACGCTGACCGCCTGTTCGAGATGACCGCGCGTTACGGCTTGCCGTATTTCCAGAACTTCCTCAATTCGGACATGCAGCCCAATCAGGTACGATCGATGTGCTGCCGCTTGCAACTGGACGTGCGCGAGTTGCTCAAGCGCGGCGGCGGTTTGTTCGGCTCGGCGGAACAGACCGGATCGCTCGGCGTGGTGACCATCAACTGCGCGCGACTGGGTTATGTGTTCAAGGGTGATACCAGCGGTTTGCTCAAGCGTCTGGACACGCTGATGGAACTGGCGATGGAGAGCCTGGAGGTCAAGCGCAAGGTGATTCAGCATCACATGGACGCCGGTTTGTACCCGTACACCAAGCGTTACCTCGGCACCTTGCGCAACCATTTCTCGACCATCGGCCTCAACGGCCTGCATGAAATGCTGCGCAATTTCAGCGGCGACAAGGAGGGCATGCACACCGAGCACGGCCGGCAGTTTGCCCTGAGGATGCTGGACCATGTGCGCGCCACGCTCGTGCGTTTCCAGGAAGAAACCGGCCACCTCTACAACCTCGAAGCCACGCCGGCCGAGGGCACTACCTACCGTTTCGCCAAGGAAGACCTCAAGCGCTATCCCGACATTCTCCAGGCTGGCAGCGCGCAGGCGCCGTATTACACCAACTCCTCGCAACTGCCCGTGGGCTACACCGAAGACCCCTTCGAGGCCCTGGAACTGCAAGACGAATTGCAATGCAAATACACCGGCGGGACGGTCTTGCATCTGTACATGGCCGAGCGGATTTCTTCGACCCAAGCCTGCAAGCAACTGGTGCGCAAAGCCCTCGGGCGTTTCCGCCTGCCGTACCTGACCGTGACCCCGACATTCTCCATCTGCCCGGTGCACGGCTACCTCGATGGCGAGCACGAGTTCTGCCCTAAATGCGACGAGATCCTGCTGCTCAAAGAACAGCAAACCGGCACCGTTCACTGATTTCGATCCACTCAACCGCAAGGAGCTTCACCATGATTGCATCGCAAACACTGCCCCAGGCTCAACGTCAACGCTGCGAAGTCTGGACCCGGGTGATGGGTTATCACCGTCCGGTGTCGGCGTTCAATCCGGGCAAACAGTCGGAGCACCGCGAACGGGTGCACTTCACCGAAAGCGCGGCCGTGGCCGGGCGCCAATGAGTCGAATGCTGCGGGTCGGGGGCATGGTGCCCCTGACCACTATCGACTATCCGGGACAGCTCGCCTGCGTGCTGTTTTGCCAGGGGTGCGCCTGGCGTTGTCGTTACTGCCATAACCCGCAACTGATCCCGCCTCGTGGCACCGAGGAAGTGGATTGGCGGCGGGTTATGGCGTTTCTGCAACGTCGACAGGACCTGCTCGATGCCGTGGTGTTCAGCGGCGGTGAGCCGACCTTGCAGGACGCGTTGCCCGGCGCCATGGATGAAGTGCGCGCCATGGGATTTCGCATCGGTTTGCACAGCGCCGGCATCAAGCCGGCCGCGTTCGCCAAGGCGCTGGCCGGGGCCGACTGGGTGGGCTTCGACGTCAAGGCATTGCCCGAGGATTGCCAGGCCATCACCCGCGTCGAGGGCAGCGGAACAGCCAACTGGCGCAGCCTCGAGCATCTGCTGGCCAGCGATGTCGACTACGAATGCCGCACCACCGTGCATTGGCATCTCGTCGAACCGGCACGTCTGTTGACCCTCGCGCAGCGATTGAGCGCGCTGGGCGTCAAACGCTTCGCCGTGCAACTGGTGCGCACCGAGCGGATGTTCGATCCGCTGCTGCCGAGCGTTTCGGCACAGGCTTTGCTACCCGATCTTTGGGAGGCGATGCGCGAGTTGTTTCCAGCGTTCGTGTTACGGGGGTAACCGAACCTGCGAATCAACGTTCAACAGTGACATCCACCATGAATTTCAAATGCGCTGCCAATCAGGCAGGTATCAAACTGGGAGCATTTGATATGGCTAAATTAACCACGGCACAACGGATCGTCATCGGCTTTGCAATCGCGCCGCTGGCGCTGATGGGCATGGCGTTTTACGCGTTGCACGATCTGGCAACGCTCAAGGAACAGGCGGTGGTCATCGTCAAACAGGACTGGCCGAAGATCGAACCGATCATGGTCATTGCCACGGGCGTGCGCGATAACGCCAGGAACACCCGGGACTTGCTGATCAACAAGGACAATCAGCAAGTGCAGCAGTCGATCGACGCCACCAAGAAACGCATCACCCAGGCGCTCGAAACCCTTGAGCCGCTGTTCTATCTGCCAGAGGGCAAAGCCGCATACCTCGCCTTGAAAAAGAACCGCGAAGCCTACGTTGCCGCGTTCACCCAGGTGCAGGTCTTGATTCGGCAAGGGGCTTCCGACGATGCCATGGCCCAGCTGAAGCAGAAAGTCGTACCGGCCGAAGCCGAGGTGTATCGCAGCCTGGATGAGTTGATGGCGCTGCAAGGGAAAATCTTCATCGACCGTGAACAGTCGGCGCAGGCACTGTACAGCGATGCCCGGCGCAACATGCTCGGGTTGTTCCTGTTCTGCCTGGCGCTGGTGATTGCCGCTGCAATAGTCGTCACGCGCAGTGTGACCCGGCCATTGGGTGGCGAGCCGGATGATGCCGCACGGTTCTTGAGTGAAATCGCCGAGGGCGACCTGACGATTCAGGTGCCGGTGGGGGCAAGTGCCGACGGCAGTGTGATGATGAACATGCATCAGATGCAGCAAAGCCTGAATGCCATGGTCAAGCACATTGCCTCTTCGGTTGATCGGGTGGCCAGCTCTTCCGAAGAACTGAGTGCCGTCAGCAGCCAGACCGCCAGCAACCTGCAATTGCAGGGGCTGGAGATCGAGCAGGCGGCTGCGGCGGTGAATCAGATGACGGCTGCGGTGGATGAAGTGGCGCGTAACGCGGTCAGTACTTCCGAGGCCTCCAAACAGTCCGAGCAAACCGCGCAGCGCGGCCGCGAACAGGTTCAGGAAACCGTGGTTGCCATCGGCGAACTGGCCGATGGCGTCACCGACACCTCGCAACGCATCGAACAACTGGCGGGCCGGGTGCAGGACATCAGCAAAGTCCTGGACGTGATTCGCAGCATCGCCGAGCAGACCAATCTGCTGGCCCTCAACGCGGCAATTGAAGCCGCACGGGCCGGGGATGCCGGGCGCGGCTTTGCCGTGGTCGCCGATGAAGTGCGAGCGTTGGCGCATCGCACGCAGGAGTCCACCCAGGAAATCGAGCAGATGATCGGCAACATTCGCCAGGATACCGGCCATGCGGTGACGGCCATGCAAAGCAGCAGTCATCTGGTGCGGGCTACTTTGGAAGTGGCGCAGCGCTCAGGTGATGCACTGGATCAGATCACCCGGTCCATCTCGCAGATCAATGAGCGCAACCTGATGATTGCCAGTGCCACGGAGGAGCAGGCGTTGGTGGCGCGTGAGGTGGATCGCAATCTGGTGGGGATTCGCACCTTGTCCGAGCAAGTCTTGCTGGGTGCGCAGCACACCGATACCGCTGGCCATGAACTGGCACAGATGGCCGGGGCGCTGCATCAGACCGTGGCGCGATTCAAGGTCTAGACCACCCGGGCGGGTGGTTGTGGAGGTGGGCGCTCAGGACCAGCCCCAGAACTGCAACCACCAGCCAAACCCGATCAAACCATTGGCCAACAGCAGGCAGGCGCTGCCCGACATGCGCCGCGCCAGAGAGCGGTTTTCGCGGCTCAGTCGCTTCCATCCCAGCAGCAAACTCCAGCCTATCGCGGCCACCAACAGGCAGGCCCTGACCGGTTGCACCCATTCCAGCAGCAAACCTTCATAGCGCAGCAGTTTCACGGTGGTTGCCGACAACCCGAGAAACAGTCCCGCACCACCCAGGGGCGTGAGCGTGAGCGCCAGGGGCCAATACAGTGCACGATCACCCGCCAGTCGAGCGGTCAGGCGCAAGAGAACCATTAGTACGGTGCCGAGCAGCACCGAACTCAAACTCAGGTAAGTGACGATGCTGAACCCGTCGAGCCAACTGAAGCTGTCGTTGAGCTGCGGGTAGTGGGTGAGCAGCCACCAGGGCGCGTTGTCTTGCAGGGCCCATAGCTGGTCGTGTTCAACCAGCCATTGGGCGAGCGTTTGTTTGAGGGCGACGAACCAGGGGCTGACCGTCCACTGGAATGCGCCCATCGCCAGGCCGATCACACCGAACAACAGCAAGCGAGCATCCCACGGGGATAGCGTCTGCGACGTCGCGTGAAGAATCTCTTGATTGCCCGACCGGGCGATCAACTGGACGGCACCGCGTTGCCCGCTGCAGCGCCCACAGGCATGACAATCACTGGCGCCTTGCAGGCGTCGGATATCGAGCAACGGTGCGCAGTTGGGGGGCGGCAGGCGTGGCGGGGCGTTTTCTATCCAGCGTTGTTCGTTGACCTGAAAATGCACCGGCGCCAGGCGGGTGAGCAGTGCAAACACGCCGCTGACCGGGCACAGGTAACGGCACCAGACCCGCTTGCCTCGGGCGAACAACAACCCGACGACCACCGCAGCGACAGTCGAACCACCCAGAATCAGCAGCGCCGCCTGAGCGTAGTCATAGACGCTGATCAACTGGCCATAGAGGGTCGTCAGGCAGAACGCCAGGGTCGGCCAGCCGCCCCAGCGCAACCAGCGCGGCACGCCCATGCCTTTGCCGTAATGGCTGGCCCATTCGCTGAGCGAGCCTTCCGGACACAGCACGCCACACCAGAGCCGACCGAACATCACGATCGACAGCAGCACGAACGGCCACCAGATCCCCCAAAACAAAAACTGCGCAAGCAAGGTCAGGTTGTCGAGCATCCGGGCCTGGCTGTCCGGCAGCGGTAACAGCGGCGGGATCACCAGCAGCACTGCGTAAAACACCACAACCAGCCACTGCGCGGCACGAATGAACCGCGCATGGCGACGCATCCCGTCGCCCAGTCGCTGGAGCCATCGATTGTGCCAACTCAGTTCAGGCATGGGACTTTTTCCATCGTCCGTTGCCGTAGCCATCCGCCGACGACCAGCCAGTAACCGATCCACACCAGCAAGGTCAGGGCACTGGGGGTTGCCCGATAACCGGCAAAACCGGCCAGGAAACCACCGAGTCCATGGCTGTCGCTCAGTAAGACGCTGCTGTCCCAGAACGCGTCGCCAATGACGCCGTAAACCTGCTCCGGCAGATCGAGGGCGAGCAGTTGGCCGCCGATTCGCTCGGTGCCACTGACCAGCAATGCGGCCCCGAGCATGAGCAGGATGACTTCGCTGATGGCAAAGAATCGTTGCCACGAAATGAACCGGCGACTGCTGTGCAGCAGGATGATGGTCAACGCCGACAGCACCAGTCCCATGGCGCCGCCGATGGCAAACAAGCCGAGCTGCGGGCCTCGCAGTTGAGCACCGGCGCCATAGAGAAACACGACCGTTTCACTGCCTTCACGACTGACCGCGAGCATCGCCAGCAGCAGCAACCCCATGCCGCCTTGCCGGGCCAGATGGCTATCGGCGTGGCGCTGCAAATCCTGTTTGAGGGAGCGCCCGTGACGGTGCATCCAGCCCACCATTTGCACCATCAACAGGCTGGCAACCAGCGCGAGTGCGGCCTGGAACCATTCACTGGCCGAGCCGCTCATGGCCTCGCCGGCAAACAGAATCAGCACGGCCAGCAGACCCGAGAGCAGCAACCCCAGCCCCACGCCGACCCACAGGTATTTGACCAGCCGATGACCCTGGCCCTGCTGGCTGGCCCAAGCCTGGAGAATGCCGATCACCAGCAACGCCTCGACGCTTTCGCGCCAGACGATGAACATTGATTGATTCATGAAAACTCCGTGCGCTGACAGGTTATTTCGCGAGGATGCCGCCCTCGGGCAATTGCGGATTGAACTCGTCGAAAAACGGGTAGTGACCGGGCCTGAGCGGGTGAATGACGACAAAGGTGGTCACACCCGGTGACATGACTTTTTCAACCCGCAGCGGTGTGCTCTCGAATTCGGCCGGCCCCTGACCGTTGTTTTTCAGGACGATCTTGAATCGCTGCCCGGCCGGGACCTCCAGCAAGGCCGGCGTGAAGTGGCCATCGCGCAGGATCAGTTCGTAGCTCGGTAACTCGGCATGGGCGGTCAACGGCGCAAGGGCTCCAGCCACCAGCAGGCAGGCAACCTGCAGGCGTTTCATTCAATAGCCGCCTTTTTTGCCAATGCCGGCGTAGACGAATTCGTAGTGCAGTTCGCAGCGTTCGAACCAGGGCGCGACACCGGTTTCCTTGTCGGTGTGGCGACCGAGAGAGGCATGACCACCGGGTGGCAGGATGGTGAAGGTGAGTTGATATTTGCCCGGCCCCATCAGCTTCACATTGTCGCCGTAGTGCGGACCGTCGTTGGCGACCATGGCGTGGAAATCGCCTTTGAGTTCCGGGTCTTTGCCTTGCTTTTTCAGATTGAAAGAGACGTTGAGATAGGGCACGAAACTGCCTTCCTGAAAGCCCTGGTGATTATCCGCAGTGGCGCGGATGTCGGCCTCCAGATGCACATCCGAATCCGCAGTGGCGCGCATCATGCCTGCCGGTTCCATCTCGATCGGTTGCAAATAAACCGCCCCGACTTCCAGCCCCGGACACAGCTGTGGTTCGCCGATCGGGTATTCCTTGGCCTGAGCCAGCGGTACGAACAAGAGCAAAGCGAGTGTGAGAGAGGTACGCATGATTTCTTCCTGGGCACTGACGAGTAGGAACCCGAGTCTAGGAAGGTTTGCTGCGAACAATAATGATTGCTATCAAGTTTTGAGTAATTAAACCAACGGCTCGTCGCGCCGGCGAAATCGCTGGGCGCGCTCGACGCTGTGGGTCATCTGTGCCGCCGCATGGACGGTCAACGGATGCTGGGTAAATCCGGCTCTGGGGGAAATGTAGCCGGCCATTTCCCGGGCAACGGCGAGCTGACGTTCCGAACCTTCTGCCAGCAGCGCGATGACCAGGTTTTCCAGGGCAATCACGCGGACACGCAAGTGAACCAGTTCGGCGTTTGTCAGCGCAGGCGGGGCGATAAAGGCATCGCTATCGATGGATGTTGCGGCGTCTTGATCGTCCCATGTCGACAGCGGTGGACGGTCGGGTGTCTCTGCGTTCGGGTGAGGATTTTTATTGATCATGAGCGACGTCTCCAAGTCTGTTCGGCCGTTATCAGCTTAGCCTCAGGATCATGATCGGGGGAGGGCAGTCACTCGATGTCGATAGCTTGATATCCATCAAGGACGGCTGCGCGCGATGGTTGTAGCTTGGCAAGCACGCCTCTCAATGACTGGAGATCGGCATGGCCAAGAACTTCCCGGACAACCCCAAACACCCCGAGCGGATTTGCTGGGGATGCGACCGGTATTGCCCGGCCAAGTCGTTGGCGTGCGGCAATGGCTCCGAGCGTACGATGCATCCGGCCGAGCTGTTTGGCGAAGACTGGAACGTGCCGGGCGACTGGGGTATCGAGCCCCTCATCGTCACAACCAAGGCGGCGGATGACGATATCTGACGCAGGTCCAACCTGGTCATAGCGCAGTCTTGCGTTCCATGCCCGCAACCATCTGTCATGAAATGAAAAGCCGGTGTCGTCTGATGAGAAGCGGCTCACCAGACTGCGTCCTACAGTCCAATCAGCGCAAATCGACGCTGTACAGACTGGAGAATAAGAAAAAATGGCCAATGCCGTACGCTTCTACGAAACCGGTGGTCCCGAAGTCCTCCGTTATGAGGAGGTCGAGGTCGGCGATCCCGGTCCAGGCCAGGTTCGTCTTCGTCATGTGGCTGTAGGCCTTAATTATGCCGACACCTATTTTCGCAATGGTACTTACCCGATTCCGATGCCCAACGGCATGGGGGTTGAAGCGTCCGGTGTGGTCCAGGCCGTTGGCGAAGGGGTGACCAACGTCCAGGTGGGGGACCGCGTCACCTACACCGGTTTCCTCAACACCCTTGGCGCCTACAGCACCGAACGGCTGATCGCGGCCGCGCCGTTGATCAAGCTGCCGGAAACCATCAGTTTCGAGACCGCTGCGGCCATGACCATGCGCGGCCTGACGTCTTCGTACCTGATGCGCCGCATCTACGACTTCAAGGAAGGCGACAGCATTCTGCTGCACGCCGCCGCCGGCGGCGTTGGCCTGATCGTCTCGCAGTGGGCCAAATTGCTCGGCTTGAACGTGATCGGCACGGTTTCGACCGAAGAAAAGGCCCAAATCGCCCGGGCTCACGGTTGCGACCATACTATCAATTACAGCCATGAAGACGTCGCCGCCCGTGTTCGCGAATTGACCGATGGCGTCGGCGTCAACGTGGTGTTCGACAGCGTCGGCAAGAACACTTTCGCCGGCTCCCTGGATTCGCTCAAGCGTCGTGGCCTGATGGTGTGCGTCGGCACGGCATCCGGTCCGATCCCTGCGTTCGACCCGGTGATGCTGGCGATGAAAGGCTCGTTGTTCCTGACCCGTCCGGCCCTGGCTGACTACATCGCCGACCCTGCGGAGAAAGCCGCCCTGGCCGGTGAGTTGTTCGACCACGTCGGCAGCGGCCGGATCAAGATCGAGATCAACCAGCACTACGCCTTGCAGGATGCGGTGCAGGCTCATCGCGACCTTGAGTCGCGCAAGACCACCGGTTCGTCGATTTTCGTCATTTAAGGAGCGGCCAGCCATGAAAGTCGAACAATTGACCTGCAACATCGGCGCCGAACTGATCGGCGTGAACCTCGCCGACGCGGTGCATGACGACGGTCTGTTTGCCGAGATTCGTGCCCAGTTGCTCAAGCACCGGGTGGTGTTCCTGCGTGATCAGAACATCACTCGCGAGGAGCACGTGGCCTTCGCTCGCCGCTTTGGTGAGTTGGAAGACCATCCGGTGGCCGGCAGCGATCCGGATCATCCGGGGCTGGTGCGGATCTACAAGAGTCCGGACCAGCCGATGGACCGCTATGAAAACGCCTGGCACGCCGACGCCACCTGGCGCGAGGCGCCGCCAATGGGGTGCGTGTTGCGCTGCGTGGAATGCCCGCCGGTCGGCGGCGACACCATGTGGGCCAACATGGTCGAGGCTTATGCGCGTTTGCCGGAAGACGTGAAGGTGAAAATCGCCGACCTGCGTGCCCGTCACAGCATCGAAGCGAGTTTCGGTGCGGCGATGCCGATCGAAAAACGCCTGGCGCTCAAGGCGATGTACCCGGACGCCGAACACCCGGTGGTGCGCACCCACCCGGAAACCGGCGAGAAGGTGCTGTTCGTCAACGCCTTCACCACCCACATCAGCAACTACCACACCTCTGAGCGGGTCCGCTTCGGTCAGGACGCCAACCCCGGCGCCAGCGAATTGCTGCGCTACCTGATCAGCCAGGCGTACATCCCCGAGTATCAGGTGCGCTGGCGCTGGAAGCCCAACAGCATCGCCATCTGGGACAACCGCAGTACCCAGCACTACGCCGTCATGGATTACCCGCCGTGCCATCGCAAGATGGAGCGCGCCGGGATCATCGGCGACAAGACCTACTGATCGACCCTTTCTGCATACGCACTCGTAAACACGTCTGCCCGGCACGATCCCGGGTGGGCGGGACAATCATAAAAAGTGGAGTAAATCATGCAATTCTTCGACGATTCCCTGCACCCGGAAAACATGGAAAAAGTGGTCATCACCGTGGCCCCGTACGGCCCGGAATGGATGCCTGAAGATTTCCCGGAAGACATCCCGCTGACCATGGACGAGCAAGTTCAGAAAGCGGTCGATTGCTATGAAGCCGGCGCCACCGTGCTGCACCTGCATGTGCGTGAACTGGACGGCAAGGGCTCCAAGCGCCTGTCGAAGTTCAACGAGCTGATCGCCGGCGTGCGCGAAGCTGTGCCGGACATGATCATCCAGGTCGGCGGTTCGATTTCCTTCGCCCCGGAAAGCGATGGTGAAGCCGCCAAGTGGCTGTCCGACGATACCCGCCACATGCTGGCCGAGCTGACGCCAAAACCGGATCAGGTCACGGTGGCGATCAACACCACCCAGATGAACATCATGGAGCTGCTGTATCCGCAATACCTGGAAGGTACCTCACTGGCTAACCCGTTGATCCAGGCTGCCTACAGCGAAATGACCGTACCGGCCGGCCCGGCCTGGGTTGCCGAGCACCTCAAGCGCCTGATGGACAACGACATCCAGCCGCACTTCCAGCTGACCGGCATGCATGCCCTGGAAACCCTCGAGCGCCTGGTGCGCAAGGGCATCTACAAGGGCCCGCTGAACCTGACCTGGATCGGCATCGGTGGCGGTTTCGACGGCCCGAACCCGTTCAACTTCTTCAATTTCATCCACCGCGCGCCGAACGGCTGCACCCTGACCTCCGAGTCGCTGCTCAAGAACGTCATGCCGTTCAACACCATGTCGATGGCCATGGGCATGCACCCACGCGTGGGCAATGAAGACACTATCATTGATCACAAGGGTGATCGCTTCGGCTCGGTGGCGCAGATCCAGCAAACCGTGCGCATTGCCCATGAACTGGGTCGCGAAATCGCCACGGGCAAAGAAGCCCGCGAGATTTATCGCATCGGTGTGAAGTACGACAGCATCGAGCAGACCCTGCTGGCCAACGGTATGGCCCCCAACCGCAAGGCTGGGCAAAAGGGTGTGCCGCAACGCGGCTGACCGACGGTCCGGACGAGGGGCCGCAACCTCTCGTCCACCGCACTGCAACACGCTTGATAACAACAATAAATAAAAGCATTGAGGAGGCTGCATGGCCTTTCACCCAATCGCCGCTGACGATGACGACGCAGGTTGCGTCGGCGTTTCGCGCCAATATGCCTGGATCGTTTTTGCATTGACGTTCGGCCTGTTGATTTCCGATTACATGTCGCGTCAGGTGCTGAACGCGGTGTTCCCGCTGCTCAAGAGCGAGTGGGCCTTGAGCGACGGCCAGCTCGGGTTGCTCAGCGGTATTGTTGCCTTGATGGTCGGCCTGCTGACATTCCCGCTGTCGTTGATGGCTGACCGCTTTGGACGAGTCAAGAGTCTGGCGCTGATGGCGCTGCTGTGGAGCCTGGCCACGCTGGGCTGCGCATTGGCGCAGGATTACCAGCAAATGTTCATTGCCCGGTTCATGGTCGGCGTCGGTGAAGCGGCTTATGGCAGCGTCGGTATCGCCGTGGTGATTTCGGTGTTTCCGAAACACATGCGCGCCACCCTGGCCAGCGCGTTCATGGCGGGCGGCATGTTCGGCTCGGTGCTGGGCATGGCGTTGGGCGGTGCCATCGCGGCCAAGCTGGGCTGGCGCTGGTCGTTCGCCGGCATGGCGCTGTTTGGCCTGGTGCTGGCGATGCTTTATCCGATCATCGTCAAGGAAGCGCGCATCGCTCCGCAACGGGTCGCCAAGGCTGTCGCGGGGGCCAAGCGTCCGCTGCGTACGCTGTGGTCCAGTCGTTCGGTGGTAGCGACCTACGTCGCCAGCGGCTTGCAGCTGTTTGTCGGCGGCACGGTGATGGTGTGGATTCCCAGCTACCTGAATCGCTACTACGACATGCCGACGGACAAAGCCGGCGCCATGGCGGCGATCATCGTGCTGTGCAGCGGTGCGGGGATGATTGTGTGCGGCATGCTCAGCGATCGGCTGTGTCGCAACTCGCCGGAACGCAAGGTCAGCCTGGCCATCGCCTTTTGCCTGGGCAGTTGCCTGCTGCTGTCGGCGGCGTTCGCAATGACGGCAGGGCCTATGCAACTGGCACTGATTTGCCTGGGCATGCTGATTGCCACCGGCACCACCGGCCCGGCTGGCGCGATGGTCGCCAACCTGACCCATTACTCGGTCCATGGCACGGCCTTCGCCACGCTGACATTGGCCAACAACATGCTGGGACTGGCGCCGGGGCCGTTCATCACCGGAAGGGTGTCGGACCTCATCGGCCTGCATGCCGCTTTCCAGCTGGTGCCATTGGTCAGCCTCGCGGCAGCGGCCGTGTTCTTTTATGCCAAGTGTCATTACCACAAAGATATTGCCCGCCTTCAGGGTCAGCGCGTGCCTGACCCCGTCAGCCAGGCCGGGTTAGAGGTGAAGTTGTGAGTCGTCGTCTACAGATTGATGTGTTTTTCGATTTTATCTGCCCCTGGTGCCTGATCGGCAAACGCCAACTGGAGCATGCGCAGGTACAGTTTCGCAGTCGCCATCCGGATGTGCAGATCAGCACGCAGTGGCATGGCGTGCAGTTGCTGCCGCAGTTGCCGTTGGAAGGTGAGCCCTTCGTCGATTTCTACCGCAAGCGCCTGGGCAATGCCGATGCCATGACCATGCGCCAGGCCCAGGTACAAAAGGCTGCCGCGGCGGTTGGACTGAGCATCGACCTCGGCCAGATCGAGACGATGCCCAATACCGCAGACGCCCATCGTCTGTTCGAGCGGGTCAGCGCGCTGGGCAACGCTGCCCAGAGTGAAATGTTGCTTGAGCGGCTGTTCGCCGCTTATTTCCGCAAACGCGAAAACCTTGGTTGCCGCGAGACCTTGCTCGCCATTGCCCGCTCCTGCGGCATTGATGCGCAGGTCTTGGCTGACTGCCTGACGGGCGACGCCACGCCATTTGCCGGATCACCCGAGGCGAGCAGTGGCGTACCGGGCTTTCAGTTCGATCGCCGCATGACGGTGGTGGGCGCGCAACCTGCAGCGGTGTTGCTCGGGGCCATGAGCCAGGCACTGAAAGAAAGTGATTACGAGCGGCAACCTGCATGACCCGGCGTATCCCCGTGCCTGCCGGCAAACACCCGCAGGTCGGCGGTCGTGCACTGTTCGAATTCGATGACAAAAGCCTGGCGCTGTTCAACGTCGAAGGTGACTTGTTCGCCATCGACGACAGTTGCCCGCACCAGGGCGCCTCGCTGTGTGGCGGGCGACTTGAGGGGCGAGTGATTCAGTGTTGCGCCCATGGTCTGCGCTTCGATCTGCGCAGCGGTTACCTGCTCAATTCCACCGCAGTCAAAGTCGCCAACTACCCGGTCGAGATCATCGACGGTCAGGCATTCATCGTCATTGTTCCCGAGGAGGCCGCGCCATGAACGCCATCGCTCTCACCCGTATCCACAGCCGAACGCGCGAACTGGCGCCGGGTTTTGTCGTCAGTCTGATCGTGGCGGCGGCCGCGTCTTTTTTGTCCGAGCACTACGGTGCGCCGGTGATGCTGTTTGCCTTGCTATTGGGCATGGCCCTGAATTTTCTGGCCGGCGACGGTGCCTGCAAGGCCGGCATCGAGTTCACGGCGCGCACCGTGTTGCGCATCGGCGTGGCGCTGCTGGGCATGCGCATCACCCTTGAACAGATGGCTGCGCTGGGCTGGAAGCCAGTGGCGCTGGTGGTGATTCTGGTGGTGGTGACCATCGGCGTTTCAGTGATCGCTGCCAAGGCGCTGGGCTTTCAGCGTTTGTTCGGCATGCTCACCGGAGGGGCCACGGCAATTTGTGGTGCATCGGCCGCGTTGGCGTTGGCGGCAGCGCTGCCCAATCATCCGCAGAAAGAACGCGCGACGTTGTTCACGGTGATTGGGGTGTCGGCGCTGTCGACTCTGGCGATGATCGTGTACCCGATGATTGCCAACTGGCTGCAACTGTCGCCGCAAGTGGCCGGGGTGTTTCTCGGGGCGACCATCCACGACGTGGCCCAGGTGGTCGGCGCCGGTTACAGCATGTCGACCGAGACTGGCGATACGGCCACGGTGGTCAAGCTGATGCGGGTCGCGATGCTGCTGCCGGTGATCGTCACCGCCGCGATGATCACCCGCATGCAGGGCGCCGATCCGACCGGCAAGCGACCACCGTTGCTGCCGTGGTTCGCCGTCGGTTTCCTGTTGCTGGCGTGCATCAACAGCACCGGCTGGGTGGCCCCGGTGGTGCAGGGCTCGATCAATGAGCTGTCGCGCTGGTGCCTGGTGGTGTCCATCAGTGCCCTGGGCATGAAGACCCAGCTCAAGGAGCTGGCGGCGGTGGGTATCAAGCCGATCCTGTTGATGGTGGGGGAGACGGTGTTCCTCGTCGTGCTGGTGCTGTTGTTGCTGCACTGGGGGCTTTGACACCCGACGCATAACGCTTTTTGACAGAGGGCTGCGCCGCGGTTGACTCCTCACTGTGGTGGTGTCCTCGACCGGTGTCGA
Source organism: Pseudomonas sp. PDM01 (assembly GCF_014852325.1). NCBI lineage: Bacteria > Pseudomonadati > Pseudomonadota > Gammaproteobacteria > Pseudomonadales > Pseudomonadaceae > Pseudomonas > Pseudomonas sp. PDM01. The sequence goes on from NZ_JACVBK010000009.1 coordinate 131,941, forward strand.
CAACACCGGTTTTTTTCGGCGACTGTGCCAGCAGTCGCCGTTTTTTTTTGCCCGGTGCGAGTTTGCTGGGGAAGGATCAGAGGCCAGGCTTCCCGTGTCATCGTTGATCTCCATCGGTGTCTTTGCCGACGTTGATCCATGCTGTGTCAAAGTTTGTGGGGGATTGTTGTCTGAGTACATATCCGTTTTTTCGGATGCGGCGGCTATTGGTTTCGCCCTTACGGCGAGTCACTTTGGAAAAGCCCCAAAGTAACCAAAGGGCTCTTGCCCCTTTCGTTCGGTGCCTCGCTAATGCTCGGCATGCCCTCGCTCCGGTCCTGCTCCGTGGGCCCGCCGCCATCGGCCATCCATGGCCGGGGGCGGCTAACCCGGCATCCATGCCGGGTTGCCCACTGCGCAGAACCTGCGCTCGGCCTCTCGAGGGGGCGACGACCGCCACAGCCGCCGAGGCGGCCTGAAAGCCGACCTGGCTCTTTGGTGCGCGTGTTCCCTCATTCCGGATATGTACACCGATCCCCTGTAGGAGCCGGCTTGCTGGCGATGGCGTCTGTTCAGTCAATAAATGCGTCGACAGACCCACCGCTATCGCCAGCAAGCCGGCTCCTACAGTTGATCGTATTTATCCAGACACATACGCATTTCCCTTGTAGGAGCCAGCTTGCTGGCGATGGACGTCAACGATAACGCGGGCTGTCTGAATGAACGCATTGCCCAAACGATTTTCGCCGGCAAGCCGGCTCCTACAGGGGGCACGTATGCTTTTGATTTTCACCACTCATCAGGCCGAGCGTTAGCTCGCCTTCAGCTTTTGATCTTGAGCTACACGCCCCCTCGAGAGGCCGGAGCGAGGGCATGCCGAGCATTAGCGAGGCACCGAACGAAAGGGGCAAGAGCGCTTGGTTACTTGCCGCTTCTGCAAGTGACTCGCCGTAAGGGCGAAACCCATAGCGGCCGTTACCGCAGCAATGGATATGTACACCATCAAAACCTATATCGCCTGACGCAAAGCCATCGCGAGCAGGCTCACTCCTACAACAGGCGCGATATCAGTAGGGTTTGGGCGGGGCAGCGTCCGTCGGGGCTTTTGCCGAACCCTGCTTTTGCACCCGCCACGTCGCCGGCGGCATGCCGAACTGGCTGATGAACCATCGCGTAAACGAACTCGCCATCGAGTAGCCAAGCATGTCGGCAATGCGACCAAGCGTGTAATTCGGGTTGTCCAGATAACGCAGCACCAGGTCGCGGCGCACATCGTTGATCACATCGTTGAACGCACAGCCATCATCCTTCAGGCGACGTTGCAGGGTGCGAACGTTCATGCCCTGGCTCTGCGCGACTTGCTCGATGGTAGCGCGGCCCATGGGCAGCAGCAGGTAGATGGCCTTGCGCACTTCGAACAGCATCGAAGTGCCTTGGTGGCTTTGCAGCGAATCGAGGTAGCTCTGGGCGTAGCGGGCCATGGCCGGGTCGGCATTGGCGTTGGTCATGTCCAGGCTGGCACCTGCGCAGACGATGCCGTTGAACTCACTGCCGAACTCCAGGGTGCAGCCGAACAGGCGACGATGCAGTTGAAGGTTGTCGGGGGCCTGGTGAGTGAAATTGACGCTGTAGGGATGCCAGTGAGAGCCGAGCAGGGCGGCGCACAGGCGGAACATCACGCCGATGGCAAGCTCGGTGGCCTGTCGACTGGGCATCGGCGAGTCGGTGACCACCTCTTCGCGAATGATCACCATCTTGCCGGCCTCTTCAATGAAGATGGCCAGCGAATCATTCATCAAGTGCCGGTAATGCACCACCACCTGCAAGGCATCACGCAGCGTGCGCTGATGGCTGAGCAGCAGGCTGACCACGCCGAAGTCCGAGAGCTGGCGCGACTCGGCCATGCTCAGGCCGAAGTTCTGGCAGCCGCTGGCGGCGGCTGAATCCTCCAGCAGACGCACGGCGGCATCGATGGGAATGCGATGTTCAGGGGCTTGCAGCAGGGCTTTGCTCAAGCCGACGCCGGCCAGCACATCGCGCGGGTTGAACCCCAGGTACTGAGTAACCTCCAGGTAGTTGGTCAAGACGGCGGCGCGAACAAGCTTGGGCATGCGAAGGTCTTTCCTGGGCCGGTTGCGATTCAGATGAGCGTGGCGACTATATCCAGCACATCAGCGATTGAACAGTTGCGATGTTGTCGAGGGCGCTCGCCAGTTTCTGTCCGCAATCACCTCCGTTGTCGTGGAGCAATCGACGCACACCCATTGATTACAGTGAGCTACAGAGAACCTGTGGGGATTTTCGACCAGTGGTCGGCGCGCGCCAATACCTGGAAATCTGTCATGAAAAGAAAAGTGCCTGACGTCCAATGAAAAGCGCCTGGGGTGGGCGCTCTTTAATGTCAGTCCTACAAAAAGCCCCTGGCCACAGAGCCAGTCGAGTCATCGAGAAAGCGTAGGTGCTGAAGTGGACAAACTGCAAACTGCCGCAACCGTTCTGATCGTACCGGGCCTGCGCGAGCACGTTGCCGAACATTGGCAGACGTTGCTTGAAGCCAGGCTGAGCAAGGTACGTAGTGTGCCGCCGCAGGAGACCGACAAGCTCGATTGCAACAAGCGCGTGCAAGCGATCCAGCACGCGCTGGAGCAGATCGACGGGCCGGTGATCCTGGTCGCCCATAGCGCCGGCGTACTGATGGTCGCGCACTGGGCCGCTCAGTACCGCCGGCCGATCAAGGGCGCGCTGCTGGCTGCTCCACCTGACCTCGATGCCCCTTGGCCGTCAGGCTACCCATCGCCTGAAACCCTGCGTAGCCAGGGTTGGGATCCTCTACCCAAAGGGCCGCTGCCATTTCGCAGCCTGGTGGCCGCCAGTACCAACGACCACCTCGCCAGCCTGGAAGCCGTTACGCACCTGGCTGAAGGCTGGGGCAGTGAGCTACTCAATCTGGGCGATGTCGGTCATCTCAATCCTGCTGCCGGGTACGGGCACTGGCCGCAAGCCGAAGCCCTCATCCTCGAGCTGGATCGCTAGTTCAGGCGCCGGTTGGCTCGCGCCATCCGGCATTTGCCCTCACTCCTGAAAAACGCAAACCCCTGGAACAAGAGGGTGCGCGAGGGCGGCTGCGCTTAAAACAAATACAAAATGGCGGAGACAACGCAATGCACAACAATAAGAGTCACGGGTTCACCGCTTCACGCTACACCTTGCTGGCCTCAGCCATTCTCGCGGCAACGGTGCCGATGGCCCATGCGGCAGAGATCGAGACAGGTAACCCGGACTGGACCGTTCGCCTGGATAACACCATCAAGTACAACTATGGCGTACGCACTGAAAGCGCGGACAAGCGCATGTTGGGCACGCCCAACAACAACGACGGCGACTACAACTTCCGCAAGGCCGGGACCAACATCACCAACCGCGTCGATCTGTTGACCGAGATGGACGTGGTCTACCAGAACCACATGGGCTTTCGCGTCAGCGCCGCCAGCTGGTACGACAAGGCTTACGAGAACACCGGTTCCAATTCGAACCCGTTCGTCAACGGCAACGGTTCAACCTCGGGCCTGGTCGCCAACGACCCGCGCCTGGCCGGGGTCACCAATGACAACGTCGGCAACGGCAGCCCGCACCTGAGCAACTATGCCCAGCGTTACTACACCGGTCCGTCCGGTGAAATCCTCGACGCCTTCGTGTTCTACAGCACCGAAGTGGGCGAGGAGTCGATGCTGAGCTTCAAGGCCGGCCAGCACAACGTGTTCTGGGGCGAGACCATTCTCAACCCGGTGCATTCGATCAGCTACGGCCAGTCCGGCCTGGACCTGGCCAAGCTGGCCGCGTCGCCGGGCACAGAAGCCAAGGAGCTGTTCGTTCCGCGCAATCAGCTGTCGATGTCCTTCACGATCAATCCCGAACTGACCGTGGCCGCCCAGTACTTTCTCGACTGGGACGCCGCACGCCTGCCGGAAGCCGGCACCTACTACGGCGGCTCCGACCTGGTCGGTTTCGGCGCGCAGTCGTTCCTGCTGGGTAACACTAATGCTGTCGTGCCTGGCAGCCCTCTGGGTTGCGGCCTGGCGCCGTGCAACGGCTTGACCAACGTGCGTCGCGGGCATGACCTGACGCCGGACAAGCGCGGCGACTGGGGCCTCATGGCCAAGTGGTCGCCAGCCTGGCTGGATGGCACCCTCGGCGTCTACTACCGCGAAACCTCGGAAATCCTCCCGCAAGCCTGGCTGGATGCCCGAGGCCTGAGCTCGGCCAACCCGAACGGCACCCGGCCGGCAGGGCAAGTGCCTGCGGTGATCAATACGCTCAACTCGCTGAGCACCGCCACCTATCAAATGGCCTATGCCGACAACATCAAGATCGTTGGCCTGAGCCTGTCCAAGGATGTGGGCGGGGTGAGCGTGGGTTCGGACCTGAACATTCGTCACAACATGCCGCTGGCGAGTATTCCGGCAGTTGTCAGCACTAACAGTCCGCTGGGCCTGGGCGCGGGTCTTGGCCTGTTGCCGGCGCGTACGGCTGCCACCGGTGTGGTTTATGACACCCCGCAGAAGGGCGACAGCATGGCCGCCACCGGCGACACCTTGCACTGGACGCTCAACGGTCTGATGACCATTGCCAAAACGCCTGTATTCGATTCGGCAACCCTGCTTGGCGAGTTGTATTACAGCAACCTGCTCAAGCTCGATAGCAAGAACGAGGCGCTCTACAAAGGCAAGGGCACCTACCGCGGTATCGACCAGCCAACCCGGGACAACTGGGGCATCGCGGTCAACTTCACACCGACCTGGTACCAGGTGTTTCCCGGTGTCGACCTCAACGCGCCGATGTCCATCAACGTCGGTCTCGATGGCGTTTCACCGGTCTCCGGTGGCGGTGCCAAAGACACCGGTAACTACGCCATCGGTCTCGGGGCCGTTGTGTACAACAAATACTTTGTCGACCTGAAGTACGTGGACTCTTTCGGCAAGACCGACAAGTGCAATGTCAGTGGTGTGAGTACCGGCCCGACCGGAGGTGACGGCGCTGCGCCGAACGCCTTTAGCGGTAACGAAAACTACGCCTGTTTCGCCGGTGGCTACTCAGCCTTTTCCGGTGGTGGTGCAACGACTGAGGACCGTGGCGCCGTTTACCTGACGATGAAAACCACTTTTTGATTCAACACTGATTTGCTCAATGCAAGCAGGAGAATAACAAGATGAAATTCGCAAAAACCGTGTTGGCCGCTTCGCTGGCCATGGTCCTGGCCGCTCAGGCACAGGCCGCTGTTTCAACCCAGGACGCTGCCAAGTTGGGCAGTAGCCTGACCCTGGTGGGCGCCGAAAAGGCCGGGAACGCTGATGGTTCCATCCCTGCCTACGACGGTGGCCTGACCACGCCGCCGGCCAGTTTCAAATCCGGTGACAGCATGCGCCCGGATCCGTATGCCAGTGAAAAACCGTTGCTGGTCATCGACGGCAAAAACGTCGATCAGTACAAGGGCATGCTCAGTGCTACCACGGTGGAACTGGCCAAGCGTTTCCCGACTTACCGTGTCGATGTATACCCGACCCACCGCACCGTTTCGCTGCCAAAAGCCATCCTCGATAACGGCGTGAAGAATGCCAGCGGCGCCAAGTCCCTCGAAGGCGGTCTGGCCATCGATAACGTGCTGCCGGGCGTGCCGTTCCCGATCCCGCAATCGGGCAGCGAAGCGATGTGGAACTTCCTGCTGCGCTATCAAGGCGTGAGCATCAACTCCAAGTACGACTCCTGGAACGTTGACTCCGCCGGCGTGCCGAGCCTGGCCACCACCGGGCAGGCGTTCATCTCCTACCCGATCTACGAAAACCTGGCGCAGCCAATCAGCAGCGCCGACGTGTACTACCAGATGAAGCTGTCGTACACCGGCCCTGCACGCCGGGCCGGTGAAGCGGTGATGCTCAAGGACGCCGCCAACCCGCTGCAGCAACCGCGCCGCGCCTGGCAGTACCTGCCGGGTCAGCGTCGGGTCAAACTGGCACCGAACCTGGCTTACGACACGCCTAACCCAGGCACCGCCGGCGCGGGCACCTACGACGACGTTTTCGTATTCAACGGCGCGCTGGACCGTTACGACTGGAAGCTGGTGGGCAAGCAGGAAATGATTGTGCCCTACAACACCTACAAGCTGACCTACGCCCAGGATCCGAAGTCGCTGACCACCGCCAATCACCTGGCACCGGACTTCGTGCGCTGGGAAAAACACCGCGTCTGGGTGGTGGAGGGCAACCTCAAGGCCGGCTCCCGCCACATTTATCAGAAGCGCCGCTTCTACCTTGATGAAGACAGCTGGACCGCTCTGGCCTCGGATCAATACGACGCTCGTGGTCAGTTGTACCGTGGCTCCTTCGCCTTCCTCAGCCAGAGCTACGACAAGCAGGTCCCGGACTCCACGCCCTTCATGATTTACGACCTGGTCGGTGGTTCTTACAACATCAACGGCGTGGTCGGGCCTTATGGCGGCATCAAGTACATCGATCCGCTTTCCAAGGCCCAGTGGTCTTCGGAATCCCTGGCCGGCAGCGGCATTCGCTAAGCCAACCGCAAAAAAGCGCCTACAAGGTCCACCGCTCACAAGGCGGTGGACCGTGCGCCGACGGCGTGGGCGCCAGGTTTTCCGAAGAGGACGCGGTATGTGTTCGTATAAGAATTATTTGCAGGTGGCGTTTGGCGTTGTGCTCGGCCTGTTGCAGGGCGTCACCCTCGCGGCTGATTACGTCGATGTGCTGGACCTGCCCGCCAGGGTCAGTGCCTTGGCCATCAACAGTCCGTTGTCCGGCATGGCTCGCGCCGGTGAACGCGTGGTCGCCGTCGGTCAGCGTGGCCATATTCTGTTTTCCGATGATGCCGGCAAGCACTGGCAGCAGGCAGCAGTGCCGGTCAGTGCCGATCTCACGGCGGTGAACTTTCCGACCACCACCCAAGGTTGGGCGGTGGGCAACGACGGTGTGGTGCTGCACAGCAGCGACGCCGGCGCGACCTGGCAAAAGCAACTCGACGGCCGTCAGATCGGCGCCTTGCTGGTCAAGCATTACACGGCGTTGGCCAGTGCCGAACCGGGCAATGAACAATGGCCGTTGCTGGTTGCCGAAGGCCAGCGGTTGATCGAGCAGGGCGCAGACAAACCGCTGCTCGACACATGGTTTGCCAACGACAAAGTCGGTTATGTGGTCGGCGTGTTCAACCTGATCCTGCGCACCGAGGACGGTGGCCAAAGCTGGACGCCATTTCAGGATCGCACAGACAACCCGCAAGGTTTTCACCTCAACGCCATCGCTTCCACCGGCGACGCGTTGTACATCGCCGGCGAACAAGGTCTGTTGCTCAAATGGGATGACAACACCCAACGCTTCAGCGCCGTGCCGACGCCGTATCAAGGCAGTTTTTTCGGCGTGCTCGGCAAGCCTGGCGAAGCGCTCGTCTATGGCCTGCGCGGCAACGTCCTGCGCAGCACCGATGGCGGCCAAAACTGGACGGCACTCGACACCGGCCTGCACGTCAGCATCACCGCTGGCCTGATCGATGCCCGTGGCGATTACCGCCTGTTCACCCTGGGTGGGCAGATGCTGGTCAGCCAGGGCACGGGCGCGCAATTGCACCTGCTGCGCCAACCGGTGCCGACCCCGGTCGCCGGTGTTACCCAGTCCGCCGCTGGTGCGTTGGTGGTCGCGGGCAGCCGTGGCGCCCAGACGCTAGCCCTCGAACCCTAAGAGCGAGAACCCAGACATGGGCAATATCAAACAAGACGCCATGCCGGTAATCCGCGACCTGCGGGATTTCGATCAGCACTCCGGCAACCTCCTCGAACGGTGGGTGTTCAACTATCGGCCGCTGTTCATGCTGCTGATGGCAATGGCCACCGTGGTGCTGGGTTTCATGGCCGTGACACGCCTGGAGCTGCGCCCAAGCTTCGAAAAAATGATTCCGCAGAGCCAGCCGTACATCCAGAATTTCCTGGAGAACCGCCAGTCGCTGCGTGGCCTGGGCAACTCGGTGCGCGTGGTGGTCGAGAACACCCAGGGCGATATTTTCGACCCCGCTTACCTCGACGTACTCAAGCAGGTCAACGACCAGCTGTTCCTCACCGAAGGCGTCGACCGCGCGTGGATGAAATCCCTGTGGAGCCCGGCGGTGCGCTGGACCGAAGTCACCGAGGATGGTTTCCAGGGTGGCCCGGTGATGCCCGATACCTATTCCGGTCAGCCTGAACAAATCGAGCAACTACGCCAGAACATCTCCCGCGCCGGTCTGGTCGGCAGCCTGGTGGCCAGTGACTTCAAGTCGAGCATGCTGATCGTGCCGCTGCTGGACAAAGCCGCTGCCGGTGGTCAGCCCATCAACTATCACGCGTTCTCGCAGATGCTCGAAGAGCAGTTGCGCGACAAGATCGAATTCGCCGGCGACAGCGCGGCGCGCAAATCCGGGGAAGAGGGCAAGGGCCAATACAAGGTTCGGGTAATCGGCTTCGCCAAACTGATGGGCGACCTGATCGATGGCCTGATTCAGGTGATGATGTTTTTCGGCCTGGCGGTCATCACTTCGCTGGCGATCATCTATGCCTACACCCGTTGCGTGCGCAGCACGTTGCTGGTGGTCGGCTGCTCGCTGATTGCGGTGGTCTGGCAGCTGGGTATCGTCGCCTGGCTCGGTTATGCCATCGACCCGTACTCGGTGCTGGTGCCGTTTTTGATCTTCGCCATTGGTGTGTCCCACGCCGCACAGAAGATGAACGGCATCATGCAGGACATCGCCCGGGGCACTCACAAACTGATTGCCGCGCGCTATACCTTCCGCCGCTTGTTCATTGCCGGCGTCACCGCGTTGCTGGCCGACGCCGTGGGTTTTGCAGTGCTGATGCTGATCGACATTCCGGTGATCCAGGACCTGGCGATCACCGCCAGCATCGGCGTCGCGGTGCTGATCTTCACCTCGCTGTTGCTGATGCCGGTGGCGCTGTCCTATGTCGGTGTTGGCGCCAAGGCTGCCGAACGCGCGCTGAAAATCGACACCCGCGCCGAACACCACAAGGGCTTCGGCAAACTCTGGGACCTGCTCGACCGCTTCACCACCGCCAAGTGGGCGACCGGCGCAGTATTGGTCGCCGTGTTGATGGGCATCGGCGGCTTCATGGTCAGCCTCAACCTGAAGATCGGCGATCTCGAAAGCGGTGCGCCGGAGCTGCGTGCCGACTCGCGCTACAACCGCGACAACGCCTACATCACCCAGCATTACGCGCTGTCCAGCGACCTGTTTGCGGTGATGATCAAGACTGCGCCGGAAGGCTGCCTGAACTACAAGACGTTGGTTCTTGCCGATCGTTTGGCCTGGGAGCTGCAACAGTATCCAGGCGTGCAGGCGACGACCTCGCTGGTCAACGCCGTGCGGCAGATCACTGCCGGCACCTATGAAGGCAACCCCAAGCTCAACAGCATCCAGCGTAACCAGGACGTGCTCAACTACGCCGCGCAGCAGGCTTCGGTCAACTCGCCTGAGCTGTTCAACAACAACTGCTCGCTGATGCCGGTGATCACGTTCCTCAAGGATCACAAGGCTGAAACGCTGGATGCGGTGGTGGCGATTGCCGACAAGTTCGCCAAGGAAAACAGCACCGAAGATCGTCAGTTTCTGTTGGCGGCCGGCAGCGCGGGCATCGAAGCAGCGACCAACATCGTCGTGCGCGAAGCCAATCGCACCATGTTGCTTTACGTCTACGCGGCAGTGACGCTGTTTTGCCTGATCACCTTCCGCAGCTGGCGCGCCACGCTGGTGGCGTTGTTGCCGCTGGTACTGACCTCGATCCTCTGCGAAGCGCTGATGGTCGCCATGGGGATCGGCGTAAAGGTTGCGACCTTGCCGGTGATCGCCCTCGGCGTGGGCATCGGTGTTGACTACGCCTTGTACCTGCTCAGCGTGCAACTGCACTTCCAGCGCCAGGGTTTGCCGCTGTCCCAGGCCTACCGCAACGCGGTGTCCTTCACCGGCCGGGTGGTCGGGCTGGTGGGCATCACCCTGGCGGCTGGCGTGGTGTGTTGGGTCTGGTCGCCGATCAAGTTCCAGGCCGACATGGGCATCCTGCTGACCTTCATGTTCCTGTGGAACATGCTGGGTGCGCTGGTGCTGATTCCTGCCCTGTCTTATTTCCTGTTGCGCGAACGGGCGCTGGCGCCCGGCCCTGTTGCGCAAGCCGACAACACCGAAATCTCTCAACGTCCGGGCATGCCTCATGCCCTGACCACTTCCGAGTAAGCCAACGATGTCTGATTACAAAGCTCCTTTGCGTGACATGCACTTCGTACTCAACGAGGTTTTCCAGGTGTCCCGGTTGTGGGCCAAATTGCCTGGCCTGGCCGAGGTGATCGATGAAGAAACGGCCGCCGCGATCCTCGAAGAAGCCGGCAAGATCAGCGCCGAAGTGATTGCACCGCTGAACCGCAGCAGCGATGAACAAGGCTGCACCTGGAGCAATGGCTCGGTGACGGCACCGGATGGTTTTGCCGCCGCCTACAAGGCTTTTGCCGAAGGTGGCTGGGTGGGCGTAGGTGGCGATCCGCGGTTCGGTGGCATGGGCATGCCCAAAGCCATTTCGGCCCAGGTCGAAGAGATGGTCAATTCGGCCAGCCTGTCCTTCGGCCTGTACCCGATGCTGACGGCCGGCGCGTGCCTGTCGATCAATGCTCACGCCAGCGAAGCACTGAAAGCCACCTACTTGCCGAACTTGTACGACGGCACCTGGACCGGCTCGATGTGCCTGACCGAAGCGCATGCCGGCACAGACCTGGGCCTGATTCGCACCCGTGCCGAACCTCAGGCCGACGGCAGTTTCAAGATCAGCGGCAGCAAGATATTCATCACCGGCGGTGAGCACGACCTGACCGAAAACATCATTCACCTGGTACTGGCGCGCTTGCCGGATGCACCGGCGGGACCGAAAGGCATTTCGCTGTTCCTGGTGCCCAAGGTGCTGGTCAATGCCGATGGCTCGCTGGGCGAGCGCAACTCGCTGTCCTGCGGTTCCATCGAGCACAAGATGGGCATCAAGGCCTCCGCCACGTGCGTGATGAATTTTGACGGTGCCACCGGCTGGATCGTCGACGCGCCGAACAAAGGGTTGGCGGCGATGTTCACCATGATGAATTACGAACGTCTGGGCGTGGGTATTCAGGGCCTGGCGCAAGGCGAACGCTCGTACCAGAACGCCGTCGAATACGCCCGTGACCGCCTGCAAAGCCGTTCGCCGAGGGGCGCGCAGAACAAGGACAAAGCCGCCGATCCGATCATCGTTCACCCGGATGTACGACGGATGCTGTTGACCATGAAGGCCTTGAACGAAGGCGGGCGGGCGTTTTCCAGCTACGTGGCCCTGCAGCTGGATACCGCCAAGTACAGCGAAGACGAGTCAATCAGCAGTCGCGCCCAGGAACTGGTGTCGCTTCTGACCCCTGTGGCCAAGGCGTTCCTCACCGACATGGGGCTGGAAACCACCGTGCATGGCCAGCAGATCTTCGGCGGCCATGGCTATATCCGCGAATGGGGCCAGGAGCAATTGGTTCGCGATGTGCGCATCACCCAGATCTACGAAGGCACCAACGGTATCCAGTCACTGGACCTGGCCGGGCGCAAAATCGTCGGCAGCGGCGGGGCGCTCTACCGGCTGTTCGCTTCGGAGATCCGCAACTTTACCGCCAATGCCTGCGCTGACCTCGGCGAGTTCACCAGACCGTTGAACGCCGCCGTCGACACCCTCGACGAACTGACCGCATGGTTGCTGGACCGAGCCCAGAACAACCCGAATGAAATCGGCGCGGCTTCGGTCGAATACCTGCACGTGTTCGGCTACACCGCGTACGCCTACATGTGGGCGCGAATGGCCAAAGCGGCCATGAGCACGCATTCCAAGGACGCGTTCTATGTCAGCAAACTGGCCACTGCACGCTTCTACTTCGCCCGTCTGCTGCCACGTATCCACTCGTTGAGCGCGTCGGCCAAGGCTGGCAGCGAATGCCTCTATAAATTGGATGCAGAGCAGTTCTGAGCTCACGTAAAAAAGGACCGGGAACCACAACCATGATGGCGACAAAAATAATTCCGCCCGCCGACGGCGCCTACGCCTATCCCTTGCTGATCAAGCAATTGTTGTTGTCCGGCGTGCGCTACGAGCCGGGCCGGGAAATCGTGTATGCCGACAAGCTGCGCTACAGCTACCAGACGCTCAACCAGCGGATACGCAAGCTGGCCAACGCCTTGACCGCTGCCGGCGTCAAGGCCGGGGACACGGTGGCCCTGCTTGACTGGGATAGCCATCGCTACCTGGAATGTTTCTTTGCCGTGCCGATGATCGGCGCGGTGCTGCACACCGTGAACATTCGTCTTTCGCCGGATCAGGTGCTCTTCACCATGAACCATGCCGAGGACGACCTGGTGCTCGTGCATGACGATTTCCTGCCTCTGGTTGAACAGATTCAGGGGCAACTCAACACCGTCAAAGGTTACTTGCAGCTTACGGACGACACAGCCACTCCCACGTCGCTGCCGGTGCTGGGGGAATATGAAAACCTGTTGGCCGGGGCCGCAGACCAGTACGACTTTCCCGATTTCGATGAAAACTCGGTGGCGACCCTTTTCTACACCACGGGCACTACCGGCGACCCTAAAGGCGTGTATTTCACCCACCGCCAATTGGTCTTGCACACCTTGAATGCCGTGGGCACTTTGGGCGTCTACCAGGGGTTGCCGCTGCTGCGCTCCGACGATGTCTACATGCCGATCACACCGATGTTTCACGTGCATGCCTGGGGTGTGCCCTATGTCGCCACCCTGATGGGCATCAAGCAGGTGTACCCCGGCCGCTACGAGCCCAACAGCCTGGTCAGGCTGTATCGAGAGGAGAAGGTTACGTTCTCCCACTGTGTGCCGACCATTTTGCAAATGATCCTGAACTGCGAGGAAGCGCAACGGACTCGTTTTGATGGCTGGAAAATGCTTCTGGGCGGCAGCGCGCTGACCTTGGGCATCGCCAGTGAAGCGAGTGCCAAAGGTATTCAGGTACACAGCGGTTATGGCATGTCGGAAACCTGCCCGTTGCTGTGCCTGACTTACCTGCGCGACGAAGACCTCGCACAATCCACGCAAGCCCAACTGGCGACCCGCATCAAGACTGGCACAACCGTGCCGATGGTCGACCTGAAAATCATCGATGCCAATGGCAATGACGTTGCCCATGACGGAGAGTCCCTGGGCGAGATCGTGGTGCGCGCGCCTTGGTTGACCCAAGGCTATTTGAAGGAGCCCGAAAAGGGGGCAGAGCTTTGGCACAACGGCTGGCTGCACACCGGCGACATGGCCTCCATTGACCCTTTGGGAGGGGTGGAAATCAAAGATCGAATCAAGGATGTCATCAAGACGGGCGGGGAGTGGATCAGCTCCCTGGAACTGGAAAGCCTGATCAGCGAACACCCGGCCGTCATGTCGGTCGCAGTCGTGGGCATTGCGGACGAGCAATGGGGCGAACGGCCGATGGCGCTGGTGGTGTGCGAGCCTGGGCAATACCTCGACCGCAAGATGCTGGAGGTGCACCTGCAAGGGTTTGTCGAGTGTGGCCGTATCAATAAATGGGCGATCCCCAAGCGGTTCAGGTTCGTCGCCGAGATCCCTAAAACCAGCGTCGGGAAGATTAACAAGAAGCTCATCCGGGAAAGCGAATCGAGCTGAAAGGCGCGGCGGATGCCACGTCAACCCTGACCACTGATCGCGAGGTCCGCTGTTTCATATCCGTCAAAGGGGATCATGCATCCAGATGCTTGATCCCTTTTTTCGTTTCAGGTCTGCGTAAACATCGCGGCGATGTCGTTGAGTCTGTCGAAATAACTCAGGGCAAGTAGCCAGCAGCCTGGACGAGGTGGTTGTCCTGCCCGGCAACGATGAGGTGCATTGGCACATGGGGTTGCTCATCAACAACGGAAGTGACCTCAAACCCACCCACTACCAGCGGCTGTCGCTCACACATTTCGGTCGACTCTCCCGCCAGTTTTTTCGCCATTTTCGCGTGGTTCGCTGCGATTTCGTTGAGAGTTGACACGTTACATCTCCGGGTAAAAGACCCAGCGCATGGCTGGCGTCCAAAATATTGATTTGATGGTTGTCGCGTCAGAATTACGTCGTTTCCGGGCGATTACGACCGGCGATTGCAATCCCTGCGCCAGAGGCTGTGGCAATTCTTTGTCGCGTCTACATTAGCGACGAATGGTGACATTTGGATGTGCTTGAATCGGGCGTAAACTGGCAGTGCTACTTCATCAGGAGGAGCCGGAGATGATTGCCGACCGAATGACCGCACAGACGTCCGCGGACAAAGCTGTCTGGGATCAATATTTTTGCGCTGCGCTGATTGCGGAAAGCAATCTGACGGCGCCGGTTGTAGGAGGGGCCACTCATGAGGACAGGCAGAATCTGTTGATTGAAAGAGCCAAGGCGCTCGCCGACAAAATGATGGATACGCGCCAGTGAATGGAAACACATGCATGTTCAACACCTCGGCCCAACCTTTTCAGGTTGGGCTTTTTCATGCCTGTCTCAACCCGACGTAAACCCAGTCCCGAACACCCCCGCGATGTTGTAGGAGCCCCCCCCAATCCCGAATCCCCCCGCGATGTTGTAGGAGCCAGGCTTGCCGGCGAAGGCGTCCGCCAGATCGCCATCGCCAGCAAGCCGGCTCCTACAGGTTTGGCGAGAACCGCCAATCCCGAATCCCCTCGCGATGTTGTAGGAGCCAGGCTTGCCGGCGAAGGCGTCCGCCAGATCGCCATCGCCAGCAAGCCGGGCTCCTACAGGTTTGGCGTGAACCCCCAATCCCGAACACACCCCCGATCCGTAGGAGCCGGCTTGCTGGCGATAGCGCCCGCAAGACCGCCATCGCCAGCAAGCCGGCTCCTACAGGTTTTTAGCGTGAACCCCAATCCCGAATCCTCCCCTGCGATGTTGTAGGAGCCAGGCTTGCCGGCGATGGCGTCCGTGAGATCGCCATCGCCAGCAAGCCGGCTCCTACAGGTTTAGCGTGAACCCCCAATCCCGAATCCTCCCCCGATCCGTAGGAGCCGTCTTGCCGGCGATGGCGTCCGTGAGATCGCCATCGCCAGCAAGCTGGCTCCTACAGGGTTGGCGTGCGCTGCAAATACGGGCGAGGTCTTATATTTCCAAAAGATATAAATAGATAATTATATATTCCTTTTAATGTCGTTCCGGGAGGTGCACTTTGGGCGCCTGCACATCCGTTCGGATGCGTTCGACATCACACAGGAAGCCGCATCATGACCATCAAAGCGATCAACGTTCGCAACCAGTTCAAGGGCGTCATCAAGGAAATCGTCGAAGGCGAAGTGGTCTCGGAAATCGATGTGCAAACCGCATCCGGGATCGTCACTTCGGTGATCACCACCCGCTCGGTGCGCGACCTCGAATTGAGGGTGGGCAGCGAAGTCATCGCCTTCGTCAAATCCACCGAGGTTTCGATTGCCAAGCTCTGAATCGACGTTCAAGAAAACGACAGGCCCTGGCTCGCGCGGATCAGGTCATAGGCCTTGCGCGCGATCAGGTTGGCGGTGTTTGGCCGGATCCACAGGTAGTAAGTGACGTCCGGCAGTCGCGGCAATCCATCATTTTCACCCAGCACACGCATGTCCGGGCCGAGCATTTCCATGCTTCGGGGGGTGACCCCCAGTCCCGCGCGCGTCGCCGCTTTAATGCCGATCAGGTTCGACGCCAGGTACGCCTGGCGCCAGGGAATGTTCGCGCGTTCCAGCGCTTCCAGCGCATAGCGCCGATAGATGCTCGGCTCATCCACGAGAATCAGCGGCAAGGGTTCGCCGGGGTTGTGCAGGTATTGCGCCGAGCAAATCCACCACACCGGCGAGGTGCGCAAGGCAAAGCCTTCGAGGTTCGGGTCTTCGCGAGTGGAAATCACCATGTCGACCTTGCCCCGGTGCAGGTCTTCCATCAGGAACGGGCTGCGACCGACGTCGATTTCCAGGCGCAAGCGCGGCGCCGAGCGAGCGATGTGGCTGAGGATCGGCGGCAGGATCGTGTCGGCGATGTCATGGGGCGAGCCGATGCGCAACACGCCGCTCAAGCTGCTTTCACGCAGGGAACTCAAGGCTTCGTCGTTGAGCGAGAGCATCTGCCGTGCGTGACGCAGCAACTGCAGCCCGGCTTCCGTCAGTTGTTTTTGCCGTCCGCGTTTCTCGAACAGATTCACCCCGACCTGTTGCTCCAGGCGTTGCATGTGTTGGGTGACCGACGATTGCGTGCGGTCCAGTTGCGCGCCGGCCTCGGCAAAACTGTGGTGATCCACCACAGCGATGAAAGTGCGCAGCAATTCGAGATCAAGCGTGGGCAGGGTCGACATGGGCGTTTCCAGGGCTGTTTTTACATCACGAGTTTAAACATAAGCATTAAGAATCGTTATGTGTTTTTTCTGAGTTCTTCAGTGTGAATGGGGTTTTAAGCAGCAAATACAGGGGTTATGGCCGTTCTGCCTTTCAGCGCTAAACACCAAGTTATAACGATATTAGATATTTGAATTTCCGTTACACCAACGCTGTACCTAGGATCCCCCACATCAGGTCGGGGGACGCCGATCATCCATGAGGGGGAAAAACCATGTTGTTCGAGCGCACACCTGTAAAACGAATATTGCCTGTGATGTTGGGCGCCCTGGTCTCACTGGCCGCCAGCACGGCTGCCCAGGCTGACGCGACGCTGGACAAGATCGAGCAGCGTCATGCGCTGGCGGTCGGCGTGCTGTTGTCGGGCGGCCCGTTTGGCGGGATTGATCCGGCTACCCAGAAGCCGCGCGGCTTGAACGTCGAACTCGCTCAGGAACTGGGTCGCCAGTTGGGCGCTGAAGTGGAACTGGTGCCTGTCTTGCCGGCCAACCGCGTGCAGTTTCTGCAGCAGGGCAAAGTCGATTTGCTGATCGCCAACATGGAATGGACGGCGGAACGCGGCGAGATTCTCGGTTTTGTGCCGACGCCGTTTTACCGAGTCGGGGGCACCGCTGCGGTGCTCAAGGACAGCAAGATCAGCCGTTGGGAAGACCTCAAGGGGCAGCCGGTCTGCACTTCGCAAGGCAGCAGCTACGTCAAGCCGCTCACCGAGTTGGGCGTCGAGATCAAAGCCTTCAAGAGTTCGTCGGAATCCTTGCTGGCGTTGCGCGGCAATAACTGCGTCGCCGCCGTGCACGACGCCACGCTGGTCAATCCATTGATCGCCGACAGTGCCGAATGGAAAGACTACCGAGCGATCTCCCCGGAACTGAACCCGGCGCCTTCGGTGATCTGGACCCGTCGTGGTGAAAGCGACACCCAGGCCAGGCTCGACCCGATCGTCAAGGAACTGCACCGCAGCGGCTGGCTGATCGAGGCGCAGACCCGCAACCACATCACGCCCGCGTCACCGGCGCTGGTCGAGTTGCAAAAGAAGTTTCAGGCCAACGGCGCCTGATTCAACTCATCGTCTTCACTACGCCGGCGCATTGCGCGACGGCTGTTCAAGGTAGTCGCGCATGAATCGCTATTTTTCCGTAAAAAACCTGTCCTCGCTGTGCCTGGCCGGCGCTGTCGTGTTGGGCGCGAGCCTGGCTCAAGCCGATGCCACGCTGGACAAGATCGAGCAGCGCCACGCCATCAGTGTCGGGGTGATTCTCAGCGGGCCGCCGTTTGGCACCATCGACCCGAAGACCGGCGAGCACTTGGGCTACAACGTCGAACTGGCCAAGGGCGTTGCCAAGGCCTTGGGTGTCGAAGCCAACACTGTTTCGGTCCTGGCGCCGAACCGCGTGCAGTTTTTGCAGCAGGGCAAGGTCGACATCCTGATCGCCAACATGCAGTTCACCGACGAGCGCGCCGAGATCCTCGATTACGTGCCCACGCCTTATGAAGAGGTGGGCGGCGCGGCGTTGATTCGCAAAGGCTCGGGCATTACCCAATGGGCCGACCTCAAGGGCAAGCCGGTGTGCGTGTCCCAGGGCAGCAACTTCATCAAGCCGTTGCAGGAAACCTACGGCGCCGAGATCAAGGCGTTCCGCAGCCAGTCCGAGTCTTTGTTGTCGCTGCGCGGCAATGGCTGCGTGGCGGCGGTGCATGTCAGCCCGACCATGCATGCGTTGTTGAGCGATGCCGAGTGGGCCGGTTATGAAATCCCGCTGCCGGGTGATTTGATCCCCTCCAACTCGGTGATCTGGTTGCGCAAAGGCGAGCACGATACCCAGGCGAAACTCGATGCCATCGTGCGCGACTGGCACCGCAGCGGCTGGCTGATCGAACTGGGCGAACGCACCGGCATGGCGCCGTCTCAGGCCCTGCGTGACTTGCACGAAAAATATCGCAACGCCGCGCCGCTGGCGGTGCTTCCGTGAGTCTGTTCGTAGACTTGCAGCAACTGCTCGGCGCCAGCCATGTGCAGAGCAGCGAAGAGGCCGCGCCGTACCTGACCGATAAACAGGGCCGTTACGTCGGCCAGGTCATTGCCGCCGTGCACCCGGCCAATACCGAAGAGGTCGCGGCAGTGGTCCGCGCCTGCGTGGCCGCCGATACACCCGTGGTGGTGCAGGGCGGCAACACTGGCCTGATGGGCGGCGCCACCCCGGACGCCAGCGGCCATGCGGTGTTGCTGTTGCTGGATCGCCTGAATCGGGTGCGCGTCGTGGACACCGACAACGACACGCTGACCGTCGAAGCCGGCTGCATTCTGCAAAACGTGCAGGACGTCGCCCGTGAGGCCGGTCGCCTGTTTCCTCTGAGCCTGGGCGCCGAAGGCAGTTGCACGATTGGCGGCAACCTCGGCACCAACGCCGGCGGCACCGCCGTGTTGCGCTACGGCAATACCCGCGAGCTGACGCTGGGGCTGGAAGTGGTGACCGCCGAGGGTGAAATCTGGAATGGCTTGCGCGGTCTGCGTAAGGACAACACCGGTTATGACCTGCGCGATCTGTACATCGGCAGTGAAGGCACCCTCGGCATTATCACCGCCGCCACGCTGAAATTGTTCCCGCTGCCCAAGGCACAAGCCACGGCGTTGCTGGCCTTCGACTCGCTGGCGCAGGCGGTGCAATTCCTGTCCCATGCCCGCGCCGGGTTTGGCGCCAGCCTCACCGCTTTTGAACTGCTCAGTGCCGATTGCCTGGCGTTGCTGCGCGAGCAATTTCCCGAGGGGCCGCAACCTTTTATCGGTGTCAGCCAACCCTGGTTCGCGTTGCTGGAACTCTCGGATAACCACAGCGAAACTCACGCCCGCGAAGCCTTTGAAGTGGTGCTCGGCGATGCGTTCGAAAAAGACTTGCTGGCCAATGCGCTGATCGCCGAAAGCCTCGCACAAAGTGAAGCGCTGTGGCTGTTGCGCGAAAACATGAGCGAGGCGCAGAAACGTGCCGGCCGCAACATGAAGCACGACATCTCGGTGCCGATTTCCCAGGTTGTGGCGTTCGTCAGCCACGCCGATGCGCTGTTGCAGGCGCACTTTCCCGGTGTGCGGCATTTCACCTTCGGCCATCTGGGCGACGGCAACCTGCATTACAACGTTGCTCATCCGCTGGATTCGACGGTGGATGCGCACATGGCGAACTACGCGGCGCTCAGCCTGCTGGTTCACGACAGCGCCCATGCCCACGGCGGCTCGATCAGCGCCGAACACGGCATCGGCCAACGCAAGCTGGGCCTGCTGGATCGCTACAAAAGCCCGGTGGAGCTGGATCTGATGCGGCGCATCAAGCAAGCGCTGGACCCGAAAAACCTGCTCAATCCGGGCAAGGTCGTGGAGGTTGCCCAGCCATGACACTAAGACTTTCCAGGCGTGTGCAGCGTGTGTCCTTGTCGGCCAACGCCGCCGCCAAATCCCGCGCTACCGAATTGCGCGAAGCCGGTCGCGACATTCTCGACCTGACCACCGGCGAGCCGGATTTCGACACGCCTGAACACATCAAGCAGGCGGCATATGCCGCCATCGCCGCCGGTGCCACCAAGTACACGCCGACGCCGGGCGTGAAGGCTTTGCGACTTGCCGTGCAGCGCAAGCTCCAGCGCGAAAACGCACTGGAGTATTCGCTGCCCTCCATCGTGATTGCCAACGGTGCCAAGCAAATCATCTTCAACGCCTTTGCCGCGACCCTCGACGAAGGCGATGAAGTGCTGGTGCCCACGCCGTACTGGCCGTCGTTTCCGGACAGCGTGCGTTTCAACGGTGGCGAGCCGGTGTTTATCGAATGCGGTCTGGAGCAGGGCTGCAAGCTGACAGCCGCGCAACTGGAGCAACACATCGGCGAGCGCACGCGCTGGTTGATCCTCAACGGCCCCGGCAATCCCAGCGGCGCGGTTTACAGCGCAGCCGAGTTGCAGGCGCTCGCCGAGGTGCTGCGCCGTCATCCGCAGGTGTTGATCCTGCTGGATGAACTCTATGAGCACATCCGTTTCGACGGTCAGCCGCCGCAGAGCCTGCTCAATGTCGCGCCGGATCTGCAAGCGCGCTGCCTGTTGGTCGGCGGTGTGTCCAAGACTTACGCAATGACCGGCTGGCGCATCGGTTTCGGTGCCGGGCCACAGCTGTTGACGGGCGCCATGGCGGTCGTGCAGTCGCAATCGACTTCCGGGGCTTCCTCGGTGGGGCAAGCGGCCGCATTGGCAGCCTTTGGCGGAGGGCTGGATTTCCTGCCTGAGCACGTTGCGGCTTATCAACTGAGAAGGGATGTGTTGGTGAGCACGTTGCGCGACGTAGACGGTCTCGAAGTGCTTGAGCCTCAGGGCGGTTTCTTCGTGTTTGTGCGCTGCGCCGGTTTGCTGGGCCGTTATCGTCCTGACGGCGTGCGCCTGAACAGCGACGCCGACGTCGTCGCCTATTTGCTGGAGGAAGGGGTGGCTGGCGTAGCGGGCAGTGCCTATGGCCTGTCGCCGTGGTTCCGCCTGTCCATCGCCACCGCGACCGACAGCGTGGCTGAAGCCGGACGCCGCATTGCCCGGGCCTGCGCGCAACTGCGGGGTACGGCATGAGTCACTGGCTGGAGCTTTTCGTCCACTGGAGCGCCGGGTTCGGTCTGAACTACAGCTTTCTGCTGGACGCCTACCAACGCGGCACCCTGGTGCAGGGCGCGCTGACCACGGTGTTGTTGTGCCTGTTCACCATCGTCGGCAGTTTGCTCGCCGGCGTGGGATTGGCGGCGATGCTGACGTCGGGCAAGCCGTGGCTGGCGAAACCGGCGCGGGTGTTCGTCGAAGTCACCCGCAACACGCCGACGCTGGTGCAACTGTATTGCGCCTTCCTGGTGCTGAACATGTTGCTGACCCAGGCCGTCGGCGCGGCGAACCCGCTGACGCCGTTCGCCTGGGTGGTGATCGTGATCTCGCTGCACAAGGGCGCATTCCATGCCGAGGCCTTGCGCGCCGGCATCGAGGCGGTGCCGGGCGTGACGCTGGAAGCGGCCAGTTCCCTGGCGTTCAACGCTCGGCAGTTGTTGTGGAACGTGCAACTGCCGCTGGCCTTGCGCTTCGCCTTGCCATCGTTGATCAACAACCTGATCGACCTGGTGAAGATGACCGCCGTCGCCTCGGCGATTGCCGTGGGCGATATCACCTACGCGTCGATCATGATCTGGACCCAGAGCGATAACGTGCTGGAACTGATGATCCTGATTCTGAGCTTTTTCGGTCTGCTGAGTTTTATCGTCAATTGTGTGGGGCGCTACCTGGAAGCGCGCCTGAGGATGCCCGGCTATGGCCATTGAATCGTCCGTCACCGCGCCGGTGACCTGGCCACGGCGGCACGTCGGCAAATTGTTGCTGCTGATCTGCGTTGTGCTCGGGTTGCTGTGGTTGGCCCCGCAAAGCCCGGTGCTCAAGGCGCTGCTGCAATGGTCGCCAGCCCTCGCCGTGGGCTTCGGGCAAAACATCCTGATCAGTCTGGTCGCCATCGCGCTGGGGTCGGTGCTGGGGTTGCTGGTGGGCGCACTGGCGTTGTCGCCGCTGCGTCTGCTGCGTTTCCCGGCACGGATCTGGGTGCAGATTTTCCGCAATGCGCCGTGGCTGGTGTTGATCTATTTCACCACCTATGTGTTCCCGTTCGAGATCAAGATCGGCAGCACCTACGTCTCGTTCCCCGACTGGGTCAAGGTGACCATTGGCCTGGCCTTGCCGGCAAGTGCCAATGTCGCGGAAATCTTCCGTGGCGCCATCGCTTCGATTCCGAGTACGCAGTGGGAAGCGGCCCGTTCGCTGGCGTTCACACGTGGGCAGATTTTTCGCTCGATCATCCTGCCGCAGTGCTTCAAACGCATGTTGCCGCCGTGGATGAACCTCTACGCGGTGATCACCATGGGCACGGCGCTGGCCTCGCTGGTGGGTGTGCATGACGTGATCGACACCGCCCAGATCGCCAGCAACACCGTGAACATGACCGGCTTCACCGTGGTGATCTACCTGAGCCTGCTGGTGCTGTTCTTCGCTTATTGCTACCCGATTTCCCGTCTCACCCAACGCCTGGAGCGACGTTATGCCTTCTACTGAAACCGTCGCCGAGCCTCTGGTCAGCCTGCGCGATTTGCACCTGTCGTTCGCCAGCAACCCGGTGCTCAAAGGCATCGACCTCGACGTTCATCGTGGGCAGGCGGTGTCGATCATCGGCCCGTCCGGTTCCGGTAAATCAACCATCCTGCGCTGCATCACCGGGTTGTTGCAGCCGCAACGCGGCAGCATCCGCGTCGGCACCACCGAGGTGCACACGCTGGCGCAGGAAGCCCAGCGCATCGAGTTGCGCAAGCGCGTGGGGTTTGTCTTTCAGCAGTACAACCTGTTCCCGCATTTGTCGGTGCTGGAGAACCTGGTGATTGCGCCGCGCAAGGTGTTGGGGCGCAGCCGCATCGAGGCCGAAAAAGAAGCGCGTGCCTTGCTGGCGAAAGTGCGCATGGAGCACAAGGCCGATGCCTATCCGGGGCAACTGTCCGGCGGCCAGCAACAACGTGTGGCGATTGCCCGGGCGCTGGCGATGCGCCCGGAATTGATCCTGTTCGATGAAGTGACCTCGGCCCTTGACCCGGAAACCGTCGGTGAAGTGCTGACGGTGATTCGCGAGCTGACCGAAGAGGGCATGACCTGCGTGCTGGTCACCCATGAAATGCGCTTCGCTGAAGAGATCAGCGACATCGTCTACTTCACCGAAAACGGCGTGATCGTCGAGCACGGCAGCGCCGCACAGATTTTCCAGCACCCGAGCAGCGAGCGCACCCAGGAATTCCTGCGCCATGCCTTGGGTGATCCGGGACGCCGTCCCGCCGTTGCCAACGATCCGTATCTGCTGACCAACCTGGGTCGCTACAGCCTGTCCGTCTAATACCGAGGAGCCTGTCCATGAGTACCGAAAACCGTGCCGCCGTCATCGAGGATTTCCTGAAGAAAATCCGCGTCATCAACCAACGTGGCGTCGACCGCGCCGCGCTGGTGGAGATCGTCTCCCTGCTGGAAGCCCTGGCCGAGCGCCGCGATCTGTTCAATTTCGACGCGTTTCCCGCGCCAGTGCCGGGGCAGGGCAGCACCGCGTTTCGCTACCGTCTGAATGACGACGGCGACACGCCGACGCTGTACCTGAACTCGTTGTTGCCGGGCAAAAGCACGCTCCCGCACAACCATGAAACCTGGGCGATCATTAGCGCCGTCGAAGGCCAGGAGATCAACTACGTCTATGGTCGCGATGACGAAGGCCGCGAGCCAGGTTTCACCACCCTGCACCTGCAAAAGGAAGTGATCGTGCAACCCGGCACGTCGATTTCGTTTCTCGGTGAAGACCTGCACGGCATTCGCGTTGAAGGCGAGAGTGCGACCTTGCATTTCCATCTCTACGGCTTGCCGCTGGAATCCCTCAACGGTCGTTATGGCGTCGAAGCGGACGGGCGCATTCTCAATTACAACGCCTCGCAAATGGCGCCGTCGATCAAGGCCTACGCATGATCGATTTGTACTACTGGCCGACCGGCAACGGTTTGAAGATCGGCATCCTGCTTGAAGAACTCGGACTGGATTACCGAGTGGTGCCGATCAACATCCGCGAGGGCGAGCAGAAGCAGGCGGCGTTCCAGCGGATCAGCGCCAATGGGCGGATCCCGGCGATTGTCGACCATGCACCCGAGGGTTTGAGCGAGCCGCTGAACCTGTTCGAATCCGGCGCCATTCTCAATTACCTGGCCGACAAGGCCGGGCGTTTTCTGCCCGCTGCCGGCAGCGTCGAGCGGCAGAAAGTCCAGGAATGGCTGTTCTGGCAGGTGGGGCATATCACGCCGTACCTGAGTCAGTTGCAGGTGTTCAAGGAGAAGGCGCCGCAACCGATTCCGTTCGCTCTCGACCTGCTCAATGCCGAAGCGACGCGGCTGTATCGGGTGCTGGAAACGCGTCTGGCTGACGTGCCGTATGTGGCGGGCGAGTACTCCATTGCCGACATGGCGATTTTCCCGTGGATCCAGCCGCAACGTCAGGGCCAGGACCTGGCGGACTTCCCGCACATCCACGCCTGGCGCGAACGCCTCAAGGCACGGCCGGCGATTCAGCGTGCGTATGCGAAGGGCCGCGACGTGGCGGCCAATGAGCGCTCTCTGGCGCTTCAATAATTTCTTTTTCAAGCGGGACTTCCATGAGCCAGACCGTAACCCCAGGGCAATTGCAGCAGTGGCTGTTCGACGGGCAGGAAATTGCCCTGTTTGATGTGCGCGAACACGGCCAGTATGGCGAGGCCCATCTGTTTTTCGGGGTCAATCTGCCCTACAGCCGACTGGAGCTGGAGGCTCGGCGGCTGGCGCCGAACCCTCAGGTGCGGCTGGTGGTCTATGACCAGAATGGCGGCGATGTCGCTACGCGTTCTGCCCAGCGTCTTCAGGCGTTGGGGTATGAGCGCGTGCACGTTCTCGAGGGTGGTGCCGATGGCTGGCAGGCTGCCGGTTATCAGCTGTTTGCCGGCGTGCATGTGCCGTCCAAGGCGTTCGGCGAATTGGTGGAAGAGGCCAGCCACACGCCGCATGTCACCGCGCAGCAGTTGGCCGAATGGCAAGGCCGTGGCGAGCCGCTGGTGGTGCTGGACGGCCGGCCGTTCGATGAATACCGCAAGATGACCATTCCCGGTTCCGTGTGCTGCCCGAACGGTGAGCTGGGCTATCGCATCCACGATCTGGTGCCGGATGACACCACGCCAATCGTGGTCAATTGCGCCGGCCGGACCCGCAGCATTATCGGCGCGCAAACGCTGATCAACCTGGGCTTGAAGAATCCGGTCTACGCGTTGGAGAACGGTACTCAGGGCTGGTACCTCGAAGATTTTCAGCTGGAGCACGGCAGCAGCCGTCGTTATGCCGATGCCGTGTCTGTTGCGCCCTTGGCCGCACAGCGTGTGGCCGCTGCCGGACTGGCGGAGCGGTCTGGGGTGAAAACCGTTGTGGCCCAGCAAGTCGCGCAGTGGGCCGAAGAGGTCGGGCGCAGTCTGTTTCTGTGCGACGTGCGCACTGCCGAGGAGTTTGCCGCTGGCAGTCTGCCCGGTTCACAACACACGCCGGGCGGGCAGTTGATTCAATCCACCGACCTGTATGTCGGCGTGCGTCAGGCACGGTTGGTGCTGATTGATAGCGATGGCGTGCGTGCGCCAATTGTCGCGAGCTGGCTGCGGCAGTTGGGACATGAGGCGTATGTGCTTGAGGGGGGCGTGAGCAGCGATCTGGCGTTGCCCGAGGCCGAAGTTGCCGCCCATGAGGCGTTGCCATCGATCTCGGTGCAGGCACTGTCCGACGCGTTGAAGGACGACACCGTCGCGCTAATCGATTTGCGCCCGAGTATGACCTTTCGCAAGGGCCATATTGCCGGCTCTCGCTGGTCGATCCGTTCGCTGCTCGCGACGCACGTAGCCGGTGAGAACCGGCCATTGGTCTTGGTGGCCGATGATCCATTGCTGGCCGCATTCGCGGCGCAGGAATTGCCGGAAACCCAGCGCGCACAACTGCGACTGCTGGACGGCGGGCTCGCTGCCTGGCGTGCGGCGGATTTCGCGGTGCAAGAAAGTCCGGACACACCGGCCAATGAACAATGCATCGATTTCCTGTTCTTCACCCATGATCGGCACTCCGGCAACAAGGACGCGGCGCGGCAGTACCTGGCCTGGGAAATCGGCTTGCTGGCGCAGATGAGCGACGAGGAAATCGCCAGTCTCAAACCGCTGCAACCTCAAGCCACCGAGGACGCGCGGGTACGCACACGCCTGGTCCATTCGGCGCGTACGGAGCAGGGCAGTGGCGGTCGTTCGGTCAACGTGCCGGTCACCCGTCTGAGCACGGTACTGTTCGACAACCTCGCGCAAATGCGTGACGCCCGTGCCCGCCGTGACACCGAGCGGGTGTTGAGTTACGGCGCGCGCGGCAATCCAACCGCGTTCGCCCTCGAAGACCTGGTCACCGAACTGGAAGGCGGTTATCGCACCCGTCTGTTCGGCACCGGGCTGGCGGCGGTCGCGCAGACGTTTCTGGCCTACCTGCGCCCCGGCGATCATGTGCTGATCACCGATGCGGTGTACGCACCGGTGCGGCGTCTGGCCCGGGAATTTCTTGAACCGTTCGGCATCCAGGTCAGCTACTTCGTCCCCGACGGCAGCGATTTGCAGGCGCAACTGCAAGCCAACACCAAAATGGTCTACACCGAAGTCCCGGGCTCCTTGCTGTACGAACTCTGCGACTTGCCGGCCATCGCCGCCCTGTGCAAACCGCGAGGCATTCTGCTGGCCGTCGACAACACCTGGGGCTCGGGTTACCTGTACCGACCGCTGACCCTCGGCGCGGACATCTCGATCATGGCGCTGACCAAGTACCTGTGCGGTCACAGCGATGTGGTCATGGGCAGCGTCTGCACTCGCGAAGAAGTCTGGCAACCGCTGGCAACCATGAGCGACACCTTTGGCGTCACCGTCAGCCCGGATGACGCTTATCTGGTATTGCGCGGCGCACGAACCCTGGCACCGAGACTGGAGGTGCATGAGCGCCAGGCGCTGGAAATCGCCCATTGGCTGCAAGCGCAACCGCAGGTGAAACGGGTGTTCCATCCAGCCTTGCCCGACCACCCTGGCCACACCTTGTGGCAACGGGACTTCAAGGGCAGCAACGGCTTGCTGTCCTTTGAGCTGAACGAGGCGGACGCCGCTTATGTCGAGCGCTTCATCGATGCGTTACAGATGTTCGGATTGGGCGCGTCCTGGGGCGGTTTCGAAAGTCTGATCACCGTGGCCGACACCCAGGATCGCCAGAGTGCGGCGGACCGTTCATTGAATCCGGTGCTGCGCTTGCACATCGGGCTGGAGGATGTCGAGGCGTTGATTGAGGATCTGCAACGTGGTTTCGCTGCGATATCATGAAGACTCAACGCACGGCTGAGTCTTCAGCACAGCGCCGGATCATCGGCCACCGGAAAGAACCGAATCATGCAAGACCGTACCTATCAACTGCTGGAAGTCGCCAACGGCAAACCGATCAAGCTCTGGACCGAAGGCGTTCCGGTAGAAAACGAAGCCAGGCAGCAATTGATCAACACCGCGAAGATGCCGTTCATCTTCAAGCACTTGGCGGTGATGCCCGACGTGCACCTGGGCAAGGGCTCGACCATCGGCAGTGTGATTCCTACCGTGGGCGCGATCATCCCGGCCGCCGTCGGGGTGGATATTGGCTGCGGCATGATCGCCGCGCGCACGTCGCTGACCGCCGCTGATTTGCCGGACAACCTGCATGGCTTGCGTTGTGCGATCGAAAAAGCGGTGCCCCATGGGCGCACCGTTGGTCGAGGCGTGCGGGACAAAGGTGCCTGGGACAGCGTTCCGAAACAGGCCGATCATGCCTGGGCTGCCTTGAACCAACGGTTCAAGGCGATCACCGATAAATACCCGAAACTCGCCAGCACCAACAATCGAGGGCACTTGGGCACGTTGGGCAGCGGCAACCATTTCATTGAGGTGTGCCTGGATGAGGCCAATCGGGTCTGGTTCATGCTGCACAGCGGCTCACGCGGGGTTGGCAACGCCATTGGCTGCTTGTTCATTCAACTGGCCCAGGCCGACATGCGCCAGCACATCGCCAATTTGCCGGACCGTGACCTGGCTTACTTCGAAGAAGGCAGCCGGCATTTTGATGATTACGTTGAAGCCGTCGGTTGGGCCCAGGATTTCGCCAGGCAGAACCGTGCGTTGATGATGCAATCGGTGATTCAGGCGGCACGGAAAGTGATCGGCAAGCCGTTCGACGTCGCCCTGGAGGCGGTGAACTGCCACCACAACTACGTGCAGAAAGAGCGGCATTTTGGTCAGGAAATCCTGGTCACCCGCAAAGGCGCGGTGTCGGCGCAGAAGGGGGAGCTGGGGATCATTCCGGGATCGATGGGCGCGAAAAGCTTCATCGTTCGCGGGCTCGGCAACGAGCAATCGTTCTGCTCCTGTAGCCACGGCGCTGGCCGCACCATGAGCCGTACCAAAGCGAAAAGCCTGTTCACCGTCGAAGATCAGATCCGCGCCACCGCCCACGTCGAGTGCCGCAAGGATGCGGCGGTGATCGATGAGATACCGATGGCCTACAAAGACATCGACCGCGTGATGCACGCCCAACGCGAGCTGGTGGAAGTGCTGCATACATTGCGTCAGGTGGTGTGCGTGAAGGGTTAGGCGCGGCCGCTACCGGTACTTGATCACGATCCCTTTGAGTTTGCGTCCCTCAATGGTTCTTACATCACGAGCCCACAGCGGCCCGTTGACATAAGCGCCCATCGGTTGGATATGGTCGTAGACCACCACCACGGCATCGCCACCGAGTTTGGCTGACTCGTCCCGAAGTTTTCCTTCTACCTGGGTGATCGGGGGGGCGGGATCAACGCTGGCATCGATCAGCACTTCACCCAATCGAATGTGCGGGCGAAGGGGTTCGGTACGCAACACCACGACTTCACTGGCCAGCGTCGGCGCGGGATGCTCGACACCCACATAAGCAGTGGTCTGGGCATCGACCGTGGCGCAACCACTCAAACCCAGCAGGGTTCCGGCGAGCGCTGTCGCCAGCAGCGATATTTTCAAACGGGTGGACCAGGGCGCGTCATGGGCAGGCATGGTGGGTTTCCTCCGACGGTTCTGCTGCGAGGCGGGGTGGCCTGTTGACGGTAGCAGACGGTCCGGGAGTGTCCAGAACGCCCAGCCTTTTCAGGTTGGGCGTTTGCTTGCCGGTAAAGTCACTGATCCTTTTCGCAATTGACCATCCACGACACACCAAACCGGTCGACCAGCATCCCGAAACGTGCGGCCCAGAAGGTCGCTTCCAGGGGCATTTGCACGCTGCCGTCTTCCGCCAATGCGTTGAAGACCCGTTTCGCCTCGGCAATGCTGTCGACGTTCAGCGAGACCGAACAACCGGCCATGTCATCCGTGGGGCGATCAGGTGTGGTGTCCGACCCCATGATCGCCTGATCGCCCACCGACAGGCGGGTATGAATGATCAGGTTGTGCAGGTCCGGCGCAAAGTGCTCGCGCGCCGGGCTTTCACCGAAGGTCATCATGACGTCGAGCTGGCCTTGAAGGGCCTGGGCATAGAAAGTGAACGCGGCTTTGCAGTCGCCGTTGAAGATGAGGTAGGGATTGATTTTCATTGTTTGCTCCCGTTGCCAACAGACGGAGGTGGGTTTTCCTGTAGGAGCGAGTCTGCTCGCGATGGTCTCCAGAACTCCGCGTTTATCCAGACCGCACGCTCCTACAACGGCATTAGCAAAGCCTTAGAGGTGGGGATTGGCAAAAATCGTTTAGATGTTTTTTCTATTGAAACGGTGCGGGTTATCGCTCAATCCACGACCACCGGGACATCGTCTTCGCCCAGGCAGACCGTCAACTGTTGACCGGCCTTGTTGAAGGCGCAGTTCGGTAACGACTGTTGCTTGAAAATGGCCATGGGCACGCCGACAAACAAGATGAGCAGCGTGGTCGCCACGGCCATTCGCCCTGACATTGCCGAGCGTGATGGCGATGTTTTTGAGGCGCGGCTTTTGATTCTCGAGCGGGCATACAGGCCGCTGCATAGGAGCACTGCGCCGATCAGCATGGCCACGCCGATCTCCTGTCGGCTGGTACTCAAAATCATTTGGTCGGCGTTTGCCGGATAGTTCAGTTGCCACCAGGCGCCAATGCCCACGGGCAAAAGCCCGGCGCTGATCCAGCCGTAGATTGATCCGGGCAAACGACACACAACGGCAAGCAACAGGCCGACGCTGGCAGCGCCCCAGCCCATCAGATAAAGCTGGGTTGCCATGCCTCCCCCCATAAAAGTGCCGCCGACATCGATGGGCGTTATCAGCAACCAGTCAAAGGCGGCGATGTGCAGCGTCAGTACGAAGACGGCGATAGCGCTCAGGGGGTAGTAGAGCCATGACCAGAGGGTGCGGGGGCGGGATAACACACGAATTCCTTTTTGTGTTTGAGGGCGCGCCATTATGCGGCGTGGGTTTACGCTTTGCATCGGTGGCTCGCTCGATCCACTGAAACCGGTCTGGTTTCTCAGGCCGCTGCACGTGGTGCCGAGGGTCGCAGCAAACGCTCAATGGCCCCAGCCACGAGGTTTTCCAGCAGTTCATTACGCTCAGGCTCATCCAGCAGATGGTGCGCCAGCCAGCAGGGCGCGCTGTTCAGCAGATTGGCGATGGCATGTCCGGCGGCCTGTTGCGCCTGTTCACTGAGACGGGGTTTGGTCCCGAGCATCAGCAGCAATGTGCGTTCGTACTGTTCGCGCAACTGCCGAACGCGCGCCTGCTGTTCGTCATTCAGGCAGCCGCTGTCGCGTTCCACCAGACGAAAATGCCAGGGCATTTCCTGATGCAGATTCAAATGCGCGCGGATCAGGCTGTTGAGCCTGTCGCGCTTGGCCGGAGACTTTTGCTCGATGCGCCCCAGGGTTGCCAACAGCTCTTCGTAGAACTCCTCGATCAGGTCGAGCAGCAAGTGCTGTTTGCTGGGGTAATGGTGATACAACGAACCCGGGGAAAGCCCCAGGCACGTCGCGAGCTCACGCATGCCGACCTGACCGAAACCTTTGCTGGCAAACAGCTCCAGCACCTTGTCGCGGTACTCGGCGAAACGTGAGCAACGCTCAGGCATAGGCATGGAAGCCACGCCCCGTCTTGCGTCCCAGATAACCGGCGGCAACCATTTCCTTGAGCAGTGGCGCGGGGCGGTATTTGCTGTCGTTGAAGCCGTCGTAGAAGGCTTCAAGAATCGCCAGCACGGTGTCCAGGCCAATCAGGTCGGCCAGTGCCAGCGGGCCGATGGGCTGGTTGCAACCCAGGCGCATCCCGGCGTCGATGTCTTCGGCGCTGGCCAGGCCTTCCTGAAACACCAGGATCGCTTCGTTGATCATCGGTACCAGAATCCGGTTGACCACAAAGCCCGGACGGTTACCGGCGGTGATCGCGGTTTTGCCCAGGGTGGTTGCCATGTCCAGCGCCAGGGCGTGGGTTGCGTCGCTGGTTTGCAGGCCGCGAATCACTTCGATCAGGCCCATCACCGGCACCGGATTGAAGAAGTGCAGGCCGATGAAGCGCTCGGGCTGGCTGACGCTGGCGGCAAGTTGGGTAATCGACAGCGACGACGTATTGGAGGCGATCACACATTCGGCGCTGACCTGCGCGGCGATTTGTTGCAGCACGCGCAGTTTCAGGTCGAGGTTTTCGGTGGCGGCTTCGATCACCAGTTGCACGTTGTGCAAGCTGCTGTAGTCGGTGCTGGTGCGGATCTTGTCGAGGGCGGCGAGCTTTTGAGCTTCTGTCAGCGTGTCCTTGGCAACTTGCCGATCGAGGTTTTTGCCGACGGTCGCAACAGCCTTTTGCAGGGCGCTCTCGGAGATATCGATCAAGGTCACGTTGAACCCTGCCTGGGCGCAGACTTGTGCAATGCCGTTGCCCATGGTGCCTGCGCCGATCACGCCAATGTTTTGCAGATTCATGTACCCGTCCTTCCGGTCAAACCCCGCGATACCTTGGCCGCCACAGCGGCCGAAGGCGTACTATTGGCCGCGAGTCTAGAACCGGCGGGGCGGTTGTCCTATGCCGGAACTGTTCAACGGTGCTGGTGTTTTTTGCCATTCGGGTGATGGGGAGCGAAGCGTTCAGATGCGGGAAAAGGATTCGGTGGCCGCCTACTTTGTGCAGGCGATGATCCATGGGCTGGGGGACAATCCGCAGCGGCGGCGGGCTGCGCTGGAACAGGCAGGTATCGACCCGGCGTTGATCGAACAGCCCGTGTCGCGGGTGCCGGCCAGTGCGTTTGCCGCACTCTGGTTGATCCAGATTCGCGAGCTCGATGACGAGTTCTTCCGGCTCGACTCCCACGGCATGCCGCCGGGCAGCTTCGCCCTGATTTGCCGGGCCCTGATTCAGGAACCCGACCTGCACAAAGCCATGCGCCAGTGCCTGAACAACTTTGCCCTGTTCCTTCGCGATTTTCGCGGCACGCTGACGGTGCGCGGCAAACGTGCAGTCATCAGCCTGGATACCTGTGCGAAAAACGATGATGTTGCGCGTTTTGGCGAGGAAACTTTTCTGGTGCTGATGATCAGCCTGATGTGCTGGCTGGGTGGTCGGCGTATTCCCATCGACCGCGCGGACTTTCGCCACAAGCGCGTGTCCCTCAGCGATGACCGTTTGCTCTGGGGGCCTAACCTGACCTTCGGCGCCGAGCGCACCGAAATCGAATTCGCCAGCCACTACCTGCGCTTGCCGGTGGTCCAGGACCTGGCTTCGCTGAAAGTGTTTCTGCGTACCGCGCCGCAATGGCTGGTGATTCGCTTCCGCAACCAGCATGGGCTCGCGTCGCAAGTCCACCAGCGTTTGCGCAACAGTCACTACAGCCAATGGCCGACCTTGCAGGCCTTTGCTCTGGAACAACACCTGAGCCCCAGTACCTTTCGCCGCAAGCTGGAGCGGGAAGGGTGTTCGTATCAGGAAATCAAGGACGAGGTGCGGCGCGGGGTTGCGTTTGAGCAATTGCGGCAGAGCAAGGCCAGCATTGGTGACATTGCCGAACAGTTGGGGTTTCAGGAGCCGAGTGCGTTTCACCGGGCGTTCAAGAAGTGGACGGGGGAGAGTCCGGGGCGTTATCGAGCGCGGTTTTTGGAGCACGTGACGTCGGATCTGGATTGAGTTTTTGTCCAGTTTTTCCTTGTTGAATGTAGGAGGATTTTTCGCTTGTAGTCCCGCCTGTAGTCCCGAAATCTCTTGTGACGACAGCGCTTCAGCAGTGGATGACACAGGCTGTAGAGGTGCTGTATTTATTTGCTCCGGGACGAATTTTCAATGGATTGGAAAGGGCAATGGACAGCTTGATCAAGGACGTGATCCCGCTACTGCAGTATCTGCTTCCGGGGTTTTTAGCGGCGTGGATTTTTTACTCGCTCACGGCGTTCAAGCGCCCGGACACTTTTGGACAGATTGTCCAGGCACTGATTTTTACGTTTGTGATTCAGTCGCTGGTGGTCGGTTTGGAAGGACTGTTGCTACTGGCGGGAGAACGATTTTTTTCGATCGGCGTGTGGGACAGGAAATCGGAGGCGTTATGGTCGGCAGTGATTGCGCTGGTGATGGGGTTTCTTTCCTGTCATATCGCTCATGGCGACAGGCTTCATGCGTTACTCAGGAAACTGAAAATAACGGCTAAAAAATCGTTCCCTTGCGAGTGGTACAGTGCTTTTTCATCGAGACAGGGTTTCGTGATATTGCATTTGATCGGAGGGAAACGTCTGTTTGGCTGGCCAAGCGAATGGCCATCGGAGCCTGCTAACGGACAATTCGTTCTGGAGTTCCCTCGCTGGATCGATAGCGACGGCAATCTGTTACCTGGAAGGGCAAAGGCCCTGGTTATTGATGTATCAAAAGTGAGTTGTGTCGAATTCGCAAAACAATAGGGTGATCAAATGTCATGCAAAGCGCCGACTGAAATGCCGCCTGAGCTGAGGCGGATGATGGAAGAGTGGGAAAATGGTGGTCCTCTTCCCCCCGGGCTGGTGTTCCCCATCGGGCCTTCACCTTTACGAAAAGAAATGACGAAACCGCGCAAGCGCAACCGATAAACATGCCAGCGGCCCTTTCCCGCGTCACCTCATTGCTCGATCAGGCCAGACGCGCCTTGCTCCTTGTCTGGGCTACTTCTCGCGGGTTGTTTCTGGGCCTGGTGCTGGCGACCCTGATCGCAGGCGTACTCCCGGCATTGGCTGCCTGGCTTGGCCAACGCATCGTCGACGCGGTGGTTTTCGCCATGCAACTGCACGCGCAGCAGGGCAGTGCGCCGTTGTGGCCGGTGGTGCGTTACGTGCTGTTTGAAGCCGGTGTGCTCGCGTTGCTGTCCGGGACCCAGCGGGCGCTGTCGGTTCAGCAATCGCTGTTGCGAGTGCAGTTGGGGCAGAAGGTCAACACAATGATTCTGGAGAAAGCCCAGACGTTGTCGCTGGTCCAGTTCGAGAATTCCGAGTTCTACGACAAGCTGGTGCGGGTCCGGCGCGAGGCGTCGACCCGGCCGTTGGCGCTGGTGATGAAGTCGTTGGGGTTGATCCAGAACCTGATTGTGCTGATCAGTTTTGGTGTGTTGCTGGTGCATTTTTCGCCGTGGGCGCTGGTGTTGTTGGTGGTGGGTGCGTTGCCGGTATTTTTTGCCGAAGCACATTTTTCCGGGGACGCCTTCAGGCTGTTTACCCGTCGTGCGCCGGAGAGCCGGCAGCAGAACTACATCGAGACGCTGCTCTCCCACGAGGGCTACATCAAAGAGGTCAAGCTGTTCGGCTTCGCGCCACTGCTGTTGAAGCGTTATCGCGATACGTTCGCGCGTCTTTACGCTGAAGACCGTCGGCTGACCCTGCGCCGCGATGGCTGGGGTTTTGTCCTGGGATTACTGGGCACGGGGGCGTTTTATCTGGCCTACGCGTGGGTGGTGGTCGACACCGTCCACGGCAGCATCACCCTTGGCCAGATGACCATGTACCTGGTGCTGTTCAAGCAGGGGCAGACCGCAGTGAGCAGCAGCTTGAGCGCCATCAGTGGTCTTTACGAAGACGGACTGTATCTGTCCAGTCTCTATGAATACCTGGCTGAACCCGTGGTGGCCGACTCCGGCAGCCTGACCGTAGGCGCGCTGCCCGGCGATGGTCTGCGTTTCGAAAACGTCGGGTTCAGCTATCCGGGCGCGAGCCGCGCGGCGCTGGAGGGCATTGATCTGCACCTCGTGCCGGGGCACAGCGTGGCGCTGGTGGGGGAGAACGGTTCGGGCAAGACCACGCTGATCAAGCTGCTGACCCGCCTGTACCGTCCCGACCAGGGGCGCATCCTGCTGGACGGCAGTGACTTGCAGGCATGGGATGAGGATGCGCTGCGCCGGCGTATCGGCGTGATTTTCCAGGACTATATTCGCTACCAGTTCTCCGTGGGCGAGAACATCGGTGTCGGTGACACCTTGGCGTTCAACGATGAGCAGCGCTGGCAAGCCGCTGCCGCCGAGGGCATGGCCGCGCCTTTCATTGAGCGTCTGGATCGCGGCTATGCCACCCAATTGGGCCGCTGGTTTGCCGGCGGCCAGGAACTGTCTGGCGGGCAATGGCAGAAGATTGCCTTGTCCCGTGCCTACATGCGCCGTGACGCCGATATCCTGATTCTGGATGAGCCGACCTCAGCCCTCGACCCGGCGGCGGAAGCGGCGGTGTTCGAGCATTTCAGCGAGCACACCGAAGGCCGCATGACGCTGTTGATTTCCCATCGTTTTTCCAGCGTGCGTAATGCCGACCACATCATCGTGCTGGATCAGGGGGCGATCCTTGAACGCGGCGATCACGCCAGTCTGGTGGCCGCCGGAGGGCGTTACGCGCAATTGTTCAACTTGCAGGCGCGAGGTTATCGCTAAACGTCAGGAGTCCTGAGAACCGCGAGCCAGTGCCGGCCCGGCCATCTGCGGCGGTTTTGCTTTCATCAGGCCTTCAAGTGCCTGGCGATACTGGGTGCCGCCCAGGCTCATGCTGTTGTTGTGCGTACCGCCCGGCACCAACAACAGGCGCTTGGGCTCGCTGGCGGCGTTGAACAACTGCTGGCTGAAGCGCGACGGCATGAATGCATCGGCCAGGCCATGCACGACCAGCAGCGGCATGTCGATGTCGACGATCTTGTCGATGGAATCGAATTTCTGCGACAGCAGCCAGCGCACTGGCAGCCATTTCACCGGCAGGTTACTTTCGGCCACTTGGGCCACGGCATCGCCCAGTGACGTGAACGTGGACTCGATCACCAGACCGCGCACCGGGACCGCGACATGGTTCTTTTTCGCCTGTGCGGCCAGGTCTGACGCGAGGTCGATGGCTACCGCGCCGCCGAGGGAATGGCCATAGATCAGGCGCTTGCTGGCGTCCGGTTGCATCGTTGTGAAGCGTTCCCAGGCAGCTCGTGCGTCTTCATACACACTGGCTTCCGACGGCAGATCGCCTTTGCTCTGACCAAACCCGCGGTAGTCGATCGCCAGGACGGAATAGCCCATGGCGCGCAATTGTTCGATGCGAAACGCCTGGCCGGTGAGGTTCCAGCGCACACCGTGCAAATAGAGAATCGAAGGCGCATCACGACGAGCCGCCGGCCACCACCAGGCATGCAGGTTTTGCCCATCCTTGAAACTGGCGGGCTGGATGTCGAATTCTTGAACGTCCTTCGGCAAACCGCGATACCAGCCCGCCGTGCCCGGCTCGATACGAAACAGCAGCTCGCGCTCGGTGTGCTCAAGCACGCCGCAACTCACCGGCAGACCGACAATCAGCGCGGCCATGCACAGCAAGGGCAGCCAGCGTCGGCGCAGACGTGTGAGCGGGGAGGAGGGCATCGGATGGTCCGTCGGTAAAAAACTGAAGTCCGGTTTTTAACAGAAGCGTGTCGGCGGGGGGAACATTTTCGACAGCCGTTCACCAACCCTCCTTGTAGGAGCAAGCTTGCTCGCGATGACGGGGGCACATTAAGCAATGCTGTCGACTGACACACCGCTATCGCGAGCAAGCTTGCTCCTACAGAGGGGGCGCCACAATTGCAGATCAATCCACCCGCAACACAATCTTGCCAATGTGCTCGCCACCTTCCATCCGCGCATGCGCCTGTGCCGCCTCGGCCAACGGATAAACCTTGTCGATCATCGGCAGGCAACGCCCGGCAGCGAGCACCGGCCACACGTATTCGCGCAACTGCTCGGCAATCGAGGCTTTTTCTTCCACGGTGCGTGGGCGCAGCAACGAGCCCGTCACGATGGCGCGTTTGCTCATGATCGCCAACAGGTCGACGTCCTTGGCGTGGGCGCCGCCGAGAAAGCCCAGCATCACCAGTCGACCTTCCATGCCCAGCGCCGCGATGTTCGAATTCAGGTACGAGCCGCCCATGATATCGAGGATGACATTGACGCCTTTGCCGGCGGTTTTTTCCTGGATGACCTGGGCGAAATCCTGATCGCGATAGTTGATCGCTTCTGCGCCCAACGTACGGATCGCCGCGCACTTTTCCTCACTGCCCGCCGTGGCGAAGGCCTTGACGCCGAATTCGCGACACAGCATCAACGCGGTCGTGCCGATGCCGCTGGTGCCGCCATGGATCAATGCGCGCTGACCTTTGGCAGCGCCGCCCATGTCAAACAGATTGGCCCACACGGTGAAGAAGGTTTCCGGGACCGCCGCCGCGTGCACCCAATCCATGCCTTGAG
This sequence comes from Pseudomonas sp. PDM01, assembly GCF_014852325.1. NCBI lineage: Bacteria > Pseudomonadati > Pseudomonadota > Gammaproteobacteria > Pseudomonadales > Pseudomonadaceae > Pseudomonas > Pseudomonas sp. PDM01. Next base: position 169,714 of record NZ_JACVBK010000009.1, read on the forward strand.
GAATCGGCAGCGTCTGGCCGGCCGGCGCGACGCAGTATTGAGCGTAACCGCCGCCGTTGGTCAGCGCGCAGACGTTGTCGCCGACGATAAATTCGCTGACACCTTTACCGACCGCCACCACTTCACCGGCCACTTCCAGCCCCGGAATCGGGCTCATGCCGGGTTTCATCGGGTACTTGCCGGCACGTTGAATCACGTCGGGGCGATTGACCCCGGCAGCGTGTACGCGAATCAGTACTTCGCCCGGCCCCGGGGTTGGTACTGACGCCTGGCGTGGCTTTAATACCTCAGGGCCGCCGGGTTCGGTGATTTCGATCAGGGTCATGGTGTGGGGCAGATTCATGTGAGTGTCCTGTCTGGAAATGTTCAGTAAGTGGGACCACATCAAGCCGTCGGTGACTCAGCTCAATACAGGTTGCAGCCGGCCGCGACGATTCAGCAAGCGCATGCCCTGTTCCAGCAGCAGGGCTATGACAATGGCGCCCGCTGCGAGGATGAACAACAGCGCGTGATGCCCGCCGCTGGCGTTGAACAACGCCGAATACGCAAACCCGGCAATCGCCTGGAAGGTGGCGAACGACACGGTGGCGCGACTCCAGGCAATCTGCTGTTGATGATGGTTCGGGATCAGTTCGTGAACCCGGGCCAATGCCAGCGGCACGATACCCGGCGGGAACGAGCCGAGGATCACCGCCAGCAAGGCCAGCGCAGTGAAAGCACTTGAAATCGACAGTAAACCGACTGCAACTGCCTGCACCACCAGCACCAGGCGAATGCTCAGCCGTGCGCCCAGTTTGTCAGCCAGAAAACCGTAACTCACCGGCCCGATAATCGCGCCGAGGCCGTACATCACCCAGATAAGAGCGCCAATGTGCGCGCCAGCCCCGAGCCCGCGGGCAACGTAATCCACCAGGAACACCATGGCGGGCACGAGTCCGGCAGCCATGAACGCGTATTGGGCGAACAGCAGGTAAACGTTCGGGTCAGTCGGCATCGTCGAGGGTTCAGCGGACGGTGCTGCGGTGGCCGCGTGCGTGGCTGACGGCCAACCGAACCAACTGGCGACGGTAAGCGCCAATGCCAGCGCGCCGAGACCGAACCAGGTGTTCTGCAAACCCAGGCTCAACAGCGGCGGCACAATCGTCCCGGAGCCGGCGATACCCAAACCGATGCCCAGGAAAATCGCACCACTGGCCAGCCCTCGGCGGGACGCCGGCACATGCGGCAGCACGGTTGCGGCCACCAACACCATGATCGCGCCGCCAGCGACGCCCGACAGCAAGCGCCAGCCGAAGAACCAGCTCACCGACAACGGAAAGCCACACGCGAAAAACGACAGCGTCACCGCCAGCATCATCAGGCGCAGGGCGCTTTTGTTGGAGGTCCGACGGGCCAGCGGATGGCCGATCAGCGCGCCAATCAGGTAACCCACCAGATTGGCGGCGCCGAGGTACACCACGTCGCTGGCGGAAAACCAGTGCGCCTGGATCAATGAGGGAATCAACGGCGTGTAGGCGAACCGCGCCAGGCCGATGCTGACCAGGCTGGCGCAGAGGCCGGCGAAAATAGGCAGCCAGATGGCGCTGCGCGGGGTGGTTGATGTGCTGGGCATGGGAGCCGTCCTCCAGGTTTATCTATGGTGCCCAGCTTATCCAGATTCATTGATGCAATAACGCAGCGATTTTGCGTTATGGTGATGCGTATATGCAGCAGTGGAGAAACCTATGAATTGGGATGACGCCAGGGTGTTTTTGGCCGTATGCCGGGAATCGACGTTACGTGGCGCGGCGCGGGTGCTGGGGGTCGATCAGGCCACCGTCGGGAGGCGGATCACGGCACTGGAGAAGTCCTTGAGTGCGACGCTGTTTCTGCGCACTTCGGAGGGATACGCGCTGACAGCCGTCGGTGAAGCAGCGTTGAAAGCCGTGGAGAAAATGGAGCACTCCGCACTGGAGATGCAGCGCCAGATTCAAGGGCTCGACGACCGGCTGACCGGTATCGTTCGGGTCAGCACCACGGACTCCATGGCCATCGACTTCCTGATCCCGGCGATTGCCCGCTTGCACGCACAGCACCCCGACGTGCGCGTGCAACTGGATGCCTCGACACAGATTCTGAGCCTGTCGAAACGTGAAGCCGACATCGCCGTGCGCAACACCCGGCCAGACAACCCGGACCTGATCGCCCGACGCATCGCGCGTTGGCCGGTGGGCCTGTTTGCCTCCCGGGAGTATGTGGACACCCACGGTGTGCCGGCACCGGGTTCGGCGTTCGAGGGGCATGATCTGGTGGTGTATCAGCCGTATTTGCAGAACAACAAAGACATCACGCTGGTCTCGGAACCGTTGGGGCGCGGGCGCATCGTTTCGAGCCTGAGTTCCAGTCTGCTGGTGCGCCGGGCGATTGCCGCGGGGATCGGGCTGGGGGAAATTCCGGTGTACATGGGGGAGCGCGACGGGCTGGTCAGGCTGTGGCCGGAACGCACACGACCGGTGCCGTATGACATATGGCTGGTGACGCACGCGGACTTGCGGCATACCGCGAGGGTGCGGGTGGTGATCGATGAGATTGTTGCAGGGTTTGCGGGGACGGGTGAGTAACGGCTGAAAGATCGCCACCTCGCTGCGCTCGACAGCTCCTACAGGGATTTGCGTGTACCTGTAGGAGCTGTCGAGCGCAGCGAGGTGGCGATTACTTCACACAGGATTACGGCATTTCAGGCAATTCCTGAGGACGCAGGTCGAACACCAGCACTTCGGCATCCACGCCGTTGCTCAGGGTCAGCAACTGTTCATCGCGAACCCGCACGCCATCGCCTTCCTGCAATTGCAGGCCGTTGAGTTCGACGCTGCCGCGCGCCACATGCACGTAGGCATAACGATTGGCGGCCAGTTCCAGCGTGGCGCTTTCCTTGCCATCGATCAGGCCGGCATACACCCGCGCATCCTGGCGCACCTTCAGCGAACCGTTTTTCCCCTCGGGGGAGATGATCAGTTGCAGACGCCCGCGTTTCTTCTGTGTATTGAAATGCTCTTGCTGATAACGCGGTTTGGCGCCGCTGACGTCCGGCACGATCCAGATTTGCAGGAAGTGCACGCCACGGGTCGCCGAGTGGTTGTACTCACTGTGTGCCACGCCGCTGCCGGCACTCATCAGTTGCACGTCACCAGGGCGGATCACCGAACCGGTGCCCAGGGTGTCCTTGTGTTCCAGGGCGCCTTCAAGCACGTAGGAGAAAATCTCCATGTCACGGTGTGGGTGCTGGCCAAAGCCTTTGCCGGCCGCGACGCGGTCATCGTTGATCACCAGCAGGTCGGAAAAACCCTGCTCTTTCGGGTTGCGGTAGTTGGCGAAGGAAAAGGTATGGAACGACTTCAACCAACCATGATTGGCCAAGCCGCGATCGGAAGCTTTGCGAAGGGTCAGCATGATGAAATCTCCTGTGGGGACGTTGATTCGTCCGAGTGAGGAGAAGGTTAATGTTTATCCTGTGGTGCAATAAGTAGATGGAAATTGAAATACTGTCCCGTATTGGTTGACAATAATAAGCAGACTGATCCCCCCGCACTTGGCCATAATGCACAGCACAGTCTTCATGCCATGCACGTAACCCTGTAGGAGCCGGCTTGCCGGCGATAGCGTCCGTTCAGACAATAATCATGTCGACAGACCTACCGCCATCGCCGGCAAGCCGGCTCCTACAGGGGGTACGTGTTTGGCCAGTATTCTTTTTTTGATTTCAGTGATTTTGAACCCATGAAAACCGTGGCAATGGTGCTGTTCCCTGATTTTCTCCTGCTCGATATGGCCGGGCCCATGGAGGTGTTTTCCATCGCCAATCGTTATCTGGAACCGGCCGAGCGTTACGTGTTGTCGACCATCGGCACCGAGCACGGCGCGTTGCGTGCCTCCAACGGTGTCAACGTGCAGGCCGATGTGCATATCGATCAGGCGGATCAGGCGTATGACCTGTTGCTGGTGCCGGGCGGCCCCGGGGCCTACAACGAAAAACATCCGCCGTTGCTCGGCTGGCTCAAAGGTGCGGTTAAGCGGGCCGGACGTTATGGCTCGATCTGCACCGGCGCATTCGTGCTCGGGAATGCCGGCCTGATTGATGGCTACCGTGTCACCACCCACTGGCATTACACCGAACGGCTGATCAAGGGGTTCCCGAAGGCGACGGTGGAGACCGATCAGATCTTTGTTCAGGACCGCAACCTGATCACCTCCGGCGGCGTCACTGCCGGCATTGACCTGGCACTCGCCGTGGTTGCCGAAGACCATGGCAAGAAAGTCGCCCAGGACGTGGCCAAGGTGTTGCTGGTGGTGATGAAACGTCAGGGCGGACAGGCGCAATTCAGTCCGTTGATGGCGACGGTGGCCCCTCACGAAACACCGGTGACGCGCGTGCAGAACTATGTGCTCGACCACCTCGACGAAGCCTTCAGCATCGAGCGCATGGCCGGCCTGGCCACCATGAGTCCGCGTCATTTCGCCAGGGTGTTCGCCCGGGAAGTGAACATGACGCCGATGGAGTTTCTCCAGAGCGCACGCATCGACTGTGCGAGAAATCTGTTGGAAACCAGTGACTTGCCGCTCAAGACCGTGGCTTTCAAAAGTGGTTTCGGCAGTGTGCGGCACATGCGGTTTCTGTTCAGTGAAAAACTCGGGTTGACCCCGTCCCAGTACCGCGAACAGTTCAGCTAGTGCCTTTTTGTCCGTTCTGCGCACCGTGATGGCTGTAACGCTCCCACCATGGTCGTTGTTCCGTCACCGAGGCCTGCGAAGATACCCGTGAACTCTTTGTAATGGAGGCGCGAGCCTGGCGCGCAATGGAAATGACAATCCGTTTAGCCGCTTAGGGTTTGCGCACGTGGACCTGCATGAACAGCGTCAGTGATTTGAACAACGAAGCGGTGCTGCGATTCGGCCCTTATGCGTTTCACCTGCGGCAACGGCTGATCCTCGACGGGGACCGGCCGCTGCGCATGGGCGGGCGGGCCCTGGATATCTTGCAGGTGCTGGTCCAGCGCGCGGGCAACGTGGTCAGCAAGGACGAGCTCATCGCACTCGTCTGGCCGACTTCGGTGGTCGAGGAGATCAACCTGCGCGTGCACATCGCCGCGCTGCGTCGCGCATTGGGCGACGGGCAGGACGGGCAGCGCTACATCGTCAACATTCCCCAGCGCGGTTATAGCTTTATCGCAGCCGTGCAGCGGGTGCCGGCGAGTACGCTGGCCTCGATCGAAACGGTTCAGAAACCTCAACACAACCTGCCCGCGCGCCTGTCGCCGGTGATCGGGCGCGATTCGCTGGTCGGCAGTCTGGTCCGGCAGTTACCGGTTCGGCGCCTCATGACCCTGACCGGTCCCGGCGGCATCGGCAAGACCACCGTGGCGTTGCGGGTGGCCGAACTGCTCTTGCAGCATTACCAGGATGGGGTCTGGCTGGTGGATCTGGCGGTGATCGATGACCCTGCGCAGGTGGTCGATCATCTGACCCGGGCGCTTGAGCTGGGCGTCGGAACCACCCTGGAGACATGGGCGCAACGTCATGCGTTATTGGTGCTCGACAATTGCGAGCACCTGCTCGAACGCTGCCGGACACTGGTCGAGGACCTGCTGATGGCGGCGCCACGCCTGTCGATCCTGGTAACCAGTCGCGAGCCGCTCCAGGCGCAGGGGGAAACGGTCCAGCGTTTGCCGCCACTGGCGGTGCCTCCGGCTTCGGCGTTGCACAGTGTGGCCGAAGCGATGGGCTATTCGGCGGTGCAACTGTTCGTCAGCCGTGCCCGTGCTCGTCAGCAAGGCTTTGTGCTGCGCGAACAAGACCTCAAGGTCGTGCGCGAAATCTGTCGCCGGCTCGATGGTCTGCCCCTGGCCATCGAACTGGCGGCGGCGCAGATTGATGCGTTGGCGCTGGTGGGCCTGCAAGCTCAACTGGACAACTGTTTTCAGCTGCTGACCCAGGGCCGGCGCACCGCCGTGCCCCGGCATCAAACCTTGAAAGCGGCGCTGGACTGGAGCTATGAGCAACTGAGCCCGCTGGAGCAAACCGTGTTGCAGCGCCTGTCGGTGTTCAAGATGGCCTTTACGCTGGATACCGCGATTGGCGTGATCAGTTGCGCGGCATTGCTGCCTGCCCGCTTGATTGAAGGGGTGGAAAGTCTGGCGCTCAAATCGTTGCTATCGCTGGAGCAGGGCGGCGGACTGGCCCGCTACCGTTTCCTCAACACCACCCGCACCTACGCCCTGGAGAAACTCGAGGGCAGCGGTGAATTGCGCACCGTTGAAATGCGTTACGCCCGCTACATCAGCCGGGCGCGGTGGGTATCAAGCGGGCAAGTGGCGCTGCAACTCATCGAGTAACCGGCGGACTTTCGTCAGGTCCGGTGTGGCAAAACCTTCGGTGAACCGGTTGTAGATCGGCGCCAGCAGCGTATGGGCTTGCCGGTGCCGGCCCTGACGCTGCCAAAGCTGTGCCAGCGAGGTAGCGCTGCGCAGTTCCCAGGCCAGGGCGCCCTGATGGTTGGCGACGTTCAAGGCCCTGATCAGCAAGGCCTCGGCCGCGTCGGTGTTCAACGGGCACTCTTGCGCCAGAAGCGCCTCAGCCCTGGCTCGCAGGATCTCCGCCGTGTTCCAGCCCGCGATGCCGGTATCTGCCCGTTGTGACAAGTCGTCATCGACGAAACCGGTGTCCAGCGTCACCATGATGTCCTTGATCAACCCCTCGCCCGGCAGAAGGGAGGAGCGCAGCTCGGTGTGGTCGATCACCTGTGCGTAGTGCATGGCCCAAGTGTAGAACAGCAGCACCGAGTGTTTTTGCGCTTGTTCCAGCAGCAGTCGCAAGAGTTCGCGCGCGGTGCGGGTGTCGCCGTTGTAGTGGGCGATCAGGCAACCGGCCAGCGCCAGGGTGTAGCAGATGGACGTACCGTGGTTGATCTGCATCGCGATGTCCAGCGCTTGCCGGGCGGTGCGCCACGCCTGTTCCGGCCGGCCTTGCAGCCAGAGGATGCGCGCCAGAATGGTCAGGGCGGCGACGCTCTGGTCGTACTGCACGCCAAAACCGTGGGTGAAGCGGTTGAGGTGGCCGCTCTGGGCCATGCGCTGCAGCACCTCTTCGGCATTCACCCGCGCCTGTTCCTGATTCCCGGCAAAGTGCAGCGCCAGCACCCGCAAACGGTGGGTGCTGAGGGACAACACTTCATCGCCGTGCAGCCCCAACCGGTCGAACTGCTGGCTCTGCTCCAGGGCCATTTGATAGTTGGCACAGCAGAGGTTGACCGCCATGTGCCCGGACACCGCACGTAACTGACCGGCCACGTCGTTGCAGTGCCTGGCCAGCGTTCTGGCGCTGACGAAGGCCTCGACGGTTTCCGCCGTGCCGCCATGGGTGTGGTAGCAGGCGCTGCCGAGGGCCAGTTTGAGGGCCATTTTCAGCCGGGGGCAGGGCTCGGGCGCGGCATCCAGCAGGGCCAGCGCCTTGCGCACATACACGCCGTGCTCTTTGAGCAGCGACATTTCCTGCCAGAGCGGCGTCGATGTCGCGGTCAGGCGGATCGCCAACGTCTGCGGCCCTTGTGCGTCCAAGCCCCAATCGAGGGCTGCGCGAATATCTTCCAGACTGCGTGCATAACGCTCGATCCACGTCGCCGTCGCGATCAGCTCCCAGTCCTGCTGGGCCTGATGCATCAAGGCCAGGCAACGCTCGGCGTGGCGTTCGCGGGTGCCCGGCAGGTCGGCGGCCTGGTCGAGTTTTTCCAGGGCGTAGCTGCGCGTAGTGTCGAGCAGGCGGTAGAACACTTCTTCGTCGCCGACCTCGACGTTCAGCAGCGACTTGGCCACCAGTTGTGTGATCGAGCCAAACACCTCACAGGGTTCGATATGTTCGCCGACGATCACTGCTGCTGCCGACTCCAGGGTGAAGCCGCCTCTGAACACGCTCAGTCGGCGCAGGCAGGTTTGTTCGCAGGCACTCAGCAGTTCGAAACTCCAGTCCAACGTGGCGCGCAAGGTTTGATGGCGACCCAAGGTGGTCTGGCAGCCTTGGGTGAGCAGGCGAAAACTGCCTTGCAGTTGCGTGAGCAAGCCGCCCACGCCGAGGCCGCCGACTTGCGCCGCCGCCAGTTCAATTGCCAGCGGAATACCGTCCAGGCGCCGGCAGATTTCAATCGCCAGCGGCAGCTCGTCATCGCGCAGTTCGAAACTGTCGTGGCTGGCCATCGCCCGTTCGACAAACAACTGCAAGGCCGAAAAGCTCAGGGCCTGCGCGCGGTCGAGCACGGCAATGGGCGGCGGGCAGTCCAGTGACTCAAGACGCTGAACGAACTCGCCTTCGGCCCGCAGGCTCTCGCGGCTGGTGGTCAGAATGTGCACGTCGGGCGCGGCGCGCAGGATGCTTTCGCTCAACACGGCGATGGCGTCGAGCAGGTGTTCGCAGTTGTCGATCACCAGCAACATCTGCCGGTCGCGCAAAAATGCGGGGAGGCCGCTCATCGGGTCGGTGTCATGCAACGACAGTTCGAGCAGCGTCGCCAGATGCGCGCTGATCATCGATGGATCGTTGATCGGCGCCAGGTCCAGCAGACGAATGCCATCGCGGTAGCGCCCGATCAATTGCTCGGCAACGCGCAGGGCCACGGTGGTTTTGCCGATGCCGCCGGGGCCGACCAACGTAATGAAGCGCTGGCGTGACAACTGGACCACCAGGCTGTCGACGAGGGACTGGCGACCGATCATGCGCGTGCGCCGCACGGGCAGGTTGTGGCCGTTCGGTGCGGGGGCTTCATTCGCCGGATGTTGCTCGATGTGCTCCAAAGAGAACGGCGCGACAAAGCTGTAGCCGCGCTGGGCCACGGTGACGATGTAACGCTGGCCGTTCTGGCCGTCGCCGAGGGCTTTGCGCAACGCCGCCATGTGCACCCGCAGGTTGATGTCTTCGACAACGCTTTTGGGCCAGACCCCGGCGATCAGTTCCTGTTTGCTGACCACATTTCCGGCGTGTTCCAGAAGGATCAACAGAATATCCATGGCACGCCGACCCAGGCGCAGGGGCTGGTCGGCCTCCATCACCAGGCGTTGTCCGGGATAGATCCGGTAAGGGCCGAAATGGATGGCCTGTTCGGGGGAAAGGGTCAACGGGTCACTCCTGCTTGCAGCCGTCTGGTACGCGGTTACCGAGCATATTCGTCAGGTTTGTTCATTCGCGCAATGCGCTGGCCAACTGACTGCTGGGTGTTCACTTGGACTGCCGGTTTACGATCCTCCCTGTTCTTTGCGTTTTTACTGGGCGCGGCGCTTGTGTAGAAGGCGCCGGGGCTTTTGGCGCGCCAGGGAAAATTAACAACGTTTAACTCGTCCTGCGTCCGGTCTACGCCCAAAACTCCAGCACCGCAACTGCTCAAGCTGTAGGAGCCGGCTTGCTGGCGATTGCGGTATTTCAGCCGAAGTTGTCGGCGATGGGTACATCGCAATCGCCAGCAAGCCGGCTCCTACAGGGGGGGCCGTGTTGTGAAAAGGGATTTATTTGTCATGAGGACGCCGGAATGAGCAACGTGGTGGTGGTCTATCACAGTGGCTACGGGCACACACGGGTCATGGCTGAAGCCGTGGCCCAAGGTGTGGAACGGCACCTGGGCAGTACCTGCCAGCTGATTTCGGTCGAGGACGTGGATCAGCACTGGGACCGTTTGCACAACGCCGACGCGATCATATTCGGTGCGCCGACCTACATGGGCAGCGCCTCGGCACGCTTCAAGGGGTTCATGGAAGCCACGGCGGCGTTCTACCTGACCCAACCCTGGCGCGACAAACTCGCGGCGGGCTTCACCAATTCCGGCTGCCTGTGTGGCGACAAACTCAACACCTTGCTGCAGATGGCGGTGTTCGCCGCGCAGCATTCGATGATCTGGGTCGGCCTCGACCTGCTGCCGGCACGCTCCGGCACCGGCGTGTTCGACGGGCAACTCAATCGCCTCGGCAGTTCGCTGGGCGCCATGGCGCAGTCGAATGTCGAACAGTCCCCCGAATTCGCACCGCCCCCGGAAGATCGCTGCACCGCCGCGCACCTGGGCGAACGCGTGGCGCGGCTGGCTGAACGCCTGAGCCACTCACCGGTTTGAATCACCCCCAACCCTCCTGAGGAAACATCGCATGAGCACGTTCACCACCCGAGACGGCACCGAGATTTATTACAAGGATTGGGGCACCGGCCAGCCCATCGTCTTCAGCCACGGTTGGCCGCTGAACGCCGACAGCTGGGAATCGCAGATGATCTTCCTCGCCTCCAAAGGCTACCGGGTGATCGCCCACGACCGTCGTGGCCATGGCCGTTCCAGTCAGCCGTGGACCGGCAACGACATGGACACCTACGCCGATGACCTGGCGCAGTTGATCGAACGGCTCGACCTGAAAGACGCCGTGCTGTTCGGTTTCTCCACCGGCGGTGGTGAAGTGGCGCGCTACATCGGTCGCCACGGCACCGGGCGCGTGGCCAAGGCCGGGCTGATTTCAGCGGTGCCGCCCCTGATGCTCAAGACCGAAGCCAACCCCGGTGGCCTGCCGATCGAGGTGTTTGACGGTATTCGTCAGGCGTCCCTGGTCGACCGTTCGCAGCTGTACATCGACCTCGCCAGCGGTCCGTTCTTCGGCTTCAACAAACCGGACGCCAAACCGTCGCAAGGCATGATCGACTGGTTCTGGATGCAGGGCATGACCTCCGGCCACAAGAACGCTTATGACTGCATCAAGGCGTTCTCTGAAACCGACTTCACCGAAGACCTGAAGAAATTCGACATCCCCACGCTGGTGGTGCACGGCGACGCGGACCAGGTGGTGCCGATCGAGGCCGCCGGCATTGCTTCGGCAAAACTGGTCAAGGGGTCTACGCTGAAGGTCTACCCCGGCGCGCCCCATGGCCTGACTGATACCCACAAGGATCAGCTCAACGCTGATCTGCTGGCGTTCCTCAAGGGTTGATGTGCCCACGGCGCGGGCGTAGATCCGCGCCGTTCTCGCTCCTGATGAGCCGAATCCTTCGAGAACCTGACCATGAAAAAGCTGACCAACGCCACCGGGGCACCGGTGGCCGACAACTTCAATATCCAGACCGCCGGCCCCCGTGGACCGGCGCTCTTGCAAGACATCTGGTTGCTGGAAAAACTCGCCCACTTCGACCGCGAACTGATCCCGGAACGGCGCATGCACGCCAAGGGTGCGGGCGCCTATGGCACCTTCACCGTCACCCATGACATCACCCGTTATACAAAAGCCAGCATCTTCAGCTCGGTGGGCAAGGAAACGCCGCTGTTCGTGCGTTTTTCCTCGGTGGCCGGCGAACGCGGCGCGGCGGATGCCGAGCGTGATATCCGTGGCTTCGCGGTGAAGTTCTACACCGACGAAGGCAACTGGGACATTGTCGGCAACAACACGCCGGTGTTTTTCTTCCGCGACCCGCTGCGTTTCTCCGACCTCAACCACGTGGTCAAACGCGACCCGCGCACCGGCCTGCGCAACGCCACCAGCAACTGGGACTTCTGGACCCTGCTGCCCGAGGCGCTGCACCAGGTGACCATCGTGATGAGCGATCGCGGGATTCCTACCAGCTTCCGTCACATGCACGGCTTCGGCAGTCACACCTTCAGCCTGATCGACCGCGACAACAAACGGGTCTGGGTGAAGTTTCATTTTGTCTGCCAGCAAGGCATCGAAAACCTTTCGGACGCGGAGGCCGAAGCGGTGGTCGGCAAAGACCGCGAAAGCAATCTGCGCGACCTTTACGAAGTCATCGAGCAGGGCAACTTCCCGCGCTGGAAATTGTGCATTCAGGTGATGGAGGAAGAACAGGCGCTCAACTATCGGCACAACCCGTTCGACTTGACCAAGGTCTGGCCGCACGCTGAATTCCCGCTGATTGAAGTGGGCGTCATGGAGCTCAATCGCAACGCCGAAAACCACTTTGCCGAAATCGAACAGGCAGCGTTTTCGCCGGCCAACGTGGTGCCGGGCGTGAGTTTTTCACCGGACCGCATGCTCCAGGCGCGGCTGTTTTCCTATGGTGATGCCCAGCGTTATCGCCTCGGCGTGAACTTCAACCACATCCCGGTCAACGCGCCGCGCTGCCCGGCGCATAGCTACCATCGCGACGGCGCCATGCGCACCGACGGCAACCTCGGCGGTACCGCCAGTTACTTCCCGAACAGTGTCGGTGAATGGCAGGACTCGCCGGAACTGGCCGAGCCGCCGCTGCCGCTGGAAGGCTTTGCCCAGCATTATGATCATCGGTTGGAAGAGGATCATTACGAACAGCCGGGTAACCTGTTTCGACTGCTCGATCCGGCGCGCAAGCAGTTGCTGTTCGACAACACCGCACGCGCCATGAACGGCGTGCCGCAGGCGATCCGCCAGCGTCATATCGACAACTGCACCAAGGCCGATCCTGCGTACGGATTTGGCGTGGCCGAGGCGTTGGAGCGGTTGGTGCCGTTAGGGTAAAAGGCGGCAGGCTTGCCGGCGATGGCGTCCACGAAATCGCCATCGCCGGCAAGCCGGACTCCTACAGGTTTTGCGTCGATCCTCAATCCCCGAACACCCCCACAATCCCTGTAGGAGCCGGCTTGCTGGCGATGGCGTCCACAAAATCGCCATCGCCAGCAAGCCGGGCTCCTACAGGTTTTGCGTCATCCCCAAATCCCGAACACCCCCACAATCCCTGTAGGAGCCGGCTTGCCGGCGATGGCGTCCGTAAAATCGCCATCGCCAGCAAGCCAAGCTCCTACAGGTTGACGCGTGGAAGCGCGCGCACGGCTCGGCAGCGCCAGGCGAATGGGTTGATGCCTTCGCTGCGGGTGAAGATGTGGCAGAAGTGCGCTTGATCGCAGAAGCCGCATTCGAGGCTGATTTGCGTGAGGCTCAGGTCGGTGTTCTGGATCAGTTGCTTGGCCCGGGCGATGCGTTGGTGGCGAATCCAGTCTTGCGGCGAGAGGCCGGTGCTGCACTTGAATGCGCGGGAGAAATGACTGCGCGAGAGGGCGCAGGCGCGTGCCAGTTCGGTCACTTCGACGGTTTCACCGAGGCGTTCGAGGATCAGTTGCTTGACCAGGCTTTCGCGCCACGGGGTCAGGCCGCCGGTGGTTTTCTTTCGCGTTTCAGTGGCAGTCGCGCGAGCGACGTTTTGCTGAGAATGAGCCATGACAAATGTCCGTTTCGGTGAGCTTCATTCTTGGTCGCGGGGCTCTGGCAGGCGAGTTAAACGTTGTTAATTTCGCCGATGCGCAGTGGTGAACAACAGCGCTGACTCAGCACATGGCTGCAATTTTTGCGGTGCCGGGCGAGGCATGATCGACGTCTTGTGGCGGGCCTGTGCATGGCCGCTCTTCTGACTTGATCAAGGGTGACGGCATGAAACATTCTCTGGTTGGCGCGTTGGGCCTCGCGGTGGCGTTGGCGTCCGGAATCTCCTCGGCTCAGGCACCGGCACAGGTCGGCACTCAGGTGCCGGGCTACTTCCGCCTGGCGGTGGGCGACTTTGAGGTGACGGCGCTGTTCGACGGCTACAACGACCTGTCGCCCAAACTGCTCCAGGGCCTGACCCAAAGCCAGATTCGCGCACTGCTGGCCCGTCGCTCGATTGAAACGCCGGGGGTGCAGACTGCGTTCAACGCCTTCCTGATCAACACCGGCAAGCAATTGATCCTGGTGGATACCGGCGCCGGTCAATGCATCGGTGCGACGGCGGGCATGCTCTCGGACAACATGAAAGCCGCCGGCTACGAGCCTTCGCAGGTCGACACGATTCTGTTGACTCACTTGCACCTGGACCATGTGTGCGGATTGGTCGATGGCCAGCAGAAACCGGTTTTTGCCAACGCCACGGTCTACGCCGCGAAGGCCGAAGCCGATTACTGGCTTGATCCTCAGGCGCTGGCCAAAGCTCCCGAGGGCGCCAAACCGTATTTCAAAATCGCCCAGGACTCCACCGCACCGTACGTCGCGGCGGGACGTTTCAAGACGTTCGACGCCGGCCAGTCGCCTGTGCCGGGGGTCGAGGCCACGCTGGAAGCCGGGCACACGCCGGGCAGCACGACGTACCGCTTCACCTCTCAAGGGCAGAGCATTTTGTTCATGGGCGATCTGGTGCATAACCTCGCGGTGCAGTTCTTGCACCCGGAAGTCTCGATCGGCTTTGACGTCAACAGTCAGCAAGCGATCAAAAGCCGCGCCAAGGTGTTCAGCGATGCAGCCGCCGGTAAAACCTGGGTGACGGCAGCGCATTTGCCGTTTCCGGGCATTGGCCATATCGCCGCTGAGGGCAAACATTTCCAATGGGTACCGGTCGAATACGGTCCTTATAAACGTGCGGCGAAAGTGCCGCTGATCGAGTAAAGTCCGACGCATTCACAAGGGAGCCGTGCCTATGAACCGTAACGATCTGCGCCGCGTCGACATGAACCTGTTGGTGATTTTCGAGGCCTTGATGTTCGAGAAGAACCTGACCCGGGTGGCTGAAAAACTGTTCATGGGCCAACCGGCGGTGAGTGCGGCGCTGGGGCGGTTACGGGATCTGTTTGACGATCCGTTGCTGTTGCGTAATGGCCGTGGCATGGAGCCGACAACGCGGGCGCTGGCGATTCTCAAGGAATTGCAGCCGGCGATGGATGTGATTTCCGGGGCGGTCAGTCGGGCGAAGGAATTTGATCCGGCGAGCAGCTGCGATGTGTTCCGCATTGGTTTGTCGGACGACGCCGAATTCGGTTTGTTTCCGCCGTTGTTGCGGCAACTGCAAGAAGAGGCGCCGGGGATTGTTGTGGTGGTGCGGCGTGCGAACTATTTGCTGATGCCGGCATTGCTGGCTTCGGGAGAGATCTCTGTGGGGGTGAGTTACACCACGGATTTGCCCGCGAATGCGAAGTGCAAGAAATTGCGCGACATCCCCTGCAAGGTGCTGCGTGGGGACAAGCGACCGGGGTTGCTGACGCTGGATGAATACTGCGAGCGACCGCATGCGATGGTGTCGTTCTCTGGCGACCTGAGCGGCAATATCGATCTGGATCTGGCCAAGGTTGGCCGCAGTCGTCGGGTGGTGTTGGGTGTTCCGCAGTTCAGTGGGTTGCGTGCGTTGCTGGCCGGCACGGAGATGATTGCGACGGTGCCGGATTATGCGGCGTGTGCGCTGGTTGAGGGGTGTGCGTTGCGGGCTGAGGATCCACCGTTTCCCATTGATGCTGCGCAGCTTTCGATGGCTTGGAGTGGGGTGCATGACAATGATCCGGCGGAGCGGTGGTTGCGGTCGCGGATCAGTGAGTTTATGTCCAGGCCTTTGCCTGTATCGGGTTGAACGTGGCGGCCTTTGGGCCGACCATTTTCTTTTGGGGGTACATATCCATTGCTGCGGTAACGGCTGCTGGTGGTTTCGCCCTTACGGCGAGTCCCTTTTGTCAAACGCCACAAAAGGAACCAAAAAGTCTTGCCCCGGCGTCCGGCCCCTCGCTAAGGCTCGGTGTTCCCTCGCTCCGGTCCTGCTCCGTGGGCCCGCCGCCATCGGCCATCCATGGCCGGGGGCGGCTAGCCCGGCATCCATGCCGGGCTGCCCACTGCGCAGAACCTCCACTCGGCCTCCCGAAGGGGCGGGCAGATCAAAATCAAAAGCTGAAGGCGAGCTAACGCTCGGCCTGATGAGTGGTGAAAAGCGGGTGCGTTGCTTGGCTCTTCGTAGGAGCGATGCTTGCTCGCGAAGGCGGCCTGACAGCCGACCCTTCACTCACGAATGTCCCCAATCTCCTGTAGGAGCCGGCTTGCCGGCGATGACGACCTGACAGCCGACCCTTCACCCACGAATGTCCCCAATCCCCTGTAGGAGCCGGCTTGCCGGCGATGGCGTGCTTCCAGCCGACCCTTCACCCTCGAATGTACCCAACCCTCTGTAGGAGCCGGCTTGCCGGCGATGGCGTGTTTCCAGCCGACCCTTCACCCACGAATGTACCCAACCCACCGCTATCGTCGGAACGCCGCCCGCAGCAAGCCGGCTCCTACAGGAAATCGGCGTACGCTTTCGCTTTTCACCACTCATCAGGTCGAGCGTTAGCTCGCCTTCAGCTTTTGATCTGAGCGCCCCCTCGAGAGGCCGAGCGCAGGTTCTGCGCAGTGGGCAACCCGGCATGGATGCCGGGTTAGCCGCCCCCGGCCATGGATGGCCGATGGCGGCGGGCCCACGGAGCAGGACCGGAGCGAGGGCATGGCGAGCATTAGCGAGCCACCGAACGAAAGGGGCAAGAGCGCTTGGTTACTTGCCGCTTCTGCAAGTGACTCGCCGTAAGGGCGAAACCAATAGCAGCCGTTACCGCAGGAATGGATATGTACATCAATAAAAGATAGGTCGGCTATCAGGCCGCCATCGCCGGCAAGCCGGCTCCTACAGGGGCTGTGTGATGCCGTGAAAAAGAGCACGTACATTCAATTTTCCCCGCCCCCACACCGGCACTATCGAATGAGGTCCCGGCGCTTTGACGCCGATGGTTTTTCATTTGTGCAGGTAGTCCATGAACGCTTCGCAATGGGATGAACGGGCCCAGGATATCGGGCTGTTTTTTTTGCGGGTCAGCGGTGGTTTGTTTCTGCTGTGGGTGCACGGTTTGCCCAAGCTGCTTAACTACAACGCTCAACTGCAAGTCATCGAAGACCCTTTCCACCTTGGCGCGAATGTCACGCTGATGCTGGCGATTTTTGCCGAGGTGCTGTGCCCGCTACTGATCATTGCCGGGGTGTTGGTGCGCCTGGCGTGCCTGCCGGTTTTGTCTGTGTTGTGGATCGCGCTGCTGGTTGTGCACCCGCAATGGAGCCTCGAGGAAGGGCAGTTCGGCTGGCTGCTGTTGATTCTGTTCACCAGCCTTTTTATCGCCGGGCCGGGACGGCTGGCGCTCAATGTCCGATTCGCCGGAGCTTTGCGTTATGCCTGAATCCAATCGTTTCGAGGAAGTCGTGACCCTGGTCATCAAGCACCGGGTCAAAGCCGGTTTTGAAGTGCCCTACGAAGCCTGGTTGCGCAACATCGTCAGCATCGCCGGGCAGCAGGAAGGGCACTTGGGGGTGGATGTGATGCGCGGCAAGAGCGCCGGCCTCGACATGTACACCTGCGTGCTGCGCTTTTGCTCCACCGACGCGATGCAGCACTGGCTCGATTCGCCGCAACGGCTGGAACTGGTCAACGAAGCCACGCCGATGCTCGCCGATGGCGACCAGACCGAGGTCAACCCGGTCAAAGAATTCTGGTTCGCGCCGCAGGCTGAAACCGGTTCGCCGCCGCCGCGCTGGAAGCAGGCCGTGGTGACGTTGCTGGTGATTCTGCCGCATACCTTGCTGGTGCCGCTGATCTGGGGCCCGCTGTTGCGGCTTAACGCGTTCCTGTCCAATTACGTGGTCGCCACGTTCCTGATCACGCTGACCATCGTCGTCTCGGTGGTGTACCTGTTCATGCCAATGGCGACGCGTTTGTTCGCGCCTTGGCTGTCCCCCTCCACTCAGCCCAAGGAAACGCGATGAACGCCGACCTGATTTTGTTCAATGGCCAATTTCATACCGTTGACCGTGAAAACCCACGCGCCAGTGCCGTCGCCATCAGCGATGGCCGCTTCGTCGCGGTCGGCACTGATGCCGAAGCCATGGCCCTGCGCGGTTCCGGCACCCAGGTCATCGACCTCAAGGGCCGCTGTGTCATCCCCGGCCTTAACGACTCGCACTTGCACCTGATCCGTGGCGGTTTGAACTACAACCTCGAACTGCGCTGGGAAGGTGTGCCGTCGCTGGCCGACGCCCTGCGCATGCTCAAGGATCAAGCCGACCGCACGCCAACGCCACAATGGGTGCGCGTGGTCGGTGGCTGGAACGAATTCCAGTTCGCTGAAAAGCGCATGCCGACCCTCGAGGAACTCAACCAGGCGGCGCCGGATACGCCGGTATTTGTCCTGCATCTATATGACCGCGCTCTGCTCAACCGCGCCGCGTTGCGCGTGGCTGGTTACACCCGCAATACGCCGAACCCGCCGGGTGGCGAGATCGTGCGCGACGCGAACGGTGAGCCGACCGGCATGCTGGTCGCGCGCCCGAACGCGATGATTTTGTACTCGACCCTGGCCAAGGGGCCGAAGTTGCCGCTGGAGTATCAGGTCAACTCGACCCGCCAATTCATGCGCGAACTCAACCGTCTCGGCCTGACCAGCGCCATCGATGCCGGCGGCGGTTTCCAGAATTATCCGGACGATTACCAGGTGATCGAGCAGTTGGCCAAGGACCAGCAACTGACCATCCGCATCGCCTACAACCTGTTCACCCAGAAGCCGAAAGAAGAGCTGGCCGACTTCAAGAACTGGACCAGCAGCGTGACCCTGCATCAGGGCGATGATTTCCTGCGCCACAACGGCGCCGGGGAAATGCTGGTGTTCTCGGCGGCGGATTTCGAGGACTTCCTCGAACCGCGTCCGGACCTGCCGCAAACCATGGAAGACGAGCTGGAACCGGTGGTCCGCCACTTGGTCGAGCAGCGCTGGCCGTTCCGTTTGCACGCCACCTACAACGAATCCATCAGCCGCATGCTCGACGTGTTCGAGAAGGTTAACCGCGACATTCCGTTCAATGGTTTGCCATGGTTTTTCGATCACGCCGAAACCATCACGCCGCAGAACATCGAGCGGGTGAGGGCGCTGGGCGGTGGTATCGCGATTCAGGATCGCATGGCGTTTCAGGGCGAGTATTTCGTCGAGCGTTACGGCGCCAAGGCTGCCGAAGCGACGCCGCCGATCAAGCGCATGCTGGCCGAAGGTGTACCGGTTGGCGCGGGCACCGATGCGACGCGGGTGTCCAGCTACAACCCATGGACTTCGCTGTACTGGATGGTCAGCGGTCGCACCGTCGGTGGCCTGGAGCTGCACGCCGAGGGGCTGTCCCGGCAGACCGCGCTGGAGCTGTTCACCCACGGCAGCGCTTGGTTCTCTTCCGAGCAGGGCAAGAAAGGCATGATCAAAGTCGGCCAACTGGCTGACGTCGCAGCCCTGAGCGCGGACTTTTTCAGCGTCGACGAAGAAGCGATCAAGTGGATCGAGTCGGTGTTGACTGTGGTCGGCGGCAAGGTGGTGTACGCCGCCGGTGATTTCGAAAAACTCGGCCCGGCCAGTGTGCCGGTGCTGCCGGACTGGTCGCCGGTGGTCAAGGTGCCGGGTCACTGGCGCCCGACGTCGCCGATGCAGGCGCAGGTTCACCATTGCAGCGGGCCGTGCGGTGTGCACTCCCATAGCCATGAAAAGGCGCGGTTGTCGAACGCGCCGGTCAGCGATTTCGCCGGTTTCTGGGGCGCCTTCGGCTGCTCGTGCTTCGCGTTCTGACGATCAAAAAAAAGCGCCGACCCGCGTGTCGGCGCCTGACGTAATACCCATCCATCGAGGAGTTTCACATGAGCAACGTTCCGTACAAACGCCTGAACAAAGACGATGCCGTTGTCCTGTTGGTCGATCACCAGACCGGTCTGATTTCGCTGGTTCAGGATTTCTCGCCGAACGAATTCAAGAACAACGTGCTGGCCCTGGGCGACGTGGCCAAGTTCTTCAAACTGCCGACTATCCTCACCACCAGCTTCGAAAACGGCCCGAACGGCCCGATGGTGCCGGAATTGAAAGAGCAGTTCCCGGACGCGCCGTACATCCCGCGTCCAGGCCAGATCAACGCCTGGGACAACGAAGATTTCGTCAAGGCCGTCAAAGCCACCGGCCGCAAGCAACTGATCATCGCCGGTGTGGTGACTGACGTTTGCGTGACCTTCCCGACGCTGTCGGCGCTGGCCGAAGGGTTTGAAGTGTTTGTGGTGACCGATGCTTCGGGTACGTTCAACGAAACCGTGCAACAAGCTGCTTGGGCGCGCATGGCGGCGGCCGGTGCTCAACTGGTGAACTGGTTCTCCGTTGCGTGCGAGTTGCAGGGCGACTGGCGCAACGACATGGAAGGCCTGGCGAATCTGCTGTCGCCGCGTATTCCCAACTACCGCAACCTGATGAACAGCTACTCGGTGTTGACTTCGAAATAAGTCTGCAGCCAAAAAAATGCCCGCGATCTGCGGGCATTTTTTTTGTGCCTTTGTAGGAGCCGGCTTGCCGGCGATGGCGATCTCACGGGCGCTATCGCCGGCAAGCCGGCTCCTACAATGTGCGAGGCGTTAAACCGATTGGCGTTTTTGCAGCCAACTCAAAAAACCACCTTTCTTGATCGGCACCGGTTTGGCCAGCAGCGTCAACCGACTGTTCTGCTGCCGTACCGCCTGCAACTTGTTCAACGCCCGACCCACTTCAACCCGCTGCTCCATGCAGCTGCGGGTCAGGGATTTGTCGATCCGGTAGATGATGCACGAGGTCAACGCGGTGAACGTGGCCTGCGACGGTGTATCGGTGAGGATGCTCTGTTCACCCATCACCTCGCTCGGCCCCATGCGCCCGGCCTCGGTTTGCCCGGCGCCGTCCGGTACTGTCGCGCTGACCACGCCCGTGGCGATGACCATCAGGCTGTCCGGCACTTCTCCCAGTTCCAGCACCACCTGGCCTGCCGCGTACTGTTGCGCGACCATCGAATGGGCCATTCGGTCGCGTTCGTCTTCGCTCAGGGAACGGAAGACTTTCACCTCGTCCAGCAAGGACCGCGCGCGGGATGTCGGTTCGATCACGCCGTCGAGCTGTCGGGAAATACCCGCCGCTTCGAGGTGCCGATGGGCGAGGTCGAACAGTTGATTGCGCACTTCGCTTTTCTTGCCGAGTTCGGCGATAAACCCGCTGGCCACGTATTCGGACATGGTTTCGCCGGCCTCTTTCAGCACGGCTTTCGGCGCCGGGTTGAGCAGCAGACTGCTGCTGCCTTGAAGCGTGCGGTCCAGTGCATCCAGCACCCGACGCGGACGGATGTGGTTGGGCACCTGGATGCTGATCGACACACCATGCATGTTGCCGGGGCGGCTCAGGTTGACGATCTTCGCTTTGGCCGCCACCGAGTTCGGCACCACCGCCGTACTGCCGGCGCTGGTCAGCAGGTGAGTGGCGCGCCAATCGATGTCGAGCACTTTGCCCTCGACGCCGTCGATCGCGATCCAGTCATCCACCTGATACGGCTTGGTGGTGTTGAGCACGATCCCGGAAAACACATCGCTCAGGGTGCTTTGTAACGCCAGGCCGACGACAATTGCCACCACCCCGGACGTCGCCAGCAGACCTTTCACCGGCAACTCCAGCACGTACCCGGCTGCGGCGACGATGGCGATCAGAAACACCAGCGCGCCGATGACGTCCTGCAGCAACCGACCGCTGTGCCCGATGCGCCGCATCAGCAGCAGGCCGATGACTTCGGTGAGCACACGTGCGGCGTACAGCCACCAGAGAATCCCCAGCGCCGTCGCGCCCAGTTGCGCCACGCGGTCGTCTGCCAACAGCGGTGCCTGCAACGGGCTGACGCCGGCGTTGATGATGAGCGCGCTGAACATCACAAACAACGCGAGGCGCACACCGACCCGCGTGACGCGATGCTTGAACGGCGCGACGTGCCAGAGCACGGCGTCGATGACCAGCAACAGCGCACTCCAGGACAGCAGATGACCGTAGATGAGGGACATGGAAGAACTCCGGAAGACTGATTTTTTTTGTAGGAGCCGGCTTGCCGGCGATGGCGTACTTGAGGGCGCCTTCGCGAGCAAGCTTCGCTCCTACAATTGAACTGTGCGAACCCGATCCCCTGTAGGAGCCAGGCTTGCCGGCGAAGGCGTACTTGAGGGCGCCTTCGCGAGCAAGCTTCGCTCCTACAGTTGAACTGTGCGAACCCGATCCCCTGTAGGAGCCAGGCTTGCCGGCGATGGCGTACTTGAGGGCGCCTTCGCGAGCAAGCTTCGCTCCTACAGTTGAACTGTGTGAACCCGATCCCTTGTAGGAGCCAGGCTTGCCGGCGAAGGCGTACTTGAGGGCGCCTTCGCGAGCAAGCTTCGCTCCTACAGTTGAACTGTGTGAACC
Organism: Pseudomonas sp. PDM01; assembly: GCF_014852325.1. NCBI lineage: Bacteria > Pseudomonadati > Pseudomonadota > Gammaproteobacteria > Pseudomonadales > Pseudomonadaceae > Pseudomonas > Pseudomonas sp. PDM01. Next base: position 191,735 of record NZ_JACVBK010000009.1, read on the forward strand.
CGATCCCTTGTAGGAGCCAGGCTTGCCGGCGAAGGCGTATTTGAGGGCGCCTTCGCCGGCAAACGGAGCGCCGCCGGCCGCTCCTACAGAAAAGCCCCTCGCACGATGATCGTGGGAGGGGCGAGGGGACTCAGTTCAGATGAGTCTTGAGTTCCAGCGCGGCCTGACGCACCGCCGCTTTCACTTCCGGAATCTGGCTCAGCGGATTGAGCAAGCCGAAGTCGTGAATCATCCCGTTGTAACGCACCGCCGTGACCGGCACACCGGCCGCATCGAGGTGGCGGGCATAGGCTTCGCCTTCGTCACGCAACACGTCGAACTCGGCGGTCTGCACCAGCGCTGCCGGCAAGCCCTTGAGCTGTTCGGCGCTGGCCTGCAACGGCGAGGCATGGATCTGCGCACGCTCGGCCTGGTCGGTGGTGTAGTTGTCCCAGAACCAATTCATCATGCCTTTGGTGAGGAAGTGGCCTTCGGCAAATTGCTGGTACGAGCCGGTGTCGAACTGTGCGTTGGTCACTGGCCACATCAACAACTGGAAGCGCAGCGCCGGGGCTTTCTGTTCCTTGGCCATCAATGCCACGACCGCCGCCATGTTGCCACCGACGCTGTTACCGGCCACCGCAAGACGCTTGCCGTCGACGCCGATGTCCTTGCCATGCTCAGCCACCCAACGGGTCGCGGCGTAGGCCTGGTTGATCGCGGTCGGGTAGTGCGCTTCCGGCGACGGCGTGTAATCGACGTACACCGCGACGGCACCGGAGCCCACCACCAGGTCATGAATCAAGCGTTGGTGAGTCGGGTAATCGCCCAGCACCCAGCCGCCACCGTGGAAGAACATGAACACCGGCAACTCACCTTTGACCTTGGCCGGACGCACGATTTTCAGGTTGATGGTTTGACCATCGACCTTGATTGCACGATCGCTGACATCCACACCCGACAGATCAACCTTGACCGAGTTTTGCGCACCGGTCAGCACCGCACGGGCGTCTTTCGGGCTCAACTGCTCAAGCGGTTTACCGCCACCGGCGGCGAGGGCTTCGAGGAAGGCTTGAGTGTTGTGTTCAACGCCTGGGCTGCCAGCGGCAAAGGCGTTGCCGACGGAGAGGGCGAGCAGGGAAGCGGTCAGGGTTTTTTTGACGAGGTTCATGAGCAAATCCTTTTTAATTAATTAGAGATTGGTTACCTAAGGGTCAGGTTGCTGCTGCGCTGGGACTCAGGCCTCAGCAACACCGTGGACACAGATTAATAGGGTGCTCGAAAGGGAAAAAGCGGCTATAAAGCGTTTAACTGTCAACCGGAAAGTGACAATGAACCCGTTCGAAGATATGCGTATTTTTTGCCAGGTCATGGACTCCGGCAGCTTCACCTCGGCCGCCGATCAATTGGGCCTGTCCAAGCAGTTCGTCAGCCGTCGCTTGATGCAACTCGAAGAACGCCTGGGCGTACGGTTGCTCAACCGCTCCACGCGGCGCCTGGACGTCACGCCGCTGGGCCAGAGTTATTACGAGTCGGCGTTGCGCTTGCTCAGCGAAGTCGAGCAGGTGGAGCAGGGCATCGCCGGCCAGACCACCGAACCGCGGGGCACCATTCGCGTGAGCGCACCGTTGTCGTTTGCGGTGGCGCATCTGGGGTGTTTGCTGCCGGTGTTCTTGCAGCGTTATCGCGATGTCACGGTGGAAGTGGATTTGAGCGACCGCCCGGTGGATCTGCTCAGCGAGGGTTACGACCTGGCGTTGCGCATTGGCATCCTTGAAGACTCGACGCTGATCGCCCGCCGCATCGCTTCGATCCAGCGGGTGTATTGCGCCAGCCCGGCTTACCTGGCGGAGCGCGGAACGCCGGGTAAACCCGAGGACCTGCACACGCACGACTGCCTGCCGTATGGCCATGGCCGCCAGGTGCAATGGCGTTTTGAAGGGCAGGGCAAGCCACTGGCGGTCAACGTGACCGGGCGGATGCGGGTCAACAACGGTGAGTTGCTCAGGGATGCGGCCATTGCCGGGATGGGGATCACGTACCTGCCTACCTTCATTGTCGGGGCGGCGTTGAAGGATGGGCGGCTGGTGCCGGTGCTGGATGAGTTTCGCCCGCAGCCGCTGACGTTGTCGGCGGTGTACCCGCAGCATCGCCAGAGTTCGCGACCGGTGCAGGCGTTGATCGAGTTTTTGCGCGAGCGGCTGGATCAGACTGAGGGTGGACTCTAGGTCCACGCGATCCCTGTAGGAGCAAGCTTGCTCGCGAAAGCGGTGTGTCAGACACATTAATGTTGAATGACAGATTACTATCGCGAGCAAGCTTGCTCCTACAGGGGGCGGTGTTGTCTGTTGGTCAGGGGTGATCAGGACCTTTTGTCATCACCCGGCTCGCCACCGACGTGCACGCCGTGGTCGTCACCCGGTTCACCGCCGACATGAACGCCGTGGTCATCGCCGATTTCGCCGGCGCGATGAACGCCGTGGTCGTCACCGATTTCACCGGCGCGATGAACGCCGCGGTTGTGGCCGACTTCACCGGCATGATGAACGCCGTGGTCGTCACCGATTTCACCGGCGTGATGAACGCCACGGTTGTGGCCGACTTCACCGGCGTGGTGAACGCCGTGATCGTCTCCCGGTTCGGCATGGGTGCCGCTGCGACCGGATGAGGCGGTGTTACCGGAATGTCCCGAGCCATGGTCGTTGCCACTGTGACCGCTGCCGCTATTGCCGCCGCCGTTTCCACCGTGACCGCTGCCGCCATTGCCGCCACTGCCGCTTCCGCCGTGGCCACCGCCGTTGCCGCCGCCACCGTTTCCACCACCGCCGCCACCGCCAGAGCCACCGCCACCGCCGCCAGAGCCGCCGCCGCCACCACCAGAGCCGCCACCACCCCCACCATCCTTGGCCTGAGCGCTCGATACGCCGGACAGGCTGTCCGGAATCAATACGGTAGACGCCGACAAAACCGCGCCAATAGCTACTGCCAGTAAAAGCTTGTTGATGTGCATGTCGTTCTCCGTCTTCTTATTCAGGTTGGAACGTTGATGAACAATGCAACTTGCTGCTCGATTCAGTGGGAGAACACTGCAACGTTCCGGTTTATTCAGTGGCAACGTCGATGAACGATGAACGGTACGAGTCGACCCTGTCCCGGGGTCAGTGAATGCTCGAGGCCAGTTCGAATATCGGGATGTACATCAGGATCACGATGACCCCGATCAACAGGCCGATGAAGGTCATGAGCAAGGGTTCGAACAAGCGTACGAACCATTCGATCCAACGGCTGATTTCTTCGTCGTAGAAATCCGCGCTGCGTTCCATCATTTGTCCGAGGTTGCCGGACTGCTCGCCGGCACGCAGCAAGCGCAGGGACACCGGCGTCACGAGGTGATTGAGCTCCAGCGCCGTCGACAGCGATTGCCCCTCGCGCACCCGCTCGCAGGCCTGGTCCAGGCGCACGCGGGAGGCCGCGGTGAGCAGGCCACGGACCATGCCCATGGCGGTGACGAGCGGAATACCGCCCTGCAGCAGAATCCCCAGCGAGCGATAGAAGCGCGCCAGTTCGTACATGAAGATGCGTTGATGGACTGCCGGGAGCTTTTCGATCACCCGGTCCACGCCCCGACGAAAGGCCGGTTGGCGCTGGAGGAAGGCGAGGGCTACGACGACCGCCGCCAAAGTGCCGAAGAATTCGCCCTGGTGAGCATGCAGGAACATCCCGCTGTTCATCAGCACTTGTGACAGCCACGGCAGGTTATTGCCCAGCCCTTCGAACACCAGGCTGAAGCGCGGCACCACGTAACCCATCAGAAACAGCACCACGCCACCTCCCACCACCAGCAACAGCATGGGGTAGATCGAAGCGCTGACGATCTTCTGTCGAACCTCGTCCATGCGCTGGCGATAGCTGACATAGCGGCCCAGCGCATCACCCACCGCGCCGGTCTTCTCGCTGGACTGCACCAGCGCCACGTAGAGCGGTGGGAAAACCGCTGACAATTGACCCAACGCCTGGGAGAACGATTTGCCCTCATAAAGCAGGCGCACCAGTTCACTCAAGGTTTTGCGGGCCTGTGGCGCGGTTTCTTTTTCCGCCAGGCTTTCCAGCGCATCGATCAACGGCAGGCCGGCGTTGAGCAGGGTGGTCAGCTCCTGGCTGAACAGCACCAGGTTGAACGTCTCACGCTTTTGCAGTCGCAACGCCCGCCAGTGCTTTTCGGCTTGCAGGCTGACGACCCGCAGGCCCTGGTCTTCGGCAATGCGTCGGGCTTCGCTGTCCCCATGGGCCTCGACCGTCATCGAGACCACGCCAGCCTTGCCGACGGCCTTGAGATGAAAGCGCATGCTCGCCTCCCGTCACTGCCAACTGGTGATTTCGGCGTTTTCGCCTTCGCCGCCGGGTTGACCGTCCTTGCCCATGGACAACAGGTCGTATTCACCGTTTTCGCCGGGGTAGCGGTAGGTGTAATTGCGGCCCCACGGGTCCTGCGGCAGTTTTTTCGCCAGGTAGGGGCCGGTCCAGCGGGTTTCATCACTGGGCGCGGTGACCAGCGCCTGCAAACCCTGTTCGGTCGACGGGTAATGGCCGACCTCCAGGCGGTACAAATCCAGCGCTTTGCCCAGTCCTTCGATTTGCGCCTTGGCCACCTTCACTTCGGAGCGGCCGAGTTGGGCGAAATACTTCGGCGCGACGATGCCGGCCAACAACCCCAGCACCACCAGCACCACCAACAGTTCGAGCAACGTGAACCCGCGCTGGGCTCGCGGTGAGCCGTTACGCGGGGCACAACACAGACGATGATTCATGATGACCTCACACAGTCGGCAGAAGGGTCGCCACAGAGGCTCATGCAATTGCCATGCTCACCCCCCCGGACATCCTGCCGAACCCCCTGAACTACTGGCCTTCGCGCTTACGGCACAGTGCTTGCGTATGGCTGGTTCACTACCGGTCATTGGGGCAATAGCCCCATTTTTCGGGGACGGTCAGGGGAGACAGAATAATGAAAATACTCACCACTGGACTGCTCGGCTGCATGCTGCTGGCAGGCACAGCTCAGGCCGATGTATTCGTTTCCGTGGACAGCAAGGGCAGCTACGTTTTGTCCAATGTCCACCGCCCCGGCCGTACCTATGAACGGGTGATCCGCGAGCCTGAATCGGCGCAGGTCAGCCTTGATCAACAGCCACAGATGATTGCCCGGCAACCCTATGCCGAGCTGGTTTCGGCGGCCGCCAAGGCCAATCAATTACCGGCGGCGCTGTTGCATGCGGTGATCCAGGCCGAGTCCCACTATGACTCCGGCGCGACCTCATCGAAGGGGGCTGGCGGGCTGATGCAATTGATGCCCGACACCGCCCGGGAAATGGGCGTGACCAACGTCTATGACCCCAAGGCCAACATTCAGGGCGGGGCCAAATACCTCAAGCGCCTGATGACCCTGTTTGACAACGACATTGCGCTCGCCGTGGCGGCCTACAACGCCGGGCCGCAAGCGGTGCTGAGCCGTGGCGGGGTGATCCCGCCGTTCGCCGAAACCCGCCGTTATGTGCCGAGCGTGCTGCGCCAATATCGCCGCTTGCAAGGCCTGGCCGTGGATGCGCCGCTGTGATGGGTGATGGCCCCACATGTGGGGCAACACATTCATCTGTTGGAGCCGGCTTGCCGGCGAAGGCATTTTCACAATCACCACCTGTCCACAAATCCGATCGCCAGCAAGCCGGCTCCTACAAGTGTGGGCGTTTTGCTGGAATCAGAGGGCAACCCGAATGGTGGGGATTGGGTGGGGAATATCCCCCGACTTATCAAGTCGTTTACGTAGCTAGCTGAAAAATAACAAAAAAATTTATGGCATGCGGATTGCTCAAAGGGATTTGTCGAGAATCATTCCCGTGAGTACCCAAAGCGAGGCCCGTGATTATGACCGGCATACCCCACGCTCATCATTTGGTTAACTTGCTGCTGCTTGTTGCACCCCTGTTTGGCATCGAGTTGGCCGAAGCCGCCGTACATTGTGAACGAAATCTGGTGGCGAACGTCGTGGCGCTGGATCAACCGCTCATGTTCAACCGCCTCGGCGCACAAAACGCCAACGGCATGATGTTCGCCCTGCGTCGTGATGTGGTCGACGATCACAATGTGTCCCTGGCCTACGGTGGCGCAGCGGTGCCGGGCAAGGTTTCGCTGCGGCCCGACAAGCGTCCGCGTCCATTGGTGTTGCGCGTTGCCGCCGGTGACTGCCTGACCATCAATCTGCAGAACCTGCTGGCCTATCAGGCCAACCCTGGCAGCCACGACAGCGGCGAGGAAGAAGAGGGGGAAATCGAGGGCGAGGTAGAAATCGGCAACGCGGAGCAGTTCAAGGTCGATGAGCAGGTCACCGACCGCCACGTCGGCTTTCAGGTCAACGGTCTGCAGGCGGTCAACAGCATTGACGACATTTCGGCCTACACCGGACGCAACCCCAATACGCTGGTTGCCCCCGGCGCGACCCGTTCCTACACCTTGTACGCCGAGCGTGAAGGAGCGTTCGCCGCCAGCAGCCGCGGTGCAACGTTCGGTGGTGAAGGCGATGCGGGCAACGTCGCCAATGGCCTGTTCGGCGAAGTGGTGGTGGTGCCCAAGGGCGGCCGCACCTATCGCAACACCGTGACCGAAGAAGAAATGCGCCTCGCCAGCACTGGCCGCACGCCGGCCGGTCAACCGATTGTCGATTACCAGGCACGCTACCCGCAGCGTGAACCGTGGATTCGTGAAGGCAAGGCCGGCACGCCGATCATCAACATGGTCGACGGCAACGAAATCATCTCCAGCGAGAGCGATGCGATCGTCATGGGCAGCTACGCCGACGGCAGCTTCCCGCCGTCGACCTATCCGCTGGAAGCCATCGGCAAACGCAACCCGGCGCTGCCTAACCGGCTGGAACCGTTCCGCGATTTCGCCTCGCAATTCCAGGATGAAACCGCCGCGACCCAGGCATTCCCCGCGTACTGGGAAGACCCGGTCATGGCCCATGTGCTGGAGCCGACCCGCGATTCGTTCATGATCAACTACGGCTCCGGCGGCATGGGCGCCGAAGTGGTGGCCAACCGGTTAGGCGTCGGGCCGATGCACGATTGCCTGTCTTGTGCCTATGAAGAATTCTTCCTCAGCTCGCACACCGTCGGCGACGTGGCGATGCTGGTGGACGTACCGGCCAACGCCGGTCTGGAAAGCATCCGGCCTGGCGAAACACCGCGCGCCGATCAGGTCGGGGTCAAGGCGACGATGGCGCTGTATCCGTCAGAGCCGTCCAACGTCAACCACAGCTACATCGGTGATTTCGTCAAATTCCGCAACACCCACAACGGCCACGAGCAACACATCTTCCACTTGCACGGGCACCAGTGGCTGTTCAATCCCAACGACGACAACTCTGACTACGTGGATGCCCAAGGCATCGGGCCGGGCGCCGGCTACACCTATGAAATCGCCAACGGCGGGTCGGGCAACCGTAACCGCGTCGCCGGTGATGCGATCTATCACTGCCACTTCTATCCGCACTTCGCCCAAGGCATGTGGAGCATGTGGCGGGTGCATGACGTGTTTGAAGAAGGCACCCGACTCGAGGTGTCCCAGCAGGGCGCCGACGGTTATCACAGCGAACCTTATGCACTGCGCAGCGGTAAACCGGCCGCTGGCGCCCGGGCCTTGCCTGATGGCGAGATCATTGCCGGCACGCCGATTCCAGCGGTTGTGCCGCTGCCGGGCAAAGCCATGGCGCCGATGCCGGGCAAGGTCGTGGTCGTGCCGAAAGTCGGTGAGACCCTGGTGGCTGGCAATGGCGATGATGAAGACGGCGACGGTGAGCAAAGCGGTGGCGCCCAGGCCATTGGCTCGCTGGCGCTGGTTGACCGCAGCTACGCCAACCGCAACGCCGACGGCAGCCTGAAAAACCCTGGTTATCCGTTCTGGATCGGCGGCATGGAAAGTTCGGTCGGCCAACGTCCACCAACCCCACCGCTGGACATGCTCGACGCCGCCAAGGCCTATGCCTTGAAAACCAGCGGCAATGCCTTGTGGGCCAACCTCGATCCGGCGCAGTCCGGTGGCTGGGACGGCGGTTTGGGACGCCATTCCCTGGACGGTTTCTCTGCCGGTGGCGAGGCGAACACCGTGACCACCTCTCTGGATTTCTCCAAGGAAGTGACCCGCGCCAAAGCACTTTACCTGCCGGAAGAGGGCACCGAAGTCGAACAGGCGGCCATGGCCTTCCACGCGAAAAAAGACCACCCGAGCTTCGCCGTGCTGCCCGGCAATCAAATCGTCGCACGCGCCTTCCGCACTAACGGCGCGCTGCCAGTCGCCGGTGCGCCTTTCTACGAACCGTGCATGGACGACCGGCAGAAACGCCTGACCAGCAGCGCCGGCATGGGCGAGTTTTTCAGCGGCGAACGGCTCGACGGCATGTCCTTCAGCGGGGCCTCGACCTTCACGGCTGACCGGCCACGGGTCTATAAAGCGGCGAACATCCAGTTCGACGCGGTCTACAACAAGGTCGGCTACCACTTCCCGCAAGCGCGCATTCTGGCCCTGTGGGAAGACGCCTGGCCGGTGATCACCAAGCAGCGTCCGCCAGAGCCTTTGGTGATGCGCATGAACACCCTCGACTGCGTGCAATACCAGCAAACCAACCTGGTGCCGGCCACCTATGAAATGGACGACTATCAGGTGCGCACGCCGACTGACGTGATCGGCCAGCACATTCACTTGCCGAAATGGGACCTGACGGCGGCGGACGGTTCGGCCAACGGCTGGAACTACGAAGACGGCGTACTTTCCCCCGGTGCGGTGCAAGAACGCATCCACGCCATCCGCGAGTTCAACCAATGCCAGGGCACTGACCCGCGTGACGGCACACCGGCCTGCCCGAAAGCTAAAAACCACCCGTACTTCGGCCAGTTTGGCCGGGCCGACTGGGTCGGGGCGCGCACTGCGATGCAGCGCTGGTTTGCCGATCCGGTGGTGAACAGCAAAGGCGTCGACCGTGGCCTGGGGACCATTTTCACCCACGATCACCTCGGGCCATCGACTCACCAGCAGATTGGTCTGTACGCCACCGTGCTGGCTGAACCGGCCGGTTCCACCTGGTTCCACGCCGAAACCGGCGAGCCGTTGTACAGCGGCGCGCGCCAGGATGGCGGGCCGACTTCGTGGCAAGCCGTGGTGTCCACCGGCGACCTGGACGGCGACGGCAAGAACGACAGCTTCCGTGAGTTCTTCCTTGAGTACAGCGACTTCCAGCATGCCTATGAAGCCGGTGTGTACGTGGGCGCGGGTCCCAATGGTGTGCCGAATCCACAAGCGTTCCCGGCCACTGCGGACAGTTTCCGCTACGCGATCAATCCGCCGGTGCGCAACAACGCCAGCACCCTGTTGGACGGCATCCTCGAAGTGCAGGGCGGTATGGTCCCCGGTTGCCCGAGCCGGCCATGCCCGCAAGCGATCTCGGTCGATGACCCCGGCATGTTCGTGGTCAACTACCGCAACGAACCGCTGGCCCTGCGGGTATACGACCCCTACAAGATCGGCCCTGACGGCAAGCGCGGCATGCAGGCCTACGGCCTCGGCGGCGATCTGGCGTACGCCATGCAAAGCCGCACCGACCGCGCGATCCCGGCGATGAACCAGGCGCCGAACCTGATCACCGCCGCCACCGGCCCGACTGGCGGCACCACCTTGTTCCCGCCGCACATCAACCGTGGCGGCGCGGAACCGGGTGATCCGTTCACGCCGATGCTGCGCACCTACACCGGTGACAACGTGCGGTTGCGGGTTCATGCCGGCGGTCACGAAGAAGAGCACAACGTGACCCTGCACGGGGTGAAGTGGCTGCAAAGCGGTTCCGGTTACGGCAACAGCTCCAACTCGGGTTGGCGCTCGTCGCAAATGATCGGGATCTCCGAGCAGATGGGCTTCATTGCGCCGGTCTCGATGCTGTCCAGCTCGGCGGCGACCACGGGTGATTACCTGTACTCGATGGACGCCTCCCTCGAAGGTTACTGGAGCGGAATCTGGGGCGTGATGCGCAACTACACGGCCCAGCGCAGCGATCTGTTCGCGCTGCCGAACAACCCGAAACCGGCGGGGATGCGCAACACCGTGGCGTTCGACGGCACCTGCCCACGGATCAGCGCCAACCCGAACGGCATCGGCACCCGGCCGACTGTGCAACGCAACTATGAAGTGGTTGCGGCACTGGCCAACGACATTCTCGGTAATCCGCTGAACCTGGTCCTCGGCGATCCAGAGGGCATCGGCCAGCATGTCGGCGGGCCGTTGAATCCGGCGGGCGGCACCCTGGTGTACAACTCGCGGGTGGTCAATATCCCGCAGGTCACGGTGACCGATCCGGAGGATGGCGAAACCATCACCATTGGCGGGCAAAGCGGTCCGCTGCATGACCCGACCGCGATCATTTACGTGCGCAAGTCTGACCTCGACACGGTCACCGGCAAGCTCAAGCCTGGTGTGCCTGTCGAACCGCTGGTGCTGCGCGCAACGGCGGGGGACTGCATCAACATCACCCTGGAAAACCGTCTGCCCATGGTCATGCCGGACTTGACCCAGACCGCGGTGATGCAAGGCATCGTCAAACGTGATCGCAACAGCGGACAGGGCTCGACCACCTTCAGCAACAACCTGATGCGGCCGTCCAGCCACGTGGGTCTGCACGCGCAATTGCTGGCGTACGACATCACCAAATCCGACGGCACCAACGTCGGCGCCAACCCGATCCAGACCGTGCCACCGCGGGTTGGCAACAGCGGCGCCTACCCGAGCCGTACTTATCAGTATTACGCCGGGCACCTGGAGCGTGAAGGCAAACCGATCACTCAACTGGGCCGCAACGTCGACAACATCAACGCCACGGCCGTGGAGTTCGGCGGGTTGAATTTCACCCCGGCGGACGTGATCAAGCAACCGCAGAAAGGCCTGGGTGGCGCGATGAGCATCCTGCCGGTCGGTGCTACCTGGGTGGACGACGCGCGCAAAGTCACGGCGACGGTCACCGCACCGGGGCAGACCCCTTACCGCGACTTTGCGATGGTCTGGCAGAAAGCCTTGAACATTCGCTGGGCCAATGGTCGGCCGGTGGAAGGCATCGCTGCCGAAGGCCTCGGTGTGCCGACCGATCCGCAGGACAACTCAAGCATGGCCATCAACTACAAGTCCGAGCCGATATGGTTCCGCTTCGGCCTGGCGCCGGATGCGCCGTTCGGTCACGCCGACGGCGCGGGTTACGGCGACGTGCCCAACGCGCACATGGCGTACAGCAATGCGCTGGTGGGCGGCGATCCGCAGACGCCGGTGTTGTATGTGAAACCGGGGCAACCGTTTCGCACGCACATCCTGATGCCATCCGGGGGTAGCCGCGGCACGACGTTCCAGCTGGACGGCCACGTCTGGTCGGTCAACCCGTTCCAGTCGGAGAAGAGTGACACCGGCGGTTATCCGATGAGTACGCCTGGCGTGGGTTCGGTGCGGTTCGGGTTCAACCCGATGTCGATGTACATCGGCGCCCACGAAAGCATCCTGCCGGCGGCGCATTTCAGCTTCATGCACCCGAGCGCCGGGGGCAGCAACGCGATACCGGGCGACTACCTGTTCCGCGATTACGGCGCCTACGGCAATACCGCCGGGCTCTGGGGATTGTTGCGCGTGACCAACGAACCTGAACCGGCACCGTAGACGTTGTGCGACACCAGCCCTGTAGGAGCGAAGCTTGCTCGCGAAGGGGACACCTCGGTTGTAGGTGGTATGGCGGATGACGCCTTCGCGGGCAAGCCTCGCTCCTACAAGGGATCGGGTTCACACAGGGCAAATTGTAGGAGCTGGCTTGCCAGCGATGGCGGCCGTGGGATTGATGCAAGGCGTAAGGGCCTCATCGCCAGCAAGCTGGCTCCTACAAGGGATTGGGTTTACAGGGTTCGAGTTGTAGGAGCTGGCTTGCCAGCGATGGCGGCCGCAAGACAGGCGCAGATCTGTAAGGGGAGGAGGTGACATGAACAGGACCACTGCAATTGCCGGTTGTGCACTGATTGTCGGGCTGGCGCTGATCTGGTTGGGCGTCTGGCGCACGACTCCGCCCGACATGCTCAGCGAGATAGCGCTACCGGACACCTGGAGCGGTCAGACGCTGGAGCGTGACGGCGTGTCCGTAACCTTGCAAATGCAGCCATTGGCCGAGGACGGTGTGCTGCGCGAAGGCGAGTTTGCCGACGTGCTCTTCCGGGTCAGTGACAGCGCTTCGGGCCAACCCCTTTCCGGCGTCAATCCCGGTGCCTGGCTGGACCCGGAAACCGTTGCCGCCGACCTGGCCCAGGGCCGTGACCGGAGCTGCAAATCCCGGGTCGGGGTGTTCCTGAAATCGAGCATCGGCGCACGGCCGCTGCTCGACCTGAACAGCTATTTCCTGCTGGTGATGAACCGTGATGCCAGTGTCTCCGTGGTCGATCCGTCGGTCTCGGTGGGCGGCATCACCAGCACCATGGCCCGCATCGACCTCAAGCGGCCGCCGATGGATTGGGTCACACCGAAGGACAACAAACGCGTATTCATCTCCATGCCCACCGCCGGCGAAGTGGCGGTGATCGACAGCGAGCAGTTCAAGTTGATCGCCTCGGTGGGCGCCGGCAGCCACCCGGTGCGCGTAGCGTTGCAACCGGACGAGCGCCTGCTGTGGGTCGGCAACAATGCGCCGAAGGCCGAAGCGTCCGGTGTCACGGTGATCGACAGCCAAAGCCTGAAGCCGCTCAAACACCTGGCCACCGGCGCCGGGCATCACGAAATCGCCTTCAGCAAGGACAGCCGGTTTGCCTTCATCACCAACCGCGACGACGGCACGCTGAGCATCATCGACATCGCCAGCCTGACCCTCAGCAAGCAACTCAAGACCGGCTCGCACCCTTTGTCGGTGGCGTACTCGCCGCTGTCCCAGGCGGTGTATGTCGCCGACGGCAAGGACGGCACCGTGACCGTGGTCGATACCGCCAGCCTCGACGTGCGCCGGGTGATCAAGATGAAACAGGGCCTGGGCCCGATGGGTTTCAGCGCCGACGGTCGATTTGGCATCGTCCTCAACACCCTGGAAAACCAGGTGGCCGTGATCGATACCGCCACCGATTCGCTGGTCCATGAACTGGACGTGTCCGCCGAACCGTATCAACTGGTGTTCACCAAGGCTTACGCCTATGTGCGCGGACTGGCGTCGCCCAAGGTGACGATGATCAACCTGTCGTCGCTCGGTGAAGGTCGCCAGCCGATCAGCCAGGGTTTCGAAGCCGGGCCCCAGGCGCCACGGCTGGCCGGCGATTTACCGCTGGCGTCGAGCCTTGCGGTGTCGCGGGACGACAACGCGGTGTTTGTGGTCAACCCAGTGGACAACACCACCTATTTCTACGCTGAAGGCATGAACGCACCGATGTCCGGTTACCCCAATCGCGGGCAAGTAGCGCGGGCGGCGATGGTCATCGACCGCAGCCTGCGCGAAGTCGAGCCGGGGCTGTACAGCGCGCGGGTCAAACTGCCACCGGCAGGGCGTTTCGACGTGGCGTTCCTGCTCAACCAGCCGAACATCATCCATTGCTTCACGACGCTGGTTGAGCCGGATACCCGCCTCAGCCGACACCCCGGCGTACCGAAAGTCGAATTCCTGCTCGACAACGCCACCGCCGCCCTCGGCAGCCCGTACACCGTGCGCTTTCGCATCGTTGAGGGCCAACAGAAAGCCCAGCGCAGCGGCGTGAAAGACGTGCAGGTGCGCTACTTCCGCGCCCCGACTTCGCGGGCCCGGGAGGTCGCGGCCCTTGAGGTCGGCAACGGAATCTACGAAGCCCCAGTGACGCTCGACCAGAACGGCGCCTGGTACCTGCACGTGCGTGCGGCGTCCCTTGGCGCGAATTTCGATGACAAGACCTTTGCCAGCGTTCGGGTCCTGCCCGGCGATGCCCGTTGAAGAGGAAATTGACATGAACCGATTCGCACACCGTGGACTGCTGACGTTCTGCCTGTTGACCGTCGGCGCGGGGCAAGCCCTGGCGCACTCGGCGGATGAACACGCCGGGCATGACATGCCGGCCAAAGGCGCCCGTTCGGAAAGTGCCCAGGTCAAATTCGCCGACGTCGCGCTGGTGGACCAGAACGGCAAGCCGGTGCGTCTGGAGAAGGATCTGGTGACCAACAAAATCGTGGTCATGAGCTTCATTTACACCAGTTGCACCACGGTGTGCCCGGTGGTGTCGTCGATCATGGGCAAAGTGCAGAAACAGCTGGGCGCGCGGGTGGGCACCGAGGTGCAACTGGTCTCGATCAGCATCGACCCGCAGCGCGATGACGCCAAGCGCCTGAACGCCTACGCCCGCAGCTTCCAGAACGGTCCGGGCTGGAGCTGGCTGACCGGCAGTGCGCAATCGATCGACGCCACCCTCAAAGGCCTCGGCACGTTCAGCGGCGACTTCAAGAACCACCAGCCGCTGATCCTCGTCGGCGACGGCAACAGCCGCCACTGGACGCGCTATTACGGCTTCACCGACCCGACCGTACTGACCCGTGAAGTGGAGAAACTCAGCGGCCAGCGCAACAGCCACGCCAAACACACCGCCATTGCCATGGAGCAGCAACCATGAGAGTCATCGACTGGGTTGCGTTGAGCCTGTGCTTCTGGATTTTCAGCTCGTTGGCCTTCGCTCACGAAGGGCACGAAGAACCCGCTCCTGTCGTGGCCACCGCGCAACCGTCGAGCGGCACGCGCGATGCGAAAACCTGGTTCACCGACACGCCGTTGCAGGACCAGAACGGCGAGACCCTGCGCTTCTACAGCGACGCGCTGCATAACCGCGTGGTGCTGCTGAACGTGATTTTCACCAGTTGCACGGATGCCTGCCCGCTGATCACTCGCAAGCTCAAGGAAGTGCGTGAGTTGCTGGGCGACAAAGCAGACGGCATTACCTTTATCTCCCTTACCAGTGATCCGCTGCGGGATACCCCGGCGGTACTCAAGGCTTACACCTTGAAGCAGGGCGTCAATGGCCCCCACTGGCTTTTTCTCACTGGCGACAAGGCGCAAATGGATCTGGTGCTGGGGCGCATCGGCCAGATCGTGCCGACTCCCGAGCAACATTCAACGCAACTGATTGTGGGTGACGTAGCCAACAAACGCTGGAGCAAAATCCGCCCCGATGCCCCGGCCGCCGCCATTGCCCAGCGCTTGCAATTGCTGACAATGCCCGTGGCCGGTCGCTGAGCCCGCACCATGAAAATCTCCCTGATCCTCGGCCTGTTCCTGATCGGCAATCTTCATTGCGCCGCCGATACATTGCCCTTGAACCCTGACGAAAGTGCCGGCAAACGGCTGTACCGCGAGGGCGTGTCGGGCAGCGGTGAACCGATCATGGCGCGTATCGGGGCGACGGGCATGTTGCTGCCGGCCACCAGCCTGCCGTGCGCCAACTGCCACGGCGCCGATGGCCTGGGCCGGCCCGAGGGCGGGGTGCGTCCACCCGATCTGAGCTGGTCGCGGCTGACCAGCACCTATGGCCAACGGCACGTCAATGGCCGCAACTACCCGGCGTACACCGACGGCACCCTGGCGCGGGCGATCCAGGAGGGGCGCGATTCCGCCAACAATCGCCTCGACCCGGCGATGCCGCGGTTCGTGCTTTCGATGAAGGATCAGCGCAACCTCACGGCCTACCTCAAACGCCTGGCTGATGAGCGCGACCCCGGCCTGACGCCTGACAGCCTGCACCTGGGCACGTTGTTGCCGAGTCAGGGACCGTTGGCGGAGGAAGGCGCGACGGTGGCAGCGGTACTCAAAGGCAGCGTGGCGCGCATCAACAAGGCGGGGGGGATTCATGGCCGGCAGGTGCGCCTGACGATCCTCGACCCGGGGCCGGACCCTGTCAGTGCCGGGCGGGCGCTGGATCAGTTGATCTATCAGGAGCAGGTGTTTGCCCTGATCGCGCCACTGGCGCCGGCACTCGACACGCAACTGGTTTCGCGTCTGGAGCAGGCGGGCATTCCGTTGATCGGTCCGCTCTCGTTGCAGGGTACGGCGCAGAGCAGTCGACAGATTTTTGAACCGATGCCAGGGGTGCGCGAGCAACTGATCGCCCTGGCCGATTACGCCACCGGGAGTTTGCGCGTGCTCCAGGGCCCGACGCTGATTACCTACACGGACGATCCCGGTCAACAACTGGCGGCTCATACCCTGCGTCAGTATCTGCAAGATCACGCCTGGCAAAATGTCAGCCTGCAGGCCTACGACCCGGTAAAGGACCAACTGCCGCTGGGCTCGCGCTCATTGTTTTACCTAGGCTGCGGTAGCGATTTCAGTCTGCTCGCCGAAAGGTTGCAGAGGGCGGGGCAGGTTCCTTACCTGTTCGCCATGGCGAATCAGGTGGCGGGTGACCTTTTGCGAGTGCCCAGTGGTTTTTCCCGGCGGTTGTTTTTGTCCTATCCGTTCGTGCCCAGCGACTGGACCCTGGCCGGGCGCCTGGCCCTGATCCAGTTGCGCGAACAGCAGGGGCTCGGTGGTCAGCACGCGGTGCTGCAAGTCGGCGCGTTCAGTTCGATGCTGCTGCTCAGCGAGGGCATGAAGCAGGCCGGGCGCGACGCCAGCCGCGAGAAGCTGATCTATGCGCTGGAAGGCCTGCATGACTTCGACACCGGGCTGACCCCGCGCCTCAACTTCGGGCCGGGCCAGCGGCTGGGCTTGAGCGGCGCGCATATCGTCACCGTGGATTTGCCCGACCAGCGCTTCTACCTGGTAGCCCCTTACAAGCCCATTACCGCGAAACCCTGACCGGAGGCCTCGATCATGACGCTCAAGACTCTGTTGATCCTGCTGACGCTGTGGCTGCCGGTGGCGTTCGGCAGCAACGGCCCGGTCGCCGCGCGGGTCAATGGCGAGGAGATTTCCCAGTTCCGCCTCGAACGCTATTTTGCCGAGTACCTGGAGGACCAGGGCCGGGCGCTGGGCAGCATTCGTAATCCCAAGGCGTACAAGCAACTTCGGCAAAAGGCGCTGGACGCATTGATCGACCGCGAGTTGCTGTGGCAGGAAGCGGTCAAGCGTGGAGTGGTGATCAGCGATGCCACCGTGCAACGCCAGGTTGAACAGACCCGGCAGGCCATTGGCGGTGCCGAGAAATTCGCTCGACGCCTGGAGGACGCAGGTTTCGACGAGGCCGGTTTTGTCGAATACACCCGCCGTGAACTCGCGGCTCAGCAGGTCTTTGCCGAGCTGACCAGCGTCGAGGGGCCGGACGAAAAACAGGTCCGCGCGTTCTATGAAGAACATCGCGCGCAGATGAGCCAGCCCGAAGCGGTGCAGGCGCGGCACATCCTGATCAAGGTTGCCCAGGACGCCGATGCCGCCACAGTCGAAGCGGCGCGGCTACGCTTGGTGCACATGCAGGCGACAATCCGCCAGGGCGCGGACTTCGCCAGCGTGGCCCGGACGGGGTCCGAAGATGCCTCGGCGAGTGAGGGCGGAGATCTGGGCTATTTTCCACGTGGACGCATGCTGCCAGCGTTTGAAGCGGCAGCCTTTGCCCTGGCACCGGGCGCGGTGAGTGAGCCGGTTCGCACGGCACTGGGCTGGCACTTGATCCAGGTGCAGAACCACAGGGAGGTGACCGATGTCACAGAGGTGCAAGGGCTTGAGATGGTCAGGGCGTACCTCGACCGACAGCGACAGGCTCAGGTTCGCCAGCAGGTTTTGGCGCAACTGCGATCGCGTAATCGAATCGAACGAATTGACGATGAATGAAGGTTCCCCCCCAATAGTGGGGAAAAGCTTCAGGGCAATTCCGTGTGCGCCCCCGCCTTTGGGGGGCGGTGTATTTGGGCGGAAAGGCTTTTTTATGAAAATCAAACACATGCAGTGGTGAAACACCCGGCGCCCAGCCTGGCATGAAGTGTGCGTTAGCCTCGGTAAGGCGAGCACTCTGCCAGGTACGGAACTCGGACCTGCGGTTTCAAGGAGTCCACCTTGTTAAACAAAGTACTGGTTGTCGATGACGAACAGCTTCTTGCACAAAACCTCAAGGATTACCTTGAGGCGCAAGCACTGGACGTCCGGGTTGCACATGACGGTGCGGCGGCTATCGGCGAAGCCGAGCAGTTTGCACCCGATGTGATGGTGTTCGATTACCGCTTGCCCGATATGGAAGGCTTTGAGGTGCTCGATGCCATCCGCCGGAACAGGAACTGTCATTTTGTGCTGATTACCGGGCACCCGACCGCTGAAGTCTGTGAGCGGGCCCGGCAGGTGGGAGTCAGCCATATCCTGTTCAAACCATTTCCAATGGCGGAACTGGCCCGTGCAGTCTGTGACCTTCTGGGGATGGAGCGCGAACCCAAAGCAGGCGCGCGCACATCCGAGGGGTTTGTCGAACGACGCCAGAGCAGGACCGAGAGTTTCCCGCTGCAGTTGTACGACGGCAGTTGGGTGCTGGCGGATCGTCGACGCAATCCCTCGACGTCCAAGGCACCAGACGACGAACAATTGCTCACCGGGGAGTAGTGGCGCGACCAGCCGTTGCGGTAACCGCCGTAATTGCTCGCCGCGTCGACAGGGCTCAAAGCCCCCGGCGTTGGAGAGCAAGCCATGGACCGTCTATCCCTTGCCGTCGAACCGGCGCAGTTGGAATCCGTACCGTCGCGCTTTTCCAGTGAGCAATTGGCCCAGGCCCGATCACTGGCCGCCAGTTCCGGCGAGCGGATGCTCGAAGCCCTCGGGGTGTTGTGCGAACTGGCCCCCATGCCCTTCATCCAGTGCCTCGGCGCCACCCTGCATTATCCGGTGCTCGACACCGACAACCTGTTCAAGTCCACTCCCGTATTCGACAGGGTCACCCTGGCCCAATGCCTCAAGCGCGAATTCATTCTGTTGCGCCACGACGAGGAGATCATCGGCGTGTTCGCCGATCCGTTCGACACGTCGCGCCTGGCCTGGATCGATGACTGCCTGCACGGTGCTCCCCTGTATCTGGTGCATGCCGACGACCTGAAAGCCTATCTGGCACGTCACGAAGAGAGCTTCCATGCGGTGGAATCGCTCAACGCCCAGGCCGACGCCAACATCGAAACCGACACCCTGCAAAGCCTGTCCCTGACCAGCATCAGCGAAGACGCCAGTGTCGTCGTCAAACTGGTCAACTCGACCCTGTACGACGCCTTGAAAATGCACGCCAGCGATATCCATTTGGGCACCACCGGCAGCGGCCTGGTGATCAAGTACCGCATCGACGGCGTGCTCAACAACATCAGCAAGATCCAGGGCAGCGAGTTCGCCGAGCAGGTGATTTCCAGGGTCAAGGTCATGGCCGAACTGGACATCGGCGAGAAACGCGTGCCCCAGGACGGTCGCTTCAAGATCGGCATCAGTGGTCGGCAGATCGACTTCCGGGTCTCGATCATGCCGAGCATCTTCGGTGAAGACGCGGTGCTGCGGGTGCTCGACAAACAGGACCTGGCGGACAAGGTCTGCGGTGTGCAGTTGCAGGCCCTGGGCTTTGAAGACGAAACCCTGCGCCAACTGCGCAGGCTGGCCGCCGAACCCTACGGCATGGTGCTGGTGACCGGCCCGACCGGCAGCGGCAAGACCACCACGCTGTACGCGATGATCACCGAGATCAACCACGGCGTGGACAAGATCATCACCATTGAAGACCCGGTGGAATATCAGTTGCCGGGCGTGCTGCAAATCCCTGTGAATGAAAAGAAAGGCCTGACCTTCGCTCGTGGCTTGCGCTCGATCCTGCGTCATGACCCGGACAAGATCATGGTCGGTGAAATCCGTGACCCCGACACCGCGCAGATCGCCGTGCAATCGGCACTCACCGGCCACCTGGTGTTCACCACGATCCACGCCAACAACGTGTTCGATGTCATCGGCCGGTTCACCCAGATGGAAATCGATCCCTACAGCCTCGTCTCGGCGCTCAATGCCGTGCTGGCGCAGCGCTTGATCCGTCTGGTTTGCACCAGTTGCAGCGCGCCGTGCACCCCGACCGATGAGGAACTGCTCGCTTCGGGTCTCGACCCCCACAACGTCGATCACTTCCACTTCGTTCACGGCAAGGGCTGCGGGCATTGCCGGGGCACCGGTTATCGCGGGCGCACGGCGATCGCCGAGCTGCTGCACCTGGACGACGAGCTGCGGCAGATGATCGTCGAGCGCCAACCGATTTCGAAAATCAAAACCCATGCGTGCAAACGTGGCTTGCGTCTGCTGCGCGAGTCGGCGCTGGAACTGGTTCAGGAAGGGCGCACCACGCTCGAGGAGATCAATCGTGTCACTTTTGTCTCGTGATCGTTTTATCGCCGTGCTCGGCGCCAGTGGGGTCGGCCTCGCCCAGCGCCGTGGCAGCGAAACCCTGTGGCTGGGCAGCGTCGGTTTTATCGACGAAGGCTTCCACGCCTGGGCGGTGGCGCTGGACACCCTCGATCATCTGCTGGCCGATCACACCCACGCCGGTGCCGAGTTGAGCGTGGTGATTTCCGGGCACTTCAGCCGTTTCTGCCTGGTGCCCTGGAGCGAACAGATCAGCAGCCCTGACGAATTGCTCGGGTTTGCCCGGCTGTGCTTCGAAGACCTTTACGGCGTGCCGACGCAACCCTGGAGCCTGGTGCTCTCGCCGGAACCGGCCGGCTACGACCGGGTCGCCAGCGCACTGCCACAGGATTTGCTGACGCGTCTGCGCACCCTGGTCAGCGCCCGGGGCCTGCGCCTGCGTTCGGTGCAGCCGTACCTGATGACGGCGTTCAACCACTTCGATAAAAGCCTCGATACCGGCGACTTCCTGTTCGTGGTCGCCGAGCCGGTACGCAGCGTATTGCTGCTGGCCCGGGAAGGCCGCTGGGCCTCGGTGCGTTCGGTGGGCACCGGCGACAGCGACGCCGCACTGACCGCGTTGATCGGTCGTGAAAGCCAATTGCAGGCCTCCACCAGCGAGCGGCCACTGAACGTTTACCTGCATGCGCCCGCGCGTATCGATGTGCAACCCGACATTCCCGGCGTGCACTTGCGCACCCTTGAAGAAGACCGGACAACCGTACGCGATGGCTTGTACGTCATGTCCCGGGCGGTGGCCTGACATGCGCGCCCTGATGCTCGACTTTCAGCCGCGCCGCCGTTCGGGCCCCCTGGGCTGGAGCCTGCTGGCCGTGGGCGTGGTGTTGAGCCTGATTTGCGTGGTGGTTCAGCAACACCTCAGTGATCAGACCGCGCAACAACAGGGCCATCTGCAAACCGCCCAGCGTGTCCTCACCGGCGACGATGGCGGCACGGTCAGCCTGACCCCGGCGCAAATCCGCGAGCAGGCACAAAACCTCGCCGAGATGCGCAAGGTCTCGCAGCAACTGCGCCGGCCGTGGGAGCGCCTGTTCGCCATGCTCGAAGCCATGCCCCGGGGCGATATCGCCTTGCTGACCCTGACCCCCGATGCGCGCAAAGGCCAGGTGCGGATCAGCGCCGAGGCGAAAGACCTCGACGCCATGCTCGACTTCCACCGCAACCTCGAGGCCAGCGACGAGCTGTCCGATGTGTCGCTGCTGAGCCACGAAATCGTGGCCAACGTGCCCGAGCACCCGGTGCAATTCAACCTGTCGGCTACCTGGGAGATTGGCGATGCAAATCCCTAGACTGATCGTCCACGAATACCTGCAAGGCCTGGGCATTCCCGGTCTGGCAGGGATGGCGCTGCTGGCGTTGGCATCGGTCTATGGCCTGGCGGGCTTGATGCCGGACTGGCAGTCGCTGCAACAGCTCAGCCAACAGACCCGCGAAGCCAGTGAATACCTGGCCAGGGTTGAAGACGGCAGCGTCGCCGCGCCGGTGGTGCCACAACGTCAGCTCGACGACTTCCGCAGCAAGCTGCCTTCGCAGCCGCAAGCCACGGTGGCGATCGACAAGATCTACGCGTTGGCGGCCCAGGAACACATCACCCTGGCACGCGGTGAATATGCCCTGGGCATCGACCCCAAGACCCATCTGGCGCGCTATCAGATTCTGCTGCCGGTGCGTGGCAGCTACCCGCAACTGCGGCGCTTCCTGCATGCCTTGCTCGGTCAGTTGCCGGCGGTGGTGGTGGAGGACGTGGAGTTCCAGCGTAAAAAGATCGCCGACACCGACCTGACCGGGCGGATCCGCATGACCCTCTACCTGTCGAGGTCATGATGAATACCAAACGCGTAGCGGGGTGGGTGGGGTTCTTCGGCGTAGCGGCGGGGCTGGCCTGGTTGCCTGATTACTGGATGTCGGCGGACGACGGCGAGGCGGCCGTCACCGTCGTGGCCACGGCGGCCAACAGCAAAACCCGCGGTGCCCTGCCTGCCGCGCCAGCCACCGGCAAAGCCGCTGTGATCAAGGACTTGAGCCCGGCGGGCGACCTGTTCGCCGCCCGCAGCTGGAAGGCTGAACCGACGCTCGCCAGCGTCACCGAACAACCCGTCAACGTGACCCCGGTGGTGACCGTCCCCAGTGCACCGCCAATGCCTTTCCAGTTTATCGGGCGCATGGATGATCGTTCAGACCAGCAAGTGTTTCTGCTGAGCGGAGAAAAAATATACGTCGTACGCAAAGGGGATGTGATCGACGAAACCTGGCGGATCGTGGGCATTTCCGATGTGGAACTGAGCTTCGTCTACCTGCCTTTGCATTTGTCCCAGACCTTGTCTATGGGGAGCACGCCATGAATAGATCCCGTTTGCTGATGAGCTTTTGCTGTGCGTGTGCCGGGCTGGTGGCGTGCAGTTCTGCCCAGGTCGCCAACAAGGAAGCGTCCGAGCTGATCGAGCAGGGACAATACGAGGCCGGCCTGGCGCGTATTGAAGAAGGGCTGCGGGAAAACCCTCGTAATACCGAACTGCACCTGGCCCGCAACTCCGCCCACGCCAAGGCGATTACCGCGCTGCTGACCGAGGCTGACACCGACCGTTCGCACCGGGACTTCGCCGCCGCGCGCGTCAGCTACAACCGGGTGCTGACCATCGAGCCGAACAACCGGCGTGCCCAGGATGCAATGCGCCAGCTCGACTACATGCGCAGCCTCGATGAAAAACTCGAGCTGGCCCGTGGCGACTTGCGTCGCGGCGACATCTACGGGGCCGACCGTCAGGTCAAACAGATCCTCGAACTGGACCCGAAAAATGAAGGCGCCCTGGAACTGCAAAGCAACATCCGTCTGGTCCAGAGCCGCAACGTCATCCAGTACCCACAGCTGCGCACACGCCTGGAACGGCCCGTGACCCTGGAGTTTCGCGACGCCAACCTGAAAACCATTTTCGAGGTGCTGTCCCAGGTCGCCGGGTTGAACTTCATCTTCGACAAGGACCTGCGCCCGGACATGAAAGCCACAATCTTCGTGCGTGACGTGCGCATTGAAGACGCCGTGGAACTGCTGCTGCAACAGAACCAGTTGCATCAGAAAGTGGTGAACGAAAACACCTTGCTGATCTACCCGGACTCACCGCAAAAGCTCAAGGATTACCAGGAGCTGGTGATGCGCACCTTCTACCTGACCAGCATCGATGCCAACACCGCGCTGAACATGATCAAAACCATGCTCAAGACCCGCGACGTGTTTGTCGATGAGCGCCTCAACACCCTGACCATGCGCGACTCCGAAGACGCGATCCGCATGGCGGAAAAACTCTTGCAATCGCAAGACCAGTCCAACCCCGAAGTGGTGCTGGAAGTGGAGGTGATGGAGGTTGCCACCCAACGGATTCTCGACCTCGGCCTGCAATGGCCGAACACCTTCGGCGTGGTCAACGGCGACGGTTCGCCGGTGCAGATTCTCGATCAATTGAAAGGCATCGACTCCAGCCGGATCACCATCTCGCCTTCGCCGCAGGCCAAGATCAATGCCCAGGACAACGACATCAACACCCTGGCCAGCCCGGTGATTCGTGTCAGCAACCGCGAGCAGGCGCGCATCCACATTGGTCAGCGCGTGCCGATCATCAGCGCCACGTCGGTGCCGTCGACCCAAGGCCCGGTGATCACCGAAAGCGTCACCTACCTGGACGTCGGTCTGAAGCTGGAAGTGCAGCCGACCGTGCACCTGAACAACGAAGTGGCGATCAAGATCGCGCTGGAAGTGAGTAACGCCACGCCACTGGAACCGACCCGCCAGGGCACGATTCCGGTGCAGGTCGATACCCGTAACGCCCAGACCACCCTGCGCCTGCATGACGGCGAAACCCAGATTCTCGCCGGCCTGATGCGCAACGACCATGGCGCCACCGGCAACAAGATTCCGGGGCTTGGCGACATTCCTGGCCTGGGCCGGTTGTTCGGCAGCAACAAGGACAACGTCAGCAAATCGGAACTGGTGCTGTCGATCACGCCACGGATCGTGCGCAACCTGCCGTACCAGAGCCCGTCGGACATGGAATTCCCGACCGGCACCGAAACCAGCATGCGCATTCAGGCACCGGACCGGCAGATGGAACCGCCCATTCAGAACGAGCACATCGATCGGCCGGTGGCGGCCTCAACCACTCAAGTGTTTATCGAGAAGCCTTGATCATGAGCGCCTCGCAACGCGGTTTTACCCTGATCGAAGTCGTGGTGACGCTGGCCCTGATCGGCTTGCTGGCCGGCATGGCCGCGCCGCTGACCGAGACTGTGGTGCGCCGGGGCAAAGAGCAGGAACTGCGCACCGCGCTGTACCAGATTCGCGATGCCATCGACGCGTACAAACGCGCATTCGACGCCGGTTACATCGAGAAGTCCCTGAACAGCAGCGGCTATCCGCCGAACCTGAAAGTGTTGGTGGAGGGGGTGCGCGATGTGCGCAGCGCCAAGGGGGCCAAGTTCTATTTTCTGCGGCGCGTGCCCCATGACCCGCTGAAGCCGGTCAAGCGTGACGACGACGGCGGCTGGGGTTTGCGCTCCTATGACAGCACGGCTCAAAACCCGCGTGAGGGCCAAGACGTCTTTGACGTTTACTCCCAGGCGCGGGGCAAGGGGCTTAACGGCATCGCCTACCGGGAGTGGTGAGCTTATGCGTCGGGAAAAGGGGTTTACCTTGCTGGAACTGATGGTGGTCATGGCAATCATCGCAACCTTGATGACCATCGCCTTGCCACGTTATTTCAACAGCCTCGAGGCCTCGAAAGAGACCACGCTGCGCCAGAGCCTGTCGGTGATGCGCGAAGCCCTGGATCACTACTACGGCGACACCGGGCGTTATCCCGATTCCCTTGAGCAACTGGTGGAACAACGCTACCTGCGCAACCCGCCGATGGACCCGATTGCCGAACGCAAGGACCTCTGGGTCATGGTCGCACCACCGGATGGCGTACCGGGTGGCGTCGCCGATATCAAAAGCGGGGCCACAGGGAGGGCGCGTGATGGCAGCCTCTATTCCGAGTGGTAAATCTTTGAACGAGGGCGGCTTCACTTACCTGGGCGTGCTGTTCCTGATCATGCTGATGGGCATGGGCCTGGCCACTGCCGGCGAGTTGTGGTCGACCCTCTCGCGCCGTGATCGTGAGCGCCAGCTGCTCTGGGTCGGTACGCAATACGCCCAGGCATTGCGCAGCTACTACCGCAGTTCACCAGGCTTGGCGCAATACCCGAAGGAGCTGGAAGACCTGTTGCAGGACGAGCGTTTTCCCAGCCCAAAACACCATATCCGGCAGCTGTATCCGGACCCGATCGGCGGCGGAGAATGGAGCCTGATGCGCGGTTTCGATGGCCGCATCACCGGCCTCAACAGCGCCTCCACGGACACGCCGCTCAAGCAGGCGGACTTCCCCTCTCAGTGGTCGGATTTTGCCGGTATGGCGAGTTACAAGGACTGGCAGTTCGTGGCCGAAAAAGCCTTTCTCGAGGGCACATCGGGACCTGCCAAGGGCCAGTCACAATCGCCCGAAGCGTTGCAGCCATGAATCGATTCTGCGTGGCCGTGATCCTGATGCTGGCGTCTGCTGCCGCCACGGCCGGCGAAGAGGACGAAATGATGGGGTTCATCGTCGATGACACGATCTCGCACATCGGTCACGACTTTTACTACTCGTTCAGTGAACGCCTGCGCGCCACCAGCCCGATGGATTTCAACCTGGTGGTACGCGAACGACCTTCGGCGCGGTGGGGCGCCCTGGTCACTGTGGAATATCAGCAGCGTCTGGTTTACCGGCGTTTTTTGCCGCCGAACACCGTGGAACTCAAGGAAGAGGCCTATGACGCCGCCGACTGGGTCCGCGGGCAGATCGTCCAGCGCAAGCTGGAAGCCTTGTTGCAGGACACAACGGACCTTGAGAGGGACGAACTATGAAAACCACAACGTTCTCGCAGCACCGCCTGTTTTCAAGGGCAGGCATCTGGTTGGTCGGGCTCGGCAGTTGTGGCCTGGTCCAGGCCACCGAGCTGGTCTACACGCCCATCAACCCCTCGTTTGGTGGCAACCCGCTGAACGGGACCTGGCTGCTCAACAACGCCCAGGCGCAAAACGATTACGACGATCCTGACTTGAAAAAACGCACCGCCGCGGCCGGCACTTCGGCGCTGGAGCGGTTCTCCAGTCAGTTGCAGTCGCGGTTGCTAGGGCAGTTGCTGGACAACATTTCCGCGGGCAACACCGGGAGCCTGACCACCGACGCTTTTATCGTCAACGTGGTCGACGACTCCGGCCAATTGACCATCGTCGTGACCGACCGAGCAACCGGTGAAGTCTCCGAAATTCAGGTGAGCGGCCTGGCCCCTTGAAGGGATCCGGGTTGATGGGGAGGGAAGGATATGAAAAGAATAATGGTGCTAGGGCTGATGTTGGCGGCGTTACAGGGGTGCAGTCTGCGCGAGCCGATCGGGGCTGAGCAGGACACCGAAACCCCGACGCTGACCCCGAGGGCTTCGACTTACTACGACTTGATCAACATGCCACGACCCAAGGGTCGGTTGATGGCGGTGGTGTACGGTTTCCGCGACCAGACCGGGCAATACAAACCGACCCCGGCCAGTTCGTTTTCTACCAGTGTCACTCAAGGCGCGGCGAGCATGTTGATGGATGCGTTGCAGGCCAGCGGCTGGTTTGTGGTGCTGGAACGGGAGGGGCTGCAGAACCTGCTGACCGAGCGCAAGATCATCCGCGCCTCGCAGAAAAAACCGAACACGCCGGTGAATATCCAGGGCGAACTGCCGCCGTTGCAAGCGGCGAACATGATGCTTGAGGGCGGGATTATTGCGTACGACACCAATGTGAAAAGCGGAGGGGAAGGGGCGCGTTACCTGGGTATCGATATTTCCCGGGAGTATCGGGTGGATCAGGTCACGGTGAACCTGCGGGCGGTGGATGTGCGCAGTGGGCAGGTGCTGGCCAATGTGATGACCAGCAAGACGATTTACTCCGTGGGCCGTAGTGCCGGGGTGTTCAAGTTTATCGAGTTCAAGAAGTTGCTTGAGGCGGAGGTTGGCTACACCACCAACGAGCCGGCGCAGTTGTGTGTGTTGTCGGCGATCGAGGCGGCGGTGGGGCATCTTCTGGCGCAGGGGATCGAGCGGCGTTTGTGGCAGGTGGCGGGGGATAATTCGCCTGAGAGCGGTGAGACGCTTGACCGGTATCTGACCCAGAACAAGGTGGTGCCTGAAGAAGAGTGACCGAGGCCAGACCCGGAACTCTGTAGGAGCCGGCTTGCCGGCGATGGCGGCCTCATGACCGACCATTTTCTTTCGGGTGTACATATCCATTCCTGCGGTAACGGCCACTTATGGTTTCGCCCTTACGGCGAGTCCCTTTTGGCAAACGCCCCAAAAGGAACCAAAAGGTCTCGCCCCGGCGTCCGGCCCCTCGCTAAGGCTCGGCGTTCCCTCGCTCCGGTCCTGCTCCGTGGGCCCGCCGCGATCGGCCATCCATGGCCGTGCGCGGCTAACCCGGCATCCATGCCGGGTTGCCCACTGCGCAGAACCTCCACTCGGCCTCCCGAAGGGGCGGGCAGATCAAAATCAAAAGCGCAAGGCGAGCTAACGCTCGACCTCGTGGTTTGGTGGGTGTACGCCGATCCATTGTGGGAGCGAGCCTGCTCGCGATGGCGGTCGAAAAAAGCTAGCTTGATAGGTGGTGAAAAAAACTAAGATTAAGGCTGCGGCACTCAAAATTTTTGAAGGAGTTTGGATTTTTATGGGCTACGAAGGATGGTGTAGAAGGGTGGATCTTAGTTTTCGGACTAGATTTCCATATTTGTCAACTAGTATTTATAAGATTGGCTCGTTTGAATTTTTGATAAAAGTTGACCAAGATCTTGAAGATAAGCAAGGAATGGAGAAAATTTTTGATGATGAGATTCGATTTATAACTGCCCCAGTAAAACTAGTGTGGGCGGAGCCTGAAAAATTTGAATGCAAAGTGGAGGGTATTGAAGATGACAGTATTCCTTCTGGATTTGAAGGCTTGCCATTTACTGTTAATCAATTATATAACCATTTGGCATGTGCTTTTCCTGATTTGCACGTTAGTTTCTTTAATGAGGATTTTTCTCGTCGTGTTATCATTGTCACGCTCAAAGGTTTTCCTCCTTTGGGTGAGGTACGAAAATTAGAGGAAAAGCTAAAGCTTCTGAAGTCTCCGATGACGTTCGAAATTGTTGTTGGAGGTGAAGCTCCGCCAAAAGTTATGCCTATAGATGAAGTTTTTGTTATCGGTCCAGCATCTGCGGCGAAAAAATTAAATTGCGAGTTTCTCGAGAGAGATGAAAAACTTTGGTTTGATAATCTTGAAAATATTTATGCTGGGAAGTATAAAAAGGATGATCTCTATTTTGTAGAGGGTAAAAAATCGTCGTGTCTTGCTAATTTTTCAAAATTCAAAAACTGTAATATCAGAAGTTTGATTCTTTTGTATGATGTGGTGTATTGCGTGTTGCCATTGCAGGAAGATATGAGTTCTTTTTTGAAGGAACAGAATATTACCAGGGAGGAAGTTCTTCATCTTGTTTCTCAAGGGCGGATTAAAATCGTTAATCTACAGCCTGAAGTTCGACTTGATTACGGCTTTATTAATGAAGCATATCAAGAGAATAAAAACGCTGTAGTGAGTAGGAGGGCTCTAGCAGCGCTTTGCGCAATCGATCTTGTGGGTATAAATAGTTCATATATCTTAAGTGATCCCGCTTTGGATGGTTTCATATATCCATTTGTGAAAGAGATTGCGACATTGACTGGGCAGCGAATTGATAACGTGGCAGAGTACTTACTTTGGCCCAAGCGAGCGTTGCGCTCTAGTTTCGATACTTTGAACGAAGCTGGTCCGATGGGTATTGCAAGATATGGGGTCAATAACCCTATCTCTACTAGTCTGCCAGGAGAAAGAAAAGAAGAGTTGGAGTTTGAATTTGTCGTAAATAGTGACCAAGTTCATTTGGCCAACGCACTGGATGCAACCTATTTTCCATTTTACGTCGATGGAAACACGTATTCAGATTATCCATTTGCTTTGGCAATGGGGAATGCACTGAATTTTTATAAAAGTGGCAGTTATGAGAATGCAGTTGAATTTGATGAGTTGGAGGCTGCCAAGGCCAAAGGTAACCCTACTATTGATTTAATATCTATGTTCCAGGTGAATGAATTTATTTCTATCCAAGAATATGAGCGAGAGATTTCCAGTGCTGTTATCCGAAAGGGTATGGGGTCTCTATTTGCTGAGCTTTCTTTGCTTGATGGCGAAGAAAGAGCGATAAGGATAGAGCAGTATAATGTTGATCTGCAATCAGTGCTTGGTCGGAAAAATAAAGTTAAGCATGCGTTGGACTTAGGAGTTGATATTGCAGGCAATGTGATACCTTTTCTTTCGACTTTGTTGAAGTATGGTGATATTGGTCGAAGAAAAATTATAAAGGAAATGCCGGCTGTAAAGCATGTTGCTGAATATGTTCAGGCTAAAATTTCGCCAGCAGATAGTAAGAAAGTAAATATTTCAGTCCTTTCTCGAGTTAATAGGGTTGCTAAGCTTAGGGGTGTCTAATGATGCTTGTTAGTCGTGGGTGAGGTCTTATGGTGTAGTCCTTGGTTGATGCGCTGAGTGGTACCGCAAGTCAAAAAAAGCATCAGAGGGTCAAGCTGTTTAATTGCAAGAATAAGTAATGGCGTCTTCCCACATATTTTCAGGTTGTCCGTCGGAAGTGCAAGGCCTTGCCAGCATTGAGCTGCCTTCTTCAACGCTATCAATACCCGATTATCTGGCAAGCCCGCTACAGGTTTTGTCTAGCCACAAAAAAACCGCGCGCCCCTCAAGGGCCGCGGTTTTTTATACCCCCGCAATTACTGCTGCAACACCGTCGCCTGGTTATCCATACCCACCTGTTGAATGGTCGCCATCTGCGTCATGCCGCTCTGATCAACATTGGCAATGTTCCCGATACCGCTCTGGGTCACATACGCCACGTTCATGCTGTCGGTCTGTTTCAGAGTGATCTTGTTATCGTTGCCCCACTGGCTGGTAGAGGCCAGGTTGCTGGTGCCGGACTGGTCGAATTCGCTACGGTTGTTCATGCCGTTACTGCTGCCCTCGACCAGGTTGGTGGTGCCGCGCTGGTCGGCGATGAGGACGTTGTCGGTGCCGTTCTGATCGAAGTACAGCTCGTTGTAGTTCTCCGCCTGGCTGACGATGGTTTTGTTGCCCATGCCGGTCTGGCTGGTGGTCATGACGTGGCCGACGCCGTCCTGGGTGAAGTTGGCAATGTTTTCCTTGCCGTTCTGAGTGATGGTTGCGCTTTGGTTGCTGCCAAATTGACCACCTTTTTGCGGACCTTTCCAATTGCTGGCGTAGACCTTGTTGTCGCTACCCACCGAAGTCGCGGTGAGCGAATGGCCTTCGCCGGACTGATAGGTGAAATGCACGTTGCCCGTACCCGTCTGGTACAGCGCCAGGGTCGAGCCGGTGGACTCGAACTGGTCGGCGTAGATCGCGTTGAGGTTGCCGACCTGGAAGACCTGAGCGGTGTTGTTTTCGCCGAAGCTCTGGTCCACCACGGTTTCGTTGGTCTCACCCATCTGGTCGACGGTGGCCGTGCTGCCCGCTTGTCCGTCTTGCCAGATCTCGGTGCCGTTGCCGTCGCCGTTCTGGTTGATGGTCAGGTTGCCTCCGTCGCCGTTGCGTTGGTCGCCGTAGGCATAGTTGTTGGCGCCGGACTGGTTAATGTCGATCTGGCCGCCCATGTGGTTGATCTGTTCGGCGGTGGCGTAGTTGGTGGTGCCGTACTGGATGATCACCGCCATGTTGCCGATGCCGGGCTGGATCTGTTCGATGTTGGCTTCATTGCTGTCGCCGTACTGGAAGGTTTGACCGGAAGTGCCCTCCTGGCTGTCCTGATAGACGAACGAAAAGTTACCGCTGCCTTCCTGCTGTTGCAGCACTTCGCCGCCGCCCGCACCGATCGATTGACTGGCATGGCTGGTGTTGAAGCTGCCGGTCTGTTTCTGGGTGATGGTGCTGTTGTCTTCATACAATTGCTCGGCGTAACCGGCGTTGTATTCACCGACCTGGTTCTGGTCGATGGTGCTGGTGGCCGAGTCCTGCACCGCAGCCGCATCGTTGCCTTCACCGAGTTGCTGCTGGGTGGCGGTGCTGTAGGGGGCCTTGGTCTGTTTCACATTGGCGATGTTGGCGGTGCCGACCTGGTCCTGGGTGGAAATGCTGTCGTTGGCCAACGCATGGGCACTGGCAATGACCAGGATCGCGGCGGTGAGGGGCGTCAGTTTGAACATGATGAAACCTCCATGTGGTGCGGTGCTTTAGCGGTATTGTTTGACTGAAACGCTCATGCCGTTTCCCGATTGGGTCACGGCGCTGGAAAGCCCCGTGCCGGCCTGGTCGATGCTGGCGTCGTTGTTATTGCCGTTCTGGGCTATCTGCGCGCGGTTCTGGCTGCCGGTCTGGGTGATCGAGGCCGAGTTGCCGGAACCTTGCTGAGTGATCATTGCCATCAGGTCGCTGCCTTGTTGCAGGATGTAGGCTTCCTGATTGCCCCCCGACTGGACGATGGTGCCGAGCAGCGACTGGCCGTTCTGTTGCAGCAGCGCCACGTTGGCCTGGCCGTTCTGGTCGATCAGCGCGTGCTGGCCAATCGGCGGAGGCAACTCGCTGAGGTCGGTGCCGGGGCCCAGGTCATCGTTCTCCATCAGATCGTCGGCGCGCACGCCCGCGCTGCTGCAAAGCAGAAGCAGGCAGAGCAGGGCGGCGGTCGACGTTTTCATGAGACTGTCCTTTCGCAAGAGGCCAGCCCCATCGGCCACGTGACCGATGGGGCCAAGGCTCAGTTGGAGATCACCGTCACGGTGCGCACGGTGCCTTGGGACGAGGTGATGGTGGCCGTCGGGTTCGCCGATGGAATCACCGTGGTGGTGTTGTTCACCGTCAGCCGCCAGCGACCGGTCACCGCCACCGTGGCAGTGCCCAGGGTTGCCAACCCGGTTGGGGTGCTCACCCGGATGGTGACGACGTTGCCGGTGGTCACCGATGAGGTGCCCGCGAAGTCCCAGGTGAAGCGGTTGTTGGAGCGTGCCGACACCGTTGCCGTGGTCACCGTGAAGGTTTCTGCCGGTGGCCGTGGCGAGACTTGCACGGTGACCGTCGCCGGTGCCGTCGACTGGGCGCCGAAGCTGTCCCGGGCGAAGTAGGTGAAGGTCGTGGTGAACGCCGTGGTGAAGTTGGCCGGTGGGGTGTATGTGATCACCGTACCGTTGCTGCTGACGCTGCCGCGACCGTTCGGTGGTTGCGTGAAGCTGGCGACCGCCAGCGGCACGTTGCCTTCCGGATCGGTGTCGTTGGCCAGCACACTGATCGGTATCGCCACGCCCAGGGTTGCGACGCTGTCGGCGACGGCCACCGGTGGCCGGTTAGGCGCCACGGTGATGGTCACGGTCGCCGGAGTGACCGAGGCCAGGCCTTTGATGTCTTGAGCTCTGTAGGTGAAGGTCGTGGTCATCGGCGCAGTGACTACGGGGGGCGGTGTGTAGACCACGGCGGTCGTGCCGCTCATCGCCACGGTGCCTTGCCCGGCGGCCGGTGAGGTCAGCGCGACGATGCTCAATGGCGTGTTGCCGTCCGGGTCGCTGTCGTTGGCCAGCAGGTTGAGGGTGATCGGCACTCCGAAGCTGGTGCTGCCGGTGTCGGCAACGGCCAGCGGCGCCTCGTTTTCACCGCTGTTCGGTTGTGTGCCGATCACCACCACAGGTTCGGTGTCGTTGCCGCCGGCGGCGGATTTGATCGTGACACTGGCCGGTGGCTGCGACAGATCGGCAACGCTCAGGCGTTGCAAGGTGCCGGTTTTCGTCAGCCGTCCGAAGCCTTGGGCGACCATGTCCGGCACCACGACTTCGTCTGACGAGGTGGCTTCGATCAGGAGGCTGTGATTACTCCAGTTGTAGCGTGCAGTCTGGATTTTCACGATGTCGGTGACTTTGCTCGACACTGCCGTTGGCCGGTTGGTGCCACTCGGGTCGGTCGCGGTGACCACGACCACCGGAGGAACCGTGCTGCCTGTCAAACGATGGCCGAAGAACTGGCCGGTGTTGTTGCCAAGCATGGTGACCAGGCAGGGCGATTGCGGTGGTCCGGGAACCAGAGGCACGGTTTCACGGAAGCACAGGCTCGAACTGATGGCCGATTTGCCGAAGACTTCGACCCGGGTACTGCTCGTGCCCGGACCTGTCGGGAGGCGGCGGTAAGTGGCGCGGCCGATTTCCACAGGGGTTTGCGCACGGCTGTCGAGGACTTTGCCGGACACGGTAAAGAGGTTGGTCTGAATGGTCCCGGCCGGCCCCTGGACACGCAGGAAGTTATTGTTGAACGGGCTGCCGGTGACCGCTTCGCTGAGGTTCGGATCACCCACGAATGTCTCGATGGCGCCGGTGTCCGGATTCACTTCGGTGTACGGCCCATTGACGCTGCGCAGAAATGGCCCGACCTCCCCGTTGAGTGCCCCGGCGAAGTTGCCCGGTGCGCCGATGCCGATGTCGCGGGTGATGTTGATCGCCCGGCGGCCCGGTGTGGTGACGTTGACTGTTTCCACGCCGTACGGGTGGGTGATGGTGTAGGTGCCCGCGACAGGTATGTTTACCCGCATGCGAATCCGCGCGAAGCTGGCCTGATCGCCGTCGACAGGGTTTTCCGCAGCGAACGCCGCTTCAATCCCGGCCACGTAGGCATCCACGCCATAACCTCCAACATCGTTGATGCTGGTCTCGGCGAGGAACCAGAACGCTTCCGGTGGCCAGTTATCCGGGAACACCATCGGCAGGGTGTCGTCGAAAATGCCGGGCTCCGGATTCAGGATGCACATATAGGCGGGGGCGCCAGGAGCACCCGGTGCCCGCGTGCTGGTAGCCCGTGACTGGCACAGTTCCAGCGACAGCAAGTTGCTGTCCTGATACCACATGGGAAATTTCCCCGTGGCGAAAGTGTAGGGGCCGGTATCGACGGCATTGAGTTGCGCGAACGCACTGCCGGACAGCGAAAGAGTCAGCCCGAGCGCCTTGAGCGCGAAGCGTGGCCACTTGTTCATGATGCCTCCTGATGCGGATCTGGGCATGAGAGCGTTCATTGCACGATGACCACTTCTTCGGTATCGCTGCCGCCATTGGATGACGTCACCTGAACCTTGGCCGGTGGAATCGGCGAGATGCCGGTCGACAGGGATTTCTCTGCGCCGCTGCCACTGAGGGCGCCGATGGCGACACCCGTGCCGGAGGTGGCGGTGAGAATCGGTGGCGATGTTTCATCGCTGGTCGAGGCCACTACCGTGATTTGCCCGCTGCTCAGGCTGTACTCGGCCCGTGAAATCACCACCAGGTCGGTCAGCGGCATGGACAAGGAGGTTGGCGTGCTGGTAGGGATGGCCAGATGGTTGTCGGCCGTCACCAGCAAGCTGCTCGGCAACGTCGGGTTGGTGGCTGACTGGGCGTACCAGTGGCCGGTGGTGTTGGCCTCGATCAGGTTCAACACCGGGGTGTTGCTGTCCAGGGTCACGGTGGCCGGTGGTGGCGGGGCCATGACGAAAACATCCTGGTGGGCCACCGGGGCGCTGGCGCCTGCTGTGCGCGAATAGGTGCTGCGTTCGGCAATGATCGGAGTGGGGCGAACGAGCGTCGATAATTTGCCGGAAATGGCCATCACCGTCGTGCGCAAGTCCAGTCCGTTAGGCCCTTCAATGCGGATGTAGTTGGTATTGAAAGGGCTGCCTGTGAAAGCCTCTTCCAGGTTCGGATCGCCCACGAACGTGTCGGTTGAACCGGTAACCGGGTTGGGCTCGACGTAAGGGCCGTTGAGGCTGCGCAGGAAGGGGCCGATGTCCGCTTTGAGCGCACCGTCGTAGGTTTTCGGCGAGCCGATGCCGATGTCCCGGGTCATGTTGATCGCGCGGCGCCCGGGGGTATCGACGTTGAAGACATCGACGCCGTAAGGGTGGGTGATGACATAGGTGCCTGCCGTGGGCACGTCGACCCGAATACGGATACGGCCAAAACTGACCTGGTCGCCTTCCAGCGGGTCGCCACCACTGAACGCGGCTTCAACGGCGCTGACATAGGTCAGGTCGATGCCCCGTGCGGCATCGACGATGGATCCGTCGCCGGTGAACCAGAACGCTTCGTCGGGGAAGTTGGTCGGGAAAACGATGGGTTGAGTGTCATCGAAAATGCCGGGATTCGGATTCAAAAGGCACATGTAGGACGGTGCGCCGGGCGCACTTGGAACCCTGGAGCTGACGGCCTTGGACAGGCACAAGTCGAGGGTTCGACCGTGGGTGTCCTGATACCAGGAAGCGAAGTTACCGTTGGCGGGAACATAGGGGCCGGGGTCGACAGCAAACAGCGCAGCCTGGGCGACGCCTTGGGCCAGAGCGGACACGACCAGGGCGATCGTGGTTTTGGACAGTAAAGGGTGCATGAGTATTCCCTCTATCAGAGACCTGCCCCTTGGGGGGGTGGGTCAGTTGACGGGGGAGTCGGCAACTTCCGTACCAATCGTTGGAAACGGCCGGCAAAGGCCCGGCATTACAGCGTTTCGCTATTAAGCGTTGCCTGGATACCAGACGAACCAACGGGCGACTGTCCCCAGCATTGGGGGGCGATGGGGATGCCGGGGAGGGCGGGAAACCTGTAGGCGCAAGCTTGCTCCTACAGACAGCTGGACGCAGTCGCTACTCGGTGGGGGCTAATTGATCCAGCGCCCGATTCACCGCCAACTCGCCCAGCATGATGACTTGCGCAATCCCCAGCAGGGAGTTGCGGCATGTCCCGTCCAGTTGATCCGCCAGGTCCGTCGCCATGACATTGGCCGATGCCAGGGATTCACACGCATGGGCCAACAGGGTTTCGGTATCGAGTTCCGGGTTGACGATGAACAGGGTGGTGGGTGTTCGCGGAGTGGCTTTGATGTGAGCGTTCTGGGCGGCAGGGTTGAAGTAGAAATCGAGGGCGCGATTGACTGCCTCGCGATGTGCTTCTGAATCGGGATTGTCTTGCGGCGATGCCGGATCGGTGTCCGGTGGATTGGGCGTTACTTTGAACATAAATAAAACTCCTTATGCTAACAACAAGGAGCCATCACCCTCGCTACCAAACGAGGGGTGGTGGCCATACGCAGGTTGGTAGACCGGGCACAAGGAAACCGGCGCGCCCGAAGGCGCCCTGTGCATGACCACCATAAATGCGAGACCAGAAGCCTCAAATGGCGATGCAATGCACCTTATGCAGCTCGGGCTACCAAACCCGATCACTGATTTTCAGCGACCGGAAAACGATAAAGCCCAAGATCAAGGCGCACAAGCCGGCGGATTCTGGCGCAAGCGTAGGCAATGGCGCAAGGCGTTGTAGCCTGCGCGAAGTAACACGAAGTGTTTTTAAACACGCGTGATTAAACATGAGCAAGCACTGCTGAAAATCGCGGAAGCGCCAGACTGTGCTCGTGGCAGTTTGCAAAGGCAAAACCACTGAATGTGTGTTTGCCGAACGGTTACGACGTGTATCGAGTGATGGATCCAACAGGGGATCGTCACGTCAACACCCAATACCGGGCAAATGCCTGACCGTGGGCTATAACCAATGGGGGGAATCGCCGGGAAGTACGCCCATGAACATGCCCACACAATCGCTCCAGTCCGAAGAGGGCGATGTGCGCTTGAGCTCGCGAAAGCAACCGTTCAATCTGCTGCGCTGGTTTTCCCTCATCAGCATGGCGGTGATTGGTACGGTGGCGGTGGCGCTGGGGGCTGTGTCCACGCGATTTGTGATTACCGAGAGCGTGCAGCGCGATGCATTGCTGACCTCGCAGTTCATTCAGACGATTGCCTTGACCGAGGTGCGCCACGTATCCATTCCCAATGTGCGCAGCATGGGCGAGCTGCTGGACCCGCGCAAGGACAAGGATTTCCCCGACGTAGACCCGATGGCCCGCGCCAACGCCCGGGGCGAATTTCTCGACCACATCGAGCACTTGCCTGACGTGATCCTTGCCAACATCTACGCCCCCGACCGCATGGTGATCTGGTCGACCAACCCGGCATTGATGGGCACCACGATCCATGCCGACGAAGACCTTGAGCGCGCATTCGCCTCCAGGACGCCGGTGTCGACCAGTTATCACGACGTCGACAAGACACGCATGGAGCAAAAGTTCGTCTCGCCGCCGGAATTCATCTTCATCGAAAACTACATTCCGCTGTTCGATGCCGACGGCGAGCACGTCACGGCGATGGTCGAGATCTACAAGGAACCCGAGGACCTGATCAGCCGCATGGAGCGCGGTCTGGTGTTGATCTGGCTGGCTACCGCACTGGGCGGCGGGCTGATTTATCTGGGGCTGTACTGGATCGTGCGGCGTGCGGCGATCCTGTTGGCGGCGCAGCAAAAACAATTGATCACCAACGAAACCTTTGTCGCCCTGGGTGAGATGTCATCGGCGGTGGCCCACAGTTTGCGTAACCCGTTGGCGACCATTCGCTCCAGTGCCGAACTGGCGCTGGAGTTCGACAATGGCCCGGCGCACCAAAACATCAACGACATCATCGGGCAGGTCGATCGCATGTCGACGTGGGTCAGGGAATTGCTGCAATCCTTGCGCCCGCTCACCGATGAACCGGAACCGGTGAACCTGGTGGCGGCGGTGCACGACAGCCTCATGGCCTTCGAGCAGCAGATCGCCAAGGCCTGCGTTCATGTGGTGTTCGAGCCGAAGGACACGCCCATGGTCCTGAGCCAGCAGATGCAGTTGACGCAGATACTCAACCGTCTGCTGGCCAACGCGCTGGAGGCCATGGACCAGGGCGGCACGCTCACCGTCATTCTGGAGCCGGATGCCCGAGACGTCAGCGTGGTGGTGAGCGATACCGGCAGAGGCATGAACGAGGAACAGCGCAGCATGGCTTTCCGGCCGTTTTTCACCACCAAGCAAGGCGGGCTCGGCGTCGGGCTCGTACTGGTCAAGCGGATTATGGAGCGTTGCGGCGGTACGGTGAGCCTGGACAGTCGCGAGGGCGAGGGCACAAGTGTTCGCCTGTCGTTCCAACGCAGTCCCTGAAATGGGGACGAACTTTCCCCGGTTGCGGGTGTCATTCCCCAGTCGTTTTTCGGGGAATGGCAAATTGATGTTGATAAGCCATTGTTTCCACGAGTATTAGTGCGTTTGTATAGGCTGTAGCAAGTCTGGCGAGCTCCTTGCAAAACCCCCATTACCCCCTTCACGACTTCGAGGCGGCTGGTGATGGACAGAAAAGCGCAGCACCCCTGCAAATGGTTTGGTCTCCTGACGCCCCTTAGCGTTTTCGTGGCCATGACGCTCGGCACAACGAGCCTGCGCGCCAGCCCGATCGACGACGAGGGGCAGCCGCCACCTTCCGACCCTTCGGCGTATTACGACGAGCCGGCTGACAAGGCAGGTGCCTTGAACGCCATTTTGACCATGCCCCCCGCCAACCTGGATGCCTTCGACTTGCCGGCTGGCGTCAAAGGCACCCGAGAGACCCCGCTCAAGGAAAACGTCCTTCCGCCGGCGATACAGACCAGCTTCAATTACCCCACCAACGGCAAACCCAGCCCGTTGTACGGTGCTCTGCCGTTCACTCAGCAACTGGTGCTGTTCGAAGAGTTCGGTCCGGAAAAACTCGACCCCACCACCCCGGCGGCGCAGTTGCCGTTTCCACCGGCCGCCATCGGCCCGCTGCCGCAACAGGATCCCACCAGTGTCGCTCGCAGCGCTCCGCCGAGTGCGGCGCTCGACGCTTTCATGCGCCAACCCGGGCTGACACCGTTTCCCAGCCATTATTCCAACGTGGTCGACCGCAACCCTTGGCAGAAGCAGATCGAATTTTTCCTCAACCGGCGTATCGGTTCGTCGGCTGAAGGCCGTCCACCAGGAAAAGGCTGGTCGCACCAGCGCTGGAACGAGTTTTACCCGCAGATCGCCTACAAGACTGTGCAATCCGGCGCACGGGTGAATACCGGGTTGCGTGACAGTCGTCAGATGCACCGCTATGCCATGGGCGAGTTTGGCCCCGGTGGCCTCTATTACAATGTGGCTGGCCTGCCGACGACCGTAGGCACCGCCAAAGGCGTCGATGCGCGTTTTCACCCGAAAATGCCGGTGCAGAACCATAAATCGGTCTGGACCTTCGACGGCACCTTGCCGCCAAAATTGCTCATGGTGCGTTACGGACAACCCGTGCTGATGCGCCATTACAACGCCTTGCCGATCGACCCGTCGGCGAACATGGGTTTTGGTCTGCACACCCTCAGCACCCACGAACACAACGGTCACCAACCGGCCGAAAGCGACGGTTATGCCAACGCATTTTTCTTCCCCGGGCAATTCTACGACTATCGCTGGCCGATCCAGTTGGCTGGCTACGACAGCATCAACACCACGGCTACAGACCCGCGTGCAGCTTTTCCGTGCTCGCCGGGCGAAACCCTGTGGACCAACGACCTCATCCCCAGCCGCAAGACCTGCGACAACGGCACGATCAAGATCCGTGGCGACTGGCGCGAAACCATGAGCACCCACTGGTTTCACGACCACATGCTCGATTTCACCGCGCAGAACGTCTACAAGGGCAACGCGGCGATGATGAACTACTACAGCGCCCTGGACCGTGGCAATGAAGCGGTGAATGACGGCGTCAACCTGCGTTTACCCAGTGGCAACGCCTTGCCTTGGGGCAACCGCGACTACGACGTCAACCTGCTGTTTGCCGATAAAGCGTGGGACAAGAACGGTCAACTGTGGTTTAACCCGTTCAATACCGACGGCTTCCTCGGTGATCAGGTGCTGGTCAACTGGCAGTGGAAACCGGTCCTGGATGTGCGCGCCCGCAGCTATCGGTTCCGCATGCTCAATGGCTCGGTATCGCGCTACTTCAAACTCGCGCTGGTGCGCGAGATCAAGGGCACCGGCGGCGAGTTCCCAGGGCCTGTCGGGTCAGGCTTGTCGTACGCCCGCGTGCCGTTCCACATGATTGCCAACGACGGCAACATCATGGAACACGCCGTGCCGTTCGACGGCACCATGGACCTGGATGCCGACGGCGATACTCAAAATCACAACGCGATCCTGCCAACCATGGGCATCGCCGAACGTTTCGACATCGTCGTCAATTTCTCGAAAAACGGGGTCAAGGCGGGCGACAAGCTGTTCTTCGTCAACCTGCTGGTGCACGAAGACGGCAAGGGCCCGGAAGAACCCGTCGCCCTGGCTGACGTGCTGTCCGAGAAGTACAAGGCCGTCATCAGGCAATCCAGCAAGGGGCCGAAGTGGGAGGATGGTGATCCGGCGATAGGCAAAGTGTTGCAATTCAACGTCAAGGCCTACACCGGTCAGGACCTGGCCATGGACCCGGCGGCCTATGAACCGGCCAAACCGGGCAAGGCTGAAGGCCTGGTGATGATCCCGCTGAAAATTCACCGCGATAATGTGGCCGACAAGGCGCTGCTGGCCAAGGCCCGTCATCGCACCTTCACCTTCGGTCGTTCCGACGGCACCGATTCGGCGCCGTGGACAATCAAGACCGACGGCGGTTTCGGTTTCAGAATGGACCCTCGTCGGCTGAACGTCTCGACCAAACTGGCCTCCGGCCCGACCGATGCCGGCGCCACGGGCTTCGGTACGCTGGAAGTGTGGAACATCAAGCTCGGCGGCGAGGGCTGGAGCCACCCGGTTCACGTGCACTTCGAGGAGGGGATCATCCTCAGTCGCGGCGGCAAGCTACCACCGGAATGGGAAAAATGGGCACGTAAGGACGTGTACCGCATCGGTCCGGAAAAGGACGGCCTGGACAGCGTCGAGATTGCGATCCACTTCCGCGAATTCGCCGGGACGTACATGGAGCACTGCCACAACACTCAACATGAAGACAACTCCATGCTGTTGCGTTGGGACGTTGAGAAACCGGGGCAATTGCAATTGATGCCGGTTCCGCTGCCGAGCTGGGATGGCGTGCGCTACGTGAACTCTGCTGCACTGCCAACCTTCCGCACCGGCGATGGCTACGGCCCACAAGTGGTGATCAAGCCATGATCCGCAGGGGAGCCGACATGACACTGCACACGCCGCGCTCCCGCGCACTGGGCATGCACCTGATTCTGGTACTGGTGACGTTTTTGCTGGCCAGCCAGGTGCTGCTCGCTCATGAAGGTGCACTGTCGCCGTCGCCGACGGAATCGGCGACACCCTGGGGGCGCGATTACTTTCCCAACACCTTGCTGACCGACCAGGACGGTCGGCAGGTGCGTTTTTTCGATGACATGATCAAAGGCAAAGTGGTGGTGATCAACTTCATCTTCACCACGTGCAGCGATTCCTGCCCGCTGGAAACCGCGCGCCTGCGCCAGGTGCAGCAGTTGTTGGGGCCCCGGGTCGGCCAGGATATTTTTTTCTACTCGATCAGCATCGATCCTTTGAGCGATACACCCGAGGTGCTCAAGGCCTACGCGCAGCGCTTCAAAGTCGGACCGGGCTGGCAGTTCCTCACCGGGGAGTTCGAGGCCGTCACCGACCTGCGCAAAAAGCTCGGGCTGTTCATCGAGGGCGTCGACAACGGTCGCAGCAAGGACCACAACCTGAGCCTGATCGTCGGCAACCAGGGCACCGGTCGCTGGATGAAAGCCTCACCGTTCGAGAACCCATGGATCCTCGCCGATCAGTTGGCCAATACCTTGCAGAACTGGAAGCAACCCAGTGTTGAAGAAAATTATGCCGATGCGCCCGAGATCCGCCCGCCGAGCAACGGCGAAGAGTTGTTTCGCACCCGTTGCGCCTCGTGCCACAGCCTCGGGCCGCAAGACGGGCAGGGCATCGGCATGCGCGCCATCGGCCCGGACCTGATCGGCGTAACCCGCGTGCGCGATCCCGCCTGGCTCAATCGCTGGATCCGCGAACCGGATCGCATGCTGGCCGAAAAAGACCCGATTGCGCTGGAACTGTTTCAACGCTTCGACAAAATCCCGATGCCAAACCTGCGCCTTGATGAGAAAGCGGCGCAGTCCATCATTGATTTTT
Organism: Pseudomonas sp. PDM01; assembly: GCF_014852325.1. Classification (NCBI taxonomy): domain Bacteria; kingdom Pseudomonadati; phylum Pseudomonadota; class Gammaproteobacteria; order Pseudomonadales; family Pseudomonadaceae; genus Pseudomonas; species Pseudomonas sp. PDM01. The sequence goes on from NZ_JACVBK010000009.1 coordinate 234,256, forward strand.
TGCAGGAGGAAACCGATCGTCAGCAATCGTTGCAAGCGGCGCAGGTGCCATAGCGGCGAATTACTATCATTGAACCGCCGACTCGATCAATGACACCTACACTGATGCGAAACGCCACTGAATAGGCTTCATGCCAGTACCGAATTCAGGACCCACCATGCAGATACTCGAACAACAAAAAGTACCTGCTCCGTCGAACCTTCCGGCGGGGGAATGCACGAGCTGGCGTGGCGAATTCAATCTGCTGCGCTGGTTTTCCTTTGCCAGTTTTTTGATCATTGCCGCCGTGGCGGCGGGGCTGGGGTACATCTCCACCCGTTTCGTGGTGGAGGAGAGCATCGAACGCGATTCCATGCTGACCGCGCAATTTATCCAGGCCATCGGTGCTGCCGAAATCCGCCACGCATCGATTTCCCCGGAAAGAACCATGGGCGAAATGCTCGATTCTCGCCTGGATAACGCCCATCCCGACGTGAACCCGGGCGCACGTGCTGCGGCGCGCATCGAGTTTCTCGATCATGTGGCAAACCTGCCGGACCTGCTGTTGGCCACGGTGTATGCCCAGGATCGCACCGTGGTCTGGTCGACCAACCCGGAGCTGATCGGCGTACGCATCGAAGACGACGATGAACTGGACGAGTCTTTCGAAATGAAGGAACCCGTTTCCACCAGCTACCACGAAGTCGATGAAGAACGTCCCGAACAAAAACTGTTGCACGAGCCCCAGTACCTGTTCGTTGAAAACTACATCCCGATGTTCAACGCCGACAAAAGCAAAGTCATCGCCATGGTCGAGGTCTACAAGGAGCCTACTGATCTGGTTGAACGTATCCAGCGCGGTTTCAAGGCCATCTGGCTGGCCACCGTGCTCGGTGGTGCCGCCATCTACTTGGGGCTGTTCTGGATTGTGCGGCGTGCGGCGAAGCTGATCGAGAGCCAGCAGAAACAGCTGATTGCCAACGAAACCTTCGTCGCGCTGGGGGAAATGTCTTCGGCCGTAGCCCACAGTTTGCGCAACCCGCTGGCGAACATTCGCTCCAGCGCTGAACTGGCCCAGGAAATCGCCAGTCAGAGCGCGCAGAAGAACATTGGCGACATCATCAACCAGGTCGATCGCATGTCGCGCTGGGTTCGCGAGTTGCTGGTGTCGTTGCGGCCGGTGAATGACGACTACGAAACGGTAGACCTGGTGTTGGCCATCGACGACACCCTGAGTGCCTTTGACGCGCTGATCAAGCGCTCCGGTGTCGAAGTCCGATTCACACCGCAGGTTTGCCCACCGGTCGTCAGCCAACAGGTGCTGCTCACGCAAATTCTCAATAGCCTGTTCGCCAATGCCCTGGAAGCCATGCCCAAGGGCGGCGTGCTGAGCATCGATATCGAGTCGCCGCAGTCCGGACTCTTGCGCATGACCCTGAGCGATACCGGCAAGGGCATGACCAAACAGCAGCAACAAATGGTTTTCAAACCGTTTTTCACCACCAAGCAAGGCGGGTTGGGTGTGGGCCTGGCCCTGGTCAAAAGAATAATGGAGCGTTTTGAAGGTTCGGTCGAACTGACCAGCCAGGAGCAGGAAGGAACCCGCGTTTGTCTGAACTTCAAAGTGGCAACGGGAGGGGAATATGGGGTACAGCATTCTGCTGGTCGAGGATGACGAAATCCTCGCCGGGAATCTTCAGACCTACCTGGAACGCAAAGACTTCGAGGTGACGGTCTGCCACTCGGCTGAAGATGCGCTGAAGCAAATGAACACGTTTGCCCCGGACGTCGTACTGACCGACAACTCGTTGCCGGGCATGAGCGGTCACGATCTGATCCAGAAGCTGCGTATCAGCGCGCCGGACCTGAAAGTGATCATGATGACCGGCTACGGCAATGTCGAAGACGCCGTGGTGGCGATGAAAGAAGGCGCGTTCCATTACGTCACCAAACCGGTGGCGCTGCCGGAACTCAAGCTGTTGCTGGACAAGGCCCTGGCCACCGAGCGGATGGAGCGCACGCTGTCGTTCTATCAGGAACGCGAAGCGCAGAAGTCGGGGGTGCAGGCGTTGATCGGCGAATCGGGGCCCATGGTCTTCCTGAAAAACACCATCGGCCAGTTGCTCGACGCCGAGCGCCGGATGGCCAACGCCGATTTGCCGCCGGTGCTGGTGGAAGGCGAGACGGGCACCGGCAAGGAACTGGTGGCCCGCGCGCTGCATTTCGACGGCCCGCGCAGCAAGGGTCCGTTCATTGAATTCAACTGCGCGTCGATTCCCTCCAATCTGGTGGAGTCGGAGCTGTTCGGCCACGAGAAGGGGGCATTCACCGACGCCAAGGACCGTCGCGTTGGCCTTGTGGAAGCGGCGGATGGCGGCACCTTGTTTCTCGATGAAGTCGGGGAAATGGACCTGCTGCTGCAAGCCAAACTGCTGAAGCTGCTGGAAGACCGGACCATTCGCCGGGTCGGTTCGGTGAAGGAGCGCAAGGTTGATTTGCGGGTGATCAGCGCAACCAATTGCAACCTCGAACAAATGGTCCAGCAGGGCAAGTTCCGCCGCGACCTGTTCTTCCGTTTGCGCATCATTTCGATCAAGGTGCCGCGCCTTTATACCCGTGGCGAAGACGTCCTGTTGCTGGCCCGGCACTTCCTCGCCATCCACGGCAAACGCTATGGCAAACCGAACCTGCATTTCAGCGAACAGGCCGAAGAATTGCTCATGAGCTACAGCTGGCCGGGCAACGTGCGCGAGTTGCGCAACATGCTCGAACAAACCGTGCTGCTGGCCCAGTACGACACCATCGCCGCGCACCAGTTGAACGTCTGCCTGAGCCTGGTGGACGAGCCGGTGGCGATGCCCGAGGCGCCCCATAACGAAGTGCGCCCGGCGTACAACGGCAGCGAGTCGATGAACCTGCCGGAGGTCGAGCGCGACATGGTGCGCAAGATGCTCGACAAGACCGACTGGAACGTCACCAAGTCCGCGCGCCTGCTGGGTTTGAGCCGCGACATGCTGCGTTACCGGATCGAAAAACTCGGCCTCGCCCGCCCGGACAAGCGTCAGTGGTAGACGGGCGTCGCCTGGCCCTGCCGACTGAGGCAGGCCAGCAGGCAGGTCGGGTCGACGACTTCTTCGTTCACGTAGACGCCGAGTTCCGGGTCATAGGAGCGGATGAACACCCGGACGGTGGCATCCGCGACGGTCGGCAACCGTGAATCGGAGAACACGTGCTCGCTGGAGATCGGGATGAAATCCTGCGGCGCCGTGGGAATGTACGAGCGCGGTGGCACCGTGCTCAGCGTCGGCGGAACGGGGTGGGCGAACGGCTGGTTTTCGCCGTAATAGTTGAACTCGCTGCTGTACCCGGACGGCGGCGTCAGGTTGTCATCCGCGTGAACCCCCGTGGTGGCGGTCAGGCAGAAGATGAGCAACAGCATCAAATCGGTGTGTTTCATGGCAGCACCTGCGAAATCGGTTGTCCCGCAATTCCCCAAGGCCATTAACTATAGCTGCCGTACGGGGGCGTTGCCGGCTTACAACATTCCAACAAACACCACATGGGTTTTTCAAAAACGCTGATCTAGACTCGGGCCGGTCTGATAAACCCGAGTTCTGGAGCGTGCAATGGAAATGCTGACCAAAGAAAAAGCCATCGCCAGCAACCGCGATGCGTGGAATGACTCCGCCCGACACCACAAAGACAATCCCGAATGGCCGTCCCTGTTGAAGGCCGTGACACTGGGCGATTTCTGCTGCATCGACGACACGTTGCGCGGTGTGCTGGAGCAGGTCGGGGTCGACGGCAAGGACGTGGTGCAACTGGGCTGCAACAACGGCCGCGAAAGTCTTTCACTGTTTGCGCTCGGTGCCCGCAGCGTCGTCGGCGTTGACCAGTCCGCGGCGTTTCTCGATCAGGCGCGGGAACTGGCTTCCCGCTCGCCGCACGCGCCTGAATTCGTCGAGGCCGACATTCATCACCTGCCGAGTGAACTGCACCACCGGTTCGATGTGGCCCTGATCACCATCGGCGTATTGGGCTGGATGCCGGACATTGGCGAATTCTTCCGCCACGTCGCCCGCACCCTCAAGCCCGGCGGGGCGTTGGTGGTGTACGAAACCCACCCGTTCCTGGAAATGTTCGACCCCGAATCAGACGATCCCTTTCGCCCGGTCACTTCGTACTTCCGCCGCGAACCTTTCGTGCAGGACCAGCCGATCGTCTACGAAGGTAAAGTCGAACAGCAGGCCGCGACGTCCTACTGGTTCGTCCACACCCTCAGCGAGATGTTTACCGGCGCCATCGAAGCGGGGTTGCAGATCAGCCACTTCAAGGAATATCCGCATTCCAACCGGGAGGAGATTTATGATCAGTATCAGCAGCGAGAGGCGCAGTTGCCGTTGTGTTTTACGTGGGTGGGGGTGAAGTGCTGAGTTTTTGAGCCGAAAATGAGTTGCCCCTATCGCGAGCAGGCTCGCTCCCACCTTGATCTTTGGCGCAACGAAGATCCAATGTGGGAGCGAGCCTGCTCGCGATGGGGCCCTAACGTGCAACGCAAACCTGAAATTTGTCCCAACTCCACTTCCGCGGCCGCTATCCTTTGCCCCACGCCCCTCAAACAGGTTCACCCATGCTTTCGGTCCAAGGCGTTTTCAAAAGCTACGCCACTCCGCAAGGTCCTCTGTCGGTGCTGCAAGGTGTCGACCTGACGCTGAAATCCGGCAGCAGCCTGGCGCTGATGGGCGAGTCGGGCAGCGGCAAAAGCACCTTGCTGCACTTGATCGCCGGGCTGGACAAGGTCGATAGCGGCAGCATCCGCAGTGGTGAACATCAGCTAGAACGGATGAATGAAGGGCAACTGGCGAACTGGCGACGCACCGAAATCGGCCTGGTGTTCCAGCAGTTCAACCTGATCGGCAGTTTGCGCGTGGAGGACAATCTGGCGTTCCAGGCGCGGCTGGCGGGGCGGCATGATGCGCGCTGGCAGGCGCATCTGGTCAAGCGTCTGGGCCTGGGCGATGTGCTGCGGCGTTATCCCGAGCAGTTGTCCGGCGGCCAGCAACAGCGAGTCGCGCTGGGCCGGGCGCTGGCGTCGCAACCTAAACTGCTGCTGGCCGACGAGCCCACCGGCAGCCTCGATGAAGCCACCAGCGATGAAGTGCTGAAGTTGTTGCTGGAACTGCTCGACGACAGTCCGACGACGTTGTTGATGGTCACTCACAGCCCGAGAGTGGCCGCGCGGCTGGCTGAAAAAGTGGTGCTGCACCGTGGCCGTCTGGCTGGCGCGGACGAGCACTGAGGTGAGGGTCTTTCGCGAGACGTTGCGGGCGCTGCTCAGCCATTGGCGGCAGCACCCGGTGCAGTTTTTCAGTGTGCTGACCGGGCTGTGGCTGGCCACCAGCCTGCTGACCGGTGTGCAGGCGCTCAACAGTCAGGCGCGGGAAAGTTACGCGCGAGCCAGTCAGTTGATCGGCGGTGAGCCGCAGGCCAGCCTCAGCGCACCCGGTGGCGGGACTTTTTCTCAGTCATTGTTTATCGAACTGCGCCGCGCCGGTTGGCCGGTGTCGCCGGTGCTGCAAGGGCGGGTGACGCTCAAGGGCCATGAAGACCAGCGCTTGCAACTGATGGGCATCGAGCCGGTGTCGCTGCCGGCCGGGTCAGCGGTGGCCGGGCGGGCATTGGACATTGAGCAGATCGTCCGGTTTTTCAGCCCGCCGGGCAGCACCTGGATTTCGCCGCAGACGTTGCAAGCGTTGGGCATGCGCGAAGGCGAGCAGCCGCTGACGTTGAGCGGGGCGACATTGCCGCCGCTGCATGTACAAACCGACATGGCCCCCGGCGTGTTGCTGGTGGATATCGGCTTCGCCCAGCAGATTCTGGGGCTGCCGGAGCAACTGTCTCGTCTGCTGCTGCCCAAGGATTTCACCGCCACCTTGCCGGATCAGTTCAAAAGCCAGCTCCAACTCAAAAGCAGCGGCGAAGAAAACAACCTCTCGCGACTCACCGAAAGTTTTCACCTGAACCTCGATGCCTTGGGTTTTCTGTCTTTCGTGGTCGGCCTGTTCATCGTTCACGCGGCCATCGGGCTGGCGCTGGAGCAACGCCGAGGGCTGCTGCGAACCTTGCGCGCCTGTGGTGTCAGCGCACGGATGTTGATCGCTTGCCTCGCCGTTGAACTGGGCGGCCTGGCACTGATCGGCGGCCTTGCCGGCGTTGCCAGCGGTTATCTACTGGCCAGCGTGCTGCTGCCGGATGTCGCTGCGAGTTTGCGCGGTTTGTACGGTGCCGAAGTGGCGGGGCAGTTAAGCCTCAGTCCATGGTGGTGGCTCAGTGGCGTCGGCTTGAGCCTGTTCGGCGCGTTGTTGGCCGGTGCCAACAGTTTGTTGCGGGCGGCGCGTCTGCCGTTGCTGGCCCTGGCCGATCCGCAAGCCTGGCATCAGGCTCACGCACGCTGGTTGCGGCGCCAGGCGTGGGTCGCGGCGATTGCCGGCGTGATCGCGTTACTGGCGCTGATCCGGGGCGACAGCCTCGCCAGTGGATTTGTGCTGATGGCGGCATTGTTGATCGGTGCCGCACTGGCGCTGCCGGTGGTGCTCAACAGCGTGTTGAACCTGACGCTGCAGCGCAGCCGCTCGGTGCTCGGCCAATGGTTTCTCGCCGATTGCCGCCAGCAACTGCCGGCCCTGAGCCTGGCGCTGATGGCGCTGCTGTTGGCATTGGCGGCGAACATCGGTGCCGGCAGCATGACCGCCGGTTTCCGCCAGACCTTCAGCAACTGGCTCGAACAACGCCTGACTGCCGAGCTGTACGTGAACCCGCAAAATCCGGCCCAGGCCAGAGAACTGCAGAGTTGGCTCAAACAGCAACCCTCCCTCAGCGCGGTGCTGCCCAACTGGCAGGTGTCGATCCAGTTGCAAGGCTGGCCGGCGGACGTGTTCGGCGTGATCGATCACCCGACCTATCGCCAGCACTGGCCGCTGTTGGAGGCCTTGGGCGACAACCCGTGGGACCGGCTGGCCAAGGACGACGCCTTGATGCTCAGCGAACAACTGGCGCGGCGGTTGAAAGTGCATCTGGGTGACCACCTGACGATTCCCACACCGGCGGGCCCCTGGTCGCCGCGAATCGTCGGGATCTACGCCGACTACGGCAACCCCAAGGGTCATCTCCTGGTCAACGTCAATCACCTGCTGCGCGGCTGGCCGCAACTGACGCCGAACCGTTTCAACCTGCGCATCGACCCGCCGTTGATTGCGCCGTTCCTGCAAACCCTGCAAGCGCGCTTCGCCCTCGATGACAGTCGCATCGTCGATCAGGCCCGGCTCAAGGGCTGGTCCACGCAAGTGTTCGAACGCACCTTCGCCGCCACTGCCGCGCTGAACAGCCTGACCCTCGCAGTCGCGGGCGTGGCGCTGTTCATCAGCCTGCTGACCCAGAGCCAAAGCCGCCTCGGACAACTCGCGCCCCTGTGGGCGCTGGGTGTGACGCGCCGACAATTGATGCTGCTCAACCTCGGGCAAACCTGGCTGCTGGCAGTGCTGACGCTGATGTTGGCGTTGCCGTTGGGCATCGCGCTGGCGTGGTGCCTGGACACGGTGATCAACGTTCAGGCGTTCGGCTGGCGCCTGCCGTTGCGGGTCTTTCCGTTGCAGCTGTTGCAGTTGATGGGGCTGGCGTTGCTCGCGACTTTGCTGGCGTCGGCGTGGCCGCTGTACGCGCTGTATCGCTCGCAACCGGCGGACCTGCTGAGGACGTTTGCTCATGAGGATTAAGCTCGGCGCGTTGTTGCTGGCACTTTTTTTGAGCGGCTGCGATGACACGGCGTCGGTTGAAAAAGGTTTCGCCGGGCTCGGGGGTGAAGCTGCCGCGTTCACACCCGTAGTGCCCGGCCGGGTGTTCAGTTTCCCGGCGGATCACGGTCCCCACGATGGCTTTCGGATCGAGTGGTGGTACGTCACGGCTAACCTCAAGGACGATCAGGGCCGCGAGTTCGGCGTGCAATGGACGCTGTTTCGCAGTGCCTTGAAAGCCGCGCCCGAGGTGGCGGGTTGGGGCAATCAGGTGATCTGGTTGGGGCATGCTGCGGTGACCTCTGCCACGGTGCATCATGCTGCCGAGCGTTATTCCCGGGGCGGCGTTGGTCAGGCGGGTGTGAGTCTTGACCCGTTCAACGCGTGGATCGACGAATGGCGATTCAGCAGCCAGGGCGCCGATCCTCTGGCGGAACTTCAACTCAGTGCCCGCGACAAGGCGTTCGGCTACCAGCTGCGGCTGACGTCCACGCGTCCACTGGTGCTTCAGGGCGACAAGGGTTTCAGTCAGAAATCCGAACAGGGCCAGGCGTCGTACTACTACAGCCAGCCGTTTTTCCAGGCCAGCGGCACGTTGGATATCGACGGCAAGGCCTATCAGGTCAGCGGTCCAGCCTGGCTTGACCGCGAGTGGAGCAGCCAGCCACTGACCGCCAATCAGACAGGTTGGGACTGGTTTTCCCTGCACCTGGACAGCGGCGAACAGGTCATGCTGTACCGCATGCGGCAGAAAAACGGCGAGCCGTATCTCACCGGCACCTGGATCGACGCGCAGGGCCAGACTCAGTTATTGCACGCCGCCGACATCACCCTCACACCACAAGACACCGCGACAGTTGCCGGTCGTTCGATGCCGGTGCGCTGGTCAATCAAAATCCCCGCCAAGCACCTCGACATCACCCTCGATGCCCTCAATCGCAATGCCTGGATGAATTTGCGCATTCCATACTGGGAAGGCCCCGTGCGCCTGAGCGGCAGTCATGCAGGGCAGGGCTATCTGGAAATGACCGGGTATTGAGTCGCAGCTCTCGACAGCGCGTGCCTCGAAATACTCCGACGTACCGCGTCCACCCGTGCAAGAGACGGCGGACAATCGCTGAACAGCGTCTATGCTCAGTGGCACAGACGGCGCCGAACCTCGATTCAGAGCCGTCTGCTGCCATCCACCACAGGGAATGTTCCGCTTATGAAACTTCATGCTCTGACCAAAGCCATCACCCTCGCCACCGTGCTGTCCACTGTCAGCTTCAGCGCCGTGGCAGCGGACATTCCGTTGTCTGCCGTCGTTGAAGCCGATCAAGTCACGACCAAAGTCCTGGCCGTAGACGCCGCCAACCACCAAGTCGTCCTTGAAGGTGCTGAAGGCCGTGAGGTGAATGTACAACTGAGCGACAAGGCCAAGAATCTGGGTAACCTGAAGGTCGGCGATAAGGTCACTGTCGAAGTGATCCGCTCCGTTGCCGCTTACCTCGACACCGATGTCGACAAAGGTCTGCCGGGCTCTACCGAACGCACCGGAGAAATCCGCGCCACCAAAGACGACCCCAACCCTGGGGGTGAAGCCTTCCGTCAGGTGCAGGTACAACTGCAAATCACCAAAATTGATGTGGCGAAAAATCAGGTGACCTTCAAGGGACCCCGCGGACACTCGAAAACCATCAACGTTGAAAAACCTGAAGTTCAGAAAAAACTGAAAGACTTGAAAGTAGGGCAGAGCGTCGTCGTGACGTATACCGATGTATTGAAAGTGACCACTCAACACTAAAGTTGAGTCTTGGCTCTACAGCTTGATCATTCCTGTACAGTTTCTTGTATAGGAATGATCAGAATTAATGGTCTAACTGGTGGGTTTAAAAGTTGTCGGCGTGATATTGCAATCGACATTTTGTTAAACATTGTGTACACAAATTTCATGTTTATGCACACGGACATATCCGCCAACTTCTATTAAAATCCCTCCCGTTCGCCCAGTGTCAGGGCTCTTTACCAGTGCATGGATTGCCGAGGCCATTACACTGGGCGAACACCTTCTTCAAGTGCAATATGCACTGCATAAATCCGATAGGATGCCTAGCATTTCTTGTAAAGGATAAAAACGGCAGCCGCCGTTCTGACACGGATGAAACCTCTCTCCCTTTATCACCCGGCCCTCTACTGGCTGCGCGTGTGGCAAAAAAGACTGTTCCGCCAACTGGCGTGGCGCTTCTCCCGCAAACGTTACGCTCGCCCGAAAGACACCTTTGAGCGCTTGCCGTACCGATACCTCAAACACACCTCCAAACTGATCCGCAAACTCGGCAACTCCGATGTGCAGCTGCAACACAACAAAGTCGTGAACCTGAAATTGGCCGTGGCTTCAATAGACGGCGTGGTCATTGGCCCCGGTGAATACTTTTCCTTCTGCCGTCTGGTCGGCCGACCGACCCGAAAACGCGGTTACGTCGAAGGCATGGAACTGTCCTTTGGTGAAGCACGCAGCGGCGTCGGTGGCGGGATTTGCCAGCTAAGCAACCTGATCCACTGGATGGCGATTCACTCCCCGCTGCTGGTAGTCGAACGATCGAATCACAGCTTCGACCCATTTCCTGACGAGGGGCGCGTGCTGCCATTCGGTTCCGGGGCGGCGATCTTTTACAACTACATCGACCTGGTGCTGCACAACCCGACGGATCGGCACTTTCAGTTGAAGTTGAAAGTGGCTGAGCAGCAGTTGGAAGGGGAGTTGTTGTGTGATCAGGTCCGGGCGTTTCGGTATCACGTTTATCAACGGGAACACCGGTTTGTGCGTGAAGGCGGGCGGGTGTTTCGGGAGAATGAAATCTGGCGGGATGTGAGGACTAAGGGCCAGGAGAGTCAGGTGTTGGAGAGTGTGCGGCTTTATAAGAATCGGGTGGTGGTCAAGTATGAGGTTGAAGAGAGTTTATTGGCTGAGCGTGCATAAAAAACGGGCGATCGTTTGATCGCCCGTTTTTCTTAACTTGTTTTTTGCATCGGGTGCTTACTGGCGTTGAAATACTCCATGAAGCTCTGGCCCTGAGCAAAGGCTTTTTCAATCCTGGCGCTCTGTGCAACCAACTCGGCACTTGGCGTTGCCCATTGCTCCGGCGGCAGTGGTTTCGACCAGTCTGCAATCGAGTCCGGCAACGCTTTCATACTGTAGCCATGGTCCCACTCTGCAACCCAGTAAGGGAAACGCCACCAAGTGATCAGGTGTGTCAGGTACCACCAGCCAACGCCTAACGCGGAACGCTCGTTGTGCTGGTATTCCTCATGCATGTCTTGTCGTTCTTTATCAAAGGTGTGACGGCCTTCGTAGGGGGCTTTGCCAGGGCAGAACTCCGGTCCTTTTTCCATATAGACACGTATGGCTTCCCATTTGCCCAAGCCATGAGTAGGAGTCATTACTCCTTGTCTCACAAAGTGCACTACGTCAGCTCTGGAATCGTCGAACGCCATACCAAAGGTATAGGCGCTTGTTACCCCCACTCCAGTCACACCTGTACTGATTGAAAGCCAAGATACTGTCTCTTCCCATGGTTGAATGACAGGAGCGTCAGAACCTTCGGGGAAAAAGCAGACTTCACGACGTTGGCGGTTGAATCGAATTGGACGGGTGCGGGACTTCGCTCTGGTAGTGCTAAAAATAACGTAAGTACCGAGAAGCGCGGCTATTGCTCCTCCCCAAAGACTAAAGGTCACACCGAAATGGAACATACCTGCAGCTCTGTCCCAAAAGGATTCGGAAAATGGATTTCCCCAAGTAGTAGATCCTGCAAGCAAAGGCAAAACAATCAGGCATGAGAAGATGAATATCATACCGAGCCCAATCATTGCCCTAGCTTGGAAAGCCTTGCCGAAATTACTACTGCCCAAGTCGAGGAATGTCTCGTTGACTTCAACGAAGCTTCCGCCGAAATCCATGGGGATTTGCCCGGTAGGCACCGGCAGTGGCGAAAAAAATAGAGCCTCTCCAGTAGCAAAACGACGAGTTTCACCGGCGGCAGGGCGCTGCTGTTTAATATCGAACTCGTCGTGCTGCGCAGAGATAGGTGTCATTCGGAGAGCCATAAACGGTATTCGGCCTAGGACGCATCCACTGTGGGCTCTTTAGCCGGTTCGGAAAATTTCACCTTGAAGTAATCCAGCAGGTTTTGCCCTTTGGCAAAGGCCTTCCGGATTTCAGCGCTTTCCTCGAGTAACGCTTCGCTTGGCACAGCGTGTTGCTCGACGTTGAGAGGTTTTGACCACTCTAGGACTTCTTTAGGGAAGGCGGCTTTTGGGCGGTTGTTGACCCAGCCAGAGATATAGCACGGCAAAGTCCAGCCGCTGAAAAATTGAATGACCAGAAAACCCCCTACGTAGCGTAGAAATGAGTGATCCACGCGGTAGCTACGTCGACACAAGTGGAAAAAGGGAACGCTGCCTTCTTCAAACTCTTCCGTTTCATCAGATGGCAGCGCGAAACTTCCCACTTCCATGTACATGCGGATCGCCTCCCATTCGGACACGGCCAGACTCAAACTGCTGCTCGGCACTACGGACCACAAGACATCGCCACTGGCACTATCACGCAAACCGATCATTAGCTTGTATTCGGGCATCACCGCATATTGAGCAATAAGCTGGCCCGCGGATACACAAGCGATTGCCTCCTCCCAAGGGACATAGCGTGGCGCGGCTCCCTTTTTTGGTACGAACACAACTTCACGGCGTTGTCGGTTAAAGCGGATAGGGGGGTGAACAGTGATCTGGCGGACTGCATAACAAAATATACAAACGTAAACAGCGGAAAGACACCAGATGAATCCCTGGACGTAGGCGTTTGTAAAAAAATCTATCCAACTGGTCCAGAAAGGCTGAACGTCTCTTCTCAGCCACGAGCCAAAACCTGATACAAAAAGGAAGAAGAGGGTGATGAACATTACCGAACCGATGCCTGCACGAGCCATGAACTCGAAATTTGCACGGCCGACTGCAAAGTCCAGAAAGACATCGTTGGTGTCACGATGCAGCTGGCGAGCACTGAAAGGCGGAAGACCTGTAGGCACTGGCCTAGGTGATAAGTAGACAATCTCTGTGCCGGATTCACTTTTAAAGTCTCCGGCATGAGGTAGTCGGTCGTATTTATGCTTCAAGGACGTGGCTCATCGTTTCCATTCAGTTATTTATCGATTCTTCTGTCTTGTTTGCGTTTAGATTTGCCTTGAAGTAAGTCATGAAATCTTGTCCCTGAGCAAAAGCCTTCTCGATCTTGGCGCTTTGCTCTTTCAAAGCTTGGCTCGGCTTGGCCCACTGCTCAGGCGGTAGAGATTTTGACCATTCAGCAATGGAGTTAGGTAAGGACTTCATGCTGTAGCGGTGGTCCCATTCCGCTACCCAGTACGGAAAGCGCCACAAGGTGATTAGATGGGAAAAGTACCACCAACCAACTCCAAGCGCGGAGCGGTCGCCTTCGCGGTATTCCTGACTAATGGTTTCACGTTGTTGATCGAATGTGTGTCGACCTTCATATGGCGCCTTGCCGGGGCAAAATTTCGGGCCTTTTTCCATATAGATACGTATTGCTTCCCACTTGCTTAATGCATGCGTCGGCGTCATAACTTGTTGGTTCACGAAGTGCACTTTATTACGTTTTTGGTCGTCGAATGCCATTCCAAAAGTGTAATTGCTCATGACGCCTACACCTGTAACACCCGTGCTGACGGAAAGCCATGAGACCATTTCTTCCCATGGCTGGATGACCTGCTCGTCGGACCCGTTGGGAAAGAAGCAAACCTCACGTCGTTGTCGATGGAAGCGGATTGGACGGCTTCGAGTTTTATTAAAAGTACTGCTGAGAATTACGTAAATCCCCATAGCTGAGAAACCCAAGGCCCCCCACATAGCAAATTCCAATCCTGGAAAGAAAAACTCTAAAAAATTATCTGAAAAGCTTCGGCCATAAGGATCCCCAAAAGCTGTTAGGCCAATGATAAGGGGGCCGATCACAACGCATGTAATTATAAAAGCCATGACGAGTCCAATCATGGCTTGTGTTTGAAATGCCTTGTTGAAATTACTGCTTCCAATGTCGAGAAAAGATTCATTGATTTCTATGAAACTTCCGTCTAAGTCCATAGGGGTGTCGCCAGTAGGGACGGGGAGTGGAGCCAGAAATACGGCCTCACCCGTCGCAAATTTACGTACTTCTCCGGCTGTCGGTCTTTGAAGTTTTATATTGATTTCGTCGATTATGTTATTGTCAGGTGCTGGCATCTGATTAACCGGATATTTGAGATTGGGTGGATGTACTTAAATAGTCATGGGTTATGAGTGCCCAAGGAGAGTTTTCCTTGCGAGTCCGCAAAATCGATGTTGGGGGTATTTCCTTATCATTGCCAGCATTCAATGTCAGTGTCTCGAATTTTTTCTCTCGTATAACATCCGAGCTTGGAAGTGGTCGATAGCGAAGCTTAATAGCAAGACCGCTCTGGGCATTTGCTTCATGTTGAAATATTTCCAAGCCTAACTCTAGTGGTGCATCTTGGTCGCTGATAAGGTTTAGCTGATATAGCATCGGCTCAGTCCAGGCCTCCCAGTCGTTTCGCTGGAGATTATTCATCCAGTAGGCGGAAATTCCAAGACCTGCTGCATCTAACTCTCGAGCCGTCATGCTTGGGATGCTAAGCACAGCCATCGATTGATTATTGATTTTTCGTAATGTGACTTTGGGGGCGCCAGTAATGTCCGCTAAGAGTAGGCGCTCCTCATCTAAGCTGTTATTGTTGCTTTTTTTCCCCCAGGCACCTTTTTGTAGCCAGTTATCTAATTCAGTTTTGTTGTTGCGGTTATAGATCCATTCTCCGCCCAACTGCAAACCTGTCAGCACTAAACCGATAAAGTTTGCCCTTGCTGCGATGCTCAATACCCTTGCTCCTGCAGTTGCCCAAGCCACCGCTCTAGCTTCATTAAGTGTAGTAGTTGCTTTGAATAGACTATGAGCTGTCTGAGTCGTTGCCCAACCGTTTACCACAACTTGTCCAGAATCACCAGCCAAAGTCATGCTTGCACCTGCCAGCTTGGCACTATCGCCAGTTCTCATTGCTTCAGTCCATCTTGCAATCGACCCTTTTTCTCCTGATAGGCTAAGTACAGCTGCTGCTGTGCTAAATCCATAGCCTCCAAGCCCCAGGAAACCAGTCAGCTTGCCAAGGCGCGCGGCATACTTAATTTTTCCTGCAACACTAGTGTAATTGTTTACCGCGACCGAAAGGCTGGTACTTGCTATACCTTGAAGCGCTGCAAATCCTCCCCCAACGGTGGAAAATAGCGCATTAAAAAATGATATGACATCTGATCTATCCCTGGTTTCTTTTCTTCTTACTTCTCCGAGAACTACAATAAAATTAATCGCCTGCATAACAAAGGCCGCAGAAGCGAACAAGTCGCCGCCAGCGGATTTGTAGACATCTGCGCTCAGGCCTTTGTATTGCTTTCTCAGTCGGCTATCTTCAGCCATTCGGTGGAATTCAGTTACTTGTGAACTATTTAGACCGGCTATTTTTATTCCGGTCTTTCCTGGTGCTTCTCCAATCGGACTCATAGCTTGCGCTACTTTTGATTCCAATGGTGCTACTGACTGTTGTATCGCTTTTCGTTGAGAAACTAGCGAACGATGACTACCTTTGGGAGCTCTCCCTTTTCGTTCGCTTGCTAAAGTTTGTTTGATTTTGTTTTTGAGAGTTGACATCTCTTGACGAAGCTCCGAGAGCTTTTCCATGTCGGCTTCGAAGCGTCGAATTTGATCGGCGGAAGCAAAGGATAGTGTGATTCCACCTTGATTAAATGCTCGGAATATATCAATCCAAGCAGCGCCGGGAATCCGTCGAAGGAATTTGGCGGGGTCAATGGTGCGTCCGTTACCAAGGCCCTGCATGGCCTCTTCCATTGCATCTGCAAGTTTCAATTGCTTCGCTGGGTCATAGGCAGTGTTGCGGAGTTGATCAAAGGTAATGCCGTCAGGACCCAGATTCATAGTTGCAGCTAGTTTGCTGCTTACTAGTTCTTTGTATTCTTCTATGGTTTTTTGTGCTGCTTTAAAGTCTTTGTTTGCTTTCCAGCCATCTCGTGCATATTTGAAAAGTGATGCTAGTTTGGCTTGAAAGTCTTTTCGATCAGATAGGCTAAGTGTGAAGAACGTAGGAACGGTAAAGCCAGGCTCTTTTTCTATTAGGTCTGCAATTGCTTTGGTAGCTTTGTCGGTTCGACAAATATCTTTCATGCATGCATATTCAGCACTCAAGGAGCTTTCCAATTGGTTGCTGAAGTTTGGGTCATAATACCAGGCGGAACGATAGAATCGACCTTCGCAAACTAGCTTGATTCGATCGTCGGTGATTAGGTCGAGACGATTATTCCAACGATTGAGTTGAGCCCTTTGTTGTTTAAGGAATGCCTCCATTGCAGGGCGGTCAATCAGGTCATTGATGCCTTGTTGCCCCATCTTGGCGCCATTAAGTGCATCATCAGCATTATCTTCGATTGATTCAATCAGATCCTCGTAACGAGGATACAGGGGGCCAAGATTTGTGCGCATCCGCATTTTTGCAGTGGTGATAGCACTTTTATGAGTACCTACACCAGACCATTGTGTTTGGTTTTTTACATTCACGTAGTCGACGATGTTTTGTCGCTGCTCAGGGCTTGTCTCGTCATTAAGCTTTGCGAAGCGAGGATCTGCTTTTGCGGCATTGGAGAGATTTGCGGTCGTAACGGTGTACAACGATTCGATGTAGCAACCAAACACATACTTCTTTTGATTGGCCTCAGCGTCACTCCAGTCACTGATCCAGCCAGTTACCAAATCCTGATGCTCGGCAAGGTCGCGCAGAACACCTAAATCGTCTTGCACAACCAGGTACAGGTGATCACGCTCGTTTTCCGCTTTCACTTGTTTTTTCAGCGCACCCAGCTGAGTTTTCTTGAAGTGCGACGCTTGTTCCCAGAGATAGTCTTTGCTTTCCTCTGGTTTAGCCCCTGCAGCTGCCGGTGATTTGCTCGGCTGCTCCGCAACCTCCGCAATCCACTTCTCCGCCTGACTCGGCGTCAGCAGATTAGTCGCGCCTTTCTCCGGATCAGCCTTGGTCAGGTCTACTGCCTGCATGAAGTATTCACGCTCGGACTTGTGCTTGATGACCTGCGCGCATTTGGCGGCGGTCCATTGCACTTCGGAGTAGTTGACGTAGAGCTTGCTCGAACGCGGGAAGACCAGCACGGCTTCGCCTACGTTGCTTTCGCGTTTGTTGGCGGTGATCTCGCCTTTTTCCCACAGCAGTTGGGTCACGATGCCGTTCTGGATGCGGTATTCGTGCATGACGGCTTGAGGTTTTTTGTCGACGATGACGTAGAGCCAGCCGTCGCGGATCAAGCGAATGCCCAGTGGACGGGAAGTGGTCTTGTACGGCATCGCCAGTGCACTGGATGGGTCGAGCCGTTCGACGAGGCCATAACGCAGCGGGATGAGCTGGATCTTGGCCTTCATCAGGGGGCAGCCACCCAGGGAGCACTTGCCGTCGTCCTGGCTTTTTGCAACGTTGTTTGGGCTTTTGCCGGCCGATGTTGGCGTGGTCATCCTTGATTCCTGTGCAGGGTTTCGGCCCGTTCCTGGGCAATATCAGCGACCCGTTCGAGTCTCTGAGCGGGCGTTTGTTCCGACGGGGTCTTGAGTATCGCATCCAGGTCCGGATGCTCCTCCAGCGCTCGCTCGCCGAGGAACCCGTGAATGTTGGCGTAGAGGGTGATGTCGAGTTCGGTGTTGAAGCCGCGATCGTAGGAGGTCGAGGCCAGTGCGTGCAGGTGTTCCCAGCGGTGCAGCGGCATCGATTGTGCCTGATAGGACGGGAAGTATTCGTGCATGTGCTGGTCGAGACGCAGGACGATGCTGCGGAAATTCACTTCATCCAGTTGGCTGAGTTGCTCGTCGCTCAAGCGATAGCGTTTGCTGTGGTTCGGCTCGGGGGCTTTGCCCGGTCGCTGGTTGATGTGCCAGCAACCCAATGCCGCGTCGGCGGCGACGATCTGCGAGCAGGGGCCGAACAGGGTAGGGTCCTTGATGCTCTCGGCGTGACCGAGCAATGCGTGGGCCACGGCAGGGTCGGCGATGCGCAGCAGGACTTCTTCACCCTGAGGGTGCATGACGCTGGTCAGCCAGCGGAAGTGCTCGACCATTTGTGTCCAGGGTTGATCGCTGAACACCAGGTAGCCCCACTCCTGGCGGGGCTCGGCGAGAAACTTCGCGAGGATGGGATTGCTCTGCGCATTTATCTGAACCAGGCACGGCGAGACGTCGCCCAATTCCGCCCACTGGGTGCCGAGGTAGAGAGGCTCGAACACCGGGTCATCCGACCATTGATAAAGGTGCTGGGGCAGTTTCTCGACGCTGACGCCATCCAGCAACAATCCGACGGTGCCATTCCACGGCAGGCCTTGGGGCAACCCGTTTTCCAGCGTCCAGTCGGACTTAAGCATTTTGCGCCTCCAGTTTGGCCTTCTCGCAAATCGCGCAGATCGGCTTCTTCTGCATCAACGCTTGGCGCTGCGCGGGCACCAGCAATTGCCCGGCCTTATCCGCATCCGCCTGCTTCAACGGCCCCGGCAATATCGGCGCAGCCCCCGTCCCGCTGCCCGGTCCGCCACCGGAGTTCATGTTGATCGCCGGCCCGCTCATGGTGACGCCGCCGGCATCGATCTTGATGAAGCTGCCGCCGCCGATCAGGGTCAGTTCGCTGCCGGCTTCGAGCACGATTTTCATGCCGCTGCTCAGGTGGATTTCCTGGCCCGCGTCGATGAATTGCCCGGTGCCGATCTTGATGTGCTGGTTCACGCCCACGGTCAGGTGGTCGTTGGCGCGGGCTTCGACTTTGCGGTCTTCATAAACGGTGTGGTGTTCTTCGGCCTTGAATTCGCTGTAGCTGTTCTTCTCCACGGTGTCGTGGCGTTCGTTGCCGACGCGGATCTTCTGGTCGTGTTCGACGTTTTCATCCCAGTCGCGCTGGGCGTGGAGGAAGATCTGTTCCTGGCCTTTCTTGTCTTCGATGCGCAGTTCGTTGAAGCCTGCGCCACCCGGCGAACTCAGGGTTTTGAAGGTGGTGCGGGTCTTGTTCGCCGGCAGGGCGTACGGGACGACGTTTTCCTTGTGGTACAGGCAGCCGCTGATCAGCGGCTGGTCGGGGTCGCCTTCGAGGAACGTGACGAGCACTTCCATGCCGATTCGCGGGATGGCGATGCCGCCGTAGTGCGCACCGGCCCACGCAGAGGAGACGCGCAGCCAGCAGCTGGTCTTGTCGTCGGCCTGACCTTCGCGGTCCCAGTGGAATTGCACTTTGACGCGGCCGTACTGATCGCAGTGGATTTCTTCACCTTTGGGCCCGGTGACCACGGCGCTCTGGCTGCCGAGAATGCGCGGTTTCTTCTGCGTCAGCGGCGGGCGGTTCGGCACGTCCCACGGGGTGGCCTGGAAGCGGTTGCGATAACCCTGATGGAAGTCGTCTTTCAGGTTGGTCGTGCTGCTGGTGACCGACTCTTCCAGCACTTGCGGCTGTTTGCCTTCGTGCAGGACTTCGGTCAGCAGCCACAGGTCGTTCCATTTAGCTTTCGGGTGTTGGGTCAGGGCCAGGAAATGGCCGCTGACCAGCAACGGCTGATCGCTTTTGCCTTCGGCCAGCTGGAAGTCGCTGCGGTGACGTTCGAGGGCACGTTTGGCCAGGTGCTTGCCGCGTTCGCGGTCGATGAAGCGACCAGGGTAGTCGTAGTCTTCGAGGTCGGGCAGGGCGTCGCCACGGTGTTCGCTTTCGAGGTTGATGCGCGGTTTTTCGAAGTCGTAGTCGCGGCGGGTGATGCGGCTGGTGCGGGTTTCCAGGCGCAGGTCGAAGCGCTTGATCACCGGGTCGCTGGCGACCATGCCGGAATCTTGCTGATAGGCCACGGGCGCGAGTTTCGGGAACACCGTCTGGTCATCGCCGAACACCAGTTTGTGGGCCGTGGCGCTGTGCTCGAAGTGGTAGTGGATACCTTCTTCCTCGCACAGGCGCTGGACGAATTGCAGGTCCGATTCATCGTACTGAACGCAGTAGATGCGCTCGGGATAAATCGCCCCGACTTTGAATTGGTAGGCATTGCTCTGGATGCCGTGCTCTTCGAGGACCAGACCGATGATTTTCGGTACCGTGAGGTTCTGGAAGATGCGCTGGTTGATGCGGTGCGCGAGGTAGGACAGTTGCGGGCGCAGGGTCACCGCGTAGCGGGTCAGGCGTTTGCCGGAATCACCCTGGGCGGCGCGATAGATCTGGCCATGGATGCCGCTGCCGTCGGGCGAGAGCTGCAAAAAGGCCGGTTTGTGCAGCAGGCTTTCGAGGTCCAGGGACGGCTTTTCACTGACCAGTTCCACCTCAAACACAAACGGCTGGCTGATGGCTTCCCGACCTTGCAGGGATAAAACCTGGAAGTCGCTGGAAAGACCTTCGATGGTCAGGGCAAAGTGAGTCTGATT
This sequence comes from Pseudomonas sp. PDM01, assembly GCF_014852325.1. NCBI lineage: Bacteria > Pseudomonadati > Pseudomonadota > Gammaproteobacteria > Pseudomonadales > Pseudomonadaceae > Pseudomonas > Pseudomonas sp. PDM01. Next base: position 254,572 of record NZ_JACVBK010000009.1, read on the forward strand.
GGCCGGCGCGAACATCCCTTGTTCCTCGTGCTGTGGAGCGGCGTTCGTCGACAACCGCAAAGCGGATCAACGCACGCGAAATTCTGGAGGGGCGTAAACAACATCGACCAGCAGAGCTGGCCGATGCTTGTAACGATCAGCCGTAATTAAACGACTGGAGCACGCCAGTCATCGGAACCCGAAGTACCGGATACTTCGTGGGTCCAGGTGATTTTGCGGTAGGTGAACTGCACTTCTTCCAGGTGGGTGAAGTGCGAGTTGCCTGGATCCTGGCAGTTGTGCATTTTGTTGTTGATGGCGACGATGATCGCGTCTTCCAGTTTGGTGGTGTAGTAGTGCTCTTGAGTACCTTGAGCCGAAGTACGGAACCACTGGATAACGATTTCGCTCATGCGCTCGCCGGAGGTCAGAGCCGCTTGCAGCAGAGGCGAAGCCTTGTCATAGACCTTGGTGATCACGACTGGCTTGTGTACGCGCTGACCGGTCGGTTGGCCGGATTGCGGGTCACGCGGGATGATCACGTCGTGGCTGAAAGCCTGAACCATGACCTGGTCTTCGTGGCCTTCCTGGTAGGTGTTGCCAACGGAGTCGGCAGTGAAGGCGCCGGCAGTGATCAGGCCTTGTTTTTCGCCAGTAACGGACATGTACGCTGGTGTTGCCATGGATGCTCTCCTTGCTGAATAAATAAAGGTGCCCGGGAGGCGGTATCGCCCGGTGGGTGCATGACTGTTATCAAGGTCCGTGCCATAAACGATAAAAGCCATATAAAACAAAGCTTTGAGATTGATTTGCGACTGTTTTTGAAACGCCACGCAAGGATCTACGCGTAATGTGCGCAAGAAGTTGCGCAGCACTGCGCAACTTCTTGCGCACTCGGCTGGAGGCCCTGATTAGCCGGATGTTGTGCAGTGAAACCGGACGATTTGCTCGGTCGATTGCGCAACTTCTTGCGCATCAAGGCGGTTGGCCATCACTGAGAGAACCCGTGTAACAAGTGCAACGAACTGCGCAGCCGGGTGGTCAAATCTGCGCTGAGATAACCGTACATTTCCCACATTCAAGGAGCGCGACATGAAAATCCTGATGGTTTTGACGTCCCACGATCAATTGGGCAATACCGGTAAGAAAACCGGCTTCTGGCTGGAGGAATTCGCGGCACCGTATTTCGCTTTCAAAGACGCCGGCGCTCAGCTGACGCTGGCGTCGCCCAAGGGAGGCCAGCCGCCACTGGACCCCAAAAGCGATGAGCCCGATGCGCAGACCGCTGCGACGGAGCGTTTTCGCAAGGATTCTGCAGCCCAGTCCGCATTGGCGTCCACCGCGTTGCTCGGCAGCGTGCGAGCCGAAGATTACGATGCGGTTTTCTATCCGGGCGGGCATGGCCCGTTGTGGGATCTGACTGAAGACAAGGTTTCGATCGCATTGATCGAGGCGTTTTACAAGGCGGGCAAGCCGGTTGCTTTGGTCTGCCATGCGCCGGGCGTGTTGCGTCACGTCAAGGGCGCGGATGGCCAACCGCTGGTCAAAGGCAAGCGTGTGACTGGCTTCACCAACTCCGAGGAGGAGGCGGTGCAACTGACCAATGTGGTGCCGTTTCTGGTGGAGGACATGCTCCAGGAGAAGGGCGGGATTTATTCCAAGGGAGATGACTGGGCGAGTTATGTGGTGACCGATGGTCTGCTGCTGACCGGGCAGAATCCGGCGTCGTCCGAGGCGGCGGCTGAAGCGCTGCTGACGAAGCTGAAATAACCACGAACCTTGTAGGAGCCGGCAAGCCGGCTCCTACAAGGGGGGATTAACGGAGCGTTGCGAAGCATTCCTCGATCGAACGCCGTTGCGTCTCGGCATACAACCCCAACTCATCGATGGTCGATCGTCCCAGGGCTTGCTCGAATGCTTGCCGATTCGAATGCTCGCCGTAGTGGGTTTGCGCGGCATCCCCCAGGTTTGACTGAAAAATCCCCGCCGCGCTGACCGGCAGGAAATCTTCGTAAACCAGCGGTTCAACCCGCAAATAGCCTCCGCTGAGCAGATCTTCCAGAGACGAGGATTTAAGCGCCGGCGCTCCGACGCCTTTCTCCGTCACGAAATAGCGAAAGTACGCCAGTTCCTGTAGGCGCATGCCCTCGACGGTGTCAGGGAATTCGCTGAAATGCTGCGTCATCAGCGCGTTATAGCGTGCGGCGTTGCCTTCGTTGGGGAAGTCCCCGAGTTCGTCGCGAGCAGCATTGAGCAAACGGTCATACAGCGCTCGTCCTTTAGGCGTGAGCGCCGCGCCGCGCTGCTCGATTTCACCGAAACGAGCGCTGTGGCTGCCGCGACTTTCGGCCTGATCGGTAAAGGCAACAGGCTCGTCCAGCGCCTTGAAACTGGTCTGACGCAACAGGATCGGGCACTGCCGGCGGGGCGGGCCTTCGATCACCGCTTTAGGGGTAATGCCGTGGGCCGGCATTTGCGCCTGCACGATGTCGATGTCCAGCGTGCGCGGCGTCAGGTGGTTGATGTGCGGCCCCTTGAACGCCACCACGTCGGCGATCAGGCGATGCTGGGCGCTGAGTTTCTGGTACTGCTCGGCGGTGACCGTCGCGCTGTGGTGCCAGCGGAAGGTTTCCAGCGCTTGCTCGACGAAGTCCTGGGCCTCGGGCTCGGTGAGGCCACCTTCGGTTTCGGCACGATCAATGAGGTTCAATGCTTTTGGCGTGAAGATCGAGCGCTTATTCAGCACCGATTGCGCAAAGGCGCGCAGCTCAAGGTCTTCGATCAATTCCAGACGCAGCAACGAGGTGAACACTCGAAACGGGCTGACCTGCAGTGCGGCTTCATGCACCGCGCGGAACGCCGTGGAATGCACCGGCACGCCGGCCGGGGTCAGGTCGTAATAGCCGACCGGTTGCATGCCCATCACCGCAAACAGCCGGGCGAGGGTGGCCAGTTCAGCGGCGGTGCCGACGCGGATGGCGCCATGACGCTCCAGGTCCAGGCGCTGGATTTCGCCGGTGCTGTTCAACTGTCGGGCGATCTGCGGATCGCTCTCCAGTACATGGCGGTTGGTCTGCTCCACCAGTTCCATCAGCGCGCCGTACAGCGGCACTTCTTCGCGGTACATGTCGGACATCGCTTTGGAGAAGCGTTGGCGGATCAGGTCAGGGCTGACAAAGCTCGGGTGGCTCATGAAAAAATTCCTGGCGCGGTGACGTAAAGGATGCGGAAAAGATCGCAGCCTTCAGCGCCGCCGACAAACGAAGAATCTTACGGACTTCATTCTTCCAAGGACTGCTTGCTCAATGCATCCTCTGGTCCTGAGGGCTTTCCGAGCGTTGGGATGCCAAAAACTCCCGATATAACCGCGCCGTGCTCCCTGGCTCTTCGACCATCGGCATATGGCCGATGCCGTCCCAGATTTCTACACGCAGATCCTCGATGCCTTTGCTCCAGATCGCCACGCTACTGACATCGATCAAGCGGTCCTTGCGCCCCCACAGCAGCAGCGCCGGGCACTTGATGTCGGGCAGTTTTGGCTCCATCGGCGGGCTGGCGCGAAAATCGCTGAAGATTTCTGCCAACTCATCCCGGGACTGTTCATAACGCTGGGCGATGGCGTCCAGCACCACGCCGGGCACCCACGGTGGTTCGGCCATGGTCATGGCGTAGAAGCGCCGGAATTCTTCTCGGGAGTGAACCAGGAACGGGTTGTGCCCCTGGGCCAGGTGGCGTTCCAGGTCACTGATTTCGGGGGCGGTGACACCGGCCGGGTCGATCAGCGCGACCGACGCGATGCGCTCCGGGTAGGTGGCCGCGAGCCAGGCCGCCATGTAGCCACCCATCGAGTTGCCGATCACGTGGACCTTCTCGACGCCGCAGACGTCGAGCAACTGGATCATTCGCTTGGCCTGCAAGGGAATGTCATAACCGCCGCCGGCCTTGAAGCCGGTTTCGCCATGCCCCGCGATGTCGGGGATGATCACCCGGTAGGTGCCGACAAAGTGCCGGGCAAAACGCAGCCAGATATTCTTGTCGGCGCTGTAGCCGTGGAGCATCAGCACACTGCTTGACGCTTCATAAGGCCCGCCTTGCCAGGTCGAGACGGTCATTTCGGCGATGGGCACGACGATTTTGTGTAGCCGATACAGCTTGGCTTCGGCCGCCATGTTCAAGTCATAGAGCCAATAACCGATGGCCGGGTAGCTCAACCAGCTCCAGGCCGCGAAAACTGCGATAGCGACAACCAACAAAAGCATCAGGCGTCTCCCTTCTCTCTGATCAGGACAGCATGTGATCGGCGGGTTTCAGTGCCCGGGTCAATCGGTGGTAGCTGAAACTGAACCCCGGAAACATGGCGATTACATGACCGCTCTTGCTTTGATACCAACTGTGGCAGCCTCCTGACTTCCATACAGTGCGTTCCATCTCCCGGTGGATCATTTCAGTGTAGGTACGTTCTGCCTCGGGGCGTACTTCGATGCTGCGCAAACCCTGTTCTTTTAACGTGCGAATGCAGTCGAGGATGTAATTCATCTGCGATTCGATGATGAACAGCGCCGATGTATGGCCGATACCGGTGTTGGGGCCGGTGACGATAAACAGGTTGGGGAAGTCCGGCAGGCTGGTGCCGAGGTAGGCGCGAGGGTAGGTCGCCCAGAAATCCCTGAGTTGCTTGCCGTTTTTTCCGCTGACCGGGTAGGAAATGACGCCGTCAGTGGCGTCGTAACCGGTGGACCAGACAATCAGGTCCACGTCGATGTGCTGCCCGTCCTGCGTGACGATGCCGGTTTCGTCGATGGCGGCAATGCCTTGCTCGCGGCTGTGCAAGGTCACATTGTCGCGGCCGAGTGCCGGGTACAGGGTGCTGGAAACAATGACCCGCTTGCAGCCGATGGCGTAGTCCGGTGTCAGTTTTCGTCTGAGTTCAGGGTCGGGCACTTGTCGTTTGAGGAAGCGCAGGGCGTGTTGCTGGACCATGCGGATGGCCGGTTTCGAATATTTGAAGGCAATCACCCGGGTTTCGAATTGCCAGTAGATCATCCAGCGCAGCAGCTTGTAGGCGGGTTTGAGGCCGAGCAACCAGCGCTGGAAAGGCCCAAAAGTGCGGTCGCCCCGTGGCAGCACCCAGTGCGGTGTGCGCTGGAATACATGCAAATGCGCGACGTCCGGAGCAATCGCCGGGATCACCTGGGCCGCGCTGGCGCCACTGCCAACGATGGCGACGCGTTTATGCCGATAGTCGTAGGCGTGATCCCAATGGTTGGTATGAAAAGTCTTGCCCTGAAAGCGCTCCTGGCCCTCGAAGTGTGGGACGACGGGCTGACTCAGCGGCCCTGAGGCGTTGATCAGGAACTGCGCGTAGAACGTGCCTTTGCTGGCGGTGTGCACTGCCCAGCGTTTGGCGTCGTCGTCCCATTCGATGCGTTCGACGTTCGCCTCCAGTTCCACCCTGTCGCGCAGGCCGAATTGCTCCACCACGTGCTGCGTGTAGCGGTGCAATTCGGCTTGTTCGGCGAACATTTGCGTCCAGCGATAGGGCGCAAAGGACAGCGAATACAGCGGCGAGGGCACATCGACGGCGGCGCCGGGGTAAGTGTTCTGGCACCAGGTGCCGCCGAAGAAGTCCCGACGTTCCAACAGACGAAAATCATCGATGCCGGCCTTGAGCAAATTGATCGCCGCACACTGGCCGCCGAAACCGCTGCCGATGATCAACACTTGGAAAGTCTGCATGGGCCTCCTTTTTTCTCGTTATTTGTCTCTTCAGGTATAGCCAAACATTCGGGGCTCGCCTCCTGTCTATACCGCGGTATTCAGACTGCTGGCCGGTGATGGCTATTTGACGTTGCCCTGTTAGACTTCGAGCACACCCGCAACCCCAGGTGTGATCAGGTTCCGTTCAGCGGTACAGAGGCCTTATGGGAAAAACGGGAGGAAAAGGACTTTCACTGGCCAGGAGGCTCTATGCATCGCGAAGCCTGGGGCTAGCCGCGGGACTGGTGTGTGTGGCCGCCGCGATGTACCCGCTTGATCCGCCATTGTGGGTCTGGGCGATGATGCTCTTCAACGGAATCTTCTGGCCACACGTGGCCTACCAATGGGCGCGTCGGGCGAAGGTTCCCTACCACGCCGAACACCGTAACCTGCTGGTCGATGCCTTTCTCGGCGGCTTCTGGGTCGCCGCCATGCAATTCAATCCGCTGCCCAGCGCAACCACCATTGCCATGATGGCGATGAACAATGTGGCCATTGGCGGTTTGCGATTCCTGCTGGTGGGCACGGTTGCGCAACTTCTGGGTGTTTGTGTCGGATACTTTCTGTTTGCGCCGGCCTTTATTCCTGAAACCAGTCAACTGCAGCTGTACGCCTGTTTACCCTTGCTGTGTCTTTATCCGTTGGCGCTGGGCTGGATCTGCTTTCGCCAGGCCACCACGCTTGGCCGGCAAAAGCGCGAATTGCTCGCCCTGAGTCGCACCGATAGCCTCACCGGCCTGCTCAACCATGGTGCCTGGAAGGACCAGTTGGAAGTCGAATTCCAACGCTGTAAACGCCAGAATCGGGGTGGGGCTATTGCGTTGATCGACGTCGATCACTTCAAAGCCATCAACGACACCTACGGGCATGTCGCCGGCGATATCGTCTTGCGGCAGTTGAGCAAGGTGCTCAAACAGAACCTTCGGGCGACTGACGTGGCCGGCCGCTACGGCGGTGACGAGTTCTGTGTGATTCTCCCGGACCTTGCGCTCGGCAGCGCCGCGGCGGCCATGGATGCCCTGCGGGATCGTTTCGCCACCCTCAGTTACGAACAGAGCCCAGCGCTGAAAGTCAGCCTGAGCATCGGCCTGGCCGCTTTCACCCAGGCGCACACAGACGCGACGCTCTGGCTCAACGACGCCGATCAGGCGCTTTACCAGGCCAAGACCACCGGCCGCAATCGGGTTATCTGTAGCGGCGAGGGCGAACCTCGTCACGAACTGTTCGACCCGGTTTGAAAGCCTGCACAAATCCCCATGTGGGAGCGGGCTTCGGTCGGTAGAAACCGGGGACATCCTTTACGTTTTAAACCGCTGCCTTCGCCGAACCGCACAAACGAGTTCTCGCCGATTCTCAATCTGACTATTCCAGACCCAGCAGCGACAACGTATGTTCGTAGAACGCTGTTTCCTGCGTTGCAATGCCGGGATAGGTCGGCAAGTAGTCCTCATCGAAACACCAGGCCTGGGCCGAGGTGGTTGACGGCTGTGCATGAATGATCAGGCTTAGTGAGGAAGACATGCACTGGGGCGGCAGTTGTCGATGTACTTCGTAATAAGGTTGCATGTGCAGTACTTCGTCCTGGGCAAGTTTAAGTGTTGATTCGTCGCCTAAGGGAGGTCGTATACCCACACGCAATGGCGCCTGATCAAGTATTTTGCGTATAACGGTGGTGTAGCCGTCGCCGCTGTAACCCACCGCATAAATCTCAAAATCGTGGGTGTGGTTCAAGTTGTAGATGAACGTTTCGCTCTCATCCTTGCTCGTCACTGGAGCCCAGAAACCCAAGCGGACGGTGTAGGCATCCGAATAGTGCAGCACGAAGGCGTAGGCGTTATACAAACTGTTTTTGGTGTTGTAACCGTCGCGTTGGAGGGTGTTGTAGAGATGCTCGCTCAGTAATGTTTTGTGGGTAGCGAGTTCGCGCAGGTCGGCAATGATTTGTGGTTTGTCACGATCCGGATCGTACCCTTCTATGCGCTCGATAAAAGTCTTCAGGTTCATGCGACTTCATCCAGGTGCTGGTCAAGCAAACGGTTCAGATGAGTATTTTGCAGCTTCCGCAATTGCGGCACGTATCTCCGAGCGTTACAGGGATCAGCGCCATATATGAGCTGGAACGCCTTCCACGCAACTGCGGGGTGATAGTGATAAATCAACTCTTCAGCCACTTTGCTAGAATCTGGGTCTTGTACGGCCTCAAGCAGTTCCAGACTGACCAGATAATGTGCGGCGCTTTTATCGTGGGGGAACCAGGCACATTTGCGTAATGACCTGCGTTCGAAAACACGGATATCGGCACTCTTATCCGGAAAGTTAAGGCTGCCGATAAACGCTGGGTGCCCGTTCCCTGTTGGATTGCTGTCAAACAGAACTTTTGTGCCGTCGATGAGCAGGGGGTTATCCGCGTCGACCGTGACTTGTGGTCCGAGTATCAGGTAGTCATCCGCCACTTCGTAAAGTTGAACGCGATACGACTGCGCATTGATTGCGAACAGAATGCTGTTACCCGGCACCGTATAGAGTTGCGGTGAAACAGGGGCATTGTCAGGTGCCTTCAAGCTGATATTGCCACTTGCGTTATAGTACAAAGTCAACGTTCCGGTATGGATGTTGGTTGAGCTCAAGATTGCTGCTCCCCTGGACAGTTCGGGGTCGTCAGCAGTTTTCTGATGCAATAAAGCGGCTAAGTGTTTTACTTCGGTGGTCAGATCCAGTGTCTTGAGAGTGTTAATAATTTGTTCTGGATGAAGGTCTGATCTGATAAGGGTCTTGATCATAGGCGTATCCATTGACTCAAAGTGTGTGAGTGAATGTGGGCGTATAGCCGCCATCAGCGATCGGGCGTGCAGTACAGGTTTTTGCTGGAAAAAAATGTGTGTATTGAGACTTTGGTGGTTAGACGTTGAAACTTGATTTAGTAGGGGTGCCTGGCGTTGCAAACTACGAAAGCCAAGCACTTGGTCGGATGTGTCGGTAGTGTTACTTAATAGATTGCGGTGCTTCAGTCAATTGCCAGTAACGTTTGATTTCGTGGATATTGCCCACGTTGAGGCGAGGTGTATATCCGGATATGCAAGACAGTGCAGTAAGTTTATGTGTCGATGTGTTGATGATGTTGGTTTGAGCGTGAAATAGCGGTGTGCTACACCAGTTGTTGGTTGTTGTTTTCATGGTGCTCTCGCAAAATAATAATGGGTTGGTTTTGTTGTCGTAGTGACGTAAAGATAGTTGCACTGCTGGTGATGCAGGGCAAGGCTGTAGCTGTAAATGAATGTGAGTGGTTGTGTGTAAGTGTTGTGATGGAACTGACTTAAGAGGGTTTTATAGTTGGGTGTAGTGAGGGGGATTTATAATAAGTTGATGCCTGGCGTCACCTTGATGACGACGCCAGACTCGACTGAATGTCACTCTTTAACACTCATAAACTCTTCTGCCCAACGGATGTATTCCTCAGGCTGCGTATAGGTATGCGTCAGTTCCGTAGCGCTCAAGTCCGAGGTCTGAGTGAGGATCTGCCGCTGCTCGCGCAGGCTGTCGTAAGTCGCCTTGATCGCCGCAAAGTAAGCGCCATGACCGTCGATGGTGACCCGCACGCCCAGCTCCGCCAGACGTTTGTCGTCGCGCAGCAGCGGGTTGCCGTAGGTGACCAGCATCAGTGGCACGCTCAGGTGTTCGGCGATCTGTTCGAGGTGGTCGAAGTCGCGCACGCCCACCATGCAAATCCCGTCCGCACCGGCCTTCTGGTACTGCTGGGTGCGGCTGATGATTTCCTGCACCGGCAGGATGCCCGCGTGGGTGCGGGCGATGATGGCCATTTCCGAGTCGACCCGGGCTTCCAGCGCTGCGCGGATCTTGCCGACACCTTCGGCGACACCGATCAGGTCGGTGGACTTGCGGCCGAACTGCGCCGGCAGCAGGGTGTCTTCGATGGTCAGGGCGGCGATGCCGGCACGTTCGAGCTCGACGATGGTGCGCATCACGTTAAGGGCGTTGCCGTAGCCATGGTCGGCGTCGGCGATCACCGGCAATTGGGCGACACGGCCGATGCGAGTGGCCTGCTCGGCGAATTCACTGAGGGTGATCAGGGCGAAGTCGGGTGCACCCAGCACCTGTAGCGACGCGACGGAACCACCCAGGATCCCCACTTCAAAACCCAGGTCTGCGGCAATGCGTGCCGACATCGGGTCGAAAACCGATGCGGTGTGATAGCAGGTTTTGGAAGCGAACAGTTCACGGAAGTTACGGCGCAAGTCTTGATGTGAAAGCCTGGACATATGAGTTCCACCAATGGAATGGAAGGGCTTGAGCAAAAGTGTCAACGCCGAAAAAACAAAAGGCTATCACGCTAAGGGGGGAAGAATGATGACGAATTTGCAGAGCGGGCCTGATCGAAACCGCCATTGAGAGGCGTGAGGTTGTTTCAAGCCGCCGCAGCCTGCTGCTGTTGATTGAGCAGCGGCACTGCGCGTACCGAGTTGCCGGGTTGCAGTTGCAAGCGTTTGGCGGTGAGCCGGTCGACGATCAGGCTGTTGCCCACTCGCCTGGCGGGGGCGGCGGTGATGCGGCAGTTTTCCAGTCGGCGGTTGTGGATCAGCCAGACCGGCGCCTGGTCGTCTGGCGTGCCGATGACCAGCGATAGCGCCTGGCTGTCGCGCACCGTGCGGATTTTCGACAGCGGTGCTTCGATGACCGGGCCGGCGTCAAAGATGTCGATGTAGCCCTTGTGCGTGAAACCTTCGGCGGTGAGGATTTTCAATGCCGGTTCGGTATTCGGGTGAGCCTTGCCGATCACGGCCTGGGCCTGTTCGGTGAGCAGGCAGGTATACAGCGGTTGGCGTGGCATCAGTTCGGCAATGAACGATTTGCTGCCCAGCCCCGACAAGTGATCGGCATGGTTGAAGTCCATCTTGAAGAAGTGCCGGCCCAGGCTGTCCCAGAATGGCGAGCAGCCTTGCTCGTCGGCGCTGCCACGCAGTTCGGCGATGAGCTTCTCGCCGAACAGGTGCGCAAACTCGGCAGCAAACAGCAAGCGCGCCAACGACAACAATCGACCGTTACTGCCGTGGCGTTGATCGTGACGCAGGAACAGGGAGCAAATCTCCGATTGCCCGGTCATTTCGTTGTTCAGGAACAGTGTCGGGATTTGCCGCCGGATGCCCAGATCCGGTGACGCACTGACTGTCAGTCCCACTCGATAGTTGTACCAGGGCTCACGCAGGCCAACGGCCCCTGTCAGGGCGCTGACACCCACCACTTGCTGATCGTCGTCTTCGAGCACGAACAGGTAGTCGGCATCGGCGCGTTCAACCTGTTCCGCGAAAGTCCGTTGCGCCCAGCGCACCCGGTGCGCCAGGCGGTCCTCGCTGGCGGGCAGGGTGGTAAACCCGGGGCCGGCCTGCCGGACCAGCGCCAACAGGGCGGGCAGGTCGGTGATCTGGACCGGACGGACAATCATGATGCAGCTCCTTCTACGCGCAGGCTCGAGCGCTGTCGTTGGGCACTGGACGCGAGGATGCTCACAGCGCGATCACCCGGATCGGGCTGCCGTCGGTGACATTCAGTGCCTCGCACATCTCGGCGCTGAGGACCACGGGTTGCCCGGCGGTGTAGTCCAGATCGGCGACGATGGCGCGATAGTTACGCAGTGAATCGTTGCTCACCAGGTAGCGTCCGCGGGCATCGATGGTCGAGCCCGGTGTGGCGGTGCCATTCTGGCTTTGCGCGATAGTGCGGATGTTGGCGAGCCGTGCATACAGGGTCGGGCCGCCGTCGAACAGGTCGATGTAGCTGTTGGTCTCGAACCCCTCGCGCTCAAGGATATCGAAGGCCTCCTGGCCATCGGGGTGAATACGGCCGATGCAGTCCCGCGCGGCCTGGGGCAGCATCGGCACGTAGATCGGATATTGCGGCATCAGTTCGGCAAGAAATGTCCGGCTCTCCAGCCCGCAAAGGCGCTCGGCCTCGGTGTAGGGCAGGTCGAAGAAGTGTTTGCCCAGCGCATCCCAGAACGGCGACCGTCCTTCTTCATCGCTGAAGCCGACGATTTCGGTGATGACCGCTTCGGCAAAGCGCGGCAGGTGCGCGGCGATGAACATCAGGCGCGCCCGTGACAGCAATTCCGAGGACGGTGTGCGCACCAGTGCCGTATCGATGTGAAACCCGCGCAGCAAGGTGTGGCCACTGAGGTCGTGGCACAACGACAACGCCGGCACGCCGTGCTCGATGTTCAGTTCTCGCGAGGCGCTGGTGAAATGCCGGTTGCGCAGGCTGTAGAAGGGTTCGCCGAAACCGGCAGTGGCGAGGATTTCCGAACAGCCCGCGAGGCGCCGGGTGGTCAGGTCCTCCAGCACGAAGAAGTAGTTTTCCGGGCCATGCTGTTGCACGTTTTTATCGAACGAGGCGCAGGAGTCGAGAATCCGCTCGCGCAAGCGTTCGGTGTCGTCCGGCAGGGACGTCACGCCGACCAGGCTTTCTTGCGCCAGTCGCTGCAACTGGGGCAGGTCGGTTAACTCCACTGGGCGTAAGACCAGCATGGATGCACTCCTGTATCAAAGGGTTCGGCGGTTGGCACGAACCTGACTATCACTGTCGGTTTCCACGCATTGAATCGGCGGTCGCTTGATGCTGTTTGCCAGGCGCCACTCTTTTTCTTATCCAGTCAGTCGCTGCTTGCCGCAGGCAGCGTCATGCTGACACTGTCGGTCGGGTTCTGGGTGCGGGGGCGGTGGTGCATGTTGCTGGAAGCGGGCATCCGGGCTCCTGCTGGATGAGGGTGTTGTTTAGATTAGCCGTTACGGCAGTATTTATGGAACGATCGCCCCATGTCTAGTGAATTTTTGCTCGGCCATTTCTGGCCCTAAAATGGGGCGAAATGCCCGTATGTCGGGGGCTACACCAAAGTCGCTCAGCCTTGTAGGTCCTCGCTTACAGGGGTGTCGGAGATAGCGGTTTTTTAAGGGCGACAAGCGTTGGCAAGGGGTAAAACGAAACGCCCCCAATCGTGTTTCTTACGGCACAATTGCGTGATTGTTGGCGGCGTGACGCTGTTTTTCTTTCCTTTTACCGAGTGATCCTTCGTGCAGGCGACCCGTTTGACCCTGATGTGCCACGCTCGAACCGTCGCACAGAAATTGGCGCGTTTTCCTACGGATGAGCCGGTGGAGATGGATTGGCAATCGGCAAGAGGTTCGTTGGGTTACCGACTCAAGAAGGCATCGCGCCTGTTCTGCGGTCCGGAATTGCGGACCCGGCAAACCGCCGGGTTGTTCGCCGATGACGTGGAGATTGTCGAGGCGCTGAGGGAGTGTGATTTCGGGCGCTGGAATGGCTTGCGGATCGACGACCTGCAGCAATCCGAACCCGAGACCTTGCAGAGCTGGCTCGATGATCCGCATTCGGCGCCTCACGGTGGCGAGTCGGTAGCGCAACTCGGCGAGCGGGTGGCCGCCTGGCTGAAAACCCTGGAGGCAACACCGGGGCACAGCGTTGCCATCACCCACCCTTTTGTCATTCGCGCCGCGCTGACCCATGTGCTGCAAAGTCCCGCGTTCAATCTGATCGATGTCGAACCGCTGTCAGCCATCGAATTGCGCTTCAATGGTCGCTGGCGCTTACGTGTGTTGGGCACAGACCTTGAGGGAGCCTGTTGATGAAAAAACTGATGGTCATCGGCATTGGTGCCGGCAACCCCGACTACATCACGATGCAGGCCGTGAAGGCTCTGAACCTCGTCGATGTGTTTTTTCTCATGGACAAGGGCCAGAGCAAAGACAAACTGATCGACCTGCGCCGTGAGATTTGCCAGCGCTACATCACTGATCACACCTACCGTTTCGTTGAAGCCCACAGCCCGGAGCGCGAGCGCGGAGAGGTGGACTACAAGGCCAGTGTGGAAGACCTGAATCTTGCCAAGCAGCTGACCTTCGAACGGCTGATCAATGAGGAAATGTCCGACGGCCAGTGTGGCGGATTTCTGGTGTGGGGCGACCCGGCGTTGTACGACAGCACCATTCGGATCTTGCAGGCGATTCTGGCGTCCGGCCGCTGCGTCTTCGAGTTCGACGTGATCCCCGGTATCACCAGCGTTCAGGCATTGGCAGCCCAGCATAAAGTGCCGCTGAACCGGATTGGGCGCTCATTCGAAATCACGACGGGCCGGCGACTGGCGGCAGGGCAGGTGAGCGATGCCGACAGCCTGGTGGTGATGCTCGACGCGGAAGATTCCTACCATCAGGTGGCGGATCAGGAGACAGAGATTTACTGGGGGGCTTACCTGGGGACACCGGATGAAATCCTCATCAGCGGCAAGCTCAAGGACGTGGCGGATGAGATCGAGCGAGTGCGCAAGGCGGCGCGGCTGGCTAATGGGTGGATTATGGATACGTACCTGCTGCGCAAGCCTTGAAGCCGCCTTCGCGGGCAAGCCTCGCTCCTACAAAGATCACGTATACCTTGTAGGAGCGAGGCTTGCCCGCGAAGGGGACCTCAAACACACCTCAAATCTTCGCTTCAATCCCCCGCCCAAACCGCTCCCGATACACCGACGGCGGCACGCCGACCACGTTGCGAAACGCCACCCGGAAACTTTCCACCGAGCGATAACCACACTGCTCGGCGATCTGGTCGGTGTTTCTGCTCGTGCTCTCCAGCAATTCACGGGCCCGCGCCAGGCGTTCATGCTGCAACCACGCTTTGGGCGGCATGCCCGTGGCTTCGGTAAACCGACGCAGGAATGTCCGTTCACTCATGGCCGCCTCGCTGGCCAGGTCGCGGACCTCCAGCGGTTCATGCAAGCGCTCCCGAACCCACTGCATCACGCGGGAAAGATCGCTGCGCGGCGTAGGACTGACCGGCGTCGGAATGAACTGCGCCTGGCCACCGGTGCGTTGCGGCGACATCACCAGCCGTCGTGCCACCGAGTTGGCCACCTGGGTGCCGAAATCCCGTGCCACCAAATGCAGGCACGCATCGATACCGGCAGCACTGCCCGCCGAAGTGATCAGTTGGCCCGAGTCGACGTAGAGCACGTCAGGGTCCACCAGGATGTTCGGGAAACGCGCCGCCAGTTCCGAGGTGTAGCGCCAATGCGTGGTGGCACCGTGACCGTCGAGCAAACCGGTTGCTGCCAGGACGAACACGCCTGAGCAGATCGACAGCAACCGTGCGCCCCGCGCATGGGCCTGGCGCAGGGCGGTGATCAACGTTTCAGGCACCGCAGCGTTGCGATCACGCCAACCGGGAATGATGATGGTTCGGGCGTCGCCGAGCAGTTCCATGCCGCCATCGGCCAACACTTGAATGCCGCCCATGGCGCGCATCGGGCCCTGATCCACGGCGACGATCCGGTGCTCGTACCACGGGAAATCGAACTCCGGGCGCGCCAGGCCGAAGATCTCCACGGCGATGCCGAATTCGAAGGTGCAGAGGCCGTCGTAGGCCAGAATCGCGACTAATCCAGGGGTGGGCTGCATTTGGCGGAAAATTCCCGGTTGGTGTCTTGTGCGCCACTTTAGCCGCAAGCGCACGGCGGATAAAGTCTTCTCACACCCACCAACACGTTGGAGTACCGCTCATGACCAGCCTGGTCCGCAACATTCCCGCCGCCCCATCGGCCATTGCCCTGATGCATTTCAGCAACCGTCTGACCTTCGAGACCGATTGTTCCGACGTCCACAGCAGCCAGCAGGCAGGTGAAGTGGATTTTGTGTTGGTGGACGTGCGCGGTCCGCTGGCGTTCGAGCGTGGGCATGTGCCGGGCGCGATCAATTTTCCGGGACGACTGCTGACTGCTGAAGGGTTGGCAACCTGGGCGAAATCCACGCTGTTCGTGGTGTATTGCGCCGGGCCGCATTGCAATGGTGCCAACAAGGCCGCGGTGAAACTGGCGGCGCTGGGTTACCCGGTCAAGGAAATGATCGGCGGAGTGACCGGGTGGCTGGATGAAGGGTTTGAGTTGAGCACTGAGGTGCAACGGCCAACTGCCATCGGCTGCGAATGCTGATGTAGCTTTCCCTGTAGGAGCCGGCTTGCCGGCGATCGCGACCGTTCAGGCGATGGACGTGTCGGCTGATCCACCGCCATCGCCAGCAAGCTGGCTCCTACAAATTTGGGGTGTTCTTGCGATCTTTGGCTAATGCCCACCACTCATCCAGCGTCACCTGCAACCAGTCAAAAACGGCGGCATGGGCGGCGCTGTCCGGTGCTCCCCGAGGCAGCGGTGATTCCTCGGCAAAGTGCGCATTGAGCGTTGCTACCGATTCGGCATTCCACTCCGGATGAAACTGCAAACCCACCCGCGCAGGCCCTGCGCGATACATCTGCTGCTCGCACTGATCGCTGCTGGCCAGTAGCTGCGCGCCGGGCGGCAAGTCGATGGCGTCTTCGTGCCATTCCAGCACCTTCAATACCTGGCCATCGGCAAAGCGCACTGGCGTCCAGCCGGTTTCGGTCCGATCCATTCGCCGCACATTCCCGCCCAGACTCAGCGCCAACAACTGCGCGCCCAGACAAATCGCAAACACCGCCGCGCCCTGTTCCAGGCTGCGCGCCAGCCACTGACGTTCAGCCTCCAGCCATGCGGGGCCGGCGTTGGACTCATAGGGCCCGCCCAATAAAATCGCCGGTTCCGCGCTGACTGGCGGCAATTGACCGAGGTCGGCGCGGTAGACGTTCAGCGACAATCCCCGGGAGGCAGCCCAGTCGGCAATTGCGCCCGGTCCTTCGGCGGGGTGGTGCTGGATCAGGTTCAAGGTGCGAATCTCATCGTTCATGCAGCTCGCCTTTTCTATAAGTATTTGTCGCATATGCACAATTTACGCGCCTGAAGCCGCTCTAGACTGCCCGCCACTTCGGTTTTCTCCAACAAAAAAGCGCTGACCGAACGCTACCAATCGAACGCTGCCAATAAAAGCCTCCGCCCACAGGAGTTATAAATGAAGAAGCTAGTGATGTTCGGTGCCCTGGCACTGTCGATGTTGTCCCTGACCGCTGTGGCCGATGACGCCAAGCCGATCCGCATCGGTATCGAAGCCGGTTACCCGCCATTCTCGATGAAAACCCCTGACGGCAAACTCACCGGTTTCGACGTCGATATCGGCGACGCGCTGTGTGAGCAGGCGAAACTGAAATGTACTTGGGTCGAGCAAGAGTTCGACGGCCTGATCCCGGCCCTGAAGGTCAAGAAAATCGACGCGATCCTGTCGTCCATGACCATCACCGACGACCGCAAGAAAAACGTCGATTTCACCATCAAGTACTACCACACCCCGGCGCGCTTCGTGATGAAGGAAGGCACCGACGTCAAAGATCCGCTGACCGAGCTCAAGGGCAAGAAAGTCGGTGTACTGCGCGCCAGTACTCACGACCGCTTCGCCACTGAAGTGCTGCAACCGGCCGGTATTGTCCTGGTGCGTTACGGCTCGCAGCAGGAAGCCAACCTGGACATGGTCTCCGGTCGCCTCGACGCGATGCTGGCCGACTCGGTCAACCTCGACGACGGTTTCCTGAAAACCGACGCGGGCAAGGGCTTCGCTTTTGTGGGTCCAACCTACGAAGACGCCAAGTACTTCGGCGGCGGCGCCGGCATCGCTGTGCGCAAGGGTGATAAAGAGCTGGCGGACAAATTCAACACCGCCATCACTGAAATTCGTGCCAACGGCAAGTACAAGCAAGTGCAGGACAAGTACTTCAATTTTGATGTTTACGGCGAGTAATCCAGCCGTATAAGAAAGTGGCAACCGTGAAGGCGGTTGCCACTTTTTTTATGTTCTCTTTAATAAATCGAGAACCCTGTGGGAGCGAGCCTGCTCGCGATAGCGTTGGGTCAGACAGCAAAACATTGACTGACACACCGCTATCGCGAGCAGGCTCGCTCCCACAGGGGGTCTCAGTGTTTGATATTGAAGGAGTAGTTTCATGCAACGCATCGACCACCCATTGCCCTGGAGCCACTTGGGCTCCGAACGCACCCTCAGCGTATTTCGTTACGGCACGGGCTCGCGCAAGGTCTACATCCAGGCCAGCCTGCACGCGGACGAACTGCCGGGCATGCGTACGGCCTGGGAGCTGAAAAAACGCCTGGCCGAACTCGAAGCCCAAGGTCAGTTGCAAGGCGTGATCGAGTTGGTTCCCGTGGCCAATCCCATCGGCCTGGACCAACACCTGCAAGGCAGCCACATGGGCCGTTTCGAACTCGGCAGTGGCAAGAATTTCAACCGCTCGTTCGTTGAACTGAGCGTGCCGGTCGGCGAGCTGATCGGTGATCAGTTGGGCGCCGATGCCCAGGTCAATATCGCGTTGATTCGTCAGGCCATGGGCCAGGTTCTCGACGGTTTGCCTGCACCGAAGTCGCAGCTGGAAGCCATGCATCGCCTGCTGCTGCGCCATGCCTGTGACGCCGATATCACCCTCGATCTGCATTGCGATTTCGAAGCGGCGATTCATATTTATGCGCTGCCGCAACACTGGTCGCAATGGAAGTCCCTGGCGGCTCGACTGAAGGCGGGCGTTGCGCTGCTGTGTGAGGATTCCGGCGGCAGTTCTTTCGATGAATCCTGTTCTTCACCATGGTTGCGTCTGGCCAAGGCATTCCCCGAGGCGGCGATTCCACCGGCCAACCTGGCGACAACGCTGGAGCTGGGCAGCATGGGCGATACCCGGGTCGATCAGGCTCAGGCCAATTGCGAGGCCATTCTCGGCTTCCTTGCCGAACAGGGTTTTATCAAAGGCACCTGGCCGGCCGCACCGAGTGAATGCTGTGAAGGTATGCCGTTTGAAGGCACGGAATACCTGTTTGCGCCGCATCATGGCGTGGTCAGTTTCCTGCGCGAGGCCGGTGAATGGGTCGAGAAGGGCGATGCGTTGTTTGAAGTGGTTGACCCGTTGAGCGACCGGGTGACCACCGTACGCGCCGGCACCAGTGGTGTGTTGTTTGCGATTGATCGCGGGCGGTATACGCAACCGGGGACATGGCAGGCGAAAGTTGCGGGGCGCGAGCCGATCCGCGTTGGGAAGTTGATTAACGATTGACCGGGATGCTTTGGTGTCGCTGATGCCTTCATCGCGAGCAGGCTCGCTCCCACAGGGGAATGCATTTCAACTGTGGGAGCGAGACCGGCTTGCCGGCGATGGCGGTATCAGCGACACCAAAATCCCCCGGCTGAGTTCACAGTGTTAGGCTCAACCCCGAATCCTGCGCTCTGTGAAGGAAGGTTTATGTTGAAGGTTCTCGCTCTGCTGACACTCCTGGCGTCCGCCGCCGTCCACGCTGAAACCCCGCTGCACACCGATCTGCCGCTCAAATACCTGGAGCAGGCCAACCCCGAATCGGTCAATCAACCCCTGGTGATTTTCCTCCACGGCTACGGCAGTAACGAGCAGGACCTGTTCGGCATCAAGGATGAATTGCCCGCCCGCTACAACTACCTGTCGGTGCGCGCGCCGATGGTCATGGAGGAGGGCAGCTATCAGTGGTTTCGCAAGAAGGGAGAAGGTGCCTACAACGGCGAGACGGATGACCTGAAGGCCAGCGGCCCGGTGTTGCTGGATTTCGTCGCACAGGCTGCGAAGAAATATCACACAGTACCGAGCAAGGTTTTCCTGGTGGGCTTCAGCCAGGGCGCGATCATGTCTTACGAGGTCGCGTTGCGTCATCCCGAAGCCGTGGGCGGGATCGCGGCGTTGAGCGGGCGGATCTTGCCGGTGCTCAAGTCCGAGCTCAAGCCCGATGAAAAACTTCAGAAACTGGCGATTTTCATCGGGCATGGCACGGCGGACAAACGCCTTCCCTTCAACGACGGCACCGAGGCAAACAGCCTGTTGCAGAGCCTGTCACTCAAGCCTGAATTTCATGCCTACCCAGGCGTTGGCCACAACATCAGTGCCGCCGAAATGCAGGATTTGAGCGCCTGGTTGCAGCGCCTCAACCCCTGAGCCTTACTTGCCGCTGACGATCTGTTTAACCAGCGCTTCGTGGCCGGCATTGTCGCTGAGACGGGAAATCACCTTTACCAGCGCCATGCGCGTGCCCGAGGCGGCCATCAGCGTGGTATCGAGGGTCTTGCCGCCGCCCTGGGTGGCGATGCTGTCGATCTCCCGCAGACCGAGGCCGGTGCCTTTCTGGGTCAGGCTTTTCTCACTGAGCTTGGTGAAATCCGGCAGCGCCTTGGCTTGTTGAGTGGCGAAGTCGGACGCCGTGGCGTCGAGGAACTCACCGTCGTTGTCCTTGGCGTTGACGCCACCAGGAATGGTGTTTTCAGCGGCAATCACCACAGTTTTCGTGGTTGCGTTGGTGTACATGGTGCCACTCGCACCGGTCGCGTCCGCCGGCAGCGGGTTGGCAACGAAGCCCTTGGGCAGGTTGAATTTGAATTTTCCGCCCAGCATCGAGACGTTCTGCGCTGGCGCTACCTCTTTAGCCGCCTGTGCATTCAAAGCCCCCAGGCTGGCAACTGCTGCCAGCAGCAGGACAACGGCTTTTTTACTCAACAGTGACATTCAAAATCTCCAGGGTGGTCTCGCGGTGGGGGCGATCATCCCATGGAGGTCGTGACGCATTCCAGTGTGGGCTAACGGGCGGTCGGGTTGCTCAGCATTCGGGGCGAAGCATTCATTGATAGACCCCGTGTTCAATCCGGGTCAAATAGTCCTCTATGACTTGGACGCCGAGTGGGTTGTTGATCAGCTCCAAGGGGATTTTACTGCCCAAGTATCTGCATGGTTTCTTCAGCCAGTCTTCAACCGACTGCTGATCGCCAAATACGATTATGGCGTGCTTAAAGACCTCCTCAAACTGGAAGGAAACCGCATTTTGCGGGTGGTTGAGTCGCACCGTTTTGCTCTCCTTCAATTCGCGCCGAGATGGGTCTGTTACCGGATTTGGCTCTACCACGCTAATCCTTAAACTTCCGAAGGCCAACCCGAAAAACGCGTGGGAAAAATCCCTGGATTTTTGATTTTTGACGTCGTTTGTGGGAACCGCGATGAGGACAAATCCACGCATTCACGAATGTTGTTTAACCGCGCTCAGCGTTACTTCATGAAAGCTACAACACCTTGCGTCGTTGCCTACAGGTACGTAAGAATCCGCCGGCTTGTGCGCTTTTGGGGTGGGTTCTATTGTTTTCCGGTCGCTGAAAAACACAGTGATCGGGTTTGGTAGACCCTCAGCATCGACGCATAGCGTCACCTTGTTCGGCCCTTTCTCAGGGCTGCGTTTTATGGTGGCCATGCGCAGGGCTCCTTCGGGGGCGCCGGTTCCGATGCCCGGTCTACCAACCTTCGTATGGCCGCCACCCTCCGTTTGGTAGCGAGAGGTTGATGGCTCCTTCTAAGTAGCATCGGAGCTCCATCTATGCCCAAACCAACACCCAATCCCCCCAACCCGGACCTGTCCGCTCCAGCCCAAAGCACTGACCAAGAGAAGCTCGAAGAGACCATCAAACTCGCCCTCGACTTTTACGCCAATCCTGCCGCGCACATTGCCCTGATCAACGCCACGCCACGGCAACTCGACAGCATGTTCAGCGTCAACCCCGAACTCGATATCCAGACCCTGCTCAGCCATGCGTGCGAGTCGCTGGCATCGGCCAATGTCATGGCCATGGACCTGGCGGATCATATGGAGGGGACCCGTCGCAATTCGCTGTTGGGCATTGCGCAGGTCATCATGCTTGGGGAGCTGGCGGTGAACCAGGCACTGGATAAACTCGACGCCGCAGAGTAATAGGGATGCCCATAGTGAGAGGCTGGCCCTCACCACGGGGATTACGCTGTTACACGTCCCGGCGCACCGGGTAGCTCTCGATCACGTCCAGAAACTCGATCCGACGGTCGCTGGCCAACAGCTCCGGCAACAGCTTTTCGTAGTCCTGGCGATACGGCTTGCTCAGGTGACGGGTGATGAAGTCTTCCTTGCTGCAGCTCCAGGTTTCGTAGAGCACCAGAGTGTTCGGCTCGTCCTGCAACTGGTGGACCCAAGTGTTGACGAAGTCCGGCTCGGCCGACATCTGGTGCACCACGTCCAGCAGGCGCTCCTTTGTTTCGGCGAAGCGTTCCGGTTTGGCTGGCAGGTAAACGATAAACGCGACTTGATCACTCATTTCATCACCTTCGCTTGCGGGGAATGGATTACTGCGCCTGGTTTTGCGGGAACAGGTTGCGACGGGTTTCTTCGTCGAACTCCGCTTTCAGTACCAGCTTCTCTTTGAGGCCGTGAGCACGTACGGCCGCCGGGCGAGCGCTGATTTCATCGAACAGGCGCTTGACGTTCGGGTACGCCGCCAAACCGTTTTCGCCGAGGATGTACGGCGCGTAGTTGGCCCAGCCCCACAGCGCCATGTCGGCGATGCTGTAGGTGTCGCCGGCCAGGTATTGATGGTCGGCCAGGCGCTGATCGAGCACGCGGTAATGACGCTCGACTTCCTTGAGGTAACGGTTTTTTGCGTAGGCCAGGTCTTCCGGGGCGTGGTGCAGGAAGTGCACTGCCTGACCCGAGAATGGCGACAGGCCGGTGGCGATGAACATCAGCCACGACAGCAGTTCGGCCTGGCCGGCAACGGAGGTCGGCAGGAAGCGCTGATGTTTTTGCGCGAGGTGCAACAGGATCGCCTGGGAGTCGAACACGGTGGCGTCGCCATCGACCAGCGCTGGCACTTTGGCGTTCGGGTTGATCGCCAGGAAGGCTGGCTGGTGTTGCTCGCCCTTGAAGGTGTCGACGCCGATCAATTCGTACGGCGTTTGCAGTTCTTCAAGCAGCAGGGCGACTTTCATCGGGTTTGGCGAAGGGTGGAAAAAGAATTTCATGGTGTAGGCCTCAGTCAGTGGTTGGTCAGGAACTGAGGCTGATAGTGGGCGAAACCCGTTCGATTGACGTACGGGGTTGTTGTTCTACTCGTTCGAAATAGTTGAACGGGTTGCGGGCGTTGCCACCGGTTTGGCCAACAGGCGCCGGGTGACGCCAAGCATGGCTACCGACACCGCGACGCCCAGGCCGAAGGCCTTCAGGCCCATGCCCGGCAAGGTCAGCGCCAGGACCAGGCAGAACGCGCTGAATGAATACATGCCGGTGGCCGTGGCGCGCAACAAGGCGGCGGTAAACGCCGGGCCACGGGTTTGCTGGGAAAACACCGCCATCACGCTGCCCAGCACCGGGAACACCGCGAGCAGGCCGCTCCAGCGTTCGCCGACGGTGCTGGCGAGCCAGGTGACCGCGAGAGTGAGAAGGGCGCCGGCAATCATGCGCAGCAGCAATTTGTCGGACTTCGGTGCCGGGCCGGAGACGATCGGCTGCACCTTGGGAAACAGGTAAGGCGCCGCCAGCAGCGCGGTCGCGGCGGCGATCACCGAGAACACCAGGGACGGTGGAATGACCGACAGCACCACCGCTGCTGTGGCCCAGACCAGCAGCGAAACCGTCAGCGCCCAAGGCCATCCCGCGCGTTGGGCGACCTGGGCGTAGGTTACGCAGAAGGCAATCATCGCGAACATCGCGGATAACGCGGCGGTCGCCGATTGCGCGGCAAACACTTCGCCTTGTTCGATGGCGAGGAAGAACAGAATCGGCCCGACTACCACCGGCAACCCTGACAGCCAACCGGCGACACTCGGGCCCCAGCGTTTGCCCGCGAGGGAGATCAGTAAGAGAAACCCGGGAATGACCAGCAGTTTGAGCAGCAGCACGTAGGCGCCTCCGACCTGAGTGAAGCGGCAACGTTAGCATTGCGACAAGTAGATTGCTCTAAGGATTGGCTGTTTTTGTATACAAAGTTGAAAGCTTGTACAGCAACACTTTATGCGTATAAGTAACAGAACCCATACGCGCTGAATCGAGCCGATCATGACCCGACCACGATCACCTCTGCGTCATACCCTGTGGCTGTTGGTATTGCTGGGCAACCACGCGTTGGCCAATTGGCAGGAGTCTTTGCCTGGCGCCCAAATCGTTGGTACCGGCGAGTTCCGGATGTTCGGTTTCGATATCTACAATGCTCGTCTGTGGAGCGCCGCGCAGCCATTTGCGAGCGACCAGCCGTTCGCCCTGGAGCTGATTTATCAGCGCAGGATTTCCCGGGACGATCTGGTCCAGGCCAGCGTCGAAGAAATCAAACGACTGTCGGGCGCATTGGTGAGTGCCGGGCAACTCGCGGCATGGCAGGCGCAGATGCAGCAGGCGTTTGTCGATGTGCAGGCCGGGACCCGACTCATCGGGGTTTACTTGCCGGGGCAGGGCGCGCGCTTTTTTGTCGGCCCGCAGTTGCAGTACGAGGTGACGGACCCGGTGTTCGCCCGGGCGTTTTTTGATATCTGGCTCGACCCGCGCACGAGCAATCCCGGGTTGCGGGAGCAGTTGCTGGGCATTGCCAAGCCCTGATCATCACCCGCCGTTGTTTTTGCTTTTGTAGGAGCAGCCGGTCGACGCTCGATTGCTCGCGATGGCAACACCGCGGTGTTCCAGACATTGCGCGTTATCGTTCATCGCGAGCAGGCTCACTCCTACAAGAGCAAAGGCAACTGCGGCGATCTTTGCGTTTTGTCTGTACACCGAAAAGCGCGAAACGTCTAAGCTGCGCCCTCCCGCCTGTTTTCTGGAATGTTTGCGTGAAATTCAGTTTGCCCAAAGTCGCCACTGCGCCGTTTTGTCCTCCGGAAGTGGCGGGCAGCGTTGCTGTTGACCCTCGCGCGTCATTTTTCAAGCGTGTCCTGCGTTTCGCCGGCCCGGGCTTGCTGGTGTCCATCGGCTACATGGACCCGGGCAATTGGGCCACCGCCATCGAGGCCGGTTCGCGGTTTGGTTACAGCCTGTTGTTTGTGGTGTTGCTTGCCAGTCTGGCGGGGATGGTGGTGCAGTGTTTGTGCTCGCGCCTGGGCATTGCCACTGGGCGCGATCTGGCGCAGTTGTCCCGCGAGCGCTACAGCACGCGGACCGCACGGACCCAATGGGTGCTGGCGGAGATCTCGATCATCGCCACCGACCTCGCCGAAGTGCTCGGCTGTGCGCTGGCGTTCCATCTGCTGTTGGGCTGTTCGCTGAGCGTCGGCATCGCCCTCACAGCGTTCGACACGCTGCTGGTGCTGGCCCTGCAGAACCGTGGCTTCCGCCGACTGGAAGCGATCATGCTGGTGCTGGTGAGCACCATCGGTGTGTGTTTCTTCGTTGAATTGTTGCTGATCAAGCCTTACTGGCCGGACGTCGCACGGGGTTTCACGCCGTCACTGTCGGCCATCGGCGATGCGGCGCCGCTGTACCTGGCCATCGGGATTCTCGGGGCCACGGTCATGCCGCATAACTTGTACCTGCACACCTCGATCGTACAGACCCGGATGATCGGCAAGGACCTGGCCAGCAAGCAGGACGCGGTGAAACTGGCGCGCATCGACACCATTGGTTCCCTGGCACTGGCGCTGCTGGTGAACGCGGCGATCCTGATCCTCGCGGCCGCGGCCTTCCACAAGACCGGGCACACCGATGTGGTGGACATTCAGGACGCCTATCACTTGCTCGACCCGCTGGTGGGCGGCGCGTTGGCCAGCGTGCTGTTCGGCGTCGCGTTGCTGGCGTCCGGTCAGAGTTCGACGTTCACCGGCACCATCGCCGGGCAAGTGATCATGGAGGGTTACCTCAACCTGCGGATTCCCTGCTGGCAGCGGCGGTTGATTACCCGAGGGCTGGCGTTGATCCCGGCGTTTATCGGTGTGTGGCTGATGGGGGACAACGCGATTGGCAAGCTGCTGGTGTTGAGTCAGGTGGTGCTGAGTTTACAGTTGCCGTTTGCGTTGTATCCGTTGATTCGCATGACCAATGATCACAAGTTGATGGGGCCGTTTGTGAATCGATTGCCGACGCGGGTGTTGGCGTGGGGGTTGTTTGCGGTGATCAGTGGGGCGAATAGTTGGTTGATCTTTCAGTTTTTTGGGTGACAGGTCTGGCCTCATCGCCGGCAAGCCGGCTCCTACAAGGACATGGTGAACCTGTAGGAGCCGGCTTGCCGGCGATGAACGATGACGCGGTCTACCGTTGAAACGCCTCAACCACAAAATCAATGAACACCCGGGTCTTGGCCGGCATCAGCGTCCGGCTCGGGTAATACAGCGAGATCGGCCCCGCATCGGCGTGCCAGTCCGGCAACAGGCGCACCAGTTCCCCGCGCTCGATGTTCGCTGCCACATCCGGCAACACCAGCAGTGTCGCCCCCAGGCCCAGGAGCGCTGCCTCACGCATGGCGGCAGGATCGTTGAGCACGATGTTTTCGTTCAGACCGGCGCTCTCTTCATGGCCCGCTCGATCGTGCATCACCCACTGACGAATCCGCCCGGTGCGAATGCCGCGCATCACAATGCCGGTGTGTCCGATCAGGTCGGCCGGTGTGCGCGGCAGCGTGCGTCCTGCCAGGTAGGCCGGTGAGGCCACCGCGACGATATCCGCCGCCGCCAACGTCCGTGAGATGACTCCAGGCGTGAGTTCGAAGCCGCCGCCGATGGCCGCGTCATAACCTTCAGCAATCAAGTCCACCTGGCGATTTTCGAAGTGCCATTCCGGGCGAATCAACGGATAACGCGCCAGGAACTGCGGCAACAACGGCAACACATGACCGATGCCAAACGTCGGCGCCAGGCTGACCTTGAGCACACCGGCCGGCTCCCCGCGATCACTGCTCACGGCACTGATCGCCGCTTGCAACGCCTCCAGGTTGCCGCCGATGCCGGCCAGAAAACCCTCACCGGCTTCAGTGAGCGACAGCTTGCGGGTCGAACGCTGGAACAACCGCACACCCATATTGCGTTCCAGCATCGCCACGTTGCGGCTGACCGCGGCGGGTGTCAGCGCCAGCAAACGTGCCGCGGCGGAAAAACTGCCCGTTTCAGCGCTGCGTACAAAAGATTCGAGGTTGGCGAGGGTTTCCATGTCTGGCACCTGCTATGAATGCTTGAAAATCATTCAAGTCATTACCCGCTAATCAAGGGCTAATGACAAGCGCAGTATTCACGCCAACGACAACCCCTTGGAGTGAATCACCATGAGTACTATCGGCATCATCGGCATCATCGGCGCTGGCGCCATTGGTTCAGCGTTTGCCAGAGCCTTGTCCCGTCAGGGCATCGAAGTAGTCATCGCCAACAGTCGTGGTCCGGAGACCTTGGCCGCCCTGGTGGCGGAGCTCGGTCCGACGGCACGCGCCGGCACCCGTGAAGAAGCGGCCGCCCAGCCAATCGTTCTGGTGGCGGTCAACTGGTCGAAGTTGCCGACTGCACTTGCTGGTTTGCCCGATTTCGGCGGGCGGATCGCGATCGACGCCAATAACTCGATTGAGGCGCCGTCGTTCAAGGCTGTGGATTTGCAGGGTCGTATGTCCAGCGAAGTGTTCGCTGAATGGGTGCCGGGGGCGCGGGTGGTGAAGGCGTTCAATCACTTGGCAGCGCGCTTGCTGGAGAGCGATCCGGCGGCGGAGGGCGGTCGGCGGGTGCTGTTTGTGTCGGGCGATGATGCCGAGGCGAAAGCTCAGGTGGTTGCGTTGACCGAACGCTTGGGCTTCTTCGGGATTGATCTTGGGGAGTTGAGTGTCGGTGCGCGGTTGGCGCAGTTTCCGGGTGGGCCGCTGCCAGTGTTGAACCTCGTGAAGTTCGCCTGAAACACGGTTCGCCGGAACCCGGTGCGACGTTTGTCACACCGGGGTTGTTGCCGGATGGCGCGGATCTTCGTGGGTCCCCGCGCCGTCCGTTGAACGCGTTAAGCCCGTTCGATCGCCAGTGCCACGCCCTGACCACCACCGATGCACAGGGTGGCGAGGCCTTTCTTGGCGTCGCGCTTGATCATTTCATGCAGCAAAGTCACCAGCACACGGCAACCCGACGCACCGATCGGGTGACCGAGGGCGATGGCGCCGCCGTTGACGTTGACCTTGTTCAAGTCCCATTCCAGGTCCTTGGCCACCGCCAGGGATTGCGCGGCGAAGGCTTCGTTGGCTTCGATCAGGTCCAGTTGGTCGATGGACCAGCCGGCTTTGTTCAGGCAACGGCGAGTGGCCGAGACCGGGCCGATGCCCATGATCGCCGGGTCCACGCCCGCGTTGGCGTAAGCCGCGATTTTTGCCAGCACCGGCAGGCCCAGGGCCTTGGCTTTGTCCGCGCTCATCAGGATCACGGCGGCGGCACCATCGTTCAGCGACGAGGCGTTACCGGCAGTCACCGAACCGTCCTTCTTGAAGGCCGGTTTCAGTTTGCCCAGGGCTTCGGCGGTGGTGCCGGCGCGTGGCTGTTCGTCGGTGGCGAAGGACAGCGGATCGCCCTTGCGCTGCGGAATCAGGATCGGCGTGATTTCATCGGCAAAACGCCCGGCTTCGATGGCGGCCGTGGCTTTCTGCTGCGAGGCCGCAGCGAAGGCGTCCTGTTGCTCGCGGGTCAGGCTGTACTTTTCAGCCAGGTTCTCGGCGGTGATGCCCATGTGGTAATCGTTGAACGCATCCCACAGACCGTCGCTGATCATGGTGTCGACGATTTGCGTGTGACCCATGCGCAGACCGGTGCGCGCGCCGGGCATGACGTAGTTGGACAGGCTCATGTTTTCCTGGCCGCCGGCAATGATCACCTCGGCGTCGCCGCAGCGAATCGCCTGGGTGGCCAGGTGCAGGGCCTTGAGGCCCGAGCCGCAGACCTTGTTCAGGGTCATGGCCGGCACGGTGAACGGCAGGCCCGCCTTGATCGCGGACTGACGCGCAGGGTTTTGCCCGGCGCCGGCGGTCAACACCTGGCCCATGATCACTTCATCGACTTCAGCCGGGTTCAGACCGGTTTGCGTCAGCAACTGACGGATCACCGCAGCACCGAGGTCTACGGCGGACACATTGGCCAGCGAGCCCTGGAAGCTGCCGATGGCAGTACGGGTGGCGGCGACAATGACGACTTCTTGCATGGAATGATTCCTCACTGGGCAGCGAACTGCATTTCCGGAACGTGGTCCGGCACGATCAGTTTACCGGCAGTCTTGGCGACGATCTCTTCGACGCTGACGCCCGGCGCACGTTCCTTGAGAATGAACGCGCCGTTTTCGATTTCAAGATACGCCAGGTCGGTCAGTACGCGCTTGATGCAACCGGCGCCGGTCAGCGGCAGGCTGCATTGGGATAGCAGCTTGGACTCACCGTCCTTGGACGCGTGGGTCATGATGACGATGATGTTGTCTGCGCCGGCCACCAGGTCCATCGCGCCGCCCATGCCCTTGACCAGCTTGCCGGGGATCATCCACGAGGCGATGTTGCCTTGTACGTCGACTTCAAAGGCGCCGAGCACGGTCAGGTCGACATGACCCCCGCGAATCATCGCGAAGGACTCGGCTGAGGAAAAGATCGACGCGCCGGTACGCGCAGTCACGGTTTGCTTGCCGGCGTTGATCATGTCGGCATCGATGGTTTCTTCAGTAGGAAAAGGACCCATGCCGAGCAGGCCATTTTCCGACTGCAGCATGACTTCCATGCCTTCGGGAATGTAGTTGGCGACCAGGGTCGGAATGCCGATGCCCAGGTTCACGTAGAAGCCGTCCTGCATTTCGCGGGCGACGCGTTGAGCCATTTGTTCGCGGGAAAGTGCCATTGTTGTTATTCCTTCATTCGGTCCGGGGGCAGGGGATCACTTACGCACGGTGCGCTGTTCGATGCGCTTCTCGAACGTGCCGCAAATGACCCGGTCGACGTAGATGCCAGGGGTGTGGATCTGCGCCGGGTCCAGCTCGCCGGGTTCGACGATTTCTTCGACTTCGACCACGGTGATCTTGCCGGCGGTGGCGGCCAGCGGGTTGAAGTTCTGGGCGGTGTGGCGGTAGATGACGTTGCCGAAATGGTCGGCTTTCCAGCCTTTGACGATGGCGAAGTCACCGGTGATGGATTCTTCCATCAGGTACTTGCGACCGTGGAATTCGCGCACTTCCTTGCCTTCGGCGACCGGGGTGCCGACGCCAGTAGCCGTGAAGAATGCCGGGATGCCGGCGCCGCCCGCGCGCATTTTTTCGGCGAGGGTGCCTTGAGGTGTCAGGACGACTTCGATTTCGCCTTTCAGCAGTTGGTCTTCGAACAGTTTGTTTTCGCCAACGTAGGAGGCCACTACTTTTTTGATCTGCCGGTCTTCCAGCAGCACGCCAAGACCGAAACCGTCGACGCCGCAGTTGTTGGAAACCACGGTCAGGTCACGGGTGCCTTTGCGCTTGATCTCGGCGATCAGGTTTTCCGGAATGCCGCACAGGCCGAAGCCGCCCGCGATTACCGTCATGCCGTCTTCAAGACCTGCCAGAGCTTCCTCGTAGGAACTCACGCGCTTGTCGAAACCTGCCATATGCACCTCTTTTATTCTTTGTGGGCGGCTGGCTAGCCGTATGGGATGGAGTGTCTCGCTGGAGGATTTATTTGTTAAGTTGATTTTTAAGGTTGATTGATAGATAAAACTCACCAATCAATCCTGTAGGAGCATGGCTTGCCCGCGATGACGATCTCCAGGACGCCATCGCGGGCAAGCCATGCTCCTACAGAAAGCACCTGCGTTCATTACTGGAGCAGTTAGCCTATGACAGTCAAGCAGATCCGCGCCTTTCTGGCGGTGGCCCAGAGTCTGAGCTTTGCCGTCGCCTGCGAACGATTGCACCTGTCGCAATCGGCGTTGAGCCTGACCATCAAGGCGCTGGAGGAGGGCCTGGGCGGGCGGTTGTTTACCCGCAACACGCGTAACGTGGCGCTGACGCCCGAGGGGGAGTCGCTGGTGCCGTTGGCCCGCCGATTGATCGCGGACTGGGACAATGTCGAGGACGAATTGCGCCAGCGTTTTACCCTGCAGCGCGGGCGCGTGACGCTGGCGGCGATGCCGTCGTTTGCCGGCAACCTGCTGCCGCCGATCCTCAAGACGTTTCGCGCACGCTATCCCAAGGTCAACGTCACGGTGAATGACGTGATCAACGAGCAGGTGCTGGAAATGGTGCGCGATCGGCAGGTCGAGTTGGGCGTAGCGTTTGAACCGACGCAAAGTTCGTCGCTGCAATTCACGCCGTTGTACCGGGACCGGTTTGTGGCGGTGGTGCCGTTCGATTCGCCTTTTTCAGGGCGCGAAGACATTGATTGGCAGACGTTGCTTGAAGAGCCTTTCATTACCTTGCAGCGACCTTCGACGGTGCGGGTGATGCTGGAGGAGCACTTGCAAGCGCGAGGGATGAAGTTGCCGGTGGAGTTTGAAAGCCATCAGTTGGCGACAGTCGGGAGAATGGTCGCCAGTGGCCTGGGGGTGAGCGCGGTTCCGGCGTTGTGTGCCGGGCAGATGCGCGAGTTGGGCGCACGGTGCATTACCCTGCGTGACCCGGTGGTGGAACGGGCGATCGGGGTGTTGACCAAGCCTGGGGTGGAGTTGTCGGCGGCTGCGCAGGCGTTGTTCGATATTCTCAAGGAAGAACACTTCGACCAACGCCTTGCCCTGTGAAACCGCTCGGCTCTACTTTTTAGCGGCCGACAACGGTGGGGTTCGAGGCGGGATCAGGCGCTTGGTCCCCGTCGACTCGAATGCCGATGCGAAGCGCAGCAGCGTCGAATCGTCGTAGGCGCGACCGGCAAACGTCAGGCCGACGGGCATGCCGATGTCCGGCATCACGCCCATCGGTACGGTGACCGTTGGCACACCCAAATGCCGGATGGCGAGGTTGCCGTTGGCCACCCAGATGCCGTTGCTCCAGGCAATGTCCGCAGAGGCCGGGTCGACATCGGCATTCGCCGGCGCAACGTCGGCCACTGTCGGGAACAGCACCGCATCGAGCCCCAGCCGATCCATCCAGTCTTCCAGGTCGATTCGACGGGTTTTTTCCAGCCCGCGCAAGCCATCAGGCACTGTGGAAATCTGATCCCACGGGGTGATGCCGCGCTCGGCCATCCGCACGTATTCGTCCATGCCGGCGACCAGGTCGCCCTCGCGGTTGGGCAGGGTTCCCGGGTCGTGCGGGAAAATCAGCGGCCCGTCGACATCGACCAGACGGTTCAATTTCGGGTCGCCGTTGGCCTGCAGGAAATCATCGAATGCCCAGGCCGTCAGGTCCCACAACTCATGATGCAGGAACTCTTTCGACACCAGGCCTCGGGTAAACACCGTCGGCGCACCCGGACGATCACCCTCGCAATTGGAGACCAGCGGGAAGTCGACTTCAATCACTTCGGCGCCCGCCGCTTCAAGTGCCTTGCGGGCCTCTTCCCAGAGCCCAATCACCGATGGACGCGTGTTGATGCGCTGCCCCGTCGGCCCACCGATACCCGGTGCGTCGCTCGTGCCTGCGTTGGGATCGGCGTTGATGTACATGCGCGGAACGCCGAGGCGTTTGCCGGCGAGTGCATCGGTGTTCGCCGCAAGTTCGGCATAGGACGCCGGGCGCACCGAGGCGACGCTCGGGATCGGCACCCAGGGTTGCAGCCGCCACAGATCGCCGCGGGTGTCGGGATCTTCCGCCACCACCACGTCGAGCACTTCAAGCAGGTCGGCCATGGTTCTGGCGAAGGGCACGACGACGTCCATGGTCGGCGTCAGCGGCCAGTTGCCGCGCACCGAGATCACCCCGCGCGACGGCGTGTAGGCGCACAAACCGTTGTTCGAGGCCGGACCGCGACCGCTCGACCAGGTTTCTTCCGCGAGACCGAAGGCCGCGAAACTGGCGGCGGTCGCCGTCCCGGCGCCATTCGACGAACCCGAGGCGAAAGGGGCGGTGAGGTAGTCAGCGTTGTACGGGCTTTCGGCCCGGCCATAGACCCCGCGCTGCATGCCGCCGTTCGCCATCGGCGGCATGTTGGTTTTGCCCAGGCAGATCGCACCCGTGGCGCGAAGCCGTTCGATGGTGAACGCATCGCGATAGGCAATCAGGTGGGCGAAAGCGGGGCTGCCAGAGGCGGCGGTCAACCCTTTGACCAGATAACTGTCTTTGGCGGTATAGGGAATGCCATCGAGCGGCCCGAGCGTTTGACCTTTGGCCCGACGGGCATCGGACGCCCGCGCTTCATTGAGCGCCTCGGGATTGCGCACCACCACGGCGTTGAGCGCGGTGGCGGTGTCCGGGCCATCGTAGGCATCGATCCGGGCCAGGTAAGCCTGCACCAGTTCGACGGCGGTGGTCTGCCCGGATTCGAGCGCCGCGCGCAGTTCGGCAATGGACACTTCAGTGACTTCGATCATGCGCTTACCACCGGCTGCTGAGGGGTGACGGGTTGAATGTTTCCATCACGCGGGAGCGTTGGCTCAGGGGCATCACTTTTCTCAAAATGGGTTCTCATATCCGTTCTCGTTGCACTGCATTACGCGACAGCGTGCTATTTAACACCAAGTTGGGCCAGATAGAGTTGTCGATACGCGTCAACCAGTTGATCCAGGGTGAAAGCGCGATTGCGGCCACTGGGGTTGGGCAAGACCCAGACCGAGGCGTTGCCGAACGTTTGCGACTGAAGCCCCCAGGCCACGTTGCGCTGGCCGGATAACGCGCCATAGGCGGCCTTGCCGAGAAAAGCCACACAACGTGGCGCATAGTGCGCGATCTTCTGTTCAAACTGCGCAGCCGCGGCGATGAATTCATCCACCGACAACTGATCCGCGCGCGCCGTTGGTCGCTCAACCACGGCCGTTAATCCACAGTGATACTGCACGATTGTCCGGTCATCTTCCGGGCGAACTTCCTGCGGCGTAAAACCGGCCAGATGAAGGGTGCGCCAGAAGCGATTGCTGCGGCCCGCAAAATGATGCCCTTGGGCGGCGGCCATCATGCCGGGGTTAATGCCGCAAAAAACCACCGCCAGATGCTTGGCCAGTCTGTCTTCGAGTCTGTTGCCCGTCATGACGTCGCTCAACCGCAGATCACATTGACCGCATTGCGTGCCAGCCCGGTCAGTTCCGCCCGGGATTTGCCCGCCCGCGCACGGATGGAAATGCTGTGCAGCAGGGAGGAGGCGAGCACGGCGAGGGCCGCAGCGTCGACATCGTCCTTGAGCTCTCCTTTATCAATGGCCACGCGCAGACGCGCTTCGAGGTCGGCATCCAGTCGGCTGAGTCGATCCGACAGCACATCGCGAATTTCCGGATCTTCGACGGCTTCGGTAGTCGCCGTGCCAATCGCAAAGCAACCACGGGGTTGGCCGTCACCCGAGAAGTAGATCGATAACTGCCCCTCGTAAAACTGCAGCAATGCCTGGCGCAACGTCAGCTCTTCGCTCGTCAGCGCCTCGTGCATGGCGGCGGCGGCAAACTCCCAATACTGCTCAAGCGCTTTGATATAGAGCGCGTGCTTGTCACCGAATGCGGCGTACAGGCTCGGCCGGTTCATCCCGGCTGCGCTGGCGATGCTGTCCAGAGACGCACCGGAATAGCCGGTGTTCCAAAACACACCGAGCGCTTGTTGCAAGGCGGTCTGCGGGTCATAGGCGCGAGGACGGCCGCGTCCTTTGCCCTCGGTAGTTTTATTTTGTGCCATGTCGTACAAAATCCTTGAGTCTGGGGGTGGCGTGGCTATATTCTTACACCATCGCACAAAATTAAGGAACCAGAAATTCCTTGCTTGCGGGTTTGTTGTAGCGGAGCTCGATCGGGGTATTGCGGCTACGAAACAGGTGCGGCGGAGCGATCCTCCCGACCGCACACGGTAAGGCGCTGTTCCAGTGGGTGTTAGCCCGATTTCCCGGTTAAAGGTGTATTCGATCATGACTAAACAGTTCGATCTCTCAGCGACACAGACCCTCGGGCATCCCGGTCCGAACCCGGCTGACGCGCCCGTGAAGAAACCGCTCAAAGCGAAAATGCGGCCCCTGCTGATGGTCGGTGTGCCGCTGCTGTTCGCCGCGTTTGGCTACGCACGCTATCAGGCGGGCGAGCCCTTTGTTTCGACCGACAACGCCTACGCCCGGGTGGCCAAGGCCTCGATCAACGCACGTGTTTCCGGCCAGGTCGTCGAGATTGCGGTTCAGGACAATCAGCCTGTGCGCAAAGGCCAGGTGCTGTTCCGCATTAACCCGGAGCCGTTTCAGATCGCGGTCAACCGTGCAGAAGCACAGTTGAGCGTCGCGCGGCTGCGTATCGATGGGCTCAAGGCCAGTTACCGGCAGCAGCAGGCCGAGTTGCAGTCCGCCAGAGAGTCGGCGGATTTCGACCAGAAAGAGTTTGCCCGCAAGAAAGCGCTGGTCGCCTCCGAGTTTGTCTCGCGGGCCGTTTACGAGCGGGCGGACACCGACCTGAAAGTGGCACGGCAGCGCATTGCGTCGATCGAACAACAGATCGCCAGCACCGTCGTCGCGCTCAGCGGCAACCCGAACATCGACGCGGACAGTCACCCGACGGTGCGCGAGGCCAGGGCTCAACTGGACGAGGCGCAGCTTTACCTCGGGTATGCGACGGTGTACGCGCCGGACGATGGCATTGTCGCCAAGGTTGACGACTTGCAGGTGGGCAACTTCGTTAACAACGGCGCGCCGGCCTTTGCGCTGCTGTCCGATCGTGAGATCTGGATCGAGGCCAACTTCCGCGAGACGCAGGTCACCCATATGCGCCCCGGGCAGGCCGCGACCATCAGCATCGATACCTATCCCGATCACGTATTCAAGGCCCACGTCACCAGCATGAGCCCGGGGGCCGGCTCGGACTTCGCCCTGCTGCCGCCAGAAAACGCGACCGGCAACTGGGTCAAGGTGGTGCAGCGCGTTCCGGTACGCCTCGAACTCGATGAGGCCGATCCTGCCCTGGCGCTGTTCTCGGGCACCAGCGCCACGGTCAAGGTTGATACCGGCTATCGCACGCCGTGGTGGCATCCGCTCAAAGCATTGTTGACTGCGGGTGGCGCCTGATGAACAGCCAACAGAGTGGACACCCGGCGGGAGAGGGCGCGCATGCGCTGAGGTTCGCGGCGCTGCTGGCGACGTACATGCAGTCGGCGAACCTGCCTGTTCCGAACGCGGTACTCAGGTTGATTCAGGGCAGCCTGTCGATGACCGACGATCAAGCTGGCTGGATCTTCACCTCGTACCTCGCCGCGAGCGCCATCACCCTGCCGGTCGCGCAATGGCTCGCCGGGCGTTATGGCTTGAAACTCGTTTATCAGACCGCGTTGGCCTTTTTTGCCCTTGGCTTGCTGCTTGCGACGCTGGCCACGACGCCGCTGGAATTCGTCGGCGCGCGGATCATCCAGGGGCTCGCGAGTGGCGTGCTTGCGCCGTTGTCGATGGCGATTTCGATGG
This sequence comes from Pseudomonas sp. PDM01, assembly GCF_014852325.1. NCBI lineage: Bacteria > Pseudomonadati > Pseudomonadota > Gammaproteobacteria > Pseudomonadales > Pseudomonadaceae > Pseudomonas > Pseudomonas sp. PDM01. The sequence goes on from NZ_JACVBK010000009.1 coordinate 290,520, forward strand.
AGACCCTGGCCCTCGAGAAGCGTGCGAAGTTTGGCGCGACGTGGACCGCCATCGTGCTGTTCGGCATCGTCAGCGGGCCGAGCATCGGTGGCTGGGTCGGCGAACACTTCGACTGGCGGCCGATCTTCTACATCAGCCTGCCGTTGTCGGCCTACATCTTCCTGGTGATGGCGCTTTTGCTGAAGGAGAAGAAGGCCGAACAGCGGCCGTCATTCGACTTCTTTGGCTTTGGCACTTTCACGCTGGGTTTGATCAGCCTGCAAATGCTGCTTGACCGTGGTGAACGCCTGGACTGGTTTGCCTCGACCGAGATCTGCCTCGAAGCGCTGGGCAGTGCACTGGGGTTCTATCTGTTCGCGGTGCATGTGCTGACGGCGAAGGTACATTTTCTCAACAAGCGTTTGTTCGACGACCGCAATTTTGTGCTGTCGACGGTCATCTTTTTCGCCGTGGGTTTCGTGCTGTTGTCGACCATGGCGCTGACCTCGCCGATGCTCGACGAAATTCTCGGCTACCCGCCGGACACCACGGGGTTCCTGACGATCCCGCGTGGCGTCGGACTGGTCGGCGCGTTCCTGCTGATGGGGCGTGTTCCCGAGCGCTTCGACCGCCGCGGGTTCGTGGCGGCAGGCGTCGCCCTGGTGGTCTATGCCAACTGGCTGATGCTCGGTTATTCGCCGTTGATGGACGAGTGGCCGGTGGCGGTGGCCGGTGCGGTTCAGGGCATTGGCATCGGCGTGCTGATGCCGTCGCTGACCAAGGTTGCGTTCAGCACGCTCGACCCCGCGTTGCGTCCGGAAGGCACCGGTTTGTTCAACCTGTCACGGGTGTACGGCAGCACGCTGGGCGTTGCGATTGTGCAGTTGTTTTTCTTCAACAACACACAAGCGATGCATACGGCGCTGGTCAGCAACCTGACGCCTTATCGCGCCGCTGCGCTTTCCGTGCCGACGTCCCTGCAAGCCCTGGAAGGGCTCAACGAAATGATCACGGGCCAGGCGGCTTTTATCGCGCTGATCGGTCAATTCAAGATTTTGCTGGTGGTGATGCTGGTGGTGAGTCCACTGGTGGTCTTCCTTCGCAAGCCGGCTGCGGCCAACTAGTTTTCGTGGAGTGTGCCAAATGAAATCCCATGCGCTCGCAATCAACAGACAGACGTTCAAAACCACGTTCGGCGCGGCGGCAGTGCTGGTGTTCCTGACCGCCTGTACCGTCGGCCCCGACTACCAGATGCCTGCGCCGAGCCAGTCGCAGCACTACGATCAACAGGCCGAACAGCGTCTTGGTCAGCGTGGCAACAAGCAAATTGACCTGGGCCAGAAGGTCCGCGGTGACTGGTGGACGGCGTTCCGCTCGCAGAAGCTCGACACGGTGGTGCGTCGGGCCATTGCGGGCAACCTTGAACTGGTGGCGGCGGATGCAACCATTCGCCAGGCGGCGTCCTCGGTGACAGCGGCGGAAGGTGCGTTGTACCCGCAAGTCGATTTTGGCGCCCAGGCGGGCCGTCAACGGGTTCATAACGCCAAAGAGCCGGCCGTCTCCAACTTCTATGCGATCGGGCCACGGGTCGGTTTTGACCTGGACGCGTTCGGCGGCAACAAGCGCTTGGTGGAGCAACAGGAAGCGTTTGCCGATCTGCAAAAACATCGCTACGAAGCGGCGTACCTGACCCTGACCGGGAATGTCGCCAGTCAGGCGTTGCTGGTGGCGTCGGCGAATGCGCAGATGCAAGCCGTCGAAAAACTGCTGGCCAACGACGCGAAAAACCTCGACCTCGTGCGCATGGCCCACGCCAATGGCAGCACCACGCAGATCGATGTTTCGCTGGCCGAAACCCGGCTCGCTCAAGACCGCACGTTGTTGCCGCCTCTGGCTCAGCAACGCGATTCGGCTCGCCACGCACTCTCGATTCTGACGGGCAAAGGCCCGGGCGACTGGATCGCGCCGGACTTCGACCTGGCCGAGTTTGTATTGCCGGCCAACGTGCCTGTCAGCTTGCCTTCTGAAATGGCCCACGACCGGCCGGATGTGCGCCAGGCAGAAGCAGAACTGCACATGGCCAGCGCTGCCGTCGGCGTCGCGACCGCGAACCTCTATCCCCACGTCACGTTGTCCGCGTCGCTGGCACAGGCCGCTTCGGGCAATGGCGGCGCCGCACTCTGGGGCTTTGCGGCAGGGCTGGCGGGGCCGATCTTTGATGGCGGAACGCTCAAGGCTGAACGTCAGGCTGCCATCGACGGCTACAACGCGACACTCGCCGGTTACCAGCAAACCGTGATCAGTTCGTTCGGCCAGGTCGCCGACACGTTACAAGCCATCAACCATGACGCCGAGGAAAACCTCGCTCAGGAAGACGCATTGCGCGCGGCCGAAACCAGTTTGCGCTTGAACCAGCAAGCCTACGCGCAAGGCGAGAACAGCATTCTCCAGGTGCTGGAAGCGGAGCGCGCTTATCAGCAGGCGTTGCTGGGCCGAATCCGGATCAGGACGGCGCAATACCTCGACACGGTGCGCCTGTACGTCGCGCTCGGCGGTAATTCCGTTGGCGCATTCGAGCAACGGGTGGCCACACGCGAAGCACAGAACCCTGCGTATCAATAGCGGCTGCGGCCCCGACAATTGGAGTAAAGAGATGCCTTACGAAGCCTTTCACGATGCACTTCGCGATCAGCGTTTTGCGCTCAACCATGGCGCGGGTGAAATGCCGGCGGTTGGGTTCGGCACGCTGTTTCGAGATCTTGCGGTCACCACGCAAGCGGTCAAGGAGGCTCTGCACGCGGGCTTTCGTCATTTCGATTGTGCAGAACGCTATCGAAATGAAGAACAGGTCGGCGTTGCCCTGCAAGAGGTGATGGCGAGCGGAACAATCCGCCGCGAAGAGCTGTTCATCACCACCAAGCTGTGGAACACCAACCATCGCCCCGAGCGGGTTCAACCGGCGTTCGAGGCCAGTTGCCGACGGCTGCAATTGGACTACATCGACTGCTACCTGATCCATACGCCGTTTGCCTTTCAACCCGGTGAAAACCAGGACCCGAGGGATGAGCAAGGCAACGTGATCTACGATTCAGGGGTCACGTTGATCGAGACATGGAGGGCTCTTGAGCGTCTGGTGGATGAAGGGCGATGCAAGTCCATCGGCTTGTCGGATATCACGTTGCCGGCGTTGCAGGCGATTGTCGCCGAGGCGCGCATCAAGCCTGCCGTCGTGCAAGTCGAGTCCCATCCTTATTTGCCGGAATGGGAACTGCTTGAGTTTTGTCAGCAACATGGAATTATCGTCCTGGCGTTTGCACCACTCGGCCATGGCATGGAGCCCAATGTGCTGGAAGATTCGGTGATTACCGAGATCGCCCGGCGCGTGCAGAAGACCCCGGCGCAAGTGGCGCTGGCCTGGTCGGTGCAGCGGGGCGTGGCGTTTCTGACCACGTCGGCGACACCGAGCCACATCCGGGAAAACTTCGATCTGTCCACGCTGCCACACCGGGCGATGCTTGAAATCAAGGAAGAGATCACCACTCGGGTACGGTTCAACTCGGTGGTGGAAACCGGTGTTCCCGGGTTTATTGCGCGCAAGAAGTAATCCGATTCGAGAGGGGCGGCTTTCTGTAAGGCCGCCCTTTTTTATCCAGTCCCTTGAGGCCTAGCGATGGACATTTTCCAGACCATGCGTTTTTTCGTGGCTGTCGCCCAAACCGGCAGTTTTACAGCGGCGGCGCAGATGCTGGACACCACCACGACCAACGTTTCCAAAGCGGTGACCAGTCTGGAAGCCCGGCTTCAAACACGCCTGATCAACCGGACCACTCGACGCCTGGCATTGACCGAAGCCGGTGTGCGCTACTTGCAGCGCTGCGAGAAAATTCTTGAAGAGGTGCGTGAAGCCGATGAGGAGGCAGGAACCGCTCACATCACGCCGGTGGGCCGGCTGAAGATTCACGCGATGTCCGCCATCGGCAACCATTACGTGATCGATGCGATTGCCAAGTACCGAGAGACTCACCCCTCGGTGATGTTTGATCTGACCCTGACCAATCGGCTGCCCGATTTGCTGGAGGAGGGGTATGACATGTCGATCGTGTTAGCGCGGGACCTGCCCGATTCCGGGTTTGTCGCTCAAAGGCTGGGCATCACTTACAGCATCCTCTGCGCTTCGCCGGCGTACTTGAAGAAACGCGGACACCCTGATTCTCCAGGGGCGCTTGGCGCACATGATTGTCTGCGGATTGTGAATACGGTCATGCCGGTTGAAAACTGGGCATTCGAGGGGCCGGATGGCGTGGAGACGGTGAACGTTCCGATCTCTCCCTTTCACGTCAACACCGCCGATGCGATGACGGTCGCGATCAAGAATGGAATGGGAATCGGTATTCAACCCATTGCGTCTGCCGTGGACGGACTGAGAGCGGGCACGTTAGTACGCGTGTTGCCGGATTATCATTTCGAGGAATTCAACTTGTTTGCCATCTACCCGTCACGAAAGTTCGTGGATGCGAAGATCAAGACATGGGTGGAGTTTCTGAAAGACTACATTCCGGGTCTGTTGGCCTCCGATGAGGACATTGTCGGTTCGCCAGCAAAACCCTGACAGGCGCGGCAGGCATGGAGTGTCGACCCTCCATCGTCCGCACGCTACTCAACCGTTCGAGCAGCCTGTGCCCATGACTTGATATTGCAGGATATGCCGTTGACCGTGAGAGTCTTCATACGTCATTTGGGCCGGCACCGGCGCGCATTCGTTTGCAATGTCCGACACCGTAATGATCTTCTGAATATCGAGCTTCATTCCGTAGGTGTAACTTTCAACGGGTACCTGGCCGGCTTCTGCATTGGCATGGCTTTCGTCTGCAAAGGCCTGTGCGGTTAAACTTCCAAGAGCAAGGAACAGCGCAGCTTTTAAAACGTTCATGGTATTCACCTTGGCATCGACTATTTCGGGGTTGTTGCCTGGCGAGCAAGTTGCTGACAACTTCAATGGCTCGCTGGGTTGAGTCGATGCTAGGTGTTTATGGCTTGGCCATATATTGGTCGACCGGACAAACACTGTTGTCGGATTTCACATGAATCCTGAATCGGCAGGCTCAGGCCGCCTGTTTTCGTTCTTGAGTTTTCAGCGGCTTTGAGACTCAAATGGTCCTTTTCGGGACGGTGACGATATGGAACATCGGTGTGAAGTAGCAGTGCTCGGACTCGGCGCGATGGGCGCCGCGACGGTGTATCAACTGGCGAAATCCGGGGTCAGGGTCATCGGCGTCGACCGCCACCATCCTCCCCACACCCAGGGCTCCAGCCATGGGGACACGCGCATCACCCGGCTTTCGGTCGGCGAAGGTGCGGCGTACGTGCCCATTGTCCGCAACTCGCAGCGGATCTGGCGTGAACTCGAAGCACTGTCCGGCGAGTCGCTGTTCGAGCAGTGCGGCGTGCTGGTGATGACCTCCAGCCCCGGCTATGACGCCAATGATGCCAATGACTTCACGAACCGCACCCTTCAACTGGCGAACACCTACGGCATCGAGCATGACGTGTTGTCCGCCGAACAGATTCGCCAGCGATTCCCGCAGTTTTCCCAGGTGCTGGACACTGCCGTCGGCTACTTCGAACCGAGTGGCGGTTACGTCCGGCCGGAACGCTGCATCGCGGTGCAATTGCAGCTCGCCGAGGAACACGGCGCCATGTTGTTCAAGGGCGAAACCGTCACGCACATCCGCTCGGACGAGCAGGGCGTCACCCTCACCACTGATCAGCGCACGATCCGCGCCGACAAAGTCGTGGTCAGTGCCGGCATGTGGTCCCGGGATTTGTTGGGGCAGCCGTTTGACCGCTTGTTGCGTGTGTGTCGGCAGAAGCTGTTCTGGTTTGAGCAGGAGGAGCACGCACGGTTTGCCGAGGTGTCACCGACGTTCATCTTCAGCCACGGTCCGGCGCAGTCCTTCTACGGCTTTCCGCCGTTACCGGGCGAGGGCAGCGTGAAAGTCGCGACGGAGCAATACATTGAAGAATCCTCGCCAGACACGCTGGACCGCACCGTCAGCGCCGCTGAAGAAAACGACATGTACGAACGACAGGTGCGCGGCCGGATCGCGGGCGTGACTTCGCGCGTGGTCAAGTCGGCGGTGTGCGCGTACACCGTCACGCCGGATTCGCACTTCATCATCGACGAGCATCCGTCACTGAAAAACACCCTGGTGGTGTCGGCCTGTTCGGGACATGGTTTCAAGCATTCCGCAGCGTTGGGCGAGGCGGTTGCGCAGTGGTGCGTGCGTGGCAGCAGTGACCTGGACCTGTCGGCGTTTTCGTTGAAGCGGTTTGCCTGACTTGCCGATCCCGGCCACCCCGCGAGCCATAGGAGCCAGGCTTGCCGGCGAAGGCGTCCGTGAAATCGCCATCGCCAGCAAGCCGGGCTCCTACAGGTTTGGCGTGAACCCAAGATCCCGACCACCCCGCGATTCGTAGGAGCCGGCTTGCCGGCGAAGGCGTCCGTAAAATCGCCATCGCCAGCAAGCCGGCTCCTACAGGTTTGGCGTGAACCCAAGATCCCGGCCACCCCGCGATCTGTAGGAGCCAGGCTTGCCGGCGAAGGCGTCCGTAAAATCGCCATCGCCGGCAAGCCGGGCTCCTACAGGTTTGGTGTGAATCCCCAATCCCGGGCATCCCCCAATCCGTAGGAGCCGGCTTGCTGGCGATGGCGTCCATGAAATCGCCATCGCCGGCAAGCCTGGCTCCTACAGGTTTGGTGTGAATCCCCAATCCCGGGCATCCCCGCGATCCGTAGGAGCCGGCTTGGTGTGAATCCCCAATCCCGGACATCCCTGCGATCCGTAGGAGCCAGGCTTGCCGGCGAAGGCGTCCGTGAATCGCCATCGCCGGCAAGCCGGGCTCCTACAGGTTTTGGGTGAACCCCCAATCCCGGACATCCCCGCGATCCGTAGGAGCCAGGCTTGCCGGCGATGGCGTCCATGAAATCGCCATCGCCGGCAAGCCGGGCTCCTACGGGTTTGGGGTGAATCCATCATCCCGGACACCCCACGATCGCAGGCGCCAGGCTTGCCGAGGTGGGCGAATTGATACTAATTGGCCATCATTTCCGGTAGAGTATGCCCCGCCCGAGAGACGGATCCCGGGCGTTTACCCAAGGAGTCATTCAGTGAATCACCTCAGCAAAGTTGTTGCCGTTACCCTGTTCGGCCTGGTTCTGGCGGGTTGCACCGGCGCCCCGATGAAGACTCAGCAATACGATGCAAGCCAATACACGGTGGTTGGCCACAGTGAAGCGAGCGCCACGGGCCTGATGCTGTTCGGCGTCATCCCGATTCGCCAGAACAGCCGTTTTGTTCGCGCGCAAGACGCAGCGATCAAGGCCAAGGGCGGCGATGCACTGATCAACACCCAAGTGCAGGAAAACTGGTTCTGGGCGTGGGTCCTGAGCGGTTACACCACCAAGGTTTCCGGTGATGTGATCAAGCTGAAAAACGTTCAGTAAGCGATCGCCAGTGCAGCCTGCCGCAATGGCAGGCCGCGCTTGTCGTTCCGGTTAGATCAGGTTGATCACGACATCGATGTTGCCACGGGTCGCCTTCGAATACGGGCAGGTCTGGTGCGCGGCATCCACCACCGACCGTGCAACCGCCGGGTCCAGACCGGGAAGGCTGACGTTGAGGCGCGCCTGCAGGAAAAAGGCGTTTTCGGTTTTGCCCAGGTCTATTTCGGTATCGACAGACACGTCAGTCGGCAAGGTCACGTTCAACGCGATGGCTGCCTTGCCCATGGCGCCGATGAAGCAGGCCGACCAACCAGCGCCCAGCAGTTGTTCAGGGTTGGTGCCGCTGCCGGAAGAACCTATGGCGCTAAGCTTGACGTCCAGACGGCCATCGTCGCTTCGTGATTCGCCATTGCGGCCTCCGGTTGTGTGGGTCTTGCCGGTGTAAAGCACGGTGTCGATTTGATTGATCATGGCGGTTCCTGCTGAGGTTGGTGGGCGCTTCTAAATCGCTGTTCATCGGAAAACATCTGAATTTCCGATGTGGCCCACTTTTCCACTTCCATGTAATGCGGATGTGTCCTGAACCGGCGCTTGTGTATCGCCGTGTAAGATCACCGCGCAAAAATACACACTGATACAAATCGACAGTGACCGTAGGAGCGAGCTTGCTCGCTCCTACGGGTAAAGCCTTCACGCCTGCTTGTTCAACGCTGCCTCCGCCGCCGCAATTTCTGCCTGACGCTTGATGATCAGGTCGCCCATCGGCGGCCCCTGAAAGCGCCGCGCTTCAAAACCGAACCAGACGATGGCCGTCAGCACCAGGAAGCCGATGGTGATGTACAGCGCCCAATCATTCGGTGGCTGGATGCCGATGACGAAGATCACCACCATCGAGAGCACCGAGAGCACGGCGAACAAGGAGTAAAAAGCGTGCCCCATGTTCCACGGCCCCATGGTTGGCCACTTCGAGGTTCCGTAGGCGAACAGGCCCAGCACGATGGGAATGATGAAAGAGAAAAACAGGAAGATCACCGTGCAGGAGACCACGATGGTGTAGACCGGCGTTGCCCCGATCGAGATCACCGACGAGCCCCAGTCGAACAAGACCGCCAGGGTTGCGCCGGTCCAGATGGCTGCCACCGGGCTGCGATATTTCGGCGAGACCGAGGCCAGTGCTTTCGAGCAGGGCAGGCCACCGTCGCGGGAGAACGCGAAGATCATGCGTGACACCGAGGTCACGGTCGCCAGCCCGCAGAGAAACTGCGAGATGAAAATCGCCACGTACAGCGCGAATTTGATGTTCGGACTCACCTGGGCGTTCATGCCCCAGAAGAACACGTTCCAGCCCTGTTTCGCCGCTTCGTCCATGTTCGGCAGCATCAGCACGAACGAGCTCAGCATCACCCAACCGAACAGCAACGACCAGATCACGGACATGACCATGCCGCGTGGCACCGACATCGCGGCATTGCGTGTCTCTTCGGAGGTATGCGCCGACGCGTCATAACCGGTGATGGTGTAGATCGGCAACAGCAGGCCGAGCATGAACACCCAGCTGTTCGACACCTGTGGCCAGACACTGCCGCCGGCTTCACCGGAATAGTTGCCGAAAGTCCACAACCGGGCGAACTCATAGCTGGGTGCGGAAATCAGGCAGACGATGGTCAGCGCGAGCGCCGTGGCGAAAATCAGGTAGCCCGAGAAGTCGGTGAGTTTCGCGGTCAGGCCGATGCCCAGATGGTTACACAAGGCCTGGATGCCGGTCAGGATCGCCAGGAAAATCACCCTCACCGTGGTGGTGTCTTCCATTCCCAGCGCCGGTCCGAAGGCACCGAAAAAGAAGTAGTAGGTGCCGACGTTGATCGCGCCAAGCACCGTGACCAGTCCCAGCAGATTGAACCAGGCCGTCAGCCAGCCGGTGAAGCGGTTTCCGAGAATCGAGCCCCAGTGATAGAGACCGCCAGCGGTGGGGTAGGCCGAAGAAATCTGCGCCATGGCCAGCGCGAACACCCCGGAGATCAGGCAACCGATGGGCCAGCCGATGCCAATCGCCGCACCCCCTGCGCCCGAGGTGCCCTGGGCCAGTGAGTTAATGCCGCCTGAAAGGATGCAGATGATCGAAAAGGAAATCGCGAAGTTGGAGAAAACACCCATTCGTCGCGAGAGTTGCTGGGCGTAGCCCATGCTGTGCAGCACCTTGACGTCCTCGTCGTGCGCGTCGGTGCCGGGCTGGCTTGCTGGGTTCATGCTGTGTACCCCATCAGGTTTTGATTCAATCCATTGGCGTGTGCGCAATGGGCTGGCCTTCAACACCTTGTCGTACTGCTCCTTTTTCCAACCGATACTGCTCTGGATCTAAACGCGGCCGTGATAAGCCGCGTCGAAAATGCTGGCCACACCGAGCTTGGTCAATGGCAGGGGATTGCCGCTGGCCGAGGGATCGACAATCGCCATGTCCGCGATCAGGTCGGCCTGCCGGTCATCCACGCCCAACTCAACCAGCGTGTGCGGCACACCGATGTCTTTGCGCAGCTTGAGCACGAAGGCCAGAAAACTGTCGAAGCCGGGGGAGGGCAGGCGCAGATAAGCCGCGAGGCGGATGATGCGTTCCTCGATGGCCGGGCGATTGAACTGCAACACATACGGCATGAACGTGGCATTGGTCATGCCGTGATGGGTGTCGTACAGCGCGCCCACCGGATGCGAGAGCGCGTGCATTCCACCGAGGCCTTTCTGGAACGCGGTGGCGCCCATCGCGGCGGCGGCGAGCATGTGTGCGCGCGCTTCAAGGTCCGAAGGTGTGTGCACAGCGCGCACCAGAGCGTTGGCCACCAGGCGCATGCCTTCCACCGCAATGCCATCGGCCAGCGGGTGAAATCCGGGAGCGCAGTACGCCTCCAGGCAATGGGCGAACGCATCCATGCCGGTGCCGGCGGTGACTTTTGCCGGCATGCCGACGGTAAGTGCCGGATCGCTGATGACCACGCGCGGCATCATTTTCGGGTGGAATATGATGCGTTTGGTGTGCGTGCGCTCGTCGATGATCACCGCCGCACGGCCGACTTCGGAACCGGTTCCCGCTGTGGTCGGCACGGCAATCACCGGGGCGATGTGGCTGTCGTCGGCTCGGGTCCAATAGTCGCCGATGTCTTCAAAATCCCACACCGGTCGGGTCTGACCGCTCATGAACGCGATGAGCTTGCCCATGTCCAGGCCGCTGCCACCGCCGAAGGCAACCACGCCATCGTGCTGGCCGGTGCGCCAGGCTTCGAGCCCACCGGCCAGGTTGGCCTCGACCGGATTGGGCTTGAGGTCACAAAACAGCGCGACGCCAAGGCCGGCGGCGCGCAACGCATCCACCGCCGCCGTGGTGATCGCCGCACGCCCCAGGCCGCTGTCGGTGACCAGCAACGGGCGTTGGATACCCTGGCTGCGGCAGATCTCGGCCAGCTCGGCGATGCGCCCGACACCGAAGCGAATGCTGGTGGGGTAGTTCCAGTTTCCAGTCAGGTTCATGGCCTACACCTCGTGGCGCAGATGAAAGGATTTGGCGCGGGTCAGGTGCTCGTAGCCCAGGCGCGACAGGGTGACGCCGCGTCCGCTGTTCTTGACCCCGGTCCAGGCCAGCGCCGGGTCGAGGTAATCGCAGCGGTTCATGAAGACGGTGCCGGTGGCTATCTCATTGCCGAGGCGTTCGGCGGCGGCGAGGTCCTCGGTCCAGATCGACGCACTGAGTCCGAACTCACTGTCGTTCATCAAGGCGATGGCTTCTTCGTCGCCAGTCACCGGCATGATGCCGACCACAGGGCCGAAGCTTTCGTCGCGCATCACCGACATTTCATGGGTGACGTCCACCAGTACCTGCGGAGCCAGGTAAGCGCTGCCCGGTGCGTCGGCGGGAAACGCCTTCGGATCGATCAGCGCTTTGGCGCCCTCGGCCAGCGCGTCGGCAATCTGTCCGCGAACAAAGTCTGCGGCGGCCGGCGAGACCATCGGACCCAGCGTGGTGGCTTCGTCCAGCGGGTTGCCCAACACGTACTGGCGAGTCAAATCGGCGAAGCGCTCGACGAAGGCGGGATAGATTTTCTCGTCCACATAGATGCGCTCGACCGCACAGCAGCTTTGCCCGGAGTTGAAGAAGCTGCCGTCCACCAGGTTTTCCACGGCGTGATCGAGATTGGCGTCGGCGCGAACGTAGGCCGGGTCTTTGCCGCCGAGCTCCAGGCCCATGCCGATGAAATCCGTGATGGCGGCTTGTTGGACTTGCAGGCCAGCGTCCACCGAACCCGTGAAGTTCACCTGTTGTACGTCGCCGGTGACGATGGCTACTGCGGTACTGGCATGACTGAGCAGCAGGTTCTGGAACAACCCTTCAGGCAGATTGGCTCGGCGAAAAGCTTCAGCGAAACGCTCGCCGACCAGCAAGGTTTGCGATGCATGCTTGAGGATGACGCTGTTGCCCGCCATCAACGCCGGAATAATCGTGTTGACGGCGGTCAGGTAGGGGTAGTTCCACGGGGCGATCACGAGCACCGTACCTAGCGGTTCGCGTTTGATGTAACGCCGAAAACCCGCGACCGGTGCGGGCTCAACGGCTGCAAGCGCTTCAGGCGCAATAGCGATCATATGCCGGGCCCGCTCTTCGAAACCGCGCAGCTCGCCAGCGCCATAACGCACCGGTCGACCCATTTGCCAGGCCAGCTCCGGCACGATTTCATCTTTCATGGCGAGCATCGCGTCCACAGCGGCACTGCAAAAAGTTGCGCGCTCGCTCAGTGGTCGGCGCTTCCATTGCGCCTGGGCCGTTGCAGCCGCCTCAAGCGCCTGAAGGAGTCGGGCGGTATCTATTTGTTGGCGCTCGACGTACACCCGGCCATCGACCGGAGAAATAAGCTGAATCTTCGCAGTCATGGTGTGCTCAATAGCGCTCGAAGCCGCGCTGCAGTTCCCAGTCGGTGATCCGCCGGTCGTACTCTTTCTGCTCCCACTCGGCGGTGTGAACGTAGTGATCGACCACTTCATCGCCGAACGCCTCGCGCAACATGCTCGACCCCTTGAGGGCGGAGCAGGCATCGCGCAGGGTTTTCGAGACTTCCGGCAAATGCTCATCGAGGTAGGCATCGCCCTCGAACGGGGCCGCGAGTTCGAGCTTCTCGTCGATCCCGGCCAGGCCCGCCGCGATCAGTGCGGCAAAGGCCAGATAAGGGTTGAGGTCGGCGCCGCCGATGCGGCATTCGATGCGGATGGATTTGCTGCCTTCGGCACACAAGCGAAAGCCGGCGGTGCGATTGTCGCGGCTCCATACCGCCCGCGTCGGCGCGAAGGTGCCGGCCTGGAAGCGCTTGTACGAATTGATGTAGGGCGCCAGAAAGCAGGTGATGTCGTTGGCGTACTTCAGCTGCCCGGCGACCCAGGCGCGCATCAGTTTCGACATGCCGAACTCGGCTTTGGCGTCGAAGAACAATGGCTTCTTGGCGTTCTTGTCCCACAGCGAATTATGGATATGGCTGCTGGAACCGGCGGCGTCATAGCGCCACTTGGCCATGAACGTAATCGCCTTGCCTTGCAGCTGCGCGATCTCTTTGCAGGCGTGCTTGATGATGACGTGGTGGTCGGCCATGGTCATGGCATCGGCGTAACGAATGTTGATTTCTTCCTGGCCGGGGCCCCATTCGCCCTTGGAGTTTTCCACGGGAATGCCGGACGCTTGCAGATGCTTGCGAATCGCCCGCAGCACCGGTTCCTCGCGAGTGGTCTGGAGGATGTTGTAATCCTCGATGTAATGCCCGGCGGTTTTCGGTTGGTGATAGTTGCGCTGGTGGATCGCCTCGTAGCTCTCATCGAACAGGTAGAACTCAAGCTCCGAAGCGAACATGCCGGTGTAGCCCCGTTCACGCAGGCGCTCGACCTGTTTTTTCAGAATTGCCCGTGGGCTGTGGGGCAAGTCCTTGCGATGGTGATGATCGAGCACATCGCAGAGCACCAGCGCCGTGCATTCCAGCCAGGGCACACGCCGCAACGTGGACATGTCCGGTTTGAGGACGAAGTCGCCATAGCCTTTGCTCCAACTGGCTGCGGCGTAACCCGGCACCGGTTCCATGTCGATGTCGTCGGCCAGCAGGTAATTGCAGCAGTGGGTTTCTTCGTGGCCGCTGTCGATAAAAAACTCGACCTGGAAGCGCTTGCCGACCAGGCGTCCCTGCATGTCGACCATGCAGACCAATACGGTGTCGATTTCGCCAGCGGCAGCCGCGCGCTTGAGTGCATCAAAGCTGAGGAGGGGCTCGGTCATCACGTCAATCCTGCGTGAAAGGGTTGGGCCTGTCTGAGATAGCTGTTGCAGACGCTCTCCAGAACAACCAAAACCCTGCAGAATCGAGCATCGTGAGCAATGAGCTGATCCAAGCTTAGCCTACTGTTGAAAACTGCAAGTCCTTATGAGCCGCTAAATTCACAGCTTGTAGCCAATCTGCCGCAACAGGTTTTTGCGCCACAGAATGTCTTCGTCGCCTTCAATTTCCTTGGCGCAGAAGCCATCCACCACACCCAGAATCGCGCGTCCCTGTGCTGTCTCGGCGAGCACCACTTCTGTGGGGTTGGCGGTTGCGCAAAAGATCCGGCACACCTCTGGAACCGTCTTGACCGTGTTCAATATGTTCAGCGGATAGAAGCCGTCACCCAGGAAGATGATGAAGCTGTGCCCGGCGCCGATGGCTTGGGCATTGCTCTGGGCCAGTTTGATCATGGCGGGATCGGTGCCGGACCAGCGCACCATGCATTTGCCCGAGGCTTCGCAAAAAGCCACGCCGAAGCGGATGCCTGGCACTGCGTTGATCAACGCTTCGTGAATGTCCTCGACGGATTTGATGAAGTGGGTCTGACCCAGAATGAAATTCGTGTCTTGCGGCTTATCGATTTTCTGCGTGATGAGTTGCATCTCGAACACCTCCTTTCACGACGGTGTTGCCAGGGGCTGGCAACCGTTCAAGTCTCACGATTCATTTTAGGAGATTCGCGCCCAGGCCGACGCTTGAGCGACCGGCGCACGTCGGGCGGCGGTAATCGGGTAAGGTAGGCGCGAAAATGCACCGGGTGCGCCGATTGACTTCACTGGAACCGAACATGATGAAAGCTGTAACCCTCACCTTCGTCCTTTCACTGACCGCAGGGGCATTTTGCACGCCGGCGGCAGCGGCGGGGGATGCTGAAGCCGGGGCGAAACTGTTCACGCGGATCTGCGGCGGCTGCCATCAAGTGGGCGAGTCGGCGCGGGGCGGCTTCGGCCCGCAACTCAATGGCATTTTCGGCCGTCCCTCGGGAAGCGTGACGGACTACCAGTACTCCGACGCGATGAAATCCGCCGGCATTGTCTGGACGCGCGAGACACTGACGGCTTACCTCGAAGCGCCGAAGAAAGTGGTGCCCGGCACCCGGATGATTTTCTGGGGGCTCAGCGATCCGGAGAAGATCGAGGATGTGCTGGCGTACTTGCAGACGTTTCAGCCGCAGTAATCTAATGCGTCGTTGAAATGTACGTCGATGTACATTTTGTGTACGCACGAGGGCGTGCAGCGTAGAGTGGAGCGACATTTTCAGAACACGGTGGTACCCGAGGATGTCGCAGACAGGAAAGACACGGACCAAGGCACAGGATGCCGGCTGGCGCGGCTCGGTCAATGGCTGGCTGGACGCCGCCTACGATGCCCTCAAGGAATCCGGTGTGGACGCGGTGCGCGTGATGCCGCTGGCCAAGCGGCTGAACCTGTCGCGCACCAGTTTCTATTGGTTCTATGAGGATCGCGAGCAACTGCTGGCGGCGCTCCTGACCCGCTGGCGCGACAAGAACACCGGCGGGCTGATCAGCCAGTGCGAGAGTTACGCCGAAAGCATTTCCGAAGCCATCCTCAACGTTTTCGAATGCTGGGTGAACCCCGAGCTGTTCGACTCGCAGTTCGAGTTTGCCGTGCGCAGTTGGGCGTTGCAGTCCGCCGAGGTGGCCGACGAAATCGCCGCGGCTGACGAGGCGCGGATCAATGCCCTGGCCGGCATGTTTCGCCGGTTCGGCTACGAGACCGACGCCGCCGATGCGCGGGCCAGGACGATCTACCTGACGCAGATCGGCTACATCTCGATGAAAACCACTGAGGACATCGTCGTGCGTTTCCGGCGCATTCCGCAGTACGTCACGGTGTTTACCGGCAAGGCACCGAAGCGTCGCGAGCTCGACCGTTTTTTTGGCAAGTTCGGCTACGCGGAAAAAGAGCCGGGTGTTTTCGTGTCGCTGGTCGACACTTTCGAGGAGGCCACGCCCGATGCCGAATAGAACACTGGGCATCATCGGCGGCACCGGCTGGTTGGGCCGTTCAATCGCTGACGCGGTGCTGGAAAGCGGCTTCATCGCTGCCGATTGCCTGCTGATTTCGAACCGTTCCGGCAGCAGCACGTTCGGGCCAGACGTGCGGGTGCTGGCGGATAACCAGGCGCTGGTTGAACTTAGCGACGTCGTGGTGTTGTCGATCCGCCCGGAGCAATTTCGTGAACTGCAGATCGACGCCCGGGGCAAACGGGTGATTTCACTGATGGCCGGTGTTCCGGCGGCGACCATCAGCGCCGCCACCGGTGCGCAGGTCGTGGTGCGGGCCATGCCGAATGCGGCCGTGGAAATCCGCCAGTCATTCACCCCTTGGTACAACGCCGGTGAGTTGAGCGAACAGGACCGCGAGTGGGTGCAACGACTTTTTGAATGCGTCGGTTCGGCGGACGAAGTGCCCAATGAGGATTGCATCGATTACCTCAGTGCACTGTCCGGCACCGGGCCTGCTTTCCCGGCCATGCTTTACAGGGCGCTGGTTGAATCTGCGGTGGTCGCCGGGATTCCCGAGGCGATCGCCCAACGTGCCGCGCACGGCGTGGTGGTGGGTGGCGGTCAGTTACTGGCCAGCCGCGATCCCCTGCAAATGATCGACGCCCTCATGGCTTATCGCGGTGTGACGGCAGCGGCGTTGCAGTCGATGGCTGATCAACATATCGACGCCATCGTGGGCCAGGCTGTACAGGCCGGTGCGGCTGTCGCCCGACGCGGGATGTAAAAAAAAGAGGGAGCAAAAGCTCCCTCGATTCATGTTTGACAGGGGTCAGATTTCCTTCACCAACCGCAAGGCATCGTAGATCGCCGCATGCGTGTTGCGGGCCGCCACGGCGTCACCGATCCTGAACAGCTGGAAACGCCCTTGAGGGTTGGTGACGATGTGTTGCGCGTGACCGGCAATCAGGTCGTGCTGTTCCACCGCGCCGCCATTGCTTGAGTGAGGGCGAAGATCGAAATACAGGTCGTCCAGCGGCAGCGTGCCGTGGTTGACCACGACCTGATCGACGACACGCTGTTTGTTGACCTTGCCGTAGTCGCTGCCGAAGGTCGCGACCAGCTTGCCATCGCGCTTTTCCACCGACTCGACGCGGTACGTGACGGTAAAAGTGACGTCGAGGTCTTGCAGGCTGCGCATGTAGGGCACCAGGTTCATCGCCATCACTTCCGGCGCAAACGCACGGTCGGGCGTGACGATCTCCACGGTCGCGCCGCTTTGTGCGATGACTTCGGCAGCCTGCAAGGCGGCATGGTCGCCGGCATCATCGAAAATCAGCACGTTGCGGCCAGGCTTGATGTCGCCGGAAATAATGTCCCAGGTCGACACCACCAGTTCGTTGCCTCGGGCAAGCACCTCGGTGTCTGGCAGGCCTCCGGTCGCGACGATGACCACGTCCGGCTCGTGGGCCAGCACGGTGTCGGCTTCCGCCCAGGTGTTGAAGTGAAACTTCACGCCAAGGCGCTCGCACTGCGCCATTCGCCAATCGATGATGCCGATCATTTCGCGGCGGCGTTCGTTCAGGGACGTCAGCCGGATCTGCCCGCCGGGCCGGTCCGCCGCTTCCAGCACAGTGACGTCGTGGCCGCGTTCGCCCGCGACACGCGCTGCTTCCAGCCCGGCGGGGCCGGTGCCGATGATCAGCACTTTGCGTTGGTGCGCCGCCTTGGGAATCTCGTGGGGCATGGTGGTTTCGCGACCGGTCGCCGCGTTGTGAATGCAGTAGGCGGCACCGCCCTGATAGATCCGGTCCAGGCAATAGTTCGCGCCCACGCAAGGGCGGATGTCTTCCTCGCGCTTCTCAATGATCTTGCGCACGATATGCGGATCGGTCATGTGCGCGCGGGTCATGCCCACCATGTCGACCTTGCCCGAGGCAATCGCGTAGCGCGCCGTGGCGACGTCTGGAATCTTCGCCGCGTGGAAGGTCGGGAAGCCTGTCGAGGCGCGGATCTCACCGGCGAAATCAAGGTGCGGCGAGTTGCGCATGCCCTGGATCGGGATGACATCGGTCAGGCCCGCGTCGGTGTCGATGTGGCCGCGCACCACGTTGAGGAAGTCGATCAGCCCGCTGTCCTTGAGCATGTGCGACACCTGCATCCCTTCACTGGCGTTGAAGCCGCCCGGCAGCGTTTCGTCGCCGGTGTAGCGCACACCCAGCAGGAAGTTTTCGCCGACACGTTGGCGAATCCCGCGCAGAATATCGAAGGTAAAGCGCATGCGGTTTTCCAGCGAGCCGCCATAAGGGCCATCGAGATCGTTGGTCAGCGGCGACCAGAACTGATCCATCAAATGCCCGTAGGCCTGCAATTCGAGGCCGTCCATGCCGGCGGCCTGCATGCGTTCGGCCGCGTCCACGTAGTCCTTGATGATCCGCTCGATGTCCCAGTCTTCCATCTTCTTGGGGAACGAGCGGTGCGACGCCTCGCGACGGTGCGAAGGCGAGACCACGGGCAACCAGTCGGCCTTGTCCCAGCGAGTGCGCCGGCCCAGGTGGGTCAACTGGATCATGACGGCGGCGCCATGTTCGTGGCATTCATCGGTCAGGTCCTTGAGCCATCCGACCACTTCGTCCTTGTAGGCCAGCACGTTGTTGAACACTGGCGGGCTGTCCCGGGAGACCGCTGCCGAGCCCGCCGTCATGGTCAGGGCAACCCCGGCCTTGGCGCGCTCGACATGGTAGGCGCGATAGAGCGCCTGGGGCATGCCGTCGATAGGGTAAGCCGGCTCGTGCGCCGTGGTCATGATCCGGTTTCTGAGGGTCAGGTGCTTGATCTTGTAAGGTTGCAGCAAGGGATCGCTGGACATCGTGGTGCGCTCCAAAGTGGGCTTCATCAGGCTCGGCGACTTGAAATTAGGATAAATGTACATAGGTGTCAATTGCTCATGACACACGTGTACATTTTTCTTGCGCAACACAAAAGTCACCGATAAGATCAGGCTCGAAAGGGTGCAGAGGAGCTACCGGACAGTCGTGCCCGGCAAGATGTGAAAAGGGATTGCGAGGGATTCGGTGGAGAAGGGCTGTGCTGCCCGAATTCGAAGCAGCGAAGACTGCACTGTTCACGACCGTAAGGCCGTTCAAACGAAGACAACCTGCCTATCACCGTAAAATAGGAAGACGCCTGATGAACGCTCATTCGTATCGAAAAACAGCCTGTGCCTGCCTGTTCGGACTGGCGCTTGGAACCCACGCGGCGCTGACTCAGGCGGCGGAACAGCAACCTGTGCGCATTGGCTGGGTCAACTGGTCCGACACCGAAATCACCGTCAAGCTCGCCACCACCGCATTGCAGGAACATCTAAAACAACCGGTGAAACTGGTGATGGCCGACATCGGCATTCAGTTCCAGGCCCTGGCCAACGGCAATATCGACCTCATCCCGATGGTCTGGCTGCCGAGTACCCACAAGGCGTTCTACGACAAATACAAGGATCGGCTCGAAGACCTCGGCGTGCTCTATGAAGGACGTATCGGTATGACGGTGCCGACCTCGGTGCCGATCAGCGAAGTGGCGAGCGTAGAGGACCTGAACAAACCGCAGGTCAGGGAAAAGCTCGACGGCAAGATCCTCACGTCCGAGGTCGGCAACGGCCAGTACAAGCTCACGGTCAAGGCCATCGAGGAGTACAAGCTCGATGGTTACAAGCTGGTGGCCTCATCGGAGTCCGGCATGCTCAACGAGTTGGACCGTAACCTCAAACGCGGCAAATGGTCCTTGGTGAATGCCTGGAGTCCGCACTGGATGTTCTCCAAATATCCGCTGCGCTATCTGGATGATCCCAAGAAGATCTTTGGCGGCGCCGAGCAGATTCACGCCATGGCGCGCAAGGGCTTCAGCCAGGAGTATCCGGAAGTGGCGTACTTCTTCGCCCACTACTCGATCCCTCAGGCTGATCTCGAAGCGTTGATGATGCAGGCGCGCCAAAGCTCTTCCGACCAGGCCGTCGCCGCTTATTACGCCGCCAACAAGCCCCGTTTCGAAGCGATGTTCGAGAAGGGCGCGCAGAGTGTCAGCAGTCGCCAGCCTTGAGTGAACTGGCAGACGGCAGGTGACTCATCGACCGATGATGCACAAGTCCCCGGTGGCGCGGATCAATGCCTGGCCATGCAGGCCATCCTTGATCAGCGCCGACCGCTCTTTGGCCAGCCACTGGGCGCAGTTCGGGTCTTTGCGATAGGGCGCGAAATCGGCGTAGTGCTGCAACAGGCGGTTTTGCAGCTCATCCAGCTGAGGCCGGATTTGATTGGCAAGGTCCGGCCGCGGCACATCAGGCGCGTTGCCTGCCGCTTGCCATTGCGCGAGCAGTCCGTATTGCACCAGTTTGTTGGCTTCGATCTGTGCGGCGATCAGCTCGGCGATTTCGTCCGGGTCGAGTTTGCGGGTAACCGCTTGATTCCTGGCGTTGGCGATGACTTGTGCTTCCCGGGCGCTGTCCTGGATCGGTTTGTGGCTGTCCCATTTGGTCAGCGCCACCAGATCAGCAATGTTCAGGCGTTCGTTTATCGTCACCAGCAGCGGTTGCAAACTGGCGGGCGCCGGGGAGGGCGTGCCGGCTTGTGCGCCGCAAGCGAGTAAACCGGACAGGGCGCAGGTCAGCAGCAGGCGTGGGGAGAAAAACATGGGCAACCTCATTGGATACGGGACTCGCAATCAGGAGCTATGTATCACAGGTGTGCCAGTGGCATTAAGGGGGAGCTGATTTTATTTGTGCACGAAAAAGCCCGGCGGGTCAGGCCGGGCTTCTTTTTGAGTACCGCGGTAGGGTTATTCATTCATACGGCGCGGCTTTCGATCAGACGGTCAGAGCCACCTTCGGCAACGCGGTTTTCGATCAGACGATCGGAACCACCTTCGGCAACGCGGTTTTCGATCAGACGGTCGGAGCCACCTTCGGCAACGCGGTTTTCGATCAGACGGTCGGAACCACCTTCGGCAACGCGGTTTTCGATCAGGCGGTCGGAACCACCTTCGGCAACGCGGTTTTCGATCAGGCGATCAGAACCACCTTCGGCCACACGACTTTCAATCAGACGATCCGAGCCGCCTTCAGCGACAACCGGGTGAGCAGAAGAAGCGGCAAAAGCGTTAACTGCAAAAACCGAGAAAGCGATGCTGAGGAAGAGTTGGCGTTTCATGATGGTGTGCTCCGGGATGTAGTTGTTTGGTATGGAGCTGATGTTACGCCGCACAATTTTTAAGAGAACTTCATTGAGTTGATGGTGACTATCGACGCCGGCAATGGTTTGCAATTGATGCGAAAGGGCGTCTGGGCGCAAGCCTGCTCAGTACCGCATCCCCCTGTAGGAGCCAGCTTGCTGGCGATGGTGTGTCAGTCGACATTTCCTTAGCTGACACTCCATCGCCAGCAAGCTGGCTCCTACAGGGGGGCTGGTGAGTAATGTCCTAAAAACTCCATGACGCCAGCCTGTCGTCGGCTGCACCGCCCGGCCGGAGCAGCCGGGGTATGCTGGATCTCCCGAACTGTCGACGGTCTCCGGCAAGTCAGGCCGTGAGGCGTTTTCTGCGAGGTTCCAGGCTCTGATCGAGAGGGTAAACCGATGCACGACTATTACGATTTGGGCACCTACAGCCGCCCCGTAACGACGCGTTCGCCACAGGCTCAGCTTTGGTTCGACCGCGGATTATTGTGGTGCTACGGCTACAACCACGATGAATCCATCCGCTGTTTCCGCAAGGCGATCGAACACGACCACGATTGCGCGATGGCCTACTGGGGAATCGCCTATGCCAGCGGCCCCAACTACAACAAGCGCTGGGACGCGTTTATCGAACAGGAGTTGAAAGACGCCGTCGCCCAGGCCCGACTGGCGACGCGTACTGCGCTGGCGCATTGCGACGGTGCCAAACCGGTGGAACAAGCGCTGATCCGGGCGCTTGAGCAACGCTATCAGGCCGACGCTGCCGACAGTGTTGAACAACTATTCACCTGGAACGATGCCTACGCGGCGTCGATGCGCGATGTCTATAAAGCCTTTCCCGACGATCCCGATGTGGCGGCGCTGTTTGCCGAAGCCTTGATTGACCGCACACCCTGGCTGTTGTGGGATCTTACAACCGGTGAACCCGCGCCGGGTGCCGACACCCTCGAAGCGCTGGCTGTGCTGGAGCAGGCACTGGGCGGTGCGCCGCACCCCGGGGTGCTGCACATGTACGTCCACACCCTGGAAATGTCACCCCATCCCGAACGAGCGTTGCGCGCCGCCGATGTTCTGCGCGACCTGGTGCCGGACGCCGGGCACCTGCGCCACATGCCGTCGCACATCGACGTGCTCTGCGGCGATTACCGTGGGGCCATGAACACCAATAGCCAAGCGATCCTGGCCGACCGAAAATTCCTGGAGCGGGAAGGGCCGCTCAACTTCTACACCCTGTATCGATGCCACAACTACCACTTCAAACTCTACTCGGCGATGTTCCTTGGGCAGTACCAACCGGCGCTGGACGCCGCCGAAGAGCTGATGTCGACCATCAAGGAAGAACTGCTGCGCGTCGAGCAACCGCCCATGGCCGACTGGCTGGAAAGCTTCGTGTCAATGAAGGTGCATGTGCAGATCCGCTTCGGCAAATGGCAGGACATCCTCGCCACTCCATTGCCCAATGACCAGGAACTGTACTGCGTGACCACCGCGATGCTGCATTACGCCAGAGGCGTGGCGCACGCGGCCAACGGGCATATCGCCGCCGCGCAAGCCGAACAACGGCTGTTCATCAATGCGCTGACCCGCGTGCCGCCAACGCGTTACCTCTTCAACAACCAATGCACCGACATCCTGGCGGTGGCCGGCGCCATGCTGCACGGGGAAATCGAGTACCGCAAAGGCAACTACGACAGCGCGTTCGCTCACCTGCGCGAGGCGCAGTCACTGGACGACAACTTGCCGTACGACGAGCCTTGGGGCTGGATGCAACCGGTGCGACACGCGCTGGGTGCGCTGCTGCTGGAGCAGGGGCGGGTGGAAGAGGCCTTGCAGGCCTATTGGGCCGATCTGGGGCTGGACGATACGCTGAGCCGTGCGTCCTGGCATCTGGACAATGTCTGGAGCCTCCACGGTTATGTGGAGTGCCTGAAACGCTTGGGGCGGGACGCCGAAGCCGCGGCGGCGCGAACCCGCCTCGATCTGGCCATGGCGCGGGCCGATGTGGAAATCACCGCCTCCTGTTTTTGCCGTGTCGGGGCGCGCTGCTGTCAGGGCTGAACTCGCCGGAAACGGGCGCCACGACGCCCGTTTTCAGGCATCGAGAAACGCGTCGATCATTGGCACCAGCCATTCGGTGCGCGTGGTCACCTGCATGTGATCGGTGCCGGGGAGCACGGCAAGCTGCGCGTGTGCCAGGCGCCGGAACATCTGCACGGCATGTTCGGGACGGATGACGTCGGCATCGCCGACCACCACCAACGTCGGCGCGGTGATGCGGCGGATATCGTCGTCGGGGATGTCCTTGAAATCGCGCATGCGCCGGGCTGCCTTGTCATGCATCAGCCGCAGATTGCCGGGCTGCGGCGCGACCTTGAGGTACGCCTCCTGCAGTTCCGGCGGCATGTTCTCCAGCGTGGCGTTGGCCATCGCTTCCCAGAGCCACGGATAGGCACCGTCGCGATTGACCAGCGCCGACGCCGCTACGATTTTGCGCACGACGTCCGGATGCCTGATCGCCACCTGCAAGGCGATGGTACCGCCATTGCTGAAACCGAACAGGTCCGCTCGCCCGATGTGCAGATACGCGAGCAGTGCCGCCGTGTCGTCCGCGGATTGCTCGAAGCTGAACGGACGGTCGACGATGTCCGCTGTGTGCCCATAACCCTGTTGTTCGATGGCAATGACCTGACGCTCAGCCGCCAGCACCGGCAGGATCTGACCGAATGAGGTTTCAAGGGTGTCGCCGCCGCCATGCAGCAGGACGAGGGGCGGTCGCGTGGGGTGCGCTGCGCCGTGAATCTCGAAATAGATCCGCAGGCCGTTGACGGGGGCGTAGCCGGTTTTGCGCTGATTCATGGCGGGTTCTCCGCGTATTTGAGGGTTTGCAGGCTGGCGAGTGGATATCTGCACGAAGGTGATTATGCTTCATGAAACCTTGCAGTGATGTGAGGCGGTCAGCCTGTTGCCAGGCTTTGTGCATTCCGTAGTCCGATAACTTCAGCCCCAGGGCCTGGGTGCGACGATGCTAGTGAGGTGCTCCGGCCTACAACAAGAGCAAGACGGAGAAGACTCATGGCCGCAATCGACAACACCACCACGGGCAACGTGCCCAACCACGGGATCACCAGGGAGGAGCGCAAGGTCATCTTCGCCTCGTCCCTGGGCACCGTGTTCGAATGGTACGACTTCTACCTTTACGGCTCTCTCGCAGCGATCATCGCCAAGCACTTCTTTGCCGGCGTCAACGAGACAACCGCCTTCATCTTCGCGCTGCTCGCGTTCGCTGCGGGGTTTGCCGTGCGGCCTTTCGGCGCGATTGTGTTTGGGCGACTGGGCGACATGATCGGACGCAAGCACACCTTCCTGATCACCATTGTCATTATGGGTATCTCCACCGCCATCGTCGGGTTTCTGCCCGGCTACGCGACCATCGGCGTCGCGGCGCCGATCATCCTGATCACCTTGCGACTGCTGCAAGGCCTGGCGTTGGGCGGTGAGTACGGTGGGGCGGCGACCTACGTCGCGGAGCATGCGCCGAAGGGCAAGCGCGGCTATTTCACTTCGTGGATTCAAACCACCGCGACCCTCGGTCTGTTCCTGTCGCTGTTGGTGATTCTCGCCTGCCGCACCGTTCTCGGTACGGAAGCGTTCGAGGCCTGGGGCTGGCGGATTCCGTTCCTGCTGTCGATCCTGTTGCTGATCATCTCGGTGTACATCCGCCTGCAACTCAGCGAATCGCCGGTGTTCCTGAAAATGAAGGCCGAGGGCAAGTCGTCCAAAGCGCCGCTGACCGAATCTTTCGCCCGTTGGGAAAACCTCAAAATTGTGATCATGGCGCTGCTCGGCGGTACTGCCGGCCAGGCTGTTGTCTGGTACACCGGGCAGTTCTATGCGCTGTTCTTCCTCCTGCAAATGCTCAAGATCGACCCGCAGACCGCCAACCTGCTGATCGCCGGTTCGCTGCTGATCGGCACGCCGTTCTTCGTGATATTCGGCAGCCTGTCCGATCGCATCGGCCGCAAGGGCATCATCATGGCCGGTTGTATTCTGGCGGCGGTGACTTACTTCCCGATCTTCCATGCGTTGACCCAGTACGGTAACCCCGACGTGTTCGCGGCACAGGCGAAAAACCCGGTCACGGTGGTCGCTGATCCAGACCAGTGTTCGTTCCAGTTCGACCCGGTGGGCAAAGCCAAATTCACCAGTTCCTGTGACCTTGCCAAGACGGTACTGGCGAAGAAAGCCATTCCCTACATCAACGAAAAAGCCGATCCGGGCACCGTTGCGCAGGTTCGCATTGGCGGCAAAGTGGTCGAGAGCTTCGAGGGCACCGGCATGCCGGCCGCCGACTTCAAGACCCGCAACGATGCCTTCGTCGCGACCCTTGGCACCTCGCTCAAGGACGCCGGTTACCCTGAGAAGGCGGATCCGGCGAAGACCAATTACCCGATGGTGTTGTTGCTGCTGACCATCCTGGTGATCTACGTGACCATGGTCTATGGCCCGATCGCGGCGTGGCTGGTGGAACTGTTCCCGGCGCGTATCCGCTACACCTCGATGTCGTTGCCGTACCACATTGGCAATGGCTGGTTTGGCGGCTTCCTGCCGACGGTTGCGTTTGCCATGGTCGCGGCCACGGGGGATATCTACTACGGGCTTTGGTATCCGATCGTGATTGCGGTGATGACGGCTATTCTTGGGACGTTCTTTTTGCCGGAAACCAAGGATCGGGAGATTCATCACACTTAGGGTTGGGAGGGTTTTTTGGGATTGGGTGGGGGGATATCCGTTGCTGCGGTGATGGCGGCTGGCGGTTTCGCCCTTACGGCGAGTCACTTGGAAGAGCCCCAAGTAACCAAGGGCTCTTGCCCCTTTCGTTCGGTGCCTCGCCGAGGCTCGGCATGCCCTCGCTCCGGTCCTGCTCCGTGGGCCCGCCGCCATCGGCCATCCCTGGCCGGGGGCGGCTAACCCGGCATCCATGCCGGGTTGCCCACTGCGCAGAACCTGCGCTCGGCCTCTCGAGGGGGCGTGTACCTCAAGATCAAAAGCTGAAGGCGAGCTAACGCTCGGCCTGATGAGTGGTGAAAATCAAAAGCGTATGGGATTCCCTGTAGGAGCCGGCTTGCCGGCGAAAAACGTCTGGGCGACGCGTTCATTCAGACAGTACGCGTTATCGTTGACGTCCATCGCCAGCAAGCTGGCTCCTACAGGGTAAATGCAGATGTGTCTGGATAAATACGATCAACCGTAGGAGCCGGCTTGCTGGCGATAGCGTCCGTCCAGTCAATAAATGCGCCGACTGACCCACCGCCATCGCCAGCAAGCCGGCTCCTACAGGGGGGCGGTGTACATATCCGGAATGAGTGACCGCAGCAGTGAAGGCGAGCGCGTACGGTTATAGAGACAGGTCGGCTGGCAGGCCGCCTCGCTTTGGCTTTTGCTTGGCTTTTGATCTTGATCTGCCCCGTCGGAAGGCCGAGTGGAGGTTCTGCGTAGTGGGCAACCCGGCATGGATGCCGGGTTAGCCGCCCCCGGCCAGGGATGGCCGATGGCGGCGGGCCCACGGAGCAGGACCGGAGCGAGGGCATGGCGAGCCTTAGCGAGCCACCGTACGTCAGGGGCGCGGGCGCTTGGTTACTTGGCGCTTCTCCAAGTGACCCGCCGTAAGGGCGGAACCAATAGCCGCCGTTACCGCAGGAATGGATATACACCCAGTCAAAGACCTCCGGTCTGTACCACTCCAAGAGAATGCCCATGGATCGCCTGTCTACGTTGTTTTCGCAGTTCGGCGTACGCGCACACCTGTTTTACAACGGCAGGCTGTGCGGTATGGCGGCGTACGATGGCGCCGACCAGCGTGGTCATATTCACCTGCTGCAGGCCGGTACCATCACTTTGCGGGGCGGCGACCGTAAGGACGTGCTGCTGACGCAACCCAGTCTGATTTTTCTGCCACGCCCAAGCCGGCATCAACTGTTCGCCGGTGAGCCCGAGGGCGCTCAACTCCTGTGTGCGTCAATGGAGTTTGAGGGTGGGGTCGATAACCCATTGTCTGCCTCGCTACCCGATTGCCTGGTGCTGCCCCTGGAAGAGTTGCCGCAGCTGGCCGATACGCTGCGATGGATGTTCGTTGAGGCGGCAGCCGGACATTGCGGCAGGGAAGCGGCGCTGGATCGCTTGTTCGAATTACTGATCATCCTGCTGTTTCGACATCTGCTCGATCATCACCAACTGCGGACCGGCATGATGGCCGGGCTCGCGGATTCGCGACTGGCGCGCTCGCTGGTGCAAATGCACAACGCACCTCACCGTGCCTGGTCGGTGGCGGAACTGGCGAGCGAGTCGAACATGTCGCGTGCGGCCTATGCCGTGCATTTTCGGGCCGTTATAGGGCAGACACCGGCGGACTATCTGCTGAGCTGGCGTATCAGCCTGGCGCAGAAGCGTTTGCGTGAAGGGCGGCCGATTACGCTGATCGCCGCGGAAGTCGGTTATGAAAGTCCTTCGGCACTTGCTCGCGCGTTTCGTCGCAAGACGGGCTACAGCCCTCGGGACTGGCTGAAAGATTTGGCGGGAGAGGGGGACGGACTTTCTTGATGGGGCATGGCCTGAAAACATCGAATTGCTTCAGGCCATCCCAAGAGAAGGATCATCGATTCAGCGGTTTTCCAGCGCGGTTAATGAATGGCCGGCCACGAAGATGGACGCGGCAAGCAACCCGATGTCTTTCAGGAGAAACTGGCCCGGTGCAACCGAAATGGCCGGGAAACCGAGGCTGGGTTCGATCACTCCAGGTGTCGACAACATAAAGCTCAACGTCGTGAAAAACAGCCCGGCTGACAAGGCGCCACCGATCAATGAAAGCTTGGGTGACAGCAGTCGACCTGCAATAAGAGCGCCGATCGAGACTTCCAGGACGCCGAGTAAACTGGAGAAGGTATCGACGCTGAAAATGTTGTAGACCCAACCCAGGAAAGGGCTATTGCTCACCAGCGGAACCAGGCCTTGCGCTTCGTAGTGAGTGAATTTCATGCCACCGAACCAGAAGTAGATCACGGCGAGGGCAAAGTACGCTCCGTAAGTCCCAATCGCTGTGGTTTTGCTCCCGAGCGATGATTGTCCAGAGGCGGTATTGGTTTTGTAGTTCTCGATGCTTAAGGTTTTCATGAGTCAGGCTTCCAATAGTGGGGTGGCAATACCTTTCACACCCCAACGCGGTGTGCGTTGGGAGTGGAGACAGTGTTGCCTTTGATGCCGCGCTATTGGGTTCTGAACGTATTGAGTCCGATGCAGATCGTCTTGACTCATTGTTGGTGCTGAATGAGAAGGGCCTCGACGCTCATCCTCTCGCGGTGGAGGCCGGGCTTGTTTTACCATTCGGGCCCACCTGCTCAAGTGGCACGCGACCCGATGGTTGCGCGTCGTATTCAAATGGAAGGATCCCAGCGTCATGTCCGGTTCGTTGTTTCGCAAGCTCGCCTTGTCCAGCCTTCTCTTGCTCGCCGGTTGCGCTGCATCAACCCCGAATGCTCCGATTCCCGTCAAGTCCAAGGCCATTGAAGCTTTCACCGACATCTGCCTGAAGACTGCGCCATCGTTCGCCGGTTCGGCCGAAGCAGCCAAGCGTTACGGTATCGATGATTTGCAGGATATGGGCTTTACTCGTATCGGCTTCACGGCTGACAAAAACCTTGCGGTGCAGTTGTCTGCGAAAGAGTGCGTGGTTACGACTCCGAGCCAGTCCGACAATAGCCTGACCCGGCAATTGCTGAGCGCTGTGCAGCCTTATTCGCAGACAGCGGTGGCGGATCGTGTGCCGTCGAAGGTTAGCCTGCAGGGCGAAAACTTCATTCTTCAGCATGACCGTAATGGTGGTGAGGCTTACGTGCTGTTGCGCAATAACTGAGCTGCGGTTTTTTAGCCTGCGGCGGATTTGGGAATGGTGTACATATCCGTTGCTGCGGTAACGGCCGCTTATGGTTTCGCTTTTACAGCGAGTCACTTTGGAAAAGCCCCAAAGTAACCAAAGGGCTCTTGCCCCTTTCGTTCGGTGCCTCGCTAATGCTCGGCATGCCCTCGCTCCGGTCCTGCTCCGTGGGCCCGCCGCCATCGGCCATCCATGGCCGGGGGCGGCTAACCCGGCATCCATGCCGGGTTGCCCACTGCGCAGAACCTCCACTCGGCCTCTCGAGGGGGCGCTCAGATCAAAAGCGGAAGGCGAGCTAACGCTCGGCCTGATGAGTGGTGGAAATCAAAAGCGTACGTGCCCCCTGTAGGAGCCGGCTTGCCGGCGAAAAACGCCCAGACACCGCGTTGATTCAGACAGCCCGCGTTATCGTTGAAGTCCATCGCCAGCAAGCTGGCTCCTACAAGGGAAATGCATTGGTTTTCGGTATGTCCTCGATCAACTGTAGGAGCCGGCTTGCTGGCGATGCGGTGGGTCAGTCGACACATTTATTGACTGGACGGACGCTATCGCCAGCAAGCCGGCTCCTACAGGGGATCGGTGTTCATGTCCGGAATGAGTGAACGCAGCAGTGAAGCAGAACGCGTACGCAAATGAGCCAGGTCGGCTTTCAGGCCGCCTCGGCGGCTGTGGCGGTAGTCGCACCCTCGAGAGGCCGAGTGGAGGTTCTGCGCAGTGGGCAACCCGGCATGGATGCCGGGTTAGCCGCCCCCGGCCATGGATGGCCGATGGCGGCGGGCCCACGGAGCAGGACCGGAGCGAGGGCATGCCGAGCCACAGCGAGGCACCGAACGAAAGGGGCAAGAGCCCTTGGTTACTTGGGGCTCTTCCAAGTGACTCGCTGTAAAAGCGAAACCAATAGCGGCCGTTACCGCAGAAACGGATATACCCCCAAGCAAAGTGATCAGCACCACACTCACTCAGGCAACCCAGCCATCCTCAGCCCCTGCGCAAAACGAGCAAGATCCTCTGGCCGCTGAATAGGCAGCCATTCTTTCAAATTGGAAACACGCAATGCAGGATCCAGCTCGCGCAAGCGCTGCATCGCCTGCTTCGCCTTATCCATTTGTCCCCTCAGCGCATGACTGGCCGCCAGCAGCGCGACCGGAGGCAGCAGGGTGGGCAGGTTGCGCAATGCCTTATCCGCCCAGTCCGTCGCACAGTCGTAGCGCCCGGCAAAGAAATGCGCGAGCGCCATGCCCACCTGCATCCTGAACATCTCCGGGTCCAGCGGGCTCAAGCGCACGGCATGGGTCAAAAACTCGATGGCGGCGTCTGTTTCACCGCGCAGTGCACGCAAAATACCGCCCAAAAACCAGGCAGGAGCGAGGTTCGGATTTAGCAGGCGCGCCCTGTCGAGCAGGGCAATGCCGCCATCGACATCACCAGTGAGATGGGCCAGCGCATGCCCGCTTCGCGTCAACGCCACCGCATCGTCCCGACCAAGCGCCATGGCCAGTCGCGCCAGCCGCGCACCTTCGGCGATCTCTTGAGGTCGATCGGTCATCCAGCCATTCAACTTGCGCCAGAAATGACACCACGCCGCCATGCCATAGGCCGACGCAAACTCCGGGTCGAGTTCGATGGCCTTGTAGAACATCACCAGCGCCTCCTCGATGGCTTCCCGTGTGCCGTTGTGCAGTTTCGCCATTCCCCGCAGGTAATAGTCGTAGGCACAAAGGCTTTCCGTCGGCTTGCGCTTGGCCCGTTCGATTTCCGCCCGTTCGAGCTGTGGCGCGATGGCACCGACGACGCTTTCAGTGATTTGATCCTGTAACTCAAAGATGTCGTCGAGCGTGCCTTCGAAGCGCTCCGCCCAGAGATGGGTTCCGGTCGTTGCATCAATCAGTTGCCCGGTGATGCGCACCCTGTCGCCGGACCTGCGCACGCTGCCTTCCAGCACATAACGCACGCCGAGCTCCTGGCTGACACCCTTGACGTCCACGGAGCGGCCTTTGTACGTGAAGCTCGAATTGCGCGCGATCACGAACAGCCAACGGATCCGCGACAGGGCGGCGATGATGTCCTCAACCACGCCGTCGGCGAAATAATCCTGCTCCGGGTCGCCGCTCAGGTTCTGGAAGGGCAGGACAGTGATCGAGGGTTTGTCCGGCAGCACGAGGGGCTCATTCCGGTCGGCGGGCATGCCTGCGTCGATATCGTGTCCGTCAGGTTGCCGGGCCTCGGCGGTCTCGCCTGCCTCGACCTGGCCAATGAAGCGGTAACCCTTGCGCGGCACCGTGCGAACCAGGCGCTGTTCCTCACCGGTATCGCCGATGGCCTTGCGCACCGCATTGATGTGGCTGGTGATCGTCGATTCCGAAACCACCCGGCCGCTCCACACTGCCCTGAGCAAGTCATCCTTGCTGACGACGCGATCGCGCTGGCTGACGAGCTGCAGCAATAAATCGAAGACCTGTGGCCCGATGGGCACGACTTGCCCGCGCAAGGTGAGTTCCCGACGCTCTTGATCGAGCACGTAGTCTTCAAACACGAATGGCAAGGTGAATATCCCCTGGTCGAGCGGGTAATGGGTACGAGCAGTCGATAATACGGCAGCGCGTAACCGGCTGCACCGCCGAGTCAGGATGACATTCAAACGGCGGTTTTTTTGGACGAAAAACCAAGCGTGAGCGAAGGTAAATCCAAGGCCTGCGCAAGGACTTCGCTTACGCACGGGGGCACTCTTTGCTCACACCGACAGCAATGGTTGCCGTCGTGAAGCGGAGAGAACCCATGAAGATCGTCGTCATTGGAGGCACTGGCCTCATCGGATCGAAACTTGTGAACAACCTCCGCGAGCGCGGCCATGACGTGCTCGCTGCCGCCCCTAGTACGGGCATAAACAGCATCACCCGCGAAGGCCTGGCCGAAGCGATGGATGGCGCTGATATCGTCGTCGATGTGGCGAACGCACCGTCGTGGGAAGACCAGGCCGTCCTCGACTTCTTTGAAACTTCGAGCCGCAACCTGCTGGCGGCTGAAGCGGCCGCCGGCGTTCGTCATCACGTGGCCCTGTCAATCGTCGGTAGCGAACGGCTTCCCGAGAATGGCTATTTCCGGGCCAAGGTCGCCCAGGAAAACCTGATCAAGGCGTCCAGCATTCCTTACACCATCCTGCGGGCTACGCAGTTCTTCGAATTTGTCGGCGGTATCGCGCAATCGGCCGCCGTCGGTGAGGAGATTTGCCTTTCACCCGCGCTGATCCAGCCACTGGCGTCCGACGACGTAGTGGCGGCGCTGACGGAGGTCACGCTGCAAACGCCGGTCAACGGCACGCTCGAAGTCGCGGGGCCCGAGGCCATGCCGCTGGACGAACTGGTCAGGCGCTTTCTGCGGGCAACCGAGGACACCCGCAAAGTCGTACCGGACGTGCACGCACGCTACTTCGGCGCGGTGCTCGACGACCAATCGCTGACCCCCGGCAAGCACCCGCGCCTGGGCGCGATTCGTTTCGAGGACTGGCTCGCCCGGTCCTGACACCGGGTTGCGCCCTCATCAAACAGACGCATAAGGAGATTTGCCATGTTCACCCGATATCTTCTGGCCGCTGCTTTCGCAGCGCTCTCGATCACCGCGTCGGCCGACGACAAGCCCGCGGGCAAGGTGACGGTCGTGTTCGACCGGCCCATTCCCAATATCCCCGGCAAGAGCATGAAAGGCGTGGTTGTCGAATATGGGCCTGGTGCCGCGTCGCCGGCCCACACCCATCCGAAAACGGCCTTCATTTATGCAACGGTCCTGGAAGGCTCGTTTCGCATCAAAATCAAAGACAAGCCGGAAAAGATCTACAACGTCGGCGAAAACTTCGTAGAGGAGCCTGGCTCCGTGCACGAAGTCAGCGCCAACGCCAGCGATACCCAACCTGCGCGTTTGCTGGCGGTGTTCGTCCTCGACTCCGATGAAAAGGTGCTCGTCACGCCCATCGGCAAGTGACTTCACACACGCGCTGATCGACGCGCAATAGCCGGGCGGCAGGCCACTGCCGCCCTTTGGCTGCTGCGTTTCCCGGCATTGAACAGGTAATGAGAGAAATGAACTCGCTCCAGGACAAGGCCGCCATTGCCGCCGGCGCAAGCGCCGAAATCCCTGTCGCCGTGACGCGCCGCAGCAAGAAAAAAATCATTGGCCGATTGCTGTGCGTCGCCGCCGTTCTGGTCCTGGCTGCCGGAGGGGCCGTGGCTGTTTTCAGCGGCGCGACCTCCACCGATAACGCTTATGTGCGCGGCGACGTGACCTCGCTCGCCGCCAAAGTGGCCGGGTACATCACGTCGGTAGAGGTCGAGGATAACCAGACCGTCCGGGCGGGTGATGTCCTGTTTCGCATTGATGATCGAGACTACCGCGCTCGGCTGGCGCAAGCCGTGGCGAATGTCAGTGCGGCCCAGGCTCGCCTGAGTCATGTCGATGCCCAGACCCAGCTTCAGCGTGCCCTGATCCGCCAGGCCGAAGCCCAGCGGCGTTCAGCTTCCGCCGAGATGAATCTGGCGACCAAGACCCATGATCGCAATCGCAAACTGATCGTCAGCAACGCGGTCAGCCACGCCCTTGTCGATGAAACCGCCGCCGCACAATCCAGAGCCGAGGCGACGGTATCGGCCGCCTCGGCATCGGTCGAGGCGCAACAGCAACACATCGCCGTGCTGGTCACCGAGCGCGAAGCAGCCGTTGCGGCGGTGAATCAGGCGCAGGCGGCGCGGGATCTCGCCCAGATCGATTTCGACAGCACCGTGGTCCGCGCGCCTGTCGATGGCGTTATCGGTAACCGCCAGGTTCGCGTGGGTCGGTATGTGACGACGGGCGTGTCGTTGCTCGATATCGTGCCGGTTCATGATGTGTGGGTCGTGGCGAACTTCAAGGAAACCCAACTCGAGCATATTCGCCCCGGTCAACGCGTGCGCATCACAGTTGACGGCTATCCGAACGAGGCACTTGAAGGCGTGGTCGACAGCTTTGCACCGGGCAGTGGTTCGGCATTCAGCCTGCTGCCCACGGATAATGCGACCGGCAACTTTGTTCGTGTCGTCCAGCGAGTGCCGGTGAAAATCCTGTTGGCCCACAACCCGTTGCCGGGCCGCATCGTGCCGGGCCTGTCAGCGCGGGTCGAGGTTGCGCAAGGAAGTGGCTCGTGAGCACGGTGGCCACCGCCACGCCGGGCAATACCAGCGTGACGAATGGCCTCCTGCTCATGGCGGGCATCCTGCTTGCCGCGCTGACGGAAGCGCTGGCCGGCACCGTCCTGTCGCTTGGACGCAGCGACATCATCGGCGATACCTATGCAACGCCCGATGAGTTCGCCTGGCTGGACATTGGCTACACCGCGTTCAAGCTGATCGGATTCATGACCGCTCCTTGGTTGGTGAACCGTTTCGGTCCGCGTCAGGTTCTCCTCGGCGCGACGCTGCTCATGGGGCTGGCGTGCGCCGTTGCCGCCATGACGGCTCGGCTGGATCTGCTGGTAGCGCTTCGAATTATCCAGGGCTTCGCCGGCGGCACGCTGCTGGTCGGGGGGCAGGTGATCATCTTTCGCGCCTGGCCGCGATCTCACCAACCCATCCTTCAGGCGCTGTTCGCCATCGGCGCGGTTGTCGCGCCCGCCACCCTCGCGCCGGCCCTTCAAGGATGGTTGATCGATAGCCAGTCCTGGGCCTGGATTTTCTTCAGCGTTGTTCCGCTCGCCCTGGCGGCCAGTGGACTTTTGCTGACTGCCGACGCCCCGATGCCGACCAAGACACGGCATCGTCCGTTTGACGGGGTCGGCTTCTGCCTGATCTGCGTCACCTTGTTGTGTTTTACCTATGTGCTCAGCCAGGGCAGCCGATGGGACTGGTTCGAGGAACCGCGCATCCTGTGGCTGAGCGTGATCGGGGGCGCCGCGCTGCTGGCTTTTCTAGGCCAGCAACTGTTGACCCAAGGCCAGGGTGTGCTCGATTTCAGCCTGTTCAAATCGAGCGATTTTACCTTCGCCTTTATCGTCAGTTTTGTCGCCGGTGCGGCCTTGTTCGGCAGTGCGTTCCTGATTCCGGCATTTGCACTGTCAGTCCTCGCGTTCACACCCACCGATGCCGGCCAGCTGCTGTTGCCCAGTGGCGCCTTTTTTATCGGGGCGTTGCTCATTTCGGCCTGGCTCATGCAGGCCCGCCGCGTTCCGCCGTTCGCCACCGTGCCCTTCGGCATCCTGATGATCATGGTTGCGATGTGGATGCTGTCCGGTTCCACCCGTGAAAGCGGCGCCGACGACATGATGGCGGCCATCCTGTTGCGCGGGTTGGGTCTTGGTTTTTTGTTTCTGTCGATCACCCTGATCGCGTTCAGTGACCTCAACAGGCGCAACCTCGCCAGCGGCATAGGGCTTTTCAATACGGGGCGCCAGTTGGGTGGCCTGATGGGCGTCGCAGGGCTTCAGACGCTGATCGAGCATAACGTTGTCGCCAACTCGGTGGTCCTTGGCGCCAGTGTTACTCCGGGCGGGGGCGCGGTCATCGAACGACTGACCGCCACGACAGCGATGTTGTCGGCCAAAGGAATGGATGCAGTGGCTGCGGGTCGGGCGGCGATGAACCTTCTGGGTCGTACCGTCACAGGTCAGTCCACCGTGATTGCGTTCGACAGCGCATTTGTTGCAGTGACGCTGCTTTTCGCAGTCGCCGCGCCCATGCTGGTCGGCATCAAAATCGGGTTGGGGCGATACGCGAAGCGGCGTGCTGCGGTGTCACCTCAATGAAGGCCACTCATTTGTTTGACGCAAGAAAAAGCCCGGCTGATTAGGCCGGGCTTCTCGTTGAGTACCGCGATAGAGCCATTCATTCATACAGCGCGGCTTTCGATCAGACGGTCAGAGCCACCTTCGGCAACGCGGTTTTCGATCAGACGGTCGGAACCACCTTCAGCGACGCGGTTTTCGATCAGACGGTCAGAGCCACCTTCGGCAACGCGGTTTTCGATCAGGCGATCGGAGCCACCTTCGGCGACGCGGTTTTCGATCAGACGGTCGGAACCACCTTCGGCAACGCGGTTTTCGATCAGACGGTCGGAACCACCTTCGGCCACACGATTCTCGATCAGACGATCGGAACCACCTTCAGCCACACGATTTTCGATCAAACGATCCGAACCACCCTCAGCCACACGGCTTTCAATCAACCGATCCGAGCCGCCTTCAGCGACAACTGGGTGAGCGGACGAAGCGGCAAAAGCGTTAACTGCAAAAACCGAGAAAGCGATGCTGAGGAAGAGTTGGCGTTTCATGGTGGTGTGCTCCGGGGTGTAGTTGTTTGGTATGGAGGCGATGTTACGCCGCACAATTTTTAAGAGAACTTCATTGAATTAATGGTGACCATTGACGAAACCAATACATGGAAGAAGGTCCATGTTGTCCCAGTGATGGCATCTGGCTACGCGTTGCTTGATTGGATCCACAGTGGCACCCTCAGCGCCCGTTGCACCAAGGAGCCAGGTGATCAAGGAATGAGTGGATACGTACCCAACCCCCCGAAAAACTTCCGATACGACGAAGCCAAACCCGTCGACATCCACGCCAGACGCTGGGCCGAGTACGAGAAATACGGCAAGGCACCGGCGGCAGCGAAGGAGAAAGTCCGCGTCGCATTGCGCATTGGCGTGTTCTTCGACGGGACGCTGAACAATGCGAGCAACTCGGCTTCAGGATTGCTGTGTGGCGCCCATCATCCGATTTTGCCTGCGGATGTAGATGCGAGCTGCAAGCCGTATATGGCGGATCCGGAGGGGAGTTATGGGAATGATGTGAGTAATGTTTTCAAACTATACGAGCTCTACCCGACATCGGAAGTAGCCGGAAACGATGCGTCGTCCAAACTCGTACAGCGCAGCCTCTACGTTGATGGGATCGGCACCGATGCGGCCGCCGAAGACAGCTTGGGGGCCGCGGCGACCGGGCGAGGAGATGCAGGTGTAGCAGGGAAGGTACAAAAAGCGTTTGTCGCCATGAAAGCACTGATCAAGGAAGCGATTGATCGTAATCCTGACGGCGAGATTACATCGCTCACATTCGACACCTTTGGGTTCAGTCGAGGCGCTGCCGCTGCCCGACATTTCGCCAACGAAATCGTACGTTGCAAACTGGGACCTTTAGGTGAAGTGCTTCGCAGCAACCCCAAGGGCTTCAGCTCCAGTTTCGATGCCCAGTACAACAGCGAAATTATCATGGGCTTCATTGGCTTGTTTGATACTGTGCCCTCGGTCGCAGGGGTCACAAACTTAGGTAACATTCAAAGTCCCGTGGCGCCGGGGATCAAGCTCTACCTTGACCGCAAGTACTTTACCGATGTCATTCAATTGACTGCACGGGACGAGCGTCGGGCCAACTTTGCGTTAAGCACAGTTATTCCTGCGCACACCGAAATACCCGTTCCCGGCGTGCATTCGGATGTCGGTGGGGGGTACCGGGAAGAAGTGGAAGAGTGCGTGTTGGTCAGCCCCATGCAGGCCCTTACGATGCAACAGGGAACCGATATTCAAACCACTTCGATTTATCGTGATGCTCAGCAGCAGAAAGCGAGTTGGATAGCCAATGGCTGGCCAGAAGCAATGCTGGAAATCGTGACTCCGAAACCGACCCCACTTCCGAGAGAAGATCAGGCATCGGGGGGCAAACAGGTGCGCGCGTATGCAGGGTTGCAGCTCAAGCGCCCGGTCAGTGGCAAGCTGTCGGTGGTGTATCTGCACCTGATGCATAAATTGGCGAGGGAGAAGGGCGTGCAGTTTGGTGTGATCGACGAAAACGATCCCGCTAACAGCTTGCCTTCTGAACTACAGCCTTTTTGCGACAGGGTTCTTTCCGGAAACTACGAGCCAACGGCTGAAGAAGAAAAAATATTGAAGCTCAAATACGTTCACATGTCTGCCAACTGGAGTAATCCTGTAGGCGCGAGTCGGGAGCGGGGTGTGACCATTCGCTATACCAACGCGCCGACTGAAAGTGGAGTACGTGTGCGCCATCCTCATGTGCCGGACTCTAGCTGGAGAGTGTTTTGATGCGTGCTTTGGTTTTATTACTTGGCCTGTGGTTGGTGGCTGGGTGTCAGGCGTCAGACACTCTTCAAAAAAGCGAGCTCACCAGAAAATGGTGGAGTCTTAGCTTCAACCAGCCGAATTACATGAAGGTTTGGGTCGAAGACAGTCAGGTCGAAGACATCAACGGCAAATTGTTGCGCCGAACAGGTGGCGGAACGGCGGCGGGAAACGAGCCGGAAGACGGTATGGAGTCCGCTCGGGGTTGGGGGCAAATTACCGGAGGAATTCGGGAAGTCGTAGGGGCCGATTTGCCAAAGCGTATCTATGTTCGCTGGCAGTCTGTGGTGGAGTCAAAAACCTACCGAGTCTGGATCGATATACCTGAAGAAGCTCGGCAAATCATGCGGGCGACAGTGAACGAGCCTTGCCCGACGACACCAGATGAACCTGCCGGTACGATTGCGTTGGTCTACGTCGGCCTGGCACCAGGAGGGATCGCACAGGTTTGGGTCTCGGACAAATGCATGAAGGCCGTAAAAGTTGCACGCGCCCAGGCCGAGGTTGAACCTCTGGGGCCGCATCTTGGAAAATCCGGCGGCAATTACTATCCCCAGTCCGAGGCGTCCAAACGCTATGTCGAAAAATACGGCATCCCGTACGGCAGTTGGTAACCCCCCACACAAACAAAAACGGGCGCCTATCAAGGCGCCCGTTTTCATTTCGGCATAACGCATTCAAGCCTCACTAATCTGACTGACACTCGTCACCTGCCCATTCCAGACCATCTCGTAATGCGCCGCCTGAATCACCGATAAAACCGGTTTTGGCGTCATCAGCGCCCAGCAATCACTGCCGTGCATTCGCACCGAGTGGTAACGAAGCCCAGGGCAACCCGCCTCTTTGACTGACTTCCCTAAACGACGGGAGTGCGTGTAATCGTCCGGATCGTAAACAGGGTCCGTCATCGAAAGGGAGGTCGCATCTTTCATCCCGACCTCCACAAAAGAGCAGGACAACCCGCGGAAAACAAACCGCTCGTAGTTGAGGCTCGGGACATTCGACCAATACAGGCTCTGATGATGCTTCACTTCTGCCAGTGCCGTTTCCAGGGTATCCGCCAGATACAACACCCCAAAACTGCCATCGCTGAACCGCGAGCCCGCCGGGTTTACGTGGGTAAAGGGGGCCGTCGCATAAGAGCAGCCCGGAATGCCGAACGGGATTTCACTGCGGCGAATCAGCTCAAGGCGACCCACTTCATTTTTAAGTCTCGGGTTGGTGAGTTCCTGGATCTGATACAGCACTTCAAACGCGTCCGCGTCCGCCACGTCATCAAACAAGGCCACCGGGGGGAACTTGGAATTGACCAGTCGATAGGCCTGCAATGGCTCGCCGGCAAGTGCTGCCAGTTCGCTCAGCCTCACCATTGCGCGCCCCGCAGCACGTCGATGCGCCGGAAGGTCTCATACAAGGAAATCATATCGCCCTGAGCCATGATCTCGAGCGGGGAGCGGCCGTTGAAGAATTCGTTGTCGTTGGCCATCGACGGGAAGCCGTAGACGTTTTCCGGGTTGTCGAACACCAGGCGCAGCGCCGCGTGGATGTTGAGCACGAAACTGATGCGCTGCATCTGGTCCGCGTCCAGCGCCACGGCCCAGTCGGGATCGCGTTGGCGGGCGCGGGTGTAGGTGCTGCGGGAGATGCGCAGGATACGGCAGGCCTGATCGCTGGAGGCGCGCCATTTATCGAGGATGCCGACAGCGGCGCGCAGGCCGGTTACGCACTGGCTTTTGGTGAAGGCTTGTTGCTGGAGGGCAACGGCCATGTTCATGACCTCAAATTGAATCTATAGATTCAAAATTAGGTAAAAAGCATCTGTAGAGCAAGTTCGTTGCGACCAGTGGTGGCTGCTATCGTAATAAGCCTTCCGGTCACACGAATTCAGAGGAGGCGTACCATGGACTCTTTTACCGGCGGTTGCCTGTGCGGCAACGTGCGAATTGTGGCATCCGGGCGGCCATACCGGGTCGGCCTCTGTCACTGTCTCGATTGCCGCAAGCATCATGGCGCGCTGTTTCACGCCTCCGCGATATTCCCCGAGAGTGCGGTGACGATCAGCGGCGAAACCCGCGACTATGCCGGGCGTTTTTTTTGTCCGCGCTGTGGCTCCTCGGTTTTCGCCCGCACCGACGACGAAGTTGAAGTGAACCTGGGATCGCTGGATGCCCCTGACCAACTGACGCCCACCTATGAAAGCTGGATCACCCGTCGCGAGCGTTGGCTGCCGCCGTTTCCGTTGACCCGACGATACAAGCACGACCGCGAAGGCACGGGACGTTTTGAAGGGTAGCCCCCAAACCTGTAGGAGCTGGCTTGCCAGCGATGAGGCCCACGCAATCAACGCAATATTCAAGGCCCAATCGCCAGCAAGCCGGCTCCTACAGGGGTTGTGTTCTACCAGCGGCATCAGCGTTGTGAATGCCACCGACCAGACAACCCGAAACCTGTAGGAGCTGGCTTGCCAGCGATGAGGCCCTCGCAATCAACACAATATTCAAGGCCCAATCGCCAGCAAGCTGGCTCCTACAGGGGTTGTGTTCTTCCAACGGTATCAGCGTTGTGAATGCCATCGACCAGACACCCCGGAACCTGTAGGAGCTGGCTTGCCAGCGATGAGGCCTTCGCAATCAACGCAATATTCAAGGCCCAATCGCCGGCAAGCCGGCTCCTACAGGATCGGCGGTGTCACGAAACCAGGGATTGCAGCTTTTTCATGATCCCGACGCTCGGATCTGTGTTTTTGGCTGAGCTGGATTTTTCGCTGTCAGATCCGTCCGTCACGATACCCGCGAGGATTTCAGCCAGGTTGTGGAAATGCCCGGTCTTCTTCTCGGCGGGGTCCAGGCTCGAGCTCTGATTCAGCGCCGCTTCCAGCGACAAATGCTGGGACAGCCACTCAGGCTTGGCTTTCTCTTCGGGGCTCATGTTGTCCATGAAATCCAGGGCGGCGCGGGCCCGGCCGTAAGGGTCGTTGATAAACGGGTCTTTCCAGTTTTTTTGCTGGTCCGCCGGGCCACTGTAGTAACCGGTGGCGAGGCGCGCCTGTTGGCGCATCAAGGCTTGTGCCAAGGCTTGTTCCTCTACGGTGAAGGTCCCGCCCTGATTGGTGGCGACGGCGTTCAGCGAGCGTCGATCCAGATCGCCCATCAGTGCATTCCGGTCTTCATCGCTGCTGGTGTACGGTTTGCCGCTGGCTTTCATCAGCGCGTATTTTTCATCCATGCGCTTGCGGGCATCGGTGGCCACTTCGGCAAACGTCTTGTCCTTGGAACTGGAGATCGCGCCAGGCTTGGAGGCACCGAGGACGAGGGCGTCGGCGTTCATGCCCGAACGCACCGGGAAGAACGGCGCGTTGCCGGCGATCGAATTGCTGTAGGCGGTGGAGGTGCTGGACAGGCTCACCGAATCGTCGTTCGGTGTCTTGGCCGGATCATCCTGAGCCACGCGTTGCTGTTGCGCAGCCGCCGCAGCCTTCGCCTCGGCGGCAGAGGTGTAGGCCGACATCGCCGCATTCGTTGAAGTCGAAGTTGAAGCAGTGATCATTGTTCTTCCTTGACGAGAGAGGCTCGCAAATGGCCGCGTTGGATCGCTTTGTATCGGACAAGATACGCAGTATTTGTGAACCTATCACTCATGCATGCGTATCAACACAACTGGCGAGTCAGCGGGTAGGTGACAGCTCGTCGCTGGCCAGGGTCCGATCCACCAGGCGCAGGCTGTTGCGTCCGCCGCGCTTGGATTCGTAAAGCGCGGTGTCGCCTTGCTCGATCAAGGCGGTCAGGCTTGCCGGCGGCTGGTCGAACAGGTTGGCGCCGATGCTCAAGGTGACCGGTTCAGGCGTGGTGAATGCCTGTGCGGCGGCCTGGTGAAACCGGTCCCGCAGCGCGTTGCCCAACCCGACGACTCGCTCACTCGATGCGTCATTCAGCAAGATCACAAACTCGTCACCGCCCAGGCGGGCCGCCAGTGCACCGCCGGGCAAAACCGCGCGAATCATCTCGCTGAGCGAAACCAGCAGTCGATCACCGGCCGTGTGGCCGTAGAGGTCGTTGACCAGTTTGAAGTTGTCGATGTCGATCAGCAGCAGCGCGCCCGGTCGCGTGCCCGAGACGTTCTCCAGCAGGCGCGGTGCCCGCACTTCGAGGGCGCGGCGGTTGTACAGGGCGGTCAACGGATCGCGTGCCGCCAGTCGTTCAATCCGTTTCTCCCGCCGGTAGCGCTCGGTGCCGGTCATCGAGAGTGCGATCAGCATGATCGCCATCGCGCCCTCAACCAGCGAAATCTGGATGATCTCGCCACGAAAGGCCGCCAGATCGATCAGCGTGCCTGGCACGACCACCGATATCGCCTTGGCCAG
The DNA here is from genome assembly GCF_014852325.1 of Pseudomonas sp. PDM01. Classification (NCBI taxonomy): domain Bacteria; kingdom Pseudomonadati; phylum Pseudomonadota; class Gammaproteobacteria; order Pseudomonadales; family Pseudomonadaceae; genus Pseudomonas; species Pseudomonas sp. PDM01. Next base: position 332,907 of record NZ_JACVBK010000009.1, read on the forward strand.
ATAAAACAGCCCGTGGGTCAGCAGCACATAACGCAGTTGCACCGCGCCCACGCTCAAAGACTTGCCATGAGGGCGCAAGAGGAAGCTGGCCCTGAGCGTCGGCAGGGCGACCAGCAGCGAATTGGCCACCAGCATGAGCTTCGACCACGACACTTCGTCCGGCAGCAACAGCATGGCAAACCAGGCTGCAAAAATCAGGTACCAGGCACGAGACAGGCGCACCTGCGTAAAACGCGCGACGCCCAACAGGAACAGAAAGTGCGCCGTCACCAACAGGCCGTTGGCGAACCAGATACCGATCAGCAACAGGCCGCTGATGCGCAGCAAGGCGAGGGTCGAACCCACGGTGATCGTGGCAAATCCTGCGCTCCAGAACAGCAGCGAGGGTTCGCGAATGCTGCGCCACTCGATCGCCAGATACAGCGCGGCGGCTGCTGCGAGGGCGATAGAGAGTGTCAACATCGTTGGAGGGTCGAGCGCCATAGCCGGACGGGTCTGCCTGATCTGGGGAGAGGGCTGTGATTGTAGCGTTCAAGACTGTTTTTCGCAGGGCTCGTCATCCGTATATCGCACTGTCGAATTCCCGGCGTCTCGTTCGACTACGGTTAAGGAATGCGCCTGATCGTCGGTGTTTCCTGCAAGAGCGCTGTCACGAAGACCAACCGGGAGAAGACCATGCGCACGCTCACTGTTGCCGCTTTCATCAGTCTTGATGGCGTTATTCAAGCACCCGGCGGACCCGAAGAGGATCCCGACGGCGATTTCCGTTTCGGTGGCTGGATCGTGCCTTACGCCGACGAAGCCTCCGGCCAGGCCATCAACGAGCTGTTCGCGCAGCCGTTCGAGTTGCTGCTGGGGCGCCGCACCTACGACATTTTCGCGGCGTATTGGCCCGACAAAAACGGCCATCCCATCGGCGACCTGTTCAACCGCGTGGCCAAGCACGTCGCCACGCATCGACCCGATACGCTCGACTGGCAGAACAGCCATGCACTGAAAGGCAACCTTGCCGACGCGATACGCGTGCTCAAGCAGCAGGACGGCGCCCGTTTGTTGACCCAGGGCAGCAGTGATCTGGTGCGCCAATTGCTGGCCGCCGGGTTGGTCGACGAGCTGCGGCTGATGACGTTTCCCGTGGTCCTGGGGCGCGGCAAGCGCCTGTTCGGCGAGGATGCACTGGCGTCGGCGTTCACCCTGGCGCACTCGATCACCACGCCAGCGGGTGTATTGATCAGCCGCTACGAACGCAGCGGCGAAGTACATACGGGAACGTTCGAAGACGTTGACTAGGAAAAACCGCCACATTCATTTGGAGAACAAAAATGGTCAGCAAAAACACGATTTGCCTGTGGTATGACGGCACCGCGCTGGACGCCGCGACGTTCTACGCCGAAACATTTCCGGACAGCGCGGTGAACGCTGTCCACCGCGCCCCCGGCGACTATCCGGCGGGCAAGAAGGGCGATGTCCTGACGGTGGAGTTCACGGTGATGGGCATCCCGTGTCTCGGGCTGAACGGCGGGCCGTCGATCAAGCACAACGAGGCCTTTTCGTTTCAGGTGGCGACCGACGATCAGGCCGAGACGGACCGCTTGTGGAACGCGATAGTGGGGAACGGCGGCGAAGAAAACGTCTGCGGCTGGTGCCGGGACAAGTGGGGTTTGTTCTGGCAGATCACCCCTCGGGTGCTGACGGCGGCGATCACTGATCCCGATCCCGCCGCGGCCAAGCGTGCATTTGAGGCGATGATGCAGATGGGCAAGATCGACGTCGCGGCGATTGAAGCGGCGCTCAGGGGTTAGCCGGGTTAAACAAACCACGAGGGTGAGTTTCACCCTCGTGCCACCGCCGGCACCTCTGTTGGCTTCTCACCTGATGAAACATCGTGCAGGGAGATCTTCGAAGTCTCCGGCAACGCCAGGCCGCCAACCAACGCCAACACTGCAATGGCAATCAAGTAGAACGCTGGCGAGAGATTGCTGCCGGTGGTACTGATCAGCCAGGTCGCCATCAGCGGCGCGGTGCCACCAAACAGGGTGTAGGCCATGTTGTAGGTGATCGCCGATGCGGTGTAGCGAGTGCGCGTCGGGAAGGTTTCCGAGAGCAGGGCGGCGGTCACCACGTTACACAACACGGCGCCAATCGCCAGGAGCATGACGCCAACGATGGAGGCTGCGAACGAGCCGGAACTGGCCATCATGAACGATGGATACACCGCCACGATCAACAGCGCGCAGGCCGTCATCACCGTCATGCGCCGCCCGACCCGGTCCGAAAACAAACCGGCCAACGGGCACATCAGTGCGGCGAAGATCAGTGCAATCAGCGACACCAGCAACGCCGTTGCGCGACTCAGGCCGCCCGCGACCTGCAAGTAAGTCGCGAAGTAGGTGGTGAACATGTAGAACGACAGGGCCGTCAACGAGATGAACGCACCGAGGGAGCAGATGGCCGAACCATGGTTGCGCAGGGTCTCCTTGAGCGGAGAGTGCGCGACAGCATGTTGTTGGGTGACGGCCTGGAACGCCGGGGTTTCATCCATCTTCCAGCGCAGGTAAAGACCGACCAGGCCCAGTGGCGCGGCAATCAGGAACGGCAGGCGCCAGCCCCAGCTGCCCATGGCTTCGGCCGACAATGACGCCTCGAGTGCGTAAGCCACCACGGCTGCCGATGCAAACGCGGCAAAGGTCGACACCGGAATGAAACTGCCATACCAGGCTCTTTTATCGCTGGGCGCGTGCTCCATCAGATAGGCGCAGGCCCCCGCATATTCGCCGCCGGCGGAAAAACCCTGGGCGCAGCGGATCAGGCTCAGCAGCACCGGCGCCGTGACACCGATAGCTGCGTAGGTCGGCAACAAACCGATCAGGGTCGTCGCGCCTGCCATCAGCAGGATGGTCATCGCCAGAGTGCGCTTGCGACCGATCCGGTCACCGAGCATGCCGAAGAAAATCCCGCCCAGAGGCCGAAACGCAAAGGCCACGGCGAATACCGCAAAGGTTTTCAGCAGCGCAGCGCTGGCATCGCCGCTGGGGAAAAATTGCTGGGCGATGGTCGTCGCCAGAAAGCCGTAGACGGCAAAGTCAAACCACTCGACGAAATTGCCGATGCCGGCGGCGACAATCACTTTTCTCAGGGTTTGCGGGCTGACCTGCTCTGTCGCGGCGCTTGTCATGCTGAACCTCGATGTCTCATGGGTTTAGCGTTCGATTATCGCGGCAGCCGCTGAAACGTCTCAGCTCAAAAGTGTCGTCGGCATAGTCAGGACCGACTCAAGACCATGCCCAGGCCTCAGCGCAAACTCCACGACACCCCGACATACGCCGCCATACCTTCGCCCGGCGTCGACCGTGCCGCGTCCAGACCTTTGTCGTCGTAGCCCGGCGTGACGGTGGCGGCGTAGTGCTTGTTGGTCAAGTTGCGCAGGTCCAGCCAGGTCTGCCAGTCGCCCTTGGGGGCGTTGTAGCCCACCGTCGCGCCGAACAGTGCGTAAGGGTCGGCGTAATAGCTGTTGGCGTAATCGACCGCAGTTTTCGACACCCACTGCGTATTGAGCCCGGCGAAGAAACCCTGGGGCCAGTCGTAGCGCAGTTCGCCCTGGTAGTAGTGCATCGGCAAGCCCGGCAGGCGGTTGTCGCCGAAGCGGTCGTCATCGCGGTAGTGGAAGTCGCTGAAGGTGTAGCTCTGGCGCAAGCTCAGTTGGCCGCCATCGCCGGACGACCACAGGTTGCTTTGCAGGCTGGCTTCCACGCCTTGGTGCACGGTCGGGCTGGCGTTGAGTTCGTAAGGCGTCACGGCATTGGCATCCGGCAACACCGAAAGCAATTCGTGCTGCACCTGAGCGTAGTACCAGGCCAGGCTCCATTGCCCCATCGTGCTGTCGCCGCGGCCGCCGAGTTCGAGGGTGGTCGCGGTCTGGTTCTGCAGTTTGATCGGGTCGCGCTGGGCGCCTGTGGCGACACCGCTGCCTGCCGGGAAGCGAATGTTGGAGCTGTAGATCAGCGACCACGGGTGCGGCGCTTCGACCGAGCGGCTGAGATTGCCGAACAGCTGCAAGTCCGGTGTGAGTTGGTAGCGCAGGCCCACGCGTGGTGCGTAGTCCCAGTCGTTGAGGCTGGTTTTGCCGCCACCTTCCGGGAAGGTCACGGCGCTTTCGCGGCGGGTGTAAATGGCTGCGAGGCCGGTGGTCAGCCACAGGTCGTCGGCGATCTCCAGGTCATTGCCCATATGCAAGACCGTGTCTGAACCCTGGTAGGTGAAGTTGCGAATGGGCGTGCCCGGCGCATAGCCGGCGGTGTTGCCGGTGGGGATGCGCACTGATTCGCTGGCGCCGGCATTGGGCAGGTGCTTCGTCACGCGCAGGCCCAGCGTGCTATGGCTTTCCAGGCCCCAGAGGGTGTCGCGACGCTTATAGTCGAAGGTGCCGCTGACGTCTGTGTACGCCACCTTCAAGCGGTTGGGACCCTCACGCAAATCCATCGGGTAGTCGTGGTAGACAAGGCCGGTCTGGATACTCGAATCGTCATCGATGTAGTAGGTGGTCTTGTTGCCGAAGAAGGTGCTGCCCGGTTGTTCGCGACGGTCGTCCCGCGCCACGTAAGCAGGGTTGGCCGCCCGTGGGTCGTGCTCGATGGAGTGCTTGGTCACCCGCCCGGCGAGGTCGTTGTCGGTCTGGCGATAGCGCAGGTAGAAACGCGTTTCCAGCTTCGGGTTGAAGCGATAGCCGAAGTTGGCAATGACGCCCTGGCTCTCGCTGGCCGTGTGATCCTGATAGCCGTCGGCGCGCGCATCGGTCGTGGACACGTAGTAGTCGAAATCCCCCAGCACCTGCCCGGAACTGACCTGACGCTGCTGATAACCGTGGCTGCCCATGGCGTAGCGCACCTGCAACAGCGGTGCGTCGTAGCCGGTGTGGCTGATGTAATCGACGGCTCCGCCCAAGGCCAGCGCGCCCCTGTCAAAACCGTTGGCGCCGCGCAGCACTTCCACATGATCGAGCCACAGCGGCTCCAGCAACTCGTAGGGCGTGCCGCCCGGGCCGGTCAGCGGCAGACCGTCGAGCATGGCGTACAGCCCCGAGGCATGGGCGCCCGGTGCACGGTTGATCCCCGAGCCACGGATCGAAATCTTCACCCCTTCATTGCCCGCAGACTGGGCATAGACCCCCGGCTGATAGGCCAGCACATCCTGGTTGCTGGCCACGCGACCCTGAAGGGGGCGGCGCATATCGACCACATTGGTGCCGCCGGGCACCTGGGCAAGCCGGGCCTCGGCGTCCTCGATCGTCTGGTCTTCGCCGCGCTGCTCCTCAGCCTGAATCAGCACCTGTCCCAGCTCCAGGCCTTGGGCTTCCTCGGCCATGGCCGGACAGGCAAGCGCCAGCCCCAGCAGCGTAGCGGGCAGGGATTTGGGCGAGGGCATCGAGAGAACTCCAGACAGATAGAAACGGGCAGTGAGAACTGCGACGTATGAACTAACGAGTGGAACACATGGCAATTTTGCTTTTTTGCCAGCTCAACGTTCATCCGCTTCGGTGCAGCCATCCTGACCCTGCGCCGACAGGCTGCCGCACAAGCGACGTGCGCCTATCCACGAATGCCTGCTGCGGTGGCTTTCCTGTTCGCGATCACGTCACTTTTGCTCGGCGATCAATCCTGAAAGAACTTCAGCTGAGGTGGTGGTGTGCCGAAAATGGTGAGTCCAGAGGCTGATACCCAGTTGCCCGGAGCGGTCCAGGGATGACCCCACCGTGAGGTCGGTGACGAGCGTTGGATAAAGGCCGGCGTCAAACAGTGCAAAGCCTGCGGCCAGGACACAGGTGTCCGTCTGGATACCGCAAACCAGGACGCGGTCCGGCTTCAGACGCTTCAAATGGTCCATGGTCTCTGGCGAAGGTGCATAGCCGTGTTTGACGAAAACCTGCTCTGTTTTTACCGCACTGCTGTCGAGCGCCGCAGGGTGCCAGCCGAGCTGTTGATGGAACGGCGTGCGCTGCTCGTCATGCAGCTCAACGGTCGCCACCGCCGGGACAACGTCCGCGAGTTTTTGAATACCCTTCACGAGACATTCAGGCGGCGAGAAGGTGGATTGAACATCCACAACGAGAAGAACTTGGCGCATGGTCTGGATTCTCCATTCGGCGCGCTACATTATCACCCCGTGCACTCGGCGCCAGTGCACAGCAGGTGTCTGATTGACAGGACTACTACTCATATCAAGGAGACACCAAGATGGTCGAAGAGATTTTGAAATCGAAGCTGGTCAATTTTCTGGTGCCCGACGCCCGAGTGGACTACGACACCGTGAGCGATCTGTACGACGAGGCGGGGAGTGTTGGCGTGGGGCAAATGCGCTGTGCAATGCTGGCCTTGTCACTGGCTTAACCCAGCAGCTGCTCGCCGAGCAAAACGACCGCGATGATGATCATGGCCGTTCCGGAGAAACGACTGACACACCGGGCCGCGGCGGGGCGTGCTTGCAGTACGGCCTGTGAGCCGAATCCCACGAGCAAATAAATCACGCCACAACTGACCGTGTGGATGAGCCCCAGCGCAATCATCTGCATCGGCACAGGCCAGGCCGCTGCCGCGTCGGTGAACTGAGGCAACAGCGCCAAAAACAGCAAAAACACTTTCGGATTCAGCCCGCTCACACAAAGCCCCTTGATCGCCCAACGCTGCCAGGAGCCCGGCGTCTGAGCATCATCTGAGTGCGGTGTAGCGGGGCGGGCGAGCATGTTGATGCCCAACCACAGCAGATAACCGGCCCCGGCAACGGTCAGCACCGACAAGGCAACGGGGTGGTTGGCTACCAGCGTGCCGACGCCCGCGGCAACGATCATCGTGGCAATCAAATGACCGGACAACAGCCCGCCCACGGCGGGTATCACGACCCGGCCCTTCAACCCCGCCGAAATCGCGTAAGCCCAATCTGCACCCGGCGTGATGACGAACAGAATCGACACCGCCCAAAAAGCCACGAAAACACTCAAGGTCATGGCGCTAACCACTTCTGCTGCTGATACACCGTGCTCTGCATCGTCCCGCTCCGAAAAATATGGATGCGAGGAAGAATAAGGAAATCTTGTTAGAATTTACTTTCAAAGATGATCATCAGAATGCGCAGAGTTAGGAGAAAATTCTAAATGGACAGGATTGATCGCAAGATTCTTTCTGAGCTGCAAAAGGACGGTCGCCTGTCGGTCACCGAACTCGCCGAGCGCGTGGGCCTGAGCCTTTCCCCTTGCCATCGACGCGTCCGGGCATTGGAGGAGTCGGGTGTGTTGCTCGGCTACAGAGCCCAATTGGACCCAAGCGCATTGGGCCTTAACTTTTCCGCAATGGTGTTTGCCACGTTGCGCGAGGGCGACCGCAAAGCGGTCGAGGCGTTCGAGACGGCGCTTGTCGACATCCCGCAGGTGGTCGATGCCCAGCGGTTGTTCGGCGAACCGGATTATTTGCTGCACGTCATCACCCAGGATTTGCCGGCCTTTCAACGGCTCTACGATGAAAGCCTTTCGACCTTGCCCAATGTGCAGCGGCTGACGTCGACGCTGGTCATGAAACGGGTGGTGCAGGACAGGCCTTTGCCCCTGTGATGAGAGCGGCGGGCAATGGGAAGCACACGATCCCGCGTGGATTTCAGGATGGTCGATGAACACGTAATGCTGGCTTAATTCATGTCCGGTGTTATCGCCTGCGTCGGAACCTGACGACAGGTTGCTGACAACTCAAATCCCATCGTAAGAGCCATTTGCAGCGACTACACTCCAGCCCATGAAACGCTATCTGCGGTTTTGCATCATTTTCATGATCAGCCTGGCGCTTCCCCTCAGCGGGATGGCGGGCGTTCAGGCACCGACAGAACCGTGCCCCATGAAGACGATGGGCATGGCGATGATGGATGGCATGGGGATGGACTGCTGCAACGACATGAAAAGCCCCACCGAGCACGGCAAGCCTTGCAAACCAGGCCAGGAATGCAAGACGGGCGGCATGCTGCAAGTCTCGATTATCAAGCCTCCCGTCACCGTATTCAGCCCCGTAGCGCTTTCCTTCTTTAGCGATTCCCTGCCCGTACAAACCCCGTCCGGGGTATGGCGACCGCCCCGCGTTTGATTCCTGTCCCACATCGAACCTCATTCCGCATTAGCGGGATGACCTGGCTGTGCGCATGTCTTTTGACGCGCGCAGTTGATGATCACAGGAATCGTAGACATGAACTCCAAGTGCTATTGCACAGGCTGGCCCCTCGTGGTCGGCCTGGCGGCAAGCGTACTGGCATTGCCGAGCTTCGCTGCCGCACTGACACTCGATGAAGCGTTGCGGCTGGCCGAAAACAATGCGCCGTCACTGACCGCACAAGACGCCAGGATTCAGGCTGCCAGCAGCGCAGCCATCCCGGCGGGTGAACTACCTGATCCCAAGCTGCTTCTGGGAGTGCAGAACTACCCCATAGGCGGTCCGGATCGCTGGAGCCTCGACCAGGATTTCATGACCATGCAAATGGTCGGGGTCCGGCAGGAGATGCCGAACAGCGACAAACGCAAAGCCCGTATCGAGGTCGCCGATGCGGCTGTTGATCGCGCCGCCGCCGAGCGTCGGGTCGAACGTCTGAAGGTCCGCCAGTCCACCGCACTGGCCTGGATCAGCAGCTATTCCATCGAGCGTAAAGATGCGTTGTTCCAGGACTTCTACAAAGAAAACCGCCTGCTGAGCGATACCGTCCGGGCCCGGATTGCTGGCGGCCGCGCCCAGCCCGCCGATGCGGTGACACCCAAACAGGAAGCCGCTCAGTTGGCAGAGCAGCAGGACGATCTGATTCTGCAGCGAGCCCAGGCCCGAGCCGCCCTCAAACGCTGGATTGGCTCAGCCGCCAACGACAAGCCTGTGGGCAGCCTGCCTGAATGGCCCGTCGATAGCTCAAGCTACTCCCATCAACTGCAACACCATCCGGAGCTGGCAGCGTTTGCGCCGATGACCCGCGAAGCGCAAGCCAGGGTTCGTGAAGCCGAGTCGGAGAAGCAATCGGATTGGAGTTGGGAGCTTGACTATCAGCATCGTGGCCGACAGTTCGGCGACATGGTCAGCGTGCAGTTTTCCTGGGATCTGCCGTTGTTTCCTGACACTCGCCAAAACCCGAAAATCGCCGCCAGACACGCTGAACTCAACCAGCTTGAGGCCGAGCGCGAAGCCTTGTCACGCGAGCACACCCAGCAACTGGAAAACCAACTGGCTGACTATGAGCGTCTGAATCGTGCCGTGCACCGAAACCAGGAAAGCCTGTTGCCGCTGGCCAAGGAAAAGGTCGAACTCAGCATGGCCAGCTACCGGGCCGGCAAAGGCGATTTAGACACCGTTGTGAGCGCCCGACGTGAACTCATCGAAGTTCGGCTCAAACAGATCGACGTGGAAGAGCAGCGCGCGCTGACCAGTGCGCGTTTGTATTTTGCTTACGGGGAGGCCAGCCAATGAAACTTGAAAAATGGAACGGGGCATTGCTGGTTAGCCTTTCGGTGGCATTGGGTGTTGCCGGCGGTTACGGGGTCGCGCACCAGCGTATGAGCGCAGCGCCAAATGCGGTGGCGGAGCAAGACATCAATGCTGTGCCCGAACGCAAAGCCCTGTATTGGTACGACCCGATGTACCCGCAGCAAAAGTTCGACAAACCGGGCAAGTCCCCCTTCATGGACATGCAACTGGTTCCCCAATATGCCAGCGGCGCAGGAGACCGGGCGACTGTCAGTATCGACCCGGGGGTGACACAGAATCTCGGGCTGCGTTTTGCGACTGTCACCCGTGGAACCTTTCATTCCAGCCTCGACGTGACAGGTGTCCTGGCGCTCAACGAACGTGATGTTGCGGTGATTCAGGCACGCACCGCTGGCTTTGTGGAGCGAGTCTATGCCCATGCTCCCGGAGATGTGCTGAACGCCAACGCGGCGTTGGCGGATATTCTGGTGCCGGAATGGGCTGCGGCTCAGACAGAGTTCCTTGCCCTGAAGCGTAACGGCGACGCTGAGCTGTTGGCTGCGGCCCGCCAGCGACTGCAGCTCACCGGAATGCCGGCAGCGCTGATCACTCAGATAGAGCGTAGCGGTAAGGTTCAGCCGTACCTGACGCTGACCAGTCCCATCGCCGGTGTGCTGCAAGCGTTGAACGTACGCACGGGCATGACCGTGGCGACGGGCGACACGCTGGCACGCGTCAATGGCTTGAGCAGTGTCTGGCTGGCCGTGGCCGTTCCAGAGTCGCAGGCCGGATCGATCACAGTGGGGCAGACGGTCGAAGCACGGTTGCCAGCCTTTCCGGGGACCGTGCTCAACGGCGAGGTCAGCGCTATTTTGCCCGAGACCAGTGCGGACAGTCGCACCCTGCGTGTGCGGGTGGAACTGCCCAATCCGGACGGCCGTCTCAGGCCGGGTTTGACGGCGCAGGTGCGCATGAACCGTTCGAGCGAACACAGTGTGTTGTGGGTGCCGAGCGAGGCGGTTATTCGTACGGGGCGACGGGCCTTGGTGATGCTCGCCGAAGACACCGGCCACTACCGCCCGGTAGAGGTGCAACCCGGGCAGGAAAGTGATGGCAAGACGGCCATTTTGAAAGGTCTGGAAGAAGGCTGGAAGGTGGTTACGTCTGGCCAGTTCCTGCTGGACTCGGAGGCCAGTCTCAAGGGCATTGTTGCCAGCACTGAGGACGAGTCGCCACCCAGCGCAGCAGCCTCTGGTATTCATGAGGCGGATGGGGACAAATCGGGGAGCCAGCCATGATTGCGGCCCTGATTCGTTGGTCAGTCGCCAACCGGTTCCTGGTGTTACTGGCGACACTGTTCGTCACGGCGTGGGGCATATGGTCAGTGCAGAGCACACCCATCGATGCGCTGCCGGATCTCTCGGATGTTCAGGTGATTATCCGCACTCCATTTGCGGGCCAAGCGCCGCAGATTGTCGAGAACCAGGTGACCTATCCGTTGGCCACCACCATGCTCTCAGTGCCGGGAGCCAAGACGGTGCGTGGTTATTCCTTCTTCGGTGACAGCTTCGTTTACGTGCTGTTCGAAGACGGCACTGACGTGTACTGGGCCCGTTCGCGGGTGCTGGAATATCTGAGTCAGATACAAAGCCGGTTGCCGGCCAGCGCCAAACCGGCGTTGGGGCCGGATGCAACGGGGGTGGGCTGGATCTATCAGTACGCACTGGTGGATCGCAGCGGTGGACACGACCTGGCGCAACTGCGCGCGCTTCAAGACTGGTTCCTCAAGTTCGAACTCAAGACCCTGCCCAACGTTGCGGAAGTGGCCACGGTGGGGGGAATGGTCAAGCAATACCAGGTGCAACTCGATCCGCTGAAACTGGCCAGCCTCGGCATCACTCAGACAGAGGTGACCGAGGCTATCGGCAAGGCCAATCAGGAAACGGGTGGCGCGGTACTGGAGATGGCAGAGACCGAGTTCATCGTGCGCGCTTCCGGTTATCTGAAGACGCTCAACGACTTCCGGGCGATCCCGCTCAAGTTGGGGGCGGATGGTGTGCCGGTGACCCTTGGCGATGTCGCCACTATTCAGTTGGGGCCGGAAATGCGGCGGGGCATTACCGAACTCGACGGCGAGGGCGAAACCGTCGGTGGCGTGGTGATTTTGCGCAGCGGCAAGAACGCTCGCGAGACCATTGCGGCGGTCAAGACCAAACTCGACGAACTGAAAAGCAGTTTGCCGGCCGGAGTGGAAATCGTCACCACCTACGACCGCAGCAAACTGATCGACCGCGCGGTGGAAAACCTCAGCCATAAGTTGATCGAAGAGTTCATTGTCGTCGCGCTGGTTTGCGGGATCTTCCTTTGGCACTTGCGCTCATCACTGGTGGCGATCATCTCCCTGCCGGTGGGCGTGCTGATGGCCTTCATCATCATGCGTTACCAAGGGATCAACGCCAACATCATGTCCTTGGGCGGGATTGCCATCGCCATCGGCGCCATGGTCGATGCTGCCGTGGTGATGATCGAGAATGCCCACAAGAAGATTGAGGCCTGGCACGCGGCCAATCCGGGGGAGGAACTTAAGGGCGAGCGTCATTGGCACGTCATGACCGAAGCAGCGGCAGAGGTCGGCCCGGCGCTGTTCTTCTGTTTGTTGATCATCACGTTATCGTTCATTCCGGTGTTCACCCTGGAAGCTCAGGAGGGGCGACTGTTCGGCCCGTTGGCGTTCACCAAAACCTATGCGATGGCCGCGGCGGCGGGGTTGTCGGTGACCTTGGTGCCCGTGCTGATGGGGTACTGGATTCGCGGGCGAATTCCCGGTGAGCAACAAAACCCGTTGAACCGCTGGTTGATCAGGATCTACCAGCCGGCCCTGGAGGCGGTGCTGCGCCGTCCCAAAGTCACCCTGCTGGTGGCACTGGTGGTGTTTGTCAGTGCGCTATGGCCAATGTCGCGCCTGGGCGGTGAGTTTCTCCCGCCTTTGGACGAAGGTGATCTGCTCTATATGCCTTCCGCTCTCCCGGGGTTGTCGGCACAGAAAGCTGCGCAGCTGCTGCAACAGACCGACCGCCTGATCAAGACGGTGCCCGAAGTCGAGCACGTGTTCGGCAAAGCGGGGCGTGCCGAAACTGCCACCGACCCGGCACCACTGGAAATGTTCGAAACCACCATTCAATTCAAGCCACACGAGCAATGGCGGCCAGGCATGACCCAGGAAAAACTGGTGGAAGAACTGGATCGCGTGGTTCGGGTTCCAGGGCTGACCAATATCTGGATACCGCCGATTCGCAACCGTATCGACATGCTTGCCACCGGCATCAAAAGTCCGATCGGAGTGAAAGTCGCCGGCACCCAGTTGGCGGACATCGATGCTGTCACCCAGGCGGTCGAGCGGGTGGCCAAAGGCGTACCCGGTGTCAGTTCAGCGCTGGCCGAACGCTTGACCGGCGGCCGCTATATCGACGTGGATATCGACCGCAAGGCCGCCGCTCGCTACGGGCTGAATATCGCTGATGTGCAGTCCATCGTGGCCGGCGCTATCGGTGGTGAAAATGTCGGGGAGACCATTGAAGGGCTCGCACGTTTCCCGATCAACGTACGTTACCCACGGGAGTGGCGTGACTCGCTTGGTGCCCTGGAGCAATTGCCGATCTACACGCCGTCAGGCATCCAGATCACCCTGGGGACAGTGGCCAACGTCAAAATCAGCGACGGCCCTGCGATGCTCAAAAGTGAAAACGCGAGGCCTTCAGGCTGGGTCTATATCGATGTGCGTGGCCGGGACATTGCCTCGGTGGTCGCTGATTTGCGCCATGCCGTAAACGAGCAGGTCAAGTTGCAGCCTGGCATGAGCCTGAGCTACTCAGGGCAGTTCGAGTTTCTCGACAGAGCCAATGCACGACTCAAACTGGTGGTGCCAGCCACGCTGTTGATCATCTTCGTGCTGCTCTACCTGACGTTTGCGCGCTTCGATGAGGCGTTGCTGATCATGGCCACGCTGCCATTCGCGCTGACTGGCGGGGCATGGTTCATCTATCTGTTGGGATTCAACCTGTCGGTCGCCACCGGTGTCGGTTTTATCGCCCTGGCCGGTGTTTCTGCCGAGTTTGGCGTGATCATGCTGCTCTATCTGAAAAACGCCTGGGCAGAACGTGAAGACCTCGGCGACAGCACTGAGCGCGGGCTGGTTGCGGCGATTCGTGAAGGCGCTGTGCAGCGTGTTCGCCCCAAGGCCATGACCGTGGCCGTGATCATTGCCGGCCTGTTACCCATCCTGTTGGGTAGCGGAACCGGCAGTGAAGTGATGAGCCGCATTGCCGCGCCCATGGTCGGCGGCATGATCACGGCTCCCTTGCTTTCCCTGTTTGTCATTCCGGCAGCCTATCGCCTGATGCGCCGCCGACATCTCGTCATTGAATCCACTCACCTTAAAGGAAACGTCGTATGAAACTGACCCATATTGCAGTGGCAGGAACCTTGGTTGCGTTGTCTTTCCTGGCTCGTGCAGAGGATATGCCGGGTATGAAAATGGACGGTATGGAGGGCATGCAGACAAAGGAGACAAAGCAGGCGCCCGTCGCTAATGCCAACGGAACGATCAAGGCTATCGATGCTGCCAGGCACACGGTGACCATCTCCCACGGCGCAGTACCCGCCGTGCAATGGCCGCCGATGACCATGGCCTTTTCCGTGACGGATGATCAACTCGCCGGGCTGTCGGCCGGAGACCGTGTCTCGTTTGTTTTCCGGGTCGAGGGTGGCAGCGCGACGATTGTTTCAATCAAAAAATAGGGCAGCGGTGGTGCAAGTGGCCGGCACATTTTGTGTGCCGGTCGTAAGGACAGCTGACTTCAAGACGTGCGCGACTCACGTGTTGCGCTGCTCAAACCCATAGCCGTTACACCGATGCGCGAGAACACCAGCCACACAAACAGCAGCACACTGCAACCAACAAGAATGGACGCGGCGCCAATCAACGGCTCGATGGCCGCGACGCCCTTGAGCCGCAACGTCAGTGCGCCAAGCATCACCGGGACGCCAATGTTGTACATCCAGAACTGTGCGGCAGCCGCGCGCCCTTCGGTGATTGATGGGTGCGCTGTGCCGATGATGCCGAACAGGGCCATCGACACCCATCCCAACAGATTGACATGAGCATGTACCGCGAAAAGCGAGTGGTCGCCGGAAGCGCCCATAGCCACGCCCAGCATCACGCCAATGGCGAAGTAGAGGGCAGCGAGCCGAAACCAGGTCCGTGAACGGGGGTTGTGATTCATGGCATTCACCTCATGCGCCCAGAGGCGCGCTCAGTTGCTGAAATATAACGGGCGACCTCTTGTCGGTTGATTGTTGCGTGCCTATTATGAGACTCAAGTCTCATGAATAGACAGAGTCTCATATATTCCATGTCGATCCCGAAGTCAACCCCGTCTGAACCCGGCGGCGATCCGCAAGGCCGCGCCAACCAGAAGCTGCGAACGCGTCAGGCGCTGATCGATGCCGCCATCGCCTTGCGCGACGAGGGCCAAAACCCGACGGTGGCGCAAGTTGCAGAGCGCGCGATGGTCTCGCGCGCCACGGCCTATCGCTACTTTCCCTCGACCGAGGCATTGATCAGCGAGACGGCGGCGGATCGTGAAATGAAGCCGCTGGAGAGCTTCTGGCGGCCGGGAGACGACCCGGTCAAGGGCATCGGCCTGGCCGCGAACGCGTTGAACAAACTCTTGATCGACGACGAGATCGGCTTGCACGTGATGGAACGTTCGTTCATGTCGGTGTGGCTCGACAGCGAGACCCACGAGCCCCTGCGACCAGGCCGCCGGATGAGCTACATCGAACCGATCGTCGACTCGCTGAAGGACGTGCTCTCGCCCCGCGCACGCAAACGACTGAAGCAGGCGCTGTCGATCGTTATCGGCACCGAGGCGTTGATCGCCGTGCGCGATATCAGTGGCGCGAGCGTCGAAGAATCACTCGACACCGCCGCGTGGGCGGCGAGGGCGCTGGTTCGTCAGGCGTTGGCGGAGAATGAAGAGGCTCGGCGCAAGCGCAATTCCATATAGGTCGGGTTGCGGGTTTCTTCTGCGCGACACTGAATTGCCTGTGTTTGCTCAGGCAATGTGGGTGGCGGCTTTTGGCCGATAACAGGCAAGAGTCATTCCGCAAATTAGCGATGCCAGATCTTTTTACAGTTGAACAAAAAACGGGCGCCTTCAGCGCCCGTTTTCATTCACTCCTTCGCCAACGCCCGCAATCGCCGACCAATCACATCCATCAAGTCACAACCGTCGCGCAACGGAATGGCCAGCAGTTTGGAGAAGTCCGACAACACCACCGTGTCGCAACCAATCTCGGCACGAAAGGCGATGTTCTCCAGCACCTGAGTAACTGCGCGAATTCGGTAGTCAGCGGCGGCTTGCAATACGTCGAGTGGAGCTTCGGTGTCGATGAGCAGGGAAGCCGGAACCAGGTCGATTCCGGTGAGGGGCATGTATCGATTCATTTGAAGATCTCTGTTTGATTGGCTCAAAGGCCGTCACTCAGTCGTCGCCAAACGATTGGGTGGCAGCTGTGCGCAGGTTGGCGAACCGGCACAGAGAACACCGGCAGACCCGAAGGCCTCCCGCGCACAGCCGCCATTACAGCGGCCTTGCGGGTGCGACGACCCCTGCAACAAAGCGTAGAGCCCTCGCATTCTCTGTAGTCAGGTCGCCAAACCCGAATCGCCATTTTGGGCGACGGGGCGGACTATAAGCTTCATCGGAACGGCGGGCAAGGAGAGGCGTTCCGAGGTTTGTGTAGGAATTTCCATAGCGTCCTGGGAACGTTATGCCCCTTTAGTGGGCGACTGTTATCGGCCAAAAGCTGACTGTGGATTTCGTCTGAGGAACATGCATGTGCATAGCATTTGACCAACTGCTTATTAGGATTAAAGTCTAAGGGAAAGATCGACCCCGTCAGTCTTTGATCCGCAACGGCTATCGCCACGCAGGTTCCTCAATGGCAGGTACAGAAAAGGAGTATTGCTCATGATCAAATACCTTCGAATGATGGCAATGATTTCAATCCTCGCGATCACGGCGGGCTGCCAAATGGGTCAATCAACTTCCGCCTCTGATGCGATGGCTGCTAACGCGGAAATGGACCGCGAGGCGAAAGCGGCGTTACAGAGTTTGTATACCAAAACGCCGCAAGCGCGCGCCCTCGCGCAGCGAGCCAAGGGTATCCTCGTTTTCCCTGATGTGCTGAAAGCGGGCCTCATCGCCGGCGCACACCATGGCGAAGGCGAATTGATTGAGAACGGAAAAGTGACGGGATACTACGCGACCACAGCAGCCTCATACGGCCTTCAGGCAGGCGTGCAGCGGTTTGGATACGTGATGTTTTTCATGACCTATTCAGCGATGAATGATCTGAAAAATGTTAATGGATTTGAGGTCGGCGTGGGCCCAAGCATCGTGGTCGTAGATTCAGGCATGGCCAAATCGATAACTACCTCAACGGCTCAATCCGATGTCTATGCGTTCATCTTTGATCAAAAGGGCTTAATGGCCGGGCTGGGATTGCAGGGTTCAAAAATTACCAGGCTCAATCGCTGAGGCCGTCTGCATGTCGCTTACACAGAATTTAGTTGTGTTGCATCGACCTGCTGAATTCACAGCCAAAAGCTGCCCCTCCAGAAGGAGCGCTTACGACCCAAAGGTGCCCTTGGCAGAGGGCTGCTAACGCTACACCGGAAACGAAAAAGCCCGCTGTTTAGCGGGTTTTTTCGTTTCCGGCGGTGATTACCAGTTCATGGCATACATCTCCGGTCTTGAGTGGGGGTCACTTCAAATGAACTTTCAGCTCTTCGCAAGCCTGCAGCATTGCAGAGCGTACCGCCGGAACCTGGCTGACCACGTTCAGCAAGCCGTAGTCATGGATCATGCCGTTGTAGCGCACCGCAGTGACCGGCACGCCGGCTTGGTCCAGTTTGCGAGCATAGGCTTCCCCTTCGTCACGCAGCACATCGGCACTCGCGGTCTGGACCAGCGCTGGCGGCAGGCCTTTCAACTGCTCAGTGGTAGCGCGCAGCGGCGAGGCGTAGATCTCGGCACGTTGCTTGGGGTCGGTGGTGTAGTTGTCCCAGAACCACTTCATCATGTTCTTGGTGAGGAAGTGTCCCTCGGCGTACTGGTTGTACGACGCTGTCTCGAAGTTGGCGTCGGTCACTGGCCACAGCAGCACCTGGTACTTAATGGCCGGGGTACCTTTATCCTTGGCCATCAGGCTGACCACGGCTGCCATGTTGCCGCCGACGCTGTTGCCCGCTACCGCCAGGCGCTTACCGTCGACATTGATTTCCTCGCCGTGCTCGGCCACCCATTTGGTTGCACCGTAGGCCTGGTTGATCGCCGTCGGGTAGTGCGCTTCAGGGGACGGAGTGTAATTGACGAACACCGCCACCGCCCCGGACCCGACGACCAGATCGCGCACCAGGCGCTCATGGGTCGGGAAGTCGCCGAGCACCCAGCCACCGCCGTGGAAGTACATGAACACAGGCAAGGTCCCCTTCACACCCGCCGGACGCACGATGGTCAAGCTGATGTTCTGGCCGTCGACGGTGATGGTCTTCTCGCTGACATCCGCCTTGGGCAGTGTCAGTTTTACCCCGGCCTGAGCGCCGGTCAGTACCGCGCGGGCGTCCTTCGGCGAAAGCTGCTCGATGGGTTTACCACTGCCTGAGTTCAATGCATCGAGGAATGCCTGGGTGTTGTGTTCGACGCCAGAGTCAGCGAATGCGTTACCGATCGAAAAGGCAAGGAGCGAGCCAACGAGTGTTTTGGTCAAAACGTTCATTTCATATCTCCTGTTTCTGGTGAGGCGGGAAGTTAGACGGTGACGTGCAGACGGACATCGACGTTGCCACGGGTTGCGTTGGAGTACGGGCACACTTGGTGGGCCGCCTCCACCAACGCTTGTGCATCGACTTGCTCCAGGCCTGGCAGGTTGATGTTCAGGTCGATATCCAGGCCAAAGCCGCCTGGGATCTGGCCAATGCCGACCCGCGCAGTGATCGAGGCGTCGGCTGGAATGCTGCGTTTGCTCTGGCTGGCGACGAACTTCAGTGCACCGATGAAGCAGGCGGAGTAACCAGCGGCGAACAGTTGCTCAGGGTTGGTGGCATCACCACCGACACCGCCCAATTCCTTCGGAGTGGCCAGTTTCACGTCGAGGTTCTTGTCGCTGGAGATGGCTCGGCCATCACGACCACCGGTTGCGGTTGCGACTGCGGTGTAGAGAACTTTCATGGCTTTCCTCACTTTTGAATGTCTTGGGGGGATTCTGTTAGCGATTTAAATGTTTGCGTTATAACAATGCGCAATAAATTGCCGCTAAAAAATTTAGCGCGCAAACTTTTTAAAAAATCGTCTGTAGCTGTAACAAATTGATTTTCAAGGGGGGTTACACCTCAGTCCGCTTGGGCTCGCCCGCGCGTTGATGGTGCCTTACCGTCTCAAGCAACGACCGGAATCGGGCAGATTGCTTGTTGCTGCCAAGCCTTCGGTGTCATGCCTTCAGCCTTCACGAATGTACGGCAGAAGTGAGATTGATCGCTGAAGCCGCATTCCAGAGCGATCTCTGTGAGCAACTTCGTGGAAGCCTTCATTAACTCTCTGCTCTTCATGACCCGCTGTTCACGCAGCCATCGCTGCGGGGAAATCCGGGTGCTTTCCTTGAACCTGCGTGAGAAGTGACTACGCGACAATGCGCAAGCTTCGGCTAGTTCAGTCACTGAAATGCCGGTATCCAGCCTGTCCAGCATCAGTTGTTTGGCAGTTCTTATCTGCCAGGATTTGAGCTGCCCTGTCGAAGCCAGTGTGAGAGTGGCCAGCACGGTAGATTTGTCCTTGTTCATACACATCCATTAATCCAGGTAACAGGATGCGAACGCCTGACTCGAACAGCGCTGGGCATTGGAAATCCTCAGAGGTTCCAGGCCAGGCTCGTTGACTCGGTTCAGTCGACTGCGCACCCTTCGCAAGTCTGTGAACAGCCCCCGGGGCAGGGGGTGGCGATGGCGATGGCGATGGCTCAGACAGATGCAGCGACAGGCGCCAAGGTGGGGCCATGCTGTACGCGCTCAGGCGCCTTGTGCACCATGGTGTAGGCGTAGTCGACGCCCATGCCATATGCACCAGAATGTTCCTTTACCAGTTCCATTACGGCGTCGTAGGTGTCGCGGTTCTTCCAGTCCCGTTGCCATTCCAGCAGCACCTGCTGCCAGGTTACCGGTACCACGCCGGCCTGGATCATGCGCTGCATGGCGTAATCGTGGGCTTCTTTGGTGGTGCCGCCGGAGGCGTCTGCAACCATATAGATTTCATAGCCGGCATCGTTCATTGCCGACAGAGCGAAGGTGGCATTGCATACCTCGGTCCACAAGCCGGAGACGATGATCTTGTTGCGACCATTTCTCTTGAGTGCGTCGCGTACCTTCTGATCATCCCAGGAGTTCATGGAGGTTCGCTCCAGCAGCGGGGCGTCCGGGAACACAGCGAGTAGCTCGGGGTAGGTGTGACCTGAGAAGCTTTCTGTCTCAACCGTGGTGAAGGTGGTGGGGACATTAAAAATCTTCGCTGCCTTGGCCAAGGCAACGGTATTGTTTTTCAGCGTTTGCCGGTCAATGCTCTGAACGCCGAAGGCCATCTGTGGCTGCTGATCGATGAAGATCAGTTGGCTATTCAGCGGAGTCAGGACTTCAGTTTTAGGATTGCTCATTTTTGTTTCCTTTCGGCTTGATGATGTTCAGTCGCACAAGTCTCGGGGCCCGCACCTTGCAGGCATTACCGTAGCCACGAGTGCACTCCTCAGCGTCAGTGCTTGAGGACGAGCAAAAGATAACGAAACAAGGCGCCTTTCGGTGGCGCATTTTTGCGCTCCTGCCGGCTCATTTATGCGCCATAAAATGCGCGATCGCGCTGCTAGCATTCGCCCACCTATTCGGATCAAGTCGGTCCCTCATGTGCAGGAGAATGCAATGACAGCTTCACAACCGTTCAACAAGCAGACCGCCTACTGGGGCGTTTCCTGGGAGGAGGCGTATGGCTATCCGCAGGCACGGCGGGTAGGAAACGAGATCTACGTATCAGGTCAATTCAACCATGATGAGGCAGGTAATCTGGTAGCCCCGGCGCCGCTGAACGCCGACGGTAAGCCCAGTGATTTCTCTTCGATGGGAGAGCAGATGCGGGTCTCTTACGACAACATTTCGAAGCTGCTCGCCTTGTATGGCGCAACTATGCAAGATGTTGTCGAGGAAACGCTTTATGTGCTGGACATGGACGCTGCGTTCGCTGTGGTCGGCAAAGTGCGCAAGGCGACCTATGGCACTGAGCGGCCTCAGTGCGCGAGCAATATCATTGGGGTGTCGAGACTTGCCCAGCGTCCGCAGCTGATTGAGATCGTGTGCAAGGCCGTGATTGGCGCCCGAGACATCTGAGCTGCACTCCCGGTCTCGATTTAGGTGACCGGGAGTATCAATTGCCCCTCGACCAAGGGCTTTTGACTGGCCACGGCAGCGGCGCAGAAGGTCATGAATGCTTTGACTCGCCACGATTTTCGAATGTCCTGGTGAGTCAGCAACCACAACTCATCCTGAAGCTCTGGCACCACCGGGCCGGCGCGTACCAACCCTGGGGTTATGTCGCCCAACATGCAGGGAAGGAATCCAAATCCCAGACCCGCCGCGATTGCAGCGCTTGCTGCTGCAACAGAATCGGTGCGGTACGCTATGCGCTCAGCAGCGACTCTGCTTTCGACATAGCTTGTCGCCTTCAAACCGCAAAGCGCAGAGGAGTATGACACCCATGCCTGGCCCTCTTCGAAAAGGGGCAAGGCAGTCATCTGCTTGGCACAGCAGTAAGGTGCCCAGGCAATGTTCGCCAGTTTACGGCCCACCAGGCTTTCTGCAGGTTTTCTCGTCGCTCGAATCGCGATATCCGATTCATCCCGGGCGAGGCTAAGGGTTTCATTGCCCACCAGCACCTCGATGCTGACCCCCTCGTTCAGGGCCTTGAAGTCCGCGATGATGGGGGTGAAGAAGTACAGCAGCAGCGAGTCGCTGGTGGTAATTCGAAGTTTCCCGAGGGGGCCTTGGCCTGAACGTGAAACACGCCGCGTGACGCTGACAATATCCAGCTCCACTCGCTCGGCGAGTGCTCGCAATTCAGCACCTTCGGCGGTGAGCAGATACCCTGACTTGCGGTGATCGAACAGCGCGATGCCGAGCGTTCGCTCAACTTGAGCAACTCGGCGCGAAACGGTGGATACATTGATGCCAAGCTTCTTGGCCGTAGCCGAACGATTGCCGCAATCACTGAGCGTCTTGATGATGCGCAAGTCGTCCCACGAGAGCTGATTGACAGCCTCGCCTACGTCCCACTTCGTCCCATCAGGGGCAGCCGGGGCTTTTCCAGTTGGCGATTTCACACAGTTCGTTCCAGATGCAAAGGCGCTGATGATACGAGAAGGAGTTGGGTGAAGCAGCCACATTGTTCAGGCGATTGGTTGAAAACTGTTATGCCGACTGGCTGCGATGGGTCGTTTTCAGCCGGTCACCACAGGCAGAAAACGGTCAGGAGCAGTCACTCAGTGCGCTTACAAAAGGAGGGAGGATTCAGTTGCCCATTCAACTGACCTTGCTGCGATACCAGACGGTAGTACGTTCATTATCAGCCTGGAATTTTCGTATTTCGAACTGCATTGATTCGTGCAGGACATGCCTCAAGCTGCTGCAACCGTAGCGCTTGGGCGTCTGCTCTGGATAGGTACCACCAATCCAGCGAATGGATGCTTCCAATCGAGTCCAGCCACCTTCGGCAAGCTTCGTTTCTGCTTCACGTAAACAGCAGCAAATCCCACTGCCAGGTCAATCGACTGAGCCATCCACCCGGATACCGTCGAGCGCATCTTCAAATGCTTGGCTCTGTATAAACGAAGCCATTTTAGCTCGTGCCTCAATCATGTTTTTGGCCCAACATTGCAGACTCAGGCAATGCCGATTGATGGTTTCGTAGCTTTCCTCCAGAAAACCATCCGCCGCCTGGCAGCCCGATTCAGACCAGAGATCGAAACGCTCAATGAAGTGGTGGACCAGGCTATTGCGCAGGTCAACCAGCTCCTTGAGGTCGGCCTTCATTGCCTCATAGTCCTCGGCTGTCATTTCCAACTGGTATCGAAGCCTGAGCCAGATCTGGTCACCGACATCGGCTTCGGTCTGTGACTCTTCTTCGTTTGGGGGCGGCGGGGTCAGAAAGCTTTCGGTCAACATCCCCATCAACGTACCCATCGTCTTTTTCTTTGCACATTCGACCTTCTGGTCACGGATGCTAGACAGCTGATCTGCAAGACCGGTCAGTTCGTAATGCGCGACAATGGCTTTCAGCTGCCGTTCGTATTGTTGCACGCGCATCAGACAGCGTCCGAGCTTGCGCTGCACGATGTGTTGAGTAGCAGGTACATCATCCGAGGGCACGGTAGTGACTTCATCCATGATTAACGACTCAGGCATAAGTGGTAGGGCTGGAGCGTTCACCGCATTACGCTTGCCCTGCCAGGAAGGCTTGCAACGCGTAAATCGGACGCCTATCAAGCTAAGTGTAGGTTGAGTCAATCCGCTCGGACTTTTTCAAAAGAATTAGTCGATAGCTGCGTCTGTGCAGGCTTTCATCGAAAAAAAACCGGGACGTCTATGCGTGACGACTCGCAGCGTCGGGCCTGGCTTGTGTGACAGTCGGCACGCTTTAGCGGATGACTGAACTGAGCCCGCAAGGAGGAAGAAATACGTCATGAACGCCTTACTGGAATTACACGGTGCGCCCACAGGCAATTGCATCCGGGCAGCCATCGCCCTCGAAGAAGCGGGGCTGGCGTACACGGTTCGACTGGTGGATCTTTCAAAAGGCCAGCAAACAGGGGCGGATCATCGCTCCCTGAATCCGGCCGGAAAAGTCCCGGTATTGGTCGAACGAAAGGGCGATGAGCCTGCCTTTGTACTCACTCAGTCGAACGCGATCATTTTCTACGCTGCCGAAAAGGCTCCAGAACGGCTCTTGCCCAGTGCCGCTGGCCACAGAGCTACGGTGTATGAGCGATTCTTCTTTTTGACCGATGTCATCGCACCGGGCCATTCGGCGTTCTTCCTTCGCGGCCAAGGGCTCAACGATGGCTCTGCGCGGCTGGTCGAGCGCATGCTTTCGTCAATTGAGTTGGCTGAACAGTTCGTCAGTGCTGATGCTTATATGGCGGGAAGCTGTTTCTCCATCGCGGATATCGCGGCCTACAGCATCATGTCGTCAGTAGAGGCAGACATCCCGTGGGATCGTTTGCCCAAGCTTCGCCGCTGGTATGAAAGGGTGGGCGCTCGACCCAGCGTGGTCAGGGGATTTCAGGCATTCAGCTCGCGATGAACTGTTGGCGTCCCGAAGGTTTAGAGGTTTTTGCTCAACGCATGCTTCAGTCCAGATATTCGTTTGTTGAACTCGGGCTGACAGCACCTATCTAAAAATGTGGGGTAACGTCCCACACAAAGATGCTGACTGGCTCTCAGGGATCGTGCGGAAACCGCAGTTGCTGGTTAATGCTGCAGATTTATGGCCGTGCCGGTTGGCTGGCCGCTCCAATGGGCGGCCGGGAACTCACTGGATATTGCGTTCGATAGGGACATGACTGCGCAACTCCAAGCGGAGGTGCATCATGCTGATCAAGAAATGTTTGTTGGCTCTGGCAATTGGCGGGGTCCTGTCGGCATCGACTGTTCTAGTGCCCGATTACATCAGTAGTTTCTCCAGCGTGTATGCCAAAGATGGCAGCGGTGGTGGCGGCGGTAACAGCGGAGGCGGAGGAGGAGGCGGTCACGGTGGTGGCGGCGGCGGTGGCGGTGGTGGTTCCGGTAGTGGAGGCTCCGGAGGCAGTGGTCACGGTGGCAGCGGCCATGGAGATGGTGGTGGTCATGGTGCATCAGGCCATGACGGTGACGGTCATGGTGGTGTTGCCGGGAACAGAGGCTCAGGCAACGCGCATGACAACGATGCCGCAGATGCAGCCAGGGACGCTGCCAGAAACGATGCAAATGCAGCCAGAGATGCTGCCAGAGCTGATGCAGATGCAGCCCGGGATGCTGCAAGGGCTACTGCAAATGCAGCCAGAGACGCCGCCAGAGCCGAGGCGGATGCAGCCAGGGACGCTGCAAAAGCTGCTGGCATACCGGGCGCAGATGCAGCCAGAGATGCAGCTCGGGCCGCTGCCGACGCAGCCAGGGACGCCGCCAAAGCAGAAGCCGATGCGGCCAGAGATGCCGCCCGTGCTGTTGCAGATGCGGCGAGGGACGCTGCCAAGGTAGAGGCAAACGCAGCCAGAGAGGCTGCCAAAGCCGAGGCGAGGGACGCCAGAGAGGATGTGGCTGACGCCCCGGACGCCCCAGACGCGCCGGATATCGACGCGGTTGAGGTACAAAACTAGGCCTGCACGTTCTGCAATGAACACGGCAGGCATTCCCGTAGCAAACGTCCGAGAGTTTGAAGGACGTATTGGCAATAAGTCGCAAGCCCCGAAGCGTCATGGGGTTTGCGACTTCTTTTGGCCGATTTCTGCCGGCCTTCACTGGAAGCATTGGGTCGAAAACTGCCTCTGGCTCTCATGCTTGAGTGGGCGCCTGTACCTTATAAATACCCGTCAGCGACAAAGAGTATCTGCCAATCCTCTGGCCTGCTGAGTCGCAGCCTCACGCGCATCAAGATCAACGTCTTCCCCCAGGATGGTCTTCTCCACAATCACCGAATGCACATCGGTCACGCCGATGAATTGCAGCCAGGCTTCCACGTAGGGCTTCTGGAAGTCGAAGCGTTCCGCCGGTGTGATCGACTGCGCTGAAAAATCCAGGCCTCGGGCGTACGCGACTACGGCGATTTTGTTGTGCAGCATGCCTTCCAGACCGCGTTCCGGATCGAAGCTGAACAGGATGTCTTTCTGCGATATCAGGTCGATGAAATGCTTGAGCTTGTACGGGATGCTGAAATTCCAAAGCGGTACGGACATCACGAGTACATCCGCGCGATGCAGGTGCGCAGCCAGGTCCTTCAAGGTGTTCCAGGCCTCTTGTTGCGCCGGGGTCAAGGCAGTGCCGCTGAGTCCTGCGTATTTGGCTTCCATTGCCAGCTCATCGAATTCCGGCAACGCCATGTTCCAGAGGTCGAGGGTGATGATGTCGGTGTCCGGGGTGTTTTCTCGATAACGCGCAATGAAGCTGCGGGCGACTTCAAGGGACGCCGAGCGCTGCTTGCGTGGGGAGCATTCGATATGGAGCAGGGTAGTCATGGCACGCCTCGAGTGGTGGGGTAGGGAGGCATTGCAACATAGTTATATTTGAAATATAAATCGTAAATTACTAGTCGATTAATCACGTATAAAACTATGTTCGATTCGCTGCTACTCAAAACATTTGTCGCTGTGGTCGACGAAGAAGGCTTCAGCCGTGCAGCGCAAAAGCTGCACCTGACTCAGTCTGCGGTGAGCGGCCATGTGCGGCGATTGGAAGAACAGATTGGTAAACCCCTGTTGACGCGTACCACCCGTTCCCAGCAACTGACGCCCGATGGCGAGCGCTTGCTCTCTTATGCGCGCACGATCCTTGTGCTGAACCGTGATGCCTGGGCGGAACTGACGCGTACGCCATTTCACGGGCGGCTGCGGATCGGAATATCCGAGGATTTTGTCGAATCCCGACTACTGCGTGCTTTTCAGGAATTCGCGGCGCAGTACCCAGGGATGGAGATCGACGTGCAGGTGAGCATTCCCGGTACGTTGCTGGCGCTGATGAAGCAAGGGCATCTGGAGTTGGTCATCGGCTCACTGTGCGAAACCAGCGATGCGGGGAAATTGTTGTGGCAAGAGCCGCTGGTGTGGGCCTGGTCGGCGCAACCCGTCACCCGGTTACCGACGCCGTTGCCGCTGGCCCTGTTCCCCGAGCCATGCCCTTATCGCGAGGTTGCGTTGAAGCGACTGGCTCAGGCGGGGATCGCCCAACGCACCGCGATGTTATGCAGCAGCACCGCTGGGTTGCGGGCGGCGGCGCTTGCAGGCTTCGCGGTTGCGCCCATGACACTCAGTCAGTTGGGGCAAGGGCTGGTGGTTCTTGGGGCTGAACAAGGGTTGCCGGAGTTGCCGGATGCAGAGTTTCGGCTGTTTACTTCGCCTGAAGCGGATCAGGCGATGGTGGCGGCGGTTACTCAGCTCATCGTGGAGTATTGCTCCACGCGCCGGGCTTAACGGTCATTTCAAAGGTCAGTATTGAATGCGCTTGGTCGATAACCTTCATTGGTTGCGGACGCTCAGACTTCACTTGGGAAGCACTGAGCGAATATCCGATTCGTACCTCGTCGAGGTTTTCAGCCTGATTTCTACAGCCTGGTGTTACAGGCAGATTTAGCGACGATAGTAGCGGCGATCGTCCTCGTAGCGGTGCCGCATGGACCGATCCTGATGACGCTCCCAATAACGATGGCGTTCGGCATCCCGGCGGGCTTGCTCTCTACGCCACTGTTCTCTACGCCAGTCGTCTCGGCGCCAATTGTCTCTACGATCATGCCAACGGTCGTCATGCCAGTATCGGTCATCATGGGCAAGCAACGACCCTGGCTGGTTGCCGGCCATACTGGCCACGGTCGGCCAAGGGCTGCCGGCAGCCTGGACCGGCGCCTGAACGGCCGCCACTTCAGTTGCGAAAACAGGGGTTGAGGTCTTCATCTGTGTTGCTGATGCCGAGCCCACTGCCGCGAACGCGAACAGGCCGAAGAGCACCATCCGTAGGTCATGGAATTTCATGAGCGAAGACAACCTCTGAATTGACATGTTGATGTGTAGCCATCTGGCTGCGGGAAGTCTGCGGGTCAGCGCTTACCGAGCGAATGTGCCTGTCCACATAGACCTGTAAACAGGGAAAAGTTCTAGGGCGCCGCTGTTTAAATAGCTAAGGGCCTCAGTGTTCGGCCCCTTTGAGGTTTGCCTGTGCCCACGTTCGTAATCAGTACAGAGCGTATCCATTACAATTTTTTGAGTGTATTGGTTGTTTGGTTTTACGATGGACCACAAGATTTCTCTGGTCTGAGGCTCAAATGCATATCGCAATCCTTACCTTTGAAGGCTTCAACGAACTTGATTCGCTCATCTCGTTCGGCATCCTCAACCGGGTTCAACAGCCTGGTTGGCGAGTGTCTATCGCCAGCCCCACAGACAAAGTGCTGTCGATGAACGGCCTGATGATCGAGGCGCAGATGTCGTTGGAGGACGCATGCGGTGCGGACGCCGTGCTGGTGGGCAGTGGGAGAATGACCCGGGACGTCGTCGCGAATGCCGTGCTGATGTCTCGCCTGAAGCTTGATCCTGCGCGCCAACTCCTGGGCGCCCAGTGCTCGGGCACGCTCATACTTGCAAAACTGGGCCTGCTGGACGACGTTCCGGCCTGCACGGATCTGATCACAAAGCCATGGGTTGAAGAGGCCGGTGTGGCGGTACTCAATCAACCGTTCGTGGCCAAGGGCAATGTCGCAACGGCTGGCGGGTGCTTGTCGTCGCAGTATCTTGCCGCTTGGTTCATCTCACGTCTTGCAGGTGAGGAGGCCGCACGCAGTGCACTTCATTATGTTGCTCCCGTGGGGGAGAAGGACATTTACATAACGCGTGCGATGGCGAATATTTCGCAGTTTATTTAAGGCGGGCAATGGCCGCTAATGGCGATAGCAACCAGTCGTTCGTAACCGTAGGTTCTCTCTCATAACCCTCTGCCGGGCATACACGGATCAACTCCCGGGATAGCGAAAGTCCCCCTCCCTTTATTCAAGGCAGACTCCCGACGCTACGGGCAAGCTATCGAGAAAGGCGCGAATCTGCCGGTAACCGCGCAAGTGCACCACAGGAATGCCCGGTCGAGCTTCTCTGTACAACCTACTGCAAGGTCAGGGCGAGGGTGGATTTGCCGCTACCGGCATTGCCCAGAATGACAATCCGTTGCATGGGGAGACTTCCTGTCGCGAAAAAAGCCGACAAGTGTGCAGGTTTTGGTTGGCGCAGTAAAAGGCGGCCTCGGCGAGTGCCGGCTATTGAGCGATTTCGATGCGACCGCTTCAGACTGTCCGGTTCAGCACCAGCAAACGTACCGCCAGCGCCGTCATTACGACAGCGAAGCCATAAGCACCCAGGCGGCTGGAGATTTTGCCCCCACGCAGGCGCCCATGTAGCTGCCCGGCACAGACGCTGAGCAGGGAATGAAAGATCAAAGCGATCAGCGCAAGCAACACACCTAATACCATCAGTTGCACCGTGACGCTGCTGGTTCCCAGGGTGACGAATTGCGGCAGGAATACCATGAAGAACAACAGCGCCTTGGGATTCAACAGGCTGTTGAGAGTCGCCCGGATGAAGATCTTGCGCCGCGATGCCAATGCAGGTTGAGCATCCGCGTCCGCTGGTGGAGTGCTCAATGCCTTCCACGCCAGCCACATCAGATAGGAAGCCCCGGCCCACCGCAGCAAATCAAATGCCGGCGCCCAACTCATCACCAGCGCACCGAGCCCCGCGCTGACCATGGCGGTCATCAGCACGTCGGCCAGGGTTATTCCCAATGCGGCGGCGAAACCGGCACGCCAGCCATGGGCAACGGCATGGCTGGTGACGAAGGCCATGTTCGGGCCAGGCACGATCAGCAACAGCAGGGCGGCGACAGTGAACAGGTAAAGGTTGGTGGCGTCCGGCATAGCGCAAACTCCCCTGGATGAGAAACAAGGCTAACCGTAGTCATTGGGTTGAAGCAGATACAGTGGAGGTGGATTTGATAGCAACAGTCAGGTGTATGGCGCCCGGTTGGCTTGAGCCGCAAGCGGGTGCATCGAGCGCCCTGTGCTACATCAGTCTCGTCAGTCGGTTTTAGTGCTCGCTAAAAAGTACGCAACCAACGCGTTGGCATGGCCATGGCCCATGCCGTGTTCAGTTTTGAGCAACGCAACCATCTCCATATGCTTCTTGCCGCTGACTGTCTTGAGCAGGGTTAGCCAGTGGGTGATTGGCTGCCCATACTTTTTTTCAATAGAGGGAAAGTACGACGCGGGTCCTTTTACTTTTGGATCGTCGGTCATGACGCAAACTCCTTTTTTGCTTGAGAACTATCGGGAGACATTACCCAGAGAGAACCACGACTACGATGACGGCAAATCCTGCGTCTTTCCGGATTCGACAGCAGTATAGAAAGTCATTCGATGGATGCCGATCCACCGGTCGAGGCGTGCGGCGCTAAAGCCACGTGTTCACCACCCGCCGATCCAGTTCCTCCCAGTCCGCCATGCCCAGCACTCGCGTGGTGTTCAACCCGCGCAAATAACCGCGCAACTGATTGGCGGTGGCCCGCACAAGTTCCGGGTCGGGCGCGTGTTCACTTAACAATACGGTTTCGTACTGAATCAGGTACTCGGCCACCCGGTCGCGGAAATCGGGCAATACGGCATCGCGGATCAGGTCAAAAGTTCTCAAGGATAGATCCTCATCAATTTTTTTTAGTGGTGATTCAGAGTGTGTACCCATCTGCACGGCGCGCAACTATTGCTAGAGGTAATAGTGACCATTACGAAACACAAGTTCTGCTTTGTTGGTTATAGGCGGAAAATCACCTCCAACGAACACGCACCGTGACGCAGTCCCGCTGCTGGATGAACCGAAGCTTTTATTTTCTGGATAAGACCGATGCGCTCTTTATTTGTACCCGCCATGGCGATTGGCTCTTTGTTGCTGGCCGGTTGCGCCTCCGCGCCGAACGACCCGACCCTGACCTTGCAGACCAGCAAGACCCCAGCCCAATACGCCGATTGCGTCGTACCGAAATTGCAGAGCCATGCGTTGAACCCGACCGTCTCGCAAACCCAGCGCAGCTACCGGATCGTGGTGCCGAGCAAAGTCTCGGCCGACAACGTGCTGGAAGCCTACAAGGCCGGGAATGGCGGCAAGGTGTTTATCTACGAGCGACACTTGCTGGCCTCAAACCTGCTGCCTTCAAGTTTTGAACGCGCCGCACAGGATTGCATCTGACCCCGGCCCGTAACGCTTTCTACAGAGCTCCTTTGGTTGGCCGCAACCAACCAATTTTTTACCCCGCAGCCCATTTGGTTGCGGGGCTTTTTTTTGTCTGCGTAAATCGTATCGGCACATCATTCACTCGTCTGAATCGAAAGGCCAAACCGATACTCCTGATTTGCGCCTGCTTGCAGAGATGTCTGTTCAATCACGAAGCCGCAGCGTTCGAGCACTTTTGCCGAGCCGATATTGTCGACGTAAACGTTGGCAACCAGTTGATTAAGATCCCAACGCAACTGCGCTTGCTCGATCAAATGCCTCACCGCCCGCGTTGCCAGTCCTTTTGCGCAAGCACTTTGAGCGATCCGATAGCCGACTTCTGCCGACCGCGCGGACGTGTCGATGTCTTTGAGGTTCGCCCGGCCCACTATTTTTCCGTCAGCGTCTACGATGACAAAGGGGTGCCAGGTGCCAGCGGCATAATCGGATAAATAGGCTGCAATGTGCTCGGTGACACCCTGCACCGAATAGAAAGCAGCATTACGTGCGTCAATGTGGCGCTCGAACCACTCGCGATTGTCCCTTTCAAACGTCAGCAATGCCTCAGCATCAGTGTTTTGCAGGGTACGAATTGTGACGGTCTCCATAAGGACGCTCCTTTTCCTGGTGGAACTACTTGGATAAGGGTGCAGAGGCACACTTGTCAGTCGTTTGCCGAGTTGGCGCCCGTAAAGAATGACCTGTTGAGCAAGCAACTCACAATTCGAAAAAACCTATTGAATAAAAACTCTATAAACGGGAAGCTCACTGGCGCATTGCTAGTAACCAGTAAGTGAGTATTGCCAGTTTCTGGCTCAGGGAGCGTTGATGAGTTTTCGTCCTTTGACCGACTTCCCGCGGCAATCGAACGATTGCGATATTGTCGCCTCTGAGCTTAAAGGGAATTCGGATACTGTCGGCATAACCTGCGCTGGCAACGAGGATACGATCGAACACTTACTGAACTCGGCGCGCAACTGGACGCACACCATCGCGTGGGTCGTTTACCGTGCCGGTGAACAGATGCATTTGGTCGGGCAGGGCGACCCACAGGCGCAATGGCCGTCAAGTGTTGCGAATGAACAGTTCGATGCCTTTTGCCAGACCCGGTACTTGCACCGCTGGCCGACCGGCAGCGGCGAAAGTGTGCTGGGTTGGCTGCTTGCGCCAATCGCCGAGGCCGAAGAACCGGCGCTCGCCGGTTTTGCCCAGCGCCTGGGCATTGAGGTGCAGACCAATACCCTGGCCCGCGCGCAGATTACTCAACGTGTGCTGTATGAAATTACCTACCTGGCCAGTTCGACCCGCGACCGGTCAGTGTTCCTGGTGGGGGTTCACCAGTTGCTGGCGAGCCTGATCGACGCCGAGAACTTCTATCTCGCGCTGTATGACCCGCACAGCGGCAAGATCGACTACCCGTATTACGTCGACATCATTGACGTTGATGCCGTGGAGTCCTCGCACTACGAATACCTTGACCCTTCGCATCTTTCGTTGACCGGCCAGGTATTGACCAGCGGCCAGCCGTTGCTGATCGACGCCGCCGGCATCCTCGCGGCTCAGGCCGAAGGCCGTTTTTACTGCGTGGGAGATCGTCCCGAATTCTGGATGGGCGCACCGTTGAAAAATGCCTCGGACGAGGTGTTTGGCATGCTGGCGATGCAGGTCTACGACGTTTCTCGTACCTACAGCGCCGAGGACCGCGCGTTGTTTCTGGTGGTGGCCCGTCACGTGGCCATGGCGCTGGACCGGATTCTGCACCGCGAGGATCTGGAAGCGACGGTGATGCGTCGTACCCTGGAGCTCTCGGCGCTCAACGACGCCTTGAGGCAGGAAGTGGCAGAGCGAGAGCGCGCCGAACATCTGCAGAGCGCGCTGTTCCAGATCGCTGAACTCTCCAGCCGGCCTGGTGACATGGCTGAGTTGTTTCAAACCTTGCATGGCATCGTCGGTGATCTGCTGTTCGCGCGGAACTTCTATATTGCGCTGTTCGACGACGCGACCACTGAAGTGACCTTTCCGTATTATGTCGATGAGCGGCAGACGGCCTGCCCAGCGGCCCGGCGAGGGCGCCGGGGCTTGACCGAGTACGTTATCCGTCAGCGTCGACCTTGCCTGATTGACGCCGACGAAGCTGAGCGATTGTCTGCGCACGGCGACATCGAACTGGCCGAAGCGTACTTCCGATCTTACTCCTGGCTGGGCATTCCATTGTTCGATGGCGATGTGGTGCGTGGCGTACTCGCAGTGCAAAGCTATACCTCGCAAGTGCGCTATACCCTGCGCGACCAGGAACTGCTGACGTTCGTCTCCCGGCACATCGACACCGCGTTGTCGCGCCGCACGGCCGCCGAAGCGATCCATGCCGCCAACCTCAAGCTGGAAGCCCGGGTGCAGAACCGCACCCGCGAGCTCGATCACGCCAATGCCAAGTTGCAACACGAAAACTCCCACGATGCGCTGACCGGGCTACCCAATCGTACCTACCTGCAACAGCGCCTCAATCTGGCCTGGTCGCAGTTCGGCAGCGAAGGCGGGCACCTGGCAGTGATGTTCATCGACCTCGACCGTTTCAAGATGGTCAATGACAGCCTCGGCCACCATTTTGGCGACCTGCTATTGATGCAGGCCGCCCACCGTTTGCGTGGTTGTCTGCGCGACAGCGACATGCTCGCGCGCCTGGGGGGCGATGAGTTTTCCGTGCTGGCTCCCGAGGCGCCGCTGGAGGTGGTAATCGACATCGCTGAACGGATTCTGGTGGCGTTTGACTTGCCGTTCCTGATCAACGGCTATGAAGTGTTTTCGTCTTGCAGTATCGGTATTGTCAGCGCCGACAGTCAGTTCCATCAGGAACCCGCCGACTTGCTGCGCGACGCCGATGCGGCGATGTACCGGGTCAAGAGCGCCGGGCGCGACAGCTACGCAGTGTTCAATCAGGAAGTGCGCCGTGAAGTCTCGGACCAGGTTGAACGGGAAGGGGCCTTGCGCAACGCGCTCAAACGTACTGACGAACTGTTGCCGTATTTCCAGCCGATAGTCAGTGTCGAAAGCGGCGAACTGTTGGCCCTTGAAGCACTGATCCGCTGGCATCAGCCGGGCGGCCGGGTGATCGCGCCGGGCGAGTTTCTGCCGGATGTCGAGGGTTTGCGCCTGATTGGTCGACTGGACCTGTACATGCTGACCAGCATCGCCGCGATCCTCGCACAACCCGAACACGCCAATTGGCCTGCGGTGCACGTCAATTGCTCCAGCTACAGCATGACGCGCCCGGACTTTGCCAATGATGTGCTTGCGCTGTTGGCGCGATACGGGGTCGAGCCCTCGCGGATCTGCCTGGAGTTGACCGAGGGTGCATTGGTGGCGGAGCCGGCGATTGCCCGACTGACCATGCAGCAATTGGCCGACAACGGCATGTCGGTGGTGCTCGATGACTTCGGTGCCGGGTTTTCATCCCTGAGCTACGTGCATCAGTACCGCTTCAGCGGTTTGAAGATCGACAAATCGTTCATCCTCGAACTGACCACCAGCCCTCGCAGTCGCGCGATCGTCCGGGCGATTGTGCGGATGGCCGAATCGCTGGACCTCAGCGTTGTGGCCGAAGGTGTCGAGGATGAAGCGACGCTGGTCTTGCTACGCGAAATGGGCGCAGGGCAGGCTCAGGGTTATTATTTTGCGAAGCCGATGGGGTTGGAGGCGTTGTTGGCGAGTTCGTTGATGGTTCGTTAGGGGCTGGATCAGCCCTCAGAGGGCGTGATTGCGTCTTGAGCGGATTCAGCGGCCAGTTTCAATCGGTCGGCTTTGCTGATGTATTTAGACTTGTTTTGCGGTGCCAGTTTGGCACTGGCCTTTTTGGCGTGAGCCTTTAATAGCTGCTTTATTTTTTTCTGACGATTCATGTATTTCTACTCGGCTTGTGAATGCCTGAATGATGGCAGAGGTTTGCGTAAGAAGCCTAGGGGTGAGGCAGGGGCTTGCACCGCAATCAAACCCAATCTGATGGTTTGCGGACGATCACATTTGCGCCAGGCAAGCATACAAATCCCGCGACAGCGACGGTGTCGCGAGATCAATCGCAAGGGCGCGTTATTTGATCTGCACGATGACCGGACCTTCCGTTACGATCGGCGGGGACGCGTGGATACTTGATGCGTTTTTCTTGATCCACTCGCTTGCGACTTTCAAGCTCGCATCGCTGCCGGCCTTGTCCGTGCAAACCGTTACCGACGTACCACCATCACCCGTATTCAGCAGCGTGTAGCTTACGAGGCCCGGCACTGTCCGCAGGGTCGCTTCAACGTCGGTCTTGCGCTCTTCCAAAAGCTCGAAAAGCTGCTTTGCTCCAGTACCCAAGTAGGTTCTTATCACCGCATACATAGTCGTCTCCTATGGGGCGCCGTCTTGATGCCTGTCCAGATTCGCTGATGGCCGCTATCTCTCAGGTTTCAATTCACCCCGATTAATTAAGCTTAGCCACACGCCGGCGACTGGCGAAGTGCAACGACCACCGGCCGCTTCTGGCTGATTGCTGCGCCGCGGTCAGGATATTTCCGTGAAACTCAATCGAGTCAATTGGCAGGTGCCCATGGTCACAGGGCGCTGGCATCGTTTTCGTGTTCGTCTGCAAATGTCATGAGCACCTCCAGATCGAGCACATCCAGTTTTATCTGGGCAATAAAAGCGGAGAAGGCCAGGTTGGCGGCGAGCAGACGTAAATCGCAGGCCCAGGCCGGTAGATGGGTGGGGCCCTGGAGCCAGCCAGATTCAAATAGAGGCGCCAGGCGTACGGTGTCGGCTAGACTGAGGCGTCCGGCAAACAAATGCCCCACCAGTTCCGGTCGATTGTCGCGGATCGCGATTCGCAACAGGGTATGGACGCCCAGCAAACCCGTCAGGTAGGCGGCGTCCTTGGTAAACGCCGAGCCGCCACGCAGGTCGGCGCCACGGAAGACCCGCTGGGTTGAGCGGAAGGACTCCTCTTGTGACTGGCCTGCAGCGAGAAACCCCTCGAATACCTGTATGAAATCGGCGCCGTCCAGCGCCTGCTGGACCGCGAGCACGCGCAGGGCCAGGCGGCGCAGGCGGTTGATGTCCATGCTGCCAGTGAACAGTTCTGCCAGGGTGGCAATGCCTTCCTGGGTTTGGGTCGTGCGTGGAGCCCCCAAACCCAGACTTTTGAGGTTGGGCTGGAGCGCGCCATTTTGTGCGGTAGCAACATGCACGAAGGCCTCATGCTGCAATAACTGATTCTTGTCCAGTTCAGAGAACAGGGCACCGGTACGCAGGCGTATACGGCTTGCCCCGGCGATTGCCTTGGCAGCCAGCGTCGGGTCGAGCACGACCGTGACCCGGCCCTCACCGAAGAAACGGTCCAGCTCCGGCTGCATCCAGGCGGCGAAGACCTCGGCCGGGATCTCAGCCTGAGTCGGTGGAATCCGGGCGCCACCCAATAGGGCGTCGGTGGTGGTGAGAAAAAAATTGGCCGCATCCAGCATGCTGAGTTTCTGGCTCGGATAATAGAAATCCGGGCGTCGGTACAACGCGGATGAGTATTGAGTGAAGGCGGGAGTGCCAATCGCCCCCAGCATGCGTCCGGCCGTGGCATAACTGCGCGCTGTCATGGCGAGATAGTGCCCGGCTGGGTGCCCCTGATCGCAGCGTCCTATAAAGGCTTCCAGAGCGGCGATGTCGGCGCTGTGGTCGCGGGGGCGCAATTCGACTCTGGGCAATTCGGCTTTCCCGTTACGCCAATGCGCCAGGAAAACGTCCTCGACGCCATCCGGCCAGGACAGGGCATTCAGTACGCGGATCTTGCGAGCCAGACCGGGTAGAGCGGCATCGAGTTCAGACAGGGGGGCGCTGCTCATGGAGTCACCCTTGAAAGACGAGGTTCATTCGAAAAAGCTTAGTCGTTCCGATGCGGTGCGTTGTAACCGATCAGGAGGCCCCCTGTTGTTCACGGGTGACTGAACCTTCCTGCTTCTTATATAAGACGATTATCGGGCCAGGGCTGACGGTGGCAGCCAGGGATCTTTGGTGTGGAAAAAGAATTTCCACTCAGGGGTTGACCACGTATTTTAATACTGTACTATTCGCCTCCCGCTAACGAGCAGTTCGCTGCTGGTTCTGGTTTAAGTTGTTGATTTAGTTAAGAAAAATCATCAACTTTTAAGGTTGCAGTTTGATGAAAGGCGCTGTAGAATGCGCGCCTCGGTTGAGACGAAAGATCTTAACCAACCGCTCTTTAACAACTGAATCAAGCAATTCGTGTGGGTGCTTGTGGAGTCAGACTGATAGTCAACAAGATTATCAGCATC